>JAXIOV010000004.1:0-11477 GCA_045403245.1 Pyrinomonadaceae bacterium | reverse complement strand
GAAGAAAACACCTACCGTTGGACCGCTGCCGATCCAAGTTTGCGCTGGTTTACTCAAAACGCCGGCGGCATGGACGTTAACATCGAAGATATTTCTGAGACGGTGGCGGCGCTGGCGCTCCAGGGGCCGACCTCAGGACGTCTGTTGAAGAGCCTGGTTAACGACGCGAACCTCGAAAACCTGAAATACTTTCGCGTAACCCGCGCGTCGATTGACGGCGTTGCAGTTGAGATCTCGCGGACTGGCTACACCGGTGATCTCGGTTATGAGATTTGGGTGGCTGCCGAGCAGGCGGTAAAAATTTGGGACGCGCTGATGGAAAATGGCCGCGCTTTTGATATTCATCCAGCCGGCATGCTGGCGCTGGATGTGGCGAGAATCGAAGCCGGATTACTTCTCATCGACGTTGACTTCAATAGCAGCAAGAAGGCGCTGATTGAAGAACAGAAATACTCACCGTTTGAGATGGGACTGGGACGCCTGGTCCAAACAGACAAGAAGCGTTTCGTTGGCCAGCCGGCGTTGATTGCAGAACAGAAGCAGGGCCATCCGCGGGAGATTGTCGGAATTGAAATCGACTGGCCCGAAGTTGAGAGACTTTACGAAGACGTTGGCTTACCACCGGCCGTCTCCGCAATTGCATCACGCGTGGCGGTGCCCGTTTTCAAAGATGGCGTACAGGTTGGTAAGGCGACGTCCAGCACCTGGTCGCCGACGTTGAAGAAGATGATTGCCCTGGCCACGGTGAAGCGGGAATGCGCAAAGGCGGGATCGCGTCTTCAGTTTGAAATCACCGTGGAAGCAAGACGCCACCGGGTCGGAGCAAAAGTAGTGAAGACGCCCTTCTTCAATCCCAAACGCAAAACCGGCATCCCGGTGGTTTGACGCCGAAGCAACTCTAAGGTCCATGGCTTCAACTCTCATGAATTCAAACACCAAGCTCATTCTCGATAGTTACGATCCAGATCAGCCTCTGGAGAAGGCGCTCACGATTCCCGCCAGCTGGTACCTCGACGAAAATCTTTACAAACTCGAATTGCAAACGGTTTTTGCGCGTTCTTGGCAACTAGCTGGCCGGACCGATCAAGTATGCAAGCCTGGGCAGTACATCACGACTGAAATCGCCGGTAGTCCGGTGGTGGTAGTCCGCGGAAGCGACAATGTCCTGCGCGGTTTCTTCAACGTTTGCCGTCATCATGCCGCCACGGTGATGACGGTGCCGGAAGGAACTGCAAGTTATCTTCGTTGTCCATATCACGGTTGGACCTATTCACTTGAAGGCTCACTGAAAGGCACTCCTGACTTCAGCGATGTCTGCGATTTTGATCGAGCGGCGAATGGTTTGCTACCGGTGGAGACAGCCGTGTGGGAGAAATGGGTTTTTGTAAAAACTTCAAGCGGAGGACCGCCGCTGAATGATGCTCTTGACCAGGAACTCATGAACCAGATTCGCACGCTGGATCTGGAGAATGTTCACTGGATGGAACGCCGCAGTTACATTTTCGACTGCAACTGGAAAGTCTTCGTTGACAACTACCTGGATGGCGGTTATCACGTCCCCCATCTTCACAAGGGCCTTGACAGCGTTCTCGACTATGGCAAGTACACCGTCAAAAACGGTGAGCGATTCTGTTTGCAGTCGAGTCCGATGGTTACAGAAGGCGCCGAGCCACAAATCGGCGCCGTGCGTAAGGGAGATCAAGCACTCTATTACTGGATATATCCAAACTTCATGATCAACTGGTATCAGGGCTCTCTGGACACGAATCTCGTCATTCCTCACGGTGTTGACAAGACCGAAGTAATCTTTGATTTCTACTTTTCGGATATTTCAGAGGAAGCGCGCGGGGCCAACCTGGCAAGCATCGCGGTTGGCCAGCTGATTCAGGATGAAGACGAAAGGATTTGTCGCTCAGTGCAGCGCGGGCTTGGTTCACGCGCGTACGACGCTGGACGGCTGTCCGTAAGGCGCGAGGCCGGCGAACATTTGTTTCACCGGCTGTTGCATGCAGATCTGAAGGCAGGGCTACCAAGGTGACCTACCGGCAACGCCGGACATCCAATACCGAAGCCGCGAAACGCGCGCCCTTAGTCCTCGTTATCTCACTTCAATAAATAATCCCGCATGAACATGACGGTCGCGTAGAACTGAAAGTCCTGGTTTTTCTTCTTATTAAAGCCGTGGCCTTCATCCCGGGCCATCAAATACCACACCGGCGTCCTGTTATCGCGCATTGTCTTGACCATTTGTTCTGCTTCGTTTAGCGGAACCCGCGGATCGTTTCCACCCTGAACTATGAAAATCGGTTTCGTGATCTTTTTCGCGTGATTGAGTGGCGCGATGTGAAGCATGAACTCTCGCATTCTCGGATCGCGCTCGTCGCCATACTCGGCGCGGCGCAGGTCGCGACGATATGATTCCGTTCGTTCCAAAAACGATACGAGATTTGAAATGCCTACGACCGGAAGCGAGGCGCGGATGCGATCGTCATAGCGCGTGGCGATGGCAAAGGTCATGTGGCCGCCATAGCTTCCACCGGTGACCATGACCCGGCTCGCATCCAGCCGCGGTTGCGTCTTGATCCAATCGAACAGAGTGCCAATATCCTTGTAGGTGTCTTCCCGGAGAAAGCCGTTGTCAAGTTGCAGAAAGGTCTTCCCATATCCGGAAGAACCGCGCACGTTTGGATAGAAAATCGCGATGCCCATCTCGTTGAGATAATAGTTGCTGCGGCCGAGGAATATCGGACGCGCCTGCCCTTCCGGTCCTCCATGAATATTTATGACGACGGGTCGCGGTGCCGGGAAACGAGCGGGAGGCATATAAAGAAACCCGGAAATCACCCGCCCGTCAAAAGTCTTCCAGCGGACGAGTTCCGCCTGGGAAAACTCCGAAGTATTCAATCCGGCTGTTTCACTTTCCGTCCAGCGGTCTAACTTGCCGGTGCTTGTATCCAGCGAGTACACATCAGCGGCCGACCGCGCATTGCTCATCGTGAAACCGAGGTCGCGCGAGTTCATATGCCATCGCAAGCTGCCAACTATTCCATTCGGAAGCGCCGGGACAGGTTTTTCCTTTCGCGTTTTGGTATCCATCAAATGCAGATGTCCAACACCATCTTCATTGGTAACGAACGCGATTTGGCGACCATCGTCGGAAAGCGTAAACGCCTCCACGTCCCACTTTATGTGATCGGTTAAGTAGGTGTGCTGTTTGGTAGCCAGATCGATGTAAACGAGGCGGTGAAATTCAGAGTCCTTATCGGTCGTCGTATAAATCCCGCGCCCATCTCTGCTAAACCTGCCTCCACCGTAGGCCACCTTTTCGGTTCCTTTGGGTGTAAACAGGGTCTTCTCGCCTGAAGCTGCGTCAACTAACCAAATGTAGCTCTCATTGGCCGATACAAACTCAGACAGCAACATTTGCTTGTCGTCTGGTGACCAATTCGTTGTTGCCCAGCCGCCGCCATCCAGCTGCAACAGCAGCCGGTCGCTCTTCGGATCCACAGGATTAATGATGTACTGATCTGCATCCCGGCCATTTCGCCGCGTGGAGCTGTAAACCAGGCGATCGCCTTTGGTGGACCAGGCGCCGCCCGTGTTTCGTGATTTCCCATCGGTCAGCAGCGTTACGCCATCGTCCTTCATGTCGTACCGGTAAAGTTGAAAGAACTCATTTCCGCCAACGTCGCGGTTGAAAACGAAGTAGTCGCCGGTAGTCGGTTGAAACGAAGCTCCGGCCGATCTTTCCGTGAAGAAAGTTAACTGTTTGCGATCGCCGCCGGGAAACTTCACGAGGTGGACCTGGTTGGTATCACCAAACCTGGTACTGATCAGCATCTCGCGCCGGGCGGGATGCCAACTCGAGATGCCGGCGGAGCGAAAATCGGTATAACGCCTGACATCCTCGACCAGGGAAGCGGGAATCGGCGTTATGCCCTCCACGACCAGATTGTCGGCCACCGGGATCGTTGAATCCTGCGCCCGCACCCGCACGGAAAGAAAGACAACGGCGGAAAGAAGAAGCGCGCAATAGACGACAGACTTTCTCATGGGGAAACTCCTTTGTTAATGAAAATTTCTGGAAAGATTCCTGGAAACGCGTACTATATCGCAAATTTTTCGGACGCATAAGACTTGCAAGTGGCCAACTGCTGATTATGTCTACCGACAACCTTCAAGCTCAGAAGCGGGGACGCCTCCTCAAAGTTCTTGGGTTTGGTTTCGGCCTGGCGGTAATCATCGGCAATACGATTGGCGCGGGAATTTTCCGCGCGCCGGGAACGATAGCCGCTGCCTTGCCTGATCCGTGGCTATTTCTCGGTGTTTGGATCGTCGGTGGCCTCTACGCCTTGTTTGGCGCCATCGCCCTGGCTGAGCTGGGAACGATGATTCCGAAATCGGGCGGCCAATATGTATTCGCGCGTTACGCTCTGGGCGAGTACGCGGGCTTCATTGTGGGTTGGAGCGATTGGATCTCAACCTGTGGCACTGCGGCCGCGGTCTCTCTGGCAATTGGCGGATTCGCGGGTGTTTTGATTCCGGCCCTGAGCGGCACCGTCGTGATTGTCCCGGGCTTGCTCGAGTTCGAAAAACCTGCATTGACAGCGGCTTTGGTCGCGATCTTTTTCGGAATTTTGCAATGGCGAGGAATAGTTTGGGGCAGCACGACGCAAAACATTACCAGCCTGGTTAAGACACTAGCTTTTTTGGCGCTCGTCATCGCGGCCCTCGCGCTAGGCGGAAACGGAGCATTCACTACGCCGGAGGCGCACATCGCACCCGGCGGCTTTCTATTCGTGATGGCCGTGGTCGTAGCACTCCAATCCGTGATTTATACGTACGACGGTTGGAATGCCATGATCTATTTTTCGGAAGAGGTCGAAAATCCCGGCCGGGACATTCCACGGGCGCTCTTGAGTGGTGTTGTTACTGTGATCCTGATTTATTTGCTGGTCAACGTGGCACTGCTTCATGTCCTGCCCATCTCCAAGATTGCCGGGCAACAGTTTCCTGCCGGCGTGGCGGCGGAAGCAGTCTTTGGACACTACGGAAACACGATCCTCCTCACGATCACTATCCTTTCGATGCTCAGCGCGATTAACGCTTACCACCTGATGTCGACGCGAGTGTTGTTTGCGATGAGCCGGGACGGACTGTTTGCAAAACAAGCTGCCAGGGTCAATCCCGGTGGAACACCGACTGTTGCCTTGCTGTTGAGTGCGGTCGTAGCCGTGGTTTTTATCCTGTTTGGAGAAAAGTTTGAGCGGGTGATCGCGGTACTGGCGTTCTTTTTTGTCGCCAATTACATGTTGTCTTTCATTGCGGTGTTTGTGTTGCGTCGACGTGAACCAGAAAAAGAGCGCCCGTTTCGCGTTTGGGGTTATCCCTGGACCACCGGCATCGCGCTGCTTGGTTCGGTGGCATTTCTAATTGGCGCGGTAATATCTGATGTGCGTCTCGGGTCGCGGGACAGCTTCTACGCGCTCGGCCTGCTCGCGGTTAGTTATCCGATCTTCCGCTTGATGAAATTGTCGCGCGAGTGAACCGGTGCGGGTCCCTTCTGGGTCTCGAGATTGGGTTTCTAGTTTCAAGTGCCGCTAACTCGCAGTCAGGAAGGGGGCAAAGCGCAGCGCGCCCCGCTCAAGTCGCATAACCACTCATCCTCAAATTTCAAATTACAACTCCAGGAAATTCGCAGTCAGGAAGGGGGCAAAGCGCAGCGCGCCCCCGCTCAACTTGCATAGCCACTCATCCTCAAATTGGAGTGGACGATGAGTCCGATTCGCATTAAAGAGATTTCGAATTTCGTTTAATAGAAGAAGTGCAGAAAATCGAACCGTGGCTTTTCAGAAGGGAGTCAAAACTGTGAAATACAAACTCGAATCGGATCATCCCGTGACCAACCAGGCGACAAAAGCTGCCACCGGCAAAACGCTGGATCAATGGTATCTTGAGCTGGACAAGATTGACGGACTAAAACAGGGCCGTCGGGCCATTAACTCGCACCTCAACGAGCAGAAGGTCGATCCCTGGTGGTGCACGACAATTTCCATCGAATACGAGAAGCACCATGACGTTCGCAAGAAGGATGGACTGTACGAAGGCTATTTCATTTGTTCAACGAAGACCATTGCAGCGCCGGTAGCGGACGTTTTTGAGGCGTGGTCAAGCGGCGAGAAGTTAAGCCAGTGGTTTGGCAGTTCGACCAAAGCAGACGTGAAAGACAACGGAGGGTTTGAGAACATAGACGGCGACAAAGGAACGTTTCTGCGCGTGCGAAAGAACAAAGACCTGCGGCTGACGATAGGAAATCCGGCGTTTTCGGCGCCGGCCCAGGTGGATGTGCAGTTTCAGGACAAAGGGAAGGGTAAAACTGGAGTCATGGTCAATCTCACCAGGCTGCAAACCCGTGCCGATGCCGACGGCCTGCGCGCCGCCTGGGCCGAAGCGCTCGATCGGTTGAAGGCAATCTGCGAAGCGTAATGTCTTCCATCCTAAATCAACACCCGAAAAGAGCCTGTCGGGCGACAGACCATCGGATCTGACCCTGACGTTTCAAAAGCCCGCCGTTGATTCCCGGTTGGCTGTCAGGCCCCGTGGTCACCAGCCAGTACTCCATCGGCCCTTCCCACTTGTGAAAGCTCCAGAGCCAAAGACTTTTTCATAGAAAGATATGGCGTGCCGGATCGTCCGCGTGGATCTCGAAATGAATGACCCTGGGCATAGTAGTTTCCTTTCGTTTTGAATTTGTTAACGCGGGCGATTCTCTTTAGACGCTTTGAGTCGTCTTTACGGCTTGCCCGTACTTTTGAGTTGCAAAGCCCACGATGATCCCGAGAATCGTCCCCGGCAGCATGATCTCGAAATAATACTTGCCCTGCATCAAGGCAACCAGAAATGCGAGGAAGGCCCCGACTATCAATCCAAAAAGGATTCCCAGAGGCAGCGATTGAAACTTCCGGGCAAAGAAACCGATGGCCACGCCGGCGATTATTCCTTTGATGGTTGAGCCAATGACGATACCAACGATTTCGTTCCTGACTTCAGGTGTGAACCAGGAAGTGAGTCCGTCCAGCACTCCGAGGACGGCGCCGAGCAAGACGCCAATTAAAGGTTTTGACATGGTGGTTCCTCCTCAATATTAGTGAGCCTAATCGTTCATTCGATTCTTCTATTAAACGAAACGCGAAATCCCTTTAATTCCGGGGAAAGAATATTAGGGCAACCCTCATCAGAAGGTAGGCAAGGATCAGGAGCAACAGGAAGCGGTTTCGCGACACGAGGCGGCTCGCCTTCTCGAAAATGTTCTCGCGATAAGCGGACACCGGTTTGTCGTCGAGAAGATTCGAAATATCCTGGGCCAGAGCCTCAACGGTTGGATACCGGTCAAGCGGATCGCGCGACATGGCTCGCTCGTAAACTGCCTCCAAACGCCGGAAAGTCTCTCGCTTCAAGCCTGTCGGCTTGCTCTTGATGGCGTCCGGTGACTCGATAGGCGGGTGGCCGTTGCAAAGAAAGAAGAGAATAGCCCCCAGAGAATAAATGTCTGACCGTTCATCGATCTGGGTGACGCCGGCGGCTTGTTCTGGAGACATGTAAACCCTGGTGCCTACGATCAATCCTCGCTCGGTAACTTCTCCGGTAGCTTCGGTGGCTTCTCCGGAACTGCTTGTTTCTTGCGAGTGATCTTCCGCCTGGAGGTGATAGTCGTCCGGAGCCAGTAGTCTCGCGACGCCCCAGTCCATCACCAGCACTTCGCCAAAACTTCCGACCATCACGTTCTCTGGTTTCAAATCACGATGGATGACTTTGTTGGCATGGGCAAACGCCACCGCCTCACAGATCTTCAGAAAAATTCGTAAGCGATCAAACCCCGGCTTGACCACCTCGGCCTGCTCATCGAGCCGCCGGCCGCGCACAAGTTTCATGGCGTAGAAAACGCGGCCATCCGGAAGTTTGCCGACATCATGGACCGGAACGATCCCGGGATGCTCGAGCCTCGCGATCACGCGAGCCTCGCGGAGCATCAGTTTCACCATGGCGGCGGTGACGTCGGTCAGGTTTAGGACCTTGATCGCCACTTCGCGATTGAGCTCGGTATCGCGAGCGAGATAGACGACCGCCATCCCGCCGCGTCCAATCTCTCGTTCCAGCCGGTACTTTGTTTCGCTGAGATCGGGGCTGTACGCCAACTCGCGCAAGTGGGCGACAGTTTTTTCGGAAATCCAGTTCATTCCAGAATAACTATGCTACTCCGCTTCTACTCCCAGCAGGGCCCGCGCCTCATTGCGAAACTCCTGGTCGGTAGCTGTTATCTCGCGCAGGTTCTCGAGAACGATCTTCCGAAACTCGCGTCGAGCAAAAGCGAGGTGATTGGTCACGTCGCTGGTCTTCAATTCGAATCTCTTCGCGAGTGTCTCATAGCTCGTTCGTTCGCCTTCGTCCTCCAGGTCGTAGAGTTCGAAAAGACGCAGATGGGTTGTCTTTCCGGCCTCCGTACACCTGGTCCTCAGCGTTTCGATTGAGATGGCGAACAAGCTCCGGACCCACTCCTGATAAAAATAGTCTTCCAATGAAACGTTTTCGACCCGGTGATGCAGGCGCAGCTCCTCTTCGGCTGCGCCAAAATCCAAGGCGACGTGAAACGCATCGCCGGAGCGTTTTTGCCGGCCGCGCGCCTTTCTTTCATTCGCGACAAAGCGGTCGATGCAAACGCGAAGAAAGGCATGAAAAGTTCCGCTTCCCGGATCGTATTTTTCGAAGTAAGCCTTTTCGAACGCTTTCGCAAAAAACCCCTGAGTTAAATCTTCAGCGTCTTCTTTCGAGGCTTGCCACTTGAGACGCACATATTTGTACAGCGGCTTCCAGTAAGCCAACATGAGAGTCTCATAGCCACGCTCCCTCTCCTGACGATCCTCGCTTCGGGTAGCGACAATCGCGGAGTGACGTGTGACGGGGAAGGTCGCCTTCATTCGGTTAACTTTAGCATTTCAGAAAGGATCTTGTAGGGGTGGCACTCTGTGTGTTCATTATCATGACAAGGATGTCATGATAATGAATACAGGAGTGCGGCCCCTATGGGTTTGAGGTTGCGTTTGGATCTACTGGCCGAAGCGCCCGCGATACTCTCCGGAAACGAGGAACGCCTTCACCATCTCGGCTCGCCTGACCCGGCCGAGCGCTACGCTTTCGTTCCGCACTTCCTCGCCGGGCAGGCTAAACTCGTTTAGCTTGTTGAGCCAAAACTGGTAGCCGGACAGATCAACGTTTGGTGAGTCATCCGGATTTCGGCGGAGGTAGCCGAAGTACTGCATCAGCACGAAGGCAGAATTGTATTGCCGATTGTAGACTGAGCCACTGTCAGCCACGCTCCTCAGCGCGTGCGCGCGCCCGTCATTTCCTCCGCTTCCATAAGCAGCAATTGCGGCGTCAACTTCCGACTGCGTTGGCGACACACCGGAGCTTGCGAACAGGGCGTTAGCGTATTCGGCGGCAGTCATGCTGGTTGGGAGTTGCGCAACGAATTCCGGACGCTGAACCCACTGAACTAGAAACGCCTGTTTGTTTGCCTCAAGCGTCTGCTCCCAATTTGGCTGCCCGACGATGACGCCATTGCTGATTTGCCCAAGGTCAACCAGAAACGGTTGAAAGCGCGGGAGACTCGATGGAAATGTGGCAGTGTGCAGGCGATGCAGGAAGTAGCCAGTCTGTTGAAACTCGATTGAGATGAAGAAAGCCGCTGAGACGTTAATCCGTTTCGTCTCGAGGCAGTCTGGATCCGCCACGCAGGAAGCGATTTCGAAGTTCCAGAAACCAAGACCCGACTCGTCCGCTTCACGTCTCAGAAAGTCGCGGTAGTGCTGCTGGACGAAAAATGGGGTGTAGTCAATTCCCACCGGCATCCCGATACGCGGGCGGAGGACGAACAACCCCTGTTCGATGCCGCTGGCGATCACCGTGCCACTGGCAAAGTAAGGATAGTTGCTCCAGGTCCCATTGAAGAGGGCCTGATCGTCGACTGGAAAAACGTCGAAGAAGCCGACTTCCTGCAGCGTCGCAGTAGCGGCGTTGTTAGCATCAACGATGCGCAGGCCGCTGCGATAGTTTGACTCGAAAGCAAACCGCCCGCGGACGTAGAGGTTGTGATCGATGGAAGTGGATGGACCCAGGTAGGTTCCTCTGACCACCGGCGCGTCGAGATCAGAAACGTCCCAGACAAACGTGCGAGTGTTGACGTGTTGGTTTTGCTCATCCAACTCATCGTCCAGCAGAAATTGTCTATGATCCTCAGTCAGCCAACCCTGATGGGTGTAGCCTCGACCTGCATAGCCCGTACGCGACAGTTGCACCGGCGCGCTTTTGTTCGTCACATCGACGATCGTGAGCGTGTCTTCATTCGCGCTGAAACAGATCTGCCTTCCACGGTGCTGCACATCCGGACCGCGATAGATGAGGCACTGAGTCTCATGCGTATAGCCGTCCGAGTCAACGCAACCGGCGAAAACCGGCGCGGCAGGATTGCGGATGTCAACAATATGAAGACCGCCACCACCACCGGCTCGTCCCGGGCAAGTGTCAACGCCAATGGTTCTGGTGATCCCGGGCTTGGTCCCTGCGGCGTAAGCAAAACCGGTTTCGTAGTCGATGTTGATTGTGTGAGCACTTCCGAAGCCATTGTAGAACGCGGTCTCGGTGAAGGTCTCGGGCGGGGCCGGAACATTTCGCAGTCGCGTCAGGTCGAAGACCTGCATGCCGTGTTCGGCGGCTTCACTGATTACGAACAGGTGATTACGGAAGACCTTCAGTCCGCGCCACAACGATTCAACTGTGTGCGTGGGGAGGTTGCCGAGGTAAACCGGGTGCTCCGGGTCGGTAACATCCACGAAGGAGACGCCGCTAGATCGTCCGAGTAGCGCATACTCTTTTAGCGTCTGCGGGTCAGTCCAGCCCCAGATGTCATTCGCGGTGCCGCCGCCAATGTCCTGGATCGGCAGCAACGACATCAGGTCAACGTTGTTACACTGAAAGGTAAAGGCCATGCCGTTCACGCATGGTGTGAAGGCCATTGCGGCGAGCGGTGTGTTGTTTGGTTGTCCATTCCCGCCGGGGCTATGGTGTTCGCCCTCGTGCGCAGCCGAAGACCAGCCCCAGAGGACGAGTCCTCCCAGTGCGAGCATCAAATAGACTCTCCAGTATCTGCGCATGAGTTTGTGGGAAACGACCAACCCTGGTCTTGACCGACGAGTGTCGCACATTATGATGCGTCTGCCGGGAAAATGGTACTGCTTCAGTTGAAGATTTCTGATGCAGTTTTGGATCAACCAATGACAAAAGGTGGATTCAAGTTTGAAGTGCAACACCACGGGGTCTGCAACTACTTCGTTAGTCTTCCGACCTGACTTGCTTTACCGCAAAGCGGTTACGTCTTAAAGCCCAGGGTTGCCGCTTCGGCTACCCTGGGTTTTAGGATTGAA
>JAXIOV010000154.1:0-5248 GCA_045403245.1 Pyrinomonadaceae bacterium | reverse complement strand
ATCGATAATCCCCGCGGCTACCAGGTCCTCGAAAATATCAGTAGCGGCGTTGTAGCCGAAGTTTGGGTCTTTGCTGGCCCGCACCTTCTCCACAATTACCGCGCCTTCTTTGCCGGCGTTTTGAACGATCTGACGCAGGGGCTCTTCCAACGCGCGCCTGACGATACTGACGCCAATCTGCTCGTCCGGATCGCCGGTGGTTTCACCGTCGTCATCCGTTTCGAATAGTTTGAACTTATCCAGCGTCTTGGCCGCGCGAATCAAGGCCACGCCTCCGCCCGCCACGATGCCTTCTTCAACGGCCGCGCGAGTCGCATTCATCGCGTCTTCGACGCGTGCCTTCTTCTCTTTGAGTTCAGTTTCAGTGGCGGCGCCAACGCGAATTACCGCCACGCCGCCGACCAGTTTCGCGAGTCGCTCTTGCAATTTCTCGCGGTCATAGTCGGATGACGTGTCCTCAATTTGCACCTTAAGCGTCTTCACTCTGGCGCGCAGGGCGTCAGTGTCGCCGGCGCCATCGATGATGGTCGTGTTGTCTTTGTCGATCGTCACCTTCTTGGCGCGTCCCAGGTCTTCGACTTTGACGTTCTCGAGTTTGATGCCGAGGTCTTCACTGATCACTTTGCCGCCGGTGAGGACTGCGATGTCCTCGAGCGCGGCCTTGCGACGATCGCCGAAGCCGGGAGCTTTGACTGCGGCCACGTTGATCGTGCCGCGAAGCTTGTTGACCACCAGGGTGGCGAGTGCTTCACCTTCAACGTCTTCCGCCACGATCAGAATTGGCTTGCCCAACTTGGCCACCTGTTCAAGAATCGGGAGCAAGTCGCGCATTGAAGCAATCTTCTTTTCACTCAACAGAATCACGGGATTCTCGAGCACGGCTTCCATCTTCTCGGCGTCAGTGATGAAGTAGGGCGACAGGTAGCCGCGGTCAAACTGCATCCCTTCGACGAATTCCAAATCGGTCACCATGGTCTTCGCGTCTTCGACTGTGATCACTCCGTCTTTGCCGACTTTCGACATCGCTTCAGCAATCAACTCACCGATCGCCGCATCGCCATTGGCTGAAATGGTACCGACCTGCGCAATCATGTCGCCGGCAACTGGCTTCGACAGTTTCTTGATCGCCGTGGTCGCGCGCTCGACTGCTTTGTCGATGCCGCGCTTCAAGGCCATTGGGTTTGCGCCGGCGGCAACGGTCTTAACGCCTTCGCGGTAAATTGCCTGTGCCAGCACGGTGGCGGTGGTCGTACCGTCGCCGGCCACGTCGCTGGTTTTGGAGGCCACTTCGCGCACCATCTGCGCGCCCATGTTCTCCATCGGATCCTTAAGATCAATCTCTTTCGCCACGGTCACACCGTCTTTGGTGATCGTCGGGCTGCCATACGATTTACCGAGCACGACGTTGCGCCCTTTCGGACCGAGCGTGATTTTCACTGCGTCGGCGAGTTGATTAACGCCGCGCAGAATTGCCGCCCTTGACTCTTCGCCATGTGTTATTTGCTTTGCCATAATTTTTGTCTTTTCTCCAAATCAAAACTTGTAACGCAAACTGTTAGTTTGCCGTTTCCTCGTAAAGCAAACTTGTTAGTTTGCGATCGTGGAATGCCATCCGGTTCTTGAGTGTGCTGGTTCCGTCCGCAAACTAAAGTTTGCGTTACACCGGAACCTACTTGCCCTTCTTGCCGCCGGCCGCGGCGCCAGCGCGGGTGATGATTCCGAGAATCTCGTCCTCGCGCATGATCAACAGCTCTTCACCATCGATCTTGATTTCGGAACTGGCGTACTTGCCAAACAAGACCCGGTCGCCGGCTTTCACATCCAGCGGCTGGCGGGTTCCGTCTTCTTTGTACTTCCCTGATCCGGCCGCAATCACTTCGCCTTCCTGCGGTTTCTCTTTAGCGGTGTCGGGGATAATGATGCCGCCACGTACCTGTTCGCCTTCGTCAATCCGCTTCACAATCACTCGGTCGTGCAATGGTGTGATATTTGTCTTCATAATCTTGTTGTGGTCCTTCCGGGTGTTCTGACTAGCTAAAGCAAACTTGTAGGTGCACGGCTAGATAGCCCGTCGGCCTGCTGGCTGTTTGCTGTCTACTGTTTGCTTGTTTATTAACTAGAAAGTGAGCTGTGGACGATCAGTTGATCTGGCAGATCCAGAAGGGTGCTGAGAGCGGAGTAAGCTGGACTCGGTTCGACACCCACCCTACGCTAATGCTCTCTATATGTCAAATGCAGGATATATTGTGGATCTAGGAATCGGGGGAGTTGCCCGACCGCCAGGGATGGCGTGGTGTTCAGTTCCCCTCCCTTTCGTGACACAAAAACCGCCGCGGCATAACCGCGGCGGTCTTATGAACCCATGGCTTGGTTTACGAAGTCATTTACACTTCGAATAGCCACAATCGCGGCAGAAATCACACCCGCTCGCGTGTTCCAACTGGCCGTGACACTCGGGGCAGATGCCGATCATGTTTGACATGATCGCGCCCGTCAGGCCTGACTTGGCGGTCTGCGTAGGCGTTGAGTGCTGTTTCCCGAGTGCACGTGCAGAATCCGGCAAGTCTGTCAGACGCCGGTTGGTGATCATGATGCACTCGGCCACGGCCTGCTCCGGTGAAGTCAGCAGGCGTTCGTTGAACCACACTGCGTGGGTGCCGGTTACCTTGTTCAAACTGTAAGCAACTTCCGCCGCATCGAAACCACCACGCAGCATCTTCGACGCCAGCAAGCCCACGCCGCCGCTGATTGGTCCGGTGGCAAAGACTTCCTGAATCATGTTGCCATCGTGATTGACTGTGACGTAGAGGTTTTGGCCGTCAAAGGGAATCTGCCAGGTGGCGCCGGTCAGTTCACGCGGCCGCTCGATGCGAATTGCTGCCAGATCCGAAGTCCTACCTGACACTCCAGGAGCGGCTACGCTGCCTGCTGTCTGGTTGGAAGCGGCGGTGTCCGCCTGAATTTGTTGCCTCGCTGCCACCTCCGCATCAGCACCAACGGGAGCGGCAACCGTGCCATCAGCATACTGATCTTCAATCACCTCAACCTGCGCTTCCGGATTGCAAGCGGTTTCTCCCTTGTCTTCAACTTTCATCGATGTCAGCACCTGATTGTCGCGCGAACCGTCGCGGTAGTAACTCACGGCCTTGCAACCAAGCTCGCGACCCAGACGATAAAGCCGATCGACTGACTCAATCGTGTCGTTGACAGCTCCATTGCAGGTCTTCGACACGCTGTTGTCGACATGGCGCTGCGCCGCAGCCAAGACGTGTACGTGCTGCTCAGCACTGATGTTCATCGCTGAGATGAAATACGGCGGCAGCTCCGCTTCGTGTTCCACCACATAGTTGGACGCTTTGTCGATCGACGCCTGCTCGGTTTGATCAACCTCAATTCCCAACGCCTCCGCCGCCAACGTGTGCACGTAGGTGCGTGTACCCAACGTATCTTTCCTGACGTAGGCCCAGGAGAAGTTTGGCTCAATACCTGAAGAAGTCTCCGCCACCAGGGAAATCGTACCGGTTGGCGCAATCGTAGTCACTTCGTAATTCCGCGGTGTCAGAGGCACATCGCGGGGGATCCCGATCCGGTTGTAAAGGAAATCTTCGTAAGCTTCGCGGTTGAGTTCAAACTCCGGAAAGACACCCTTCTCCGCGCCCAACCTGATGCTGGCATTCCACGACTCGCGCCTGATGAAACCCATCATCTCTTCCATCACGTCGATCGACTCCGGCGAGCCGTAGGTTACGTTCAAGCTCAGGCAGAGATCCGCAAAGCCCATGATTCCCAGCCCAACGGGTCGCGTCCGGGTGACCACATCATTTATTTCAGGTAACGGCCAGGCGCATGTGTCGATCACGTTATCGAGGAAACGCGTGCACAGGTGTGTTACCTCCCGCAGCCGATCCCAGTCAACGCGCTTCTCCGGATCGTAGAACTTGGCAATATCTATCGAACCCAGGTTGCAGGAATTGGAGAAGTGGAGAAACTGCTCGCCACACGGATTGCAGGAATAGATTGGTCCCATCGACTTCATCATGTGATTGTGGCGATTCACTTCGTCGATGAAGGCGATGCCCGGTTCCGCATACTTGTGCGCGCTGGCCACAATGCGGTTCCAGATATCAGTGGCGAAAACCATGCCCGGTCGCGGTGGTTCCTCAATCGTGCAGTTGGACAGATCGGCGTTAATAAATGCCTGCTTGTCGGAAAATGTGACCGTGGTTCCGTCCGGCCGGCGATACAGGACGTAGTCGCCGTCGCGCACCGGATCGTAGATCGAATCAGTCCAGGGCTCGCCGTCAAACTCGAGTTGGAACCATTCATTGTCATCGACCGCCTTCAAAAACTTGTCGGTGACGTTGACCGAAATATTGAAGTTGGTCAGCGAATGCTGATCGTTTTTGGCGTGAATAAACCGCAGCACGTCGGGATGCGTGACGCGAATCATGCCCATGTTGGCGCCGCGACGCACGCCGCCCTGCTTCACCACGTCAGTCACCTGGTTGACGATGTTCATGAAAGACACGGGACCTGACGCGACGCCGCGAGTGGAACCAACCAGCGCGCCATGCGGTCGCAGAAACTCATAAGTCATGCCGGTGCCACCACCGGTTTGGTGAATCGTGGCGGCAGCCTTGGCGTGATCCATGATTCCGGTAATTGAATCCGGCACGTCGAGCACGAAGCAGGCGGCAAGCTGGCCGTTGGTTTTGCCGGCATTCACCAGGCAAGGCGTGTTCGGCACAAATTCGCGCGCCAGCATGACGTCGCTCATCGCCGCAAAAAACTCGTCGCGCTTTTGTTGGTCTCGCTCAGCTCTGGAAACATGTCCCACCACGCGTCGCACGATGTCCGGCCACTCCTCCAGGGCGCGGCCCTTTTCGTCCTTCAGCGAATACCGCTTGCTGATTACACGCTTCGCATTTATCCCGAGCGGCTGGGCCCGGCGATGTACCTGCGGTACCCTGGCGGTTGCATTTTCGGATGCGGAAGAAACGTCGGCCTTCGCGGGGGTTGGTTTTCCTATTGCTGCACTCATCGTTTTACCTTTCTCGTGCCCTCAGTTTGGCGTCGGCCACGAGCGATTCCGAAGGGGTTTCAAAGACGGTCCTACGACTACATTATAGTAGACGAGCCCATACATTTTGATGTGTAGCGGGTACTCCGGTTGGCTCTTTTCGAAGCGAAAAAATCTTTTGTGAAGAGCAGTTCAGGGGGCCTGCCGCTGCTTCAACTAACCGCGCCT
>JAXIOV010000102.1:0-37807 GCA_045403245.1 Pyrinomonadaceae bacterium | reverse complement strand
GACCAACTGGAAAGGTTTGAGGGGATGCGAATGCATGCCGATACCCTGGTTTCGGTCGCCCCAACAAACGAGTTTGGCGAGACCTTTACCGTGCTCGATGGCGTGGCCAGGCCCTTACGTGAGCCGGGCATCGAAGCGGGGCTGCCGGTTCCGCCCGATCCGACCTCAGGTTTCCCTGACTGCTGCATTCCCATCTGGGATAAGAATCCTGAACGCATCATGATCGACAGCGACGGCCTTGCGGGAGCTTCTGCTATCTCCGTCACTTCGAACGTAACCTTTTCGAATGTCACTGGACCACTTGATTTTAACTTCAGCGACTACAAAATAGACCCCGAGACGCCTCCGAGCAGGACAGCTAACATGAGTGCGGTTCCGGTGCCCACGCCAGCCGTGGGTGAGTTCACGGTCGCCGGCTTTAACATCGAGAACTTTAACAACGGCGCCATCCAGCGCCAGAAAGCGGCGCTGGCTATTCGCGATGTCCTGCACCTGCCAGACATCATCGGCACCATTGAAATCTTCGAGCTTAGCGGCCTCGAGGCGCTCTCAGACGAGATTGAGAGCATATCCGGGGCTCATTACGAAGCGCACTTAATCGAAGGGGACGGCGCAAGCGGGGACGCCGATCAGGACGTCGGCTTCCTTGTAAACACCTCCCGCGTTCAGATCGACAGTGTCACTCAGATAGAACTTGCAGGTTGCGACGGCACAGCGACCAACTGCAACACATTCATCGATCCAAACTCCGGCAACCCGGCCCTGCTCAACGATCGGCCGCCACTCGTTCTGCGCGCGACGGTGAACCCGGCGGAACTGAATCCGCTCGAGGTCATTGTCGTGGTCAATCACACGCGCTCCTTCATCGACGTCGAAGGACTTACCGGTGAGGGACCGCGCGTACGCGCCAAGCGCAAGGCCCAGGCCGAATTCCTGGCTGACTTGCTTCAGGACTTACAAACTGACAACCCAACCACGCCAGTGATATCGATTGGCGATTACAATGCGTACCAGTTCAACGACGGTTACAGCGACCCAGTCGCCACCATCAAAGGCACGCCGACAGCCGACGATGAAATCGTAGTTGACCAAAGTCCCGACCTGGTCAACCCAGACTTCACCAATCTGACGGACACACTGCCGGCGGATCAAAGGTACAGTTTCATCTTTGAAGGTACGCCACAGGCGCTTGACCATTTCATCATCAACACCGTGGCTAACTCGCTGGTGCAGCGGTACACAATTGCGCGAAATAACAGCGACTTCCCTGAAGTGCCTTCATCGGCTTTCTCTGGTAACGCAGCGCGGCCGGAGCGCAATTCCGACCACGACATGCCGATCGGTTACTTCAGTATTCCCAAGGCTGCCACTACAACTACGGTGGAGAATGTCACCGCAGTCTACAGTCCCACCGACCAGAGTGTGACCCTCACGGCTAATGTCAGCACTGCGATGGGAACCGTGAATGAAGGCACGGTCACCTTTACGGTCACCAACGCGAGCAGTGCGGTAGTGGGGACACCGGTGTCGGGACCAGTCTCGGATGGGGTGGCGACAGCGATTTACACTCTGCCAGGGGGCACCTTGCCACAAGCGCTGACAATCACAGGTGAGTTCAGCGGCAGCGATACTCTCAGTCCCAGCACGGGCACTGGCACGCTGTCAGTTACCTTCGGGATCTGCCTGCTGTACGATCCGACTAAAGCCGTCAAGAGCGGAGCCACATATCCGATCAAGATACAACTCTGCGATATCAACGGAAGCAACGTATCGTCTGCCGGCACAGTCGTCACGGCTGTGGGAGTTGGTCTGACATCGACTACAACATTCGGAGATGTTATCGCGGGCAACGCAAATCCCGATAACAACTTCCGTTTCGATTCAAGTCTAGGCGGGACAGGGGGATATATTTACAACCTCAAGACCACGGGGCTCACCACCGGTGTCTACAATTTGTACTTTACTGCCGGCGATGATCCCGTTCTTCACACCGTGCAATTCCAGGTGAAATAGCGTTTTAGTTAGAAGAAACCCCTTTAGTTGGAAGAAAAGCCCCGGTGAAAACCACCGGGGCTTTTTTCCTGTTGGCAAGTCGAGCCAGACCGCTATTCCGTCGATACCAACTCCTGGTTGTTCAGTGCAGCATGCATGGTATGCCACGGCAGCGTTGCGCATTTCACGCGCACCGGAAACTCGCGTACGCCGGCGAAGACTTTCAGGTTTCCGAGACCTTCCGTCGTAGCATCCTCCTCCGGGTCGCCAGTAACCATCTCGTGAAATGAGTTGAACAGCCGTTCGACGTCCTGCTTGCTCTTGCCCTTGATCGCCTGGGTCATCATGCTGGCTGCCGCTTTGGAGATGGCGCAACCGGAGCCCTCGAAGCTAATCTCCTTTACCGCCTCATCCTCAAGATTCAGATAGATGGTCAAATGATCGCCACAGAGTGGGTTGAAGCCTTCCGCCGAGTGGTTGGCAGTTTCAAGCTTGCGAAAGTTTCGCGGTTTCTTATTGTGGTCGAGAATGACCTGTTGGTAGAGCTCGCTTAATTCAGACATATCAAAAGCAATAAATGGTGAATGGTAAATAGTGAATAGTAAATCCGGTTGGTTCGGAGAGAGTAATGACCTGCTAAGAAAAAATGTCAACCACCTTCTCGACCGTGCGCGCCAGCACGTCAACCTCTTCCTTCGTGTTGTAAAACGCAAACGAAGCCCGGGCGGTGGCCGGTACATTGAACCGCTGCATGACTGGTTGTGCACAATGATGGCCGGCACGAACTGCGATACCTTCCTGATCCAGGATCGTGCCAATATCGTGTGGATGGATGTCATCAATCACAAACGAAACGACACTACACTTTGCTGACGCGGTGCCAATGATCCGCACGCCCTCAATCGCCTTAAGCCGCTCGGTGCAATATCGCACCAGCTCCTGTTCGTGTCGTTCGGCTTGCCCTCGATCAATGGAGTTCAAGTAATCAATGGCCGCGCCCAAACCGATTTGTGACGCAATCGCCGGCGTTCCGGCCTCAAATTTGTTTGGTAAGCCGGCATAGGTGGTTTTTTCAAATGTGACGCTCTTGATCATGTCACCGCCACCCTGAAAAGGATTCATCTTCTCGAGTAATTCGGCCTTGCCATAGATGAGGCCACTGCCCGTGGGCGCAAACATCTTGTGACCGGAAAAGGCATAGAAATCAGCATCCAGATCCTGAACATCGATCGACATGTGCGGCGCACGCTGGGCGCCGTCAATCAGCACGGGTACGCCGTATTTGTGAGCTTGCTCGATCATCTGCTTCACCGGGTTTATCGTACCCAGCGCATTTGAGATATGAGTCACGGCGACCAGCCTGGTGCGTTCGTTGAGAAGCGCGTCGTATTCATCCAACAACAACTCGCCCGCGTCATTCATTGGAATTACCCGGAGCTTCGCGCCTTTTTCTTCACAAAGCATTTGCCAGGGGACAATGTTGGCGTGGTGTTCCATCGCTGAAATGATGATCTCATCACCCTCACCGACAAACTTCCGACCGTAGCCATGCATGACCAGGTTGATTCCTTCGGTCGCGCCTCGAACAAAAATACATTCTCTGGCTTCCCGTGCATTGATGAAGCGTTTCACTTTCTCGCGCGCACCTTCATATGCCGTGGTCGCCTTCTGGCTGAGGTAGTGCACGCCGCGATGAATATTGGAATGTTCGTCTTCGAGGTAGATGCTGCCGCGGTCAATGACCACCTGTGGCACCTGCGACGAAGCAGCATTGTCCAGGTAGACCAGTGGCTTGCCGTTAACTGTCTGGCGGAGCACGGGAAAGTCCTTGCGAATTCGCTCGACGTCCCAGTCACCGCTTCTGGCTGCGGCAATTTCTTCTATGCTTGTAACGTTAGCAGTCGGCATTCGAAATCCCTCGGGCCTTATGCCTCAAGCCGGGCATTCAAACGATGCAACACCGCTTCGTCGAGTTGGGCCCTGATTGAGTCAATCTTTATTTTCCCAATCACTTCCTCCGCAAAGCCGTAGGTCAAGAGGTTGCGAGCCAGATCCGGATGAATTCCACGTGTCTCCAAATAGAAGAGCTCATCTTCATCAATTTGTCCCACCGCCGCGCCGTGTGCGCACTTAACGTCGTCGGCCAGAATTTCGAGTTGCGGTTTGGTGTCAACCCTGGCATCGCTCGAGAGCAGGAGATTCTTGTTGGTCTGCATTGCATCGGTCTTTTGCGCATCGTGACGAACGAAAATCTTCCCGTTGAACACTGCGCGCGATTTGCCATCCAGAATGCCCTTGTAAAGTTGGTGACTTGTACAGCGCGGCTGGCGGTGATCGATTACTGAATGTGTGTCGGCATGCTGGCCGGTCGTCACCAGGTATAGTCCGTCTACCCAGCACTCAGCGCCTTCATGATTCATCGTCACGTTAATGTCGTGTCGCGATAGTTGAGCGCCAAACGTGATTGTGGTCGCGTCGTAGCTCGCGTTCGGTCCGAGGTCGACGGCAGTTGTCGCAATGTGAAAAGCCTCGGTGCTCTCGCGCTGCACTTTGTAATGCACCAGGCCAGCGCTATCTTTGAGCACAATCTCAACGACGGCATTCGTGAAATACTGATCGGTATTAGCGCTTACATAGCTCTCGATTACCGTTGCCTTGCTGTTTTCGCCGGCCACCACCAACACACGCGGAAAGCTGGCGGTTTGGGTCGCACTGGAAACAAACAAAAGATGCAGCGGCGCTGCGATCTCAAGGTCCCGCGGAATGTAAATAAACGCGCCTGAGGAAATGAATCCGGTATTCAGTGCTGTAAAACCATTGGCCACGTAATCGGCGCTGCGCGCTAAATGTTCTCGAACGATTTCACTGTACTGCTCATCGCCTATTGCCTGGGCGAGGTTGATGGCTACTACGCCTTTGGGAAGAGCGGCAACTGACGAGAGGTCATCGCGCAGAATGCCGTCCACAAAAACTAACTGGCTCTCCTTCGCTTCGGGAATAAACAGGTTCTCCAGGTCCCGTGCTGGGAGTTCTCCAGCAGAAGCCAGCGGTTGGAACCCCGTTCTGGCGATGGGAGCGACGTTGGTATATTTCCATTCCTCGTCTTTCACCGAGGGAAATCCCAACTCTTCAAACCGGACTATCGCGTTCTCGCGCAAATGCTTAAGCCACGACACTGCAGACTCTTGCTGATTCTCTTGCAAGGATCGGAATGCCGCGCGGTATGCGTTTTCGGGCGTTATGATTTCAGTAGCCATTCCCTTAATTCCCTTGCGCGCCCACGCCATTTGTGGCCGGTTCGTTAGTCTTCAGCCAGTCGTACCCTTTTTGCTCGAGTTCGAGAGCCAATTCCTTACCGCCTTCTTTCGCAATTCGCCCGTTCGCCAGAACGTGCACGTAGTGCGGGACGATGTAATTGAGTAAGCGCTGATAGTGTGTAACCAGAATGACTGCATTGTCCGGAGTGTGCAGTTGATTGACTCCTCCGGCCACGATTCTCAAGGCATCGATATCCAGGCCGGAGTCAGTTTCGTCGAGGACTGCCAATTTGGGTTGCAGCACTGCCATTTGCAAAATTTCGTTACGCTTCTTTTCGCCGCCGGAAAATCCCTCGTTCACCGACCGCGTCATAAAGCTCGAGTCCATTTCAACCACTTTCGCCCGCTCTTTTAGAAGATCCTTAAATTCGAGCGGATCCAACTCTTCCTCACCCAGATGCTTGCGCTTTTCGTTGTAGGCTAACCGCAAAAACTGCGCGTTCGAAACTCCTGGAACTTCAATCGGATATTGAAATGCCATGAACACGCCTTCGCGAGCACGTTCATCCGGCGACAACTCAAGCAGGTTCTTGCCTTCGTAAAGGACCTCGCCTTTTGTCACCTCGTAGGCAGGGTGTCCGGCCAGCACTTTGGCCAGCGTGGATTTTCCCGATCCATTCGGTCCCATGATGGCGTGAATTTCACCCTTCTTGACGGTGAGACTGATCCCTTTGAGAATTTCGTTACCGTCGATACCCGCATACAAATTTTTGATCTCAAGCATGAAAATAAGTGCTCCACATTTCGTTGGTCATAGTGTCGGGTGCCAGATGCCGGTAAAGCCGTCCGGCACCTGACACCCGATACCCGATTTCCGTTGTTATCCGACGCTGCCCTCGAGCTTCAAGCCAAGGAGCCTTTGCGCCTCCACGGCGAATTCCATTGGCAGTTGCAAAAACACATCTTTGCAGAAGCCGTTGATTATTAGCGACACTGCGTCTTCCTGTGAAATTCCGCGCTGCTGAAGATAGAACAACTGTTCTTCGCTAATCTTTGAGGTCGATGCTTCATGCTCGACGCTCGAGCTGTTGTTCATGACCTCAATGTAAGGAAACGTGTTGGCGCCGCAGTTTGATCCGATTAGCATGGAGTCGCATTGCGTATAGTTTCGAGCGTTCTCCGCCTTCGGCATCACCTTCACCAGGCCGCGATAGCTGTTGTTTGACTTGCCGGCGGCAATGCCCTTCGAAATGATGGTGGAGCGAGTGTTCTTACCAAGATGGATCATCTTGGTTCCCGTATCGGCCTGCTGCGCATGATTGGTGAGCGCCACCGAATAAAACTCACCGATGGAGTTGTCGCCCTGGAGGATGCACGAAGGATATTTCCAGGTAATTGCCGAACCAGTTTCAACCTGCGTCCACGAGATCTTCGAATTCTTGCCCGCACACTTCCCGCGCTTGGTTACGAAATTGTAAATACCGCCACGGCCTTCCTCATCACCGGCGTACCAGTTCTGCACGGTTGAGTACTTGATTTGCGCATCGTCCAGCGCCACCAGTTCCACCACGGCAGCATGCAATTGGTTCTTGTCAAACTTTGGCGCTGTACACCCTTCCAGGTACGACACGTAAGAACCTTCCTCCGCGACGATTAGCGTCCGTTCAAACTGGCCAGACTCGGAGTTGTTGATTCTGAAATAGGTGGATAGCTCCATCGGACAACGCACGCCCTTGGGGATATAGCAAAAAGAACCATCCGAGAATACGGCGCTGTTGAGCGCGGCAAAGAAGTTGTCGTTAGTGGGAACAACCGACCCGAGATATTTCCGCACCAGATCGGGATACTCGCGAATAGCCTCGGTAAATGAGCAGAAGACAACCCCGTGCTTCTTGAGCTTCTCCTTGTAAGTTGTGGCAACCGAGACTGAATCAAAAACTGCATCAACGGCAACACCGGCAAGCTGTTTCTGTTCCGTCAGTGGAATTCCCAACTTCTCAAATGTTCGCAAGAGCTCAGGATCAACTTCGTCAAGACTGGCCTTCTTCGCCCTTTGCTTTGGCGCGCTGTAGTAGATCACGTCCTGGTAGTTAATCTCTGGATACGAAATGTTTGGCCAGTGTTTCGGCTCGGTCATGGTTAACCAATGACGGTAAGCCTTGAGCCGAAAATCCAACATCCACTCGGGCTCGTTCTTCTTGGCAACAATTAGCCGAATGGTGTCTTCGGTCAAGCCACGAGGAATCATGTCAGACTCGATGTCTGTGACAAAACCGTACTTGTATTCCTGTTTGCTTAAGAGTTCTGCTGTGCTCATCTACAATCGACCTTTATGGGATAACTTCCGACAACTCGTCACGCCCGCACGCGACCTGAATCCATGCGCTGCTTCGTGCTTTGAATCTGGTGTAGCAGGGCATCAACATTTGCTTCTGTGCCAAGCAGCTGCGACAAAGTGATTTCGGCGAGCGCGTTATCTACAATCTGATGCAACTCCACGATCACTGGTCTGATGCCGCAGTCGCCGGTGTGGACGCAGGAGTCCAGGACCCCCGTATAACTCTTGCAGTGCGTTTCGACCGTCTCGTTGTCCAACACACTGATCACCTGGTTCAGATGAATCTCCGCAGCAGGCCGCGCAAGCCGGTAGCCTCCCTTGGTTCCCCGCTGAGACTGGACCAGTCCCGCCTTGTTGAGGATCCACATCAGCTTCCCGGCATTCGCCACTGAGATTCCTTCCAGACGCGCAATCTGAGCAAGGGTCAACGACTCGCCCGCCGCAGCGTCCACTCGAGCCAGCTGCAACAGGCATCGCAATCCATATTCTTCTTGTGCCGATATCTTCATACCATCCTCTGGAAGGCAGTTTACCTAATCCTTACTTTTAAGTCAACAATGAGTAAGCCGCTGAGCTTCTTGAGGATAGGGTTTGAATTGGGCTGAACTGGGAAAGAATTAGAGGGTGAAATTAAAGTCGATGTAACCCACGAGCCGCGCCGGGCGGGCGCCGTTTGAACTCGGCTCAAACGACCACTGTCGGGCTGCCTCTTCTGCCGCGGGCCGCAACAAAACCGGGCCCTCCGAACGTGAAACTTCGATAACCTTGCCTGTTTCGTCAACAACCACATAGACACGGACCAGGCCCGCCTCGCCTTTCTTTTTGGCTATTTCGGGATAACGTGCTGGGACTATTCTGGTGGCCCGGGAGTTCAAGAATCCGGTGTTGATTGGATCAGGTTCGCTGGCGTTTTGCACCTCCGTCGAGTCTACAGCGGAACCTTTACTTTCGGCTTCAAGCGGAGGTGGAGTCACCGAGTCGGTTGATGGTTGGGCAACGGTCTGCTCTGGATTAGCGGGCGGAGTTCCGGGATTGGTCGTCGCGACAGGTGCTCTTGCCGCTCTCCCATTAGACTGCTGCGTCCTCTGGATCACTGGGCCACCACCAAGCGAAGCGACTTCGGTTTGAGAAGAAGCCAACACTTCTCGCGTACGAGCGTATTCGACTTGCCACTTCGTTTGATCTTCGGCGTCTTTCGCGAGCGATAGACGAAGACCTAAAACGTCTTCGAGAAGCGACCACGAATCGTACGCGCGCCGGTTGTTTGATATCTCTCTGGCCTGAAGAACCATCCGTTCCAGAAGTGAGCGCAAGCGATTCAGATCCTTGAGAGCTTCAGCCGGCAAGCCGGTGTCCGTCGTGTTAATCCCAAGACTTCGATAACGTGCCAGATGTGTACGAGCACCGTTTACGGCCTGGCCCGCCAGAGCAAAATACGTTCGGATTGAGTCGTCGTTTTTCTTCGAATGGGCTTGGAACGCTTCTTCAAGGAGCGCTTCGGCTCTGATGTAATTCCCTTCCTCAAGGTAGATCTTCATCAGCATTACGGAAGTGACATTACGCAGAATGTAATCCTGCGTCCCTCCGCGCACTGATTCGAGTTCGCTGGCGGCTATATCAAGCTGGTGAGCTGCGATTAAGCCTCTCGCTCTGGTGATTCTGGATTGCAGTGCTTCCGCAGATTGCGATTGAATTGGCGACGGCTTCGCTTGATCTGAAGTCGGCTGAGCAGAATTGTCGGAAGCCAGCGCCGGATCAGGTGACGACTGAGCCGCGTTACCAGCCGGCTGTGCTGGATCGGGTGACGACTGCGCGTGCAGGCTGGTTACGAAAATTAGAACCAGCGCCGCCGACAGTAAAATTTGAATAGACCGGGAGAATCCGTTGGGGGGCATCGCCTGCTTCACTAAATCGCTCCCTAAGAAATGCAAAAGCGAGCCTAAAAGCTCGCTTACGTCTAATATCAACTTTGCGCACAGATTATGATGGCAATAGGAGAGTTAGGCAAGTCATGGGAGCTTTTGTTAGTGTCCTAATTTCATTGCAAGTTCGAAAGCTAGTTATTGCCGACCCCAAGGTTCGGAAGACTCTTGACGATCCGATCGCGGAAAACTCTAACATTCTCCCTAATTGATAACTCATCAAGGGTTAACAGGCGCCGGTCCCTCATTATCACTTTCCCATTGATTATTACTGTCTGCACGTCAGAGGCTTTGGTTGAATACACCAGGTAAGAATAGATGTTGTAAAACGGGATTTGATTGAGGGCGTCGTGCTGAACTAAAACCAGATCGGCTCTCTTGCCGGTTTCAATCGACCCAATTTCCTTTTCCATGTGCAAAGCCTCGGCGCCATCAATGGTAGCCAGGGCAAATGCCTGGTCTGCGGAAAGCACTTTGGGGTCGTTGCTGTATAGCTTGTGAAGCTTCGCAGCCGTGTCCATCTCTTCCCACATGCTAAGGTCATTATTCGAGGCTGCGCCGTCCGTACCCAGTCCTAACTTCAAGCCCATCGCCAGCATCCTCGGGACCGGAGCTACACCTGAGGCCAGCTTCATATTCGATTGCGGATTGTGGACCACCCCTACCCCCGCGTTTTTCAGAATACTCAGCTCATTCTCCGTTGGCCAAACCATATGGGCGGCGATCACTCGATCGTTTAGAAAACCAATGCGAGCGAGGTATTCAACGGGACTCAATCCCTTAGCTTTGAGGCTATCGTCGACTTCTCGTTTGGTTTCCGAAATGTGAGTAACAATCGGTGCTCCGGTGCGATCTGAGAACGCCCGAGCGGCTTTCAGGTGTTCTTCCGAAACGGTGTATGGCGCATGTGGCGCGATGGCCGCGACGATCAGTTCGTGTCCTTTCCAACGCTGGACAAAGCGTTCGGTATAGGCCATGGCTTCAGCATTGGTCTTATTGTCCGCCACGGGAAAATCGATGACGGTTTCACCCAGGACTGCGCGGACTCCTGCCCGCGCAGTTTCATCGGCGATGGCATCCTCGAAATAATACATGTCACAGTAAGTAGTGGTGCCGCCACGAATCATTTCTGCCAGCCCGAGTCGGGTTCCGACGCGCACAAATTCCTCTGAAACGTTCTTTGCTTCTGCTGGAAAAATATACTTGGTGAGCCATTCCTGCAGGTCGAGGTCGTCTGCCAAGCCACGAAACAACGTCATGGGGATGTGGGTGTGTCCATTGATAAGGCCCGGAACGATGATTTTCCCGGTGGCATCGATGGTCTCGCTTGCCGTGTATCTGGAAATGATGTCTTTGCGCGATCCGACGGCAACGATCCGGCCGCGGGCTACGGCGATACCGGCGTCTTCAATGACACGGCGCTGGTCGTCCATCGTTACCAGCGTTCCCCGAAGCACCAGCAGATCGACTTGCATTGGCCTTCCTCCTCTTCGCTGGGCCATTGCAGGCGCCCACGACATCAGGATCGCTAACAGAAGCGTGGCAACAATGGGTATTCGTTTTGACATAAACTGACCTGGCCGCGTGCTTATCAAGAGTGGTCCTTGATCAGAAAGCGCGCGTCGAAGGCTCTCGGCAATAGTTCATCAATGGAACAGATTTGGCTCTCGCCTGCGAGGTTCGCCAGAATGATCGTCGCATGCTTGCAAAACTCATGAATTATTTGGCGGCAAGTTCCACACGGCGGCGTTAACGTCTCGGTGTCAGCAACTATCGCGAGCTCGGTAAAATCTCTTTCACCCTCCGACAACGCTTTCCAAATGGCCACGCGCTCGGCGCAAACCGTTAGGCCATAGCTGGCGCTTTCTACATTGCAGCCGGTGTAGGCTTTGCCGCCTTTCGTTTTTACTGCCGCACCCACCAGGAACCTGGAGAAGGGCGCCACCGACCGAAGCCGCGCAGCTTTTGCTGTTTCAACAAGTTCCTGCAAACTTTCTTCGCTCAAGGTTGTTCTCCCACTGAGGTCAGAGCACTCGCCAAACTCTCACGAATCTTTCCACTAATTAGGTCAATGCTCACCAGATTATGCCCACCCTCCGGAATAATGACATCAGCATAACGTTTTGAAGGCTCAACAAACTGCATGTGCATCGGCCGCACCGTCGCGACATATTGTTCTATTACTGATTCGACTGTGCGACCTCGCTCGGCGATATCACGACGCAGGCGACGAATAAAACGAATATCATCGGGAGTGTCGACAAAAACCTTGATGTCCAGCTGTTCCAGCAGACGCGGATCGGCAAAGATGAGTATTCCTTCGACTATCACAATGGGTTTGGGTTTGACCACTTGCGTTTCATGCGCGCGAGCATGGGTGCGGAAATCGTAGATTGGCAACTCAATCGACTCTCCGGCTTTGAGCTTTCGCACATGGTTAACCAGCAGGTCGTTATCGAGCGCATCTGGATGATCAAAATTAGCAACCTGGCGATAGTCGAGCGGCAAGTCCTTGAGGTTGCGGTAGTAAGAGTCCTGCTGGATAAATACCACTTCGCTCGCCGGGACCGTTTCCAGAATGCGGTTTGCCACCGTCGTTTTGCCCGACCCGGTACCGCCCGAGATGCCAATAATCAAACTCATTATCTGTTTGTCACTCTATCCATCCGCTACTGCGGACGGTACTGACACTAGCTGGGCACCTTCGCGATTACGCGGCGCAACAGTTGGGTAAACGCTTCTCGCACTCGCTCGCCGGTTTCCATCACTTCGTCATGATTGATCGGTTGCTCACTCATGCCGGCGGCCATGTTCGTGATACAGGAAATCCCGAGTACCCTCATCGACATGTGCCGGGCCACGATCGCTTCCGGGACTGTACTCATACCCACCGCGTCGATGCCAAGAGCACGCAGCATATGAATCTCTGCCGGCGTCTCGTAGCTCGGGCCTGCCAGACCTGCATACACGCCGCGGCGAACGGTCAGGTTGAGGTCCCGCGCTTGATCGATCACCAGTTCCTGTAATCCGCGGGAATAGACTTCGGTCATATCAGGAAATCGAGGCCCAAGACGTTCATCGTTTTGTCCGCGTAGCGGATTCACCCCCATCAGGTTCAAATGATCGCTGATGACCATCAAGTCGCCCTGATTGAGTTGTACGTTCAACCCACCGGATGCGTTGGTCAGGATCATCGTGTTGACGCCAAGCAGTTTAAAGGTCCTGATCGGAAAGGTTACTTCCTCGAGTGAGTAGCCTTCATAGAAGTGAACGCGGCCCTGCATTCCCAGCACCGGAACACCGCCAACTTTCCCGTAGACCAACAGACCCGCATGTCCCTGTGCTGTCGAAGATTTGAAACCTGGAATCTCCTGGTAGGGTAGCCTTAAAGCTTCTTCAAATTCATCAGCAAAGCCTCCCAGCCCACTGCCCAACACCAGGGCAATGCGCGCCTCAGGATCGAACCGCGCCCGAATGGTGTTTGCGGCATGCTCGACACGCGCATAGAGATCCGACTTAGCCATTGCTTCTGACACTCTTCCCCCCAACTCCTGACAATTTTCTGCTCATGGAAATACGATTGCAAACCGGCTTCCGGGTGCTACTTCTCCTTCTGGTAGGGGATTCCCAGAGCCTTCGGGGGCCGCGACGATCCAATAAACCCCGCCAACACAATGATGGTCAACACGTAAGGAACCATCTGGATAAACTGTACCGGAATATCTTCACCGGAGGGAAGTTTCACCACCCCTTGCATTTGGATGGATACCGCTTCAGTAAGACCAAACAGGAGACAGGCGAGCAATGTTTGAACAGGCCTCCACTTACCGAAAATAAGCGCCGCCAGTGCAATGAACCCACGACCTGAAGTCATGTTTCGGGTAAAGAGAGACGATTGCCCGATTGAAAGGTAAGCGCCGCCAATGCCGGCTAAAACTCCTGACAACAAGACTCCAATGTACTGAATGCGAGCCACACTGACGCCGGCAGCATCGGCGGCTTCAGGATTTTCACCTACCGATCTCACTCGCAATCCGAAAGGTGTCTTGTACAGGACATACCATGTGAGCGGCACCAGAATGACGGCAATCACAATTGGTATCACCGGTATTAACTGTTCTTTGGGAAGTTGGGGGGTGGAACCGGAAGAAAGGAAGAACGCGCCACTCAGAAACGCGGGTAAACCCAGCATCAAAATATTAATCGCTGTTCCGGTCACCACCTGGTTGGCGCGATACCGAATGCTCGCGACGGCGTGAATTGCGGCTATCAGAGCGCCTGCGATCATGCCGGCAATCAATCCAATAATCGGGCTACCGGTTGCGTATGTCACCGCGGCGGCGGTGAACGCGCCGGCCAGCATCATGCCCTCCAGCGCAATATTGATAATGCCGGCACGTTCCGAAAACAGGCCGCCGAGGGCCGCCAGGATTAGCGGAGTCGAAAGTCGTACCGTTGACCAGATGAGCGCTATGGTGAAGATCTCTGCCATTGATTTACACCTTTGAGCGTTTCAGCAAACTAAACTTCACAACCGATCCACGGAAAAATTCTTCGCACGCCACAAACAAAATGATCATTCCCTGCAGCACCTGAACAATATCCTTCGTCACGTGTTCGGAAAAACCGTCCACATGAATACCGCCGCGCTGAAGTATGGCGAAGAGCAACGCCGCTACCAGGACACCAACCGGATGATTGCGACCTAAGAGTGCCACGGCAATTCCAGTGAAGCCGTAATTGTCGGAGAAGCCGTCGTAGTATCGATAACGATAACCAAGCACTTCGTTAATCCCGACCATGCCGGCGAGCGCGCCGGAGATCGTCATGGCTACGATAATCTGTTTACGAATTGAAATGCCGCCATATTCAGCAGCGCTGGGATTGCTTCCGGTAGCCCTCAGCTCGTAGCCCCATTTCGTTCGCCAGAGGAACAAGTACACCAGCACACAGCAAAGCAGGGCTAACACGAAAGCCAGGTTCAACGGAATTCGTTCAGGCAATCCCGAAATGACTTTGCCGAGTCGGGCGATGTGGGCCCCGCTGCCAACCTCGACCGTTTGCATGATAGGATCGCCCGGGGTCTTGTAGTGATACTGGGTGAAATAACTACAGATTGCGACGGCGACAAAGTTCAACATGATGGTGTTGATAACTTCGTGTGAGCCGAAGCGCGCTTTCAGAATCCCCGGAATGCCACCCCAGACGGCCCCGGCCACGACCGCCGCCAGAAAACACAATGGGACCAAGATCCACGCCGATTGGTTTGCGAAAGTGATGCCGACCCAGGCGGTAGCAAATGCCGCGATATACAACTGCCCTTCAGCGCCGATGTTCAGTAGGCCACAGCGAAAAGCCACCAGCACCGCAAGTCCGGTAAAAATCAGGGGTGTCGCATAGAAAAGCGTGTAACCAATTCCATCCGGCCATGACAGCGCGCTCCCAAGCAGAAGACGGTACGCTTCGATCGGGTTGTCGCCGATGACCAAAATCATTATTCCACCGATCACGAATGCTGCGACGACGGCAATCAGCGGAAACAGGAGTTCGCGTAGGAATTTCATAGAATCTTTGATTTGCGATTTTTGATTTTAGATTCGTGTCCGGCCTTCGAAAGTTAACTATCCCGAGAGCCCGTCGCGGAAACGTTAATCTAAAATCAGAAATCCGAAATCCAAAATCCCTAGTGTCCCCTGGTCATCAACAAACCGATCTCTTCAACGGTCGCGACTTTAGGATCTACGTCGCCGACAATGTGGCCCTCGTGAATTATCAGCAGGCGGTCAGATAACGCAGTCACCTCTTCGAGCTCTGCCGAAACCAGCAGCACCGCACAACCATCGTCCCTCAGCGCAACCAATTTGCGATGAATAAACTCAATCGCCCCAATGTCCACACCGCGAGTTGGTTGAGAAACAAGAAGCAACTTCGGACCCAGCTTAAACTCACGACCGATGATCAGTTTTTGTTGGTTGCCGCCGGAAAGAGCTCTGGCCGGGAGGGTTGGGTTTGGTGGCCGCACGTCGAAGTTTTCAATGATTTCCTTCGTTCGATTGCGGATTGCTTGATCAACCAGAAATACTCCTGCCGATACAATAGGTTTCCGATAATGAACCCCCAGGATCGCATTTTCCGAAAGACTGAACTCGAGTAGCAATCCGCGTCGATGGCGATCTTCGGGAATGTGGGCGATGCCAAATTCGCGGCGCGAACGTGCGTTAGCGTGAGTGACGCTCCTGTTTTCGAGTTGTATTTCGCCTGAAAGCTGGGAGGCAGGCACCAGTCCCGCGAGCGCTTCGATTAACTCGGTTTGTCCGTTGCCTTCGACGCCGGCGATTCCCAGGATTTCACCCTGGCGCACTTCAAACGAAACATCATCCAGGCGTTTGGATCCGTCCTTCGTTACTGAGAGTTTCTTCACGCTCAACTCGACCGCGCCGATTTTGGCTGGAGGCTTTTCTACTCTGAGGAGCACTTCGCGACCGACCATGAGACGGGCTAATTCCGCGGCGTTGGTTTCCTTAGTCTTCACTCCCCCCACCACTTTGCCGTCGCGCATGACGGTTACGTCATCCGAAATGGCCAGCACCTCCGAGAGTTTATGAGTGATGATTACGACGGTCTTACCCTGCTGCCGCATGCGCCGGAGAATAGCGAAAAACTCTTCAACCTCCTGGGGCGTCAGGACTGCAGTAGGTTCGTCCAGAATCAACAGGCGTGCATGCCGGTAGAGCGCCTTCAGCAACTCAACGCGCTGCTGCTGACCAACTGAAAGATGCTCGATAGTGGAATTTGGATTTACTGCCAGCTTGAATTCTTCCGAGAGCCGGCGAATTTCCAGGCTGGCCTTGTTGAGGTCGAGGGCGATCTCACTTCCAGGCTCGGCGCCAAGGACAATATTCTCGGCGACGGTCATCGTTTCAACCAGCATAAAGTGCTGGTGGACCATTCCGATTCCCTGGGCAATGGCGTCGTGAGGCGAATTGATTACGCGCACCTTACCGTCAACCAGGATCTCGCCCTCATCGGCCTTGTAGAAACCGTAGGCGATCCGCATCGCGGTCGACTTGCCCGCCCCGTTCTCACCGACGATGGCATGGATGGTTCCCGGCTGGATGACAATGCTGACATGATTGTTGGCAACAACTTCGCCAAATCTTTTGGTGATGTTTCGCAGTTCAAGCATTCGGGTCGCTTAGGCTTCTGAACTTTGAGCTTTGTACTTTGTTCTTTGTTTTCCTGCTTTCAATGCGGCAGTGTTAACCGAGCGAAAGTAGGCATTCAACTTTGGAGATAGCTCTTGAACGACTGGCTTGAGCAAATCGATTTCATGCTTGCTAAGGAGGGTTCTCCGGAAGGCGCGGCGCAGCCAGTGTTGAGTCTCATATAGTGAACCGCGGGCCATTCTTATGAACCTACGGTTGTCTTGTAACGTGCCTCTTCCAGCTCCTTCCGCGATGTTTGCGCCAATACTATCAGCGGCTTTGATCATTTGCCTTCCAACAGTATCTTTCGCTAGATAGTCCCACTTAAGTACAACGTTCCAAATTCTATCTGAAAGGTTTTCGGCGAGCTTATAGACCTGTAACTTCTCAAAGTTAGTCTTTTCCATTGGAAACTCCTGGAGTAAAGAACATTTCCAAGTACAGAGAACAAAGTACAAAGCACTAAGTACAAAGTACTCGGCTCCGAGCGGTTACTGCGTCATCCTATCTATAACTTTGATTTCGCCGGCCGTAATTTTTCTTTTCGCTTCGTCTGCTTGCTGGATCATTTCCGGGGTCACAAGTTCTTTGTTGAATTCATCCATCGCATAACCCACGCCATCTTTATCGAGCCCGTAAACGTGAAAGCCCGCTTGAAATTTGCCTTTGACCACATCGTCCACAATCGAATAGACCGCATTGTCAACGCGCTTCACCATGCTGGTCAGCACGAACCCGGGCTTGACCATGTTTTGATTTGAATCCACGCCAATCACGAAATGCGTCGCGCGGCCGTCCTTCATGCCCATCTGCTCTACTGCATCAAAAGCTCCGAGGCCGGAATTTCCGGCGGCAGTAAAAATCACATCGGCCCCTTTGCCAATCTGAGCCAGCGCCAGTTCCTTTCCCTTCCCCGGATTGTTCCAGGCAGCATCGGTGACGCCGACATAGTTTTGAATGACGCGGATGTTGGGATTAACGGAGCGCGCGCCTTCTTCGTAACCACCTTCAAACCGGTGAATAAGGCCGATGTCCATTCCACCCAGAAATCCGATCGTGCCGGTCCTGGATGCTTTCGCTGCCAGCATCCCTACCAAATACGAACCTTCGTGTTCCTTGAACACCAGCGAGGCAACGTTGGGCAGTTGGCTAACACCATCGACGATCGCGAAGTGAATGTTGGGATATTCCTTCGCCACCTGCTCCATGATCGGGGCCTGCGCAAACCCGACCCCAATGATCAGGTCGTATTCGCGTTCGGCAAACGCGCGCATCGCCGGTTCGATTGAAGTCGGGTTACCCGGTTCGATGTCGCGCAAGACGATCTCGAGCGCGGGCTTGTCACAGGGCGTGCCGTCCGGCCACTTCCCGGTTTCGGCGCACTTTACGCCGGCAAAGGCCGCGGCGTTGAACGAGCGATCATCCTTGCCGCCAATATCGAACACAATTCCCACGCGAACTTTTGACTTGTCGTCGGCGCCATAGCTTTGGCTGGTGCAAGCCGACCCGAAAGCTGCAACGAGGCAAAGAGCCAGAATCATGGTGAAAAGTGCGAGCTTCATTCGTTTATTACTTCCTTCGTAAGTTCCGGTAGTTCTGAGAGAGGCTGGTCACCAATTGTGTACGCCGCTTGAACGCTTTCAACCGCCTCACGCGCCTTAGCCTCATCCTTGCAAAAGACGGTACCGAGCGCTTCACCCGCGTTCACGCGATTACCGATCTTGACATCGGCGACGAACCCGACTGACGGATCGATACTATCTTCGATGCGAACACGCCCCCCGCCGATTGCCGCAATCGCATGGCCAATTTGCGCTGTGTTGACCTTGGTGATGAAACCAGAACGCGGGGATTCTACCTTAAACGATTCCTTCACCAAAGGAAGAAAACCGGCCGGGTTGTCACAAACACGAGGGTCACCTCCCTGGGCTTCTACGTTTCTACGGAAACACTCAAAGGCCTTCCCTGAACTCAAGATTCCTTGCAAACGACTTCGCGCAGCTTCCAGGGTTTCATCCACCTGCGAGAGCACCAGCATATGCGCGGACAACTCCAGCGAGAGATCCAGCACCGGCCTTGCTCCATCCTTCGACTCACCGCGCAACAACTCAATGCACTCCTTCACTTCAAGCGAGTTTCCTACCGCCCGCCCCAGCGGTTGATTCATATCCGTCAACAACGCGCGAGTTCGAATACCGAGCCGATTGCCGGTTTTAACGAGCGCGTGCGCCAGCGCCTGGGCACGACCCTGGTCGCGCATGAACGCCCCGGAACCGACCTTGACATCAATGACCATGGCATCAAGGCCGGCAGCGCCTTTTTTCGAGATGATTGAAGCTACGATCAACGGTATGGCTTCGACGGTTGAGGTGGCGTCGCGCAACGCATACATTTTCTTGTCGGCCGGAGCGATTTCAGCGGTTTGTCCCGACATGGCATAACCGACGGTCTTCAGCGTCGTCTCAAATTCCGTGGCACTAAGATCCACGCGGTAGCCCGGGATCGACTCGAGCTTGTCGAGTGTGCCGCCGGTATGGCCCAAGCCGCGGCCCGAGATCATCGGAACACAAACTCCGCAGGCCGCCACCATTGGCGCGATCAGCAGCGATGTCTTGTCCCCAACGCCGCCAGTGGAGTGCTTGTCGGCCTTCGGTTTGTCAATCGCGGAAAAATCGAGAATGTGCCCCGACTGCAACATCGCTTCAGTCAGAAATTCCTGCTCAGCATCGTCCATGCCGTTAAGAAAGATCGCCATCAGCAGGGCGCTGATCTGGTAATCGGCAATCGTTCCTCGCGTCACGCCTTCGATGAAGAAATCGATCTCCGGTTGCGAAAGTTGCTCGCCGTCACGTTTTTTCCGAATTACGTCCTGCGGTCTCAATGAGCTTCCCCTTTATTGGTGGTAACCAGGACTACCGCCTGGGCCGACACCGCCTCACCCTGGCCCACCGAATCGAGTCCCTCAGCGGATTTGGCTTTCACACTAACGCAGGAGACGTCGACACCCAGGACCTCGGCGATGTTCTCCCGCATGGAAAGCACATACGGCCGCAGTTGTGGCTTTTCAAGCATGACGATGGAGTCAACGTTTACCACCTGTATGCTGCGCTCGTGGGCCAGCCATACAACCCGCGCCAGCAATTGCAAGCTGCTTGCGTCTTTCCACTGGGGATCGTTGTTGGGAAAATGCACTCCCAGATCGCCCTCGCAGAGCGCTCCCAGAATCGCGTCAGAGATCGCATGAAGCAACGCGTCAGCATCAGAATGTCCATCGCCCCCGCGTTGGGAGGCCACGTGCACCCCGCCCAACAGCAGGGGGCGGCCTTCAACCAGCCGGTGGGTGTCGTTGCCAATGCCAATCCGGAACATTTTTCGTTGGTTCGTTGTTGGTTGTCAGTTGTTATTGGAACTTTGTACTTTGTACTTTTTTGATTAGGACTAAGTTCAAAGTACTAAGTTCAAAGTTCAAAATTCATTTCCCTCAGTATCGCTTCCCCGATCGCCAGGTCTTCAGGGGTCGTGATCTTGATATTGCGCGGACTGCCCTCAACAATCGCAATCTTCACGCCCAGGCGCTCCACGAGTGAACTTTCGTCGGTTAACTCCGGATCAGAAACATCGGCCCCTTCGTAGGCACGGCGCAGTAGTTTATAGGTAAAGCACTGCGGTGTCAGTGCATTACGGAGAGAGGACCGATCAAGCGTTTTTACCACCACCCCATCTCTGACTTCCTTCATCGTGTCAACCGGAGCTGAAACCATGATGGCCGCATTTTCTCGTCCCGCAGCTTCAACCGTACGTGCAATCTCTTCGGAAGTTACAAACGGTCGAACGCCATCATGAACCGCGACAATTCCGGCGGTGGCCTCTCTTACTGCTTGCAGCCCCTTCAGAACAGACTCGGCGCGGGTTGCACCTCCCGGTACCACCTTCGTCAGTTTCCGTAGGGCACGTTTGCCGGCGAGGGAAACAAATTCGGCCGACTCCTGGGTGGGCAGGACGACGATGATCTCCTGAATGGCTTCACACTGCTCAAATCTATCAAGCGTGTGGAAGATTATTGGCGTTCCCGCCAGTTCCAGGAATTGTTTCGGACGCGTTCCCGCCATCCGCGTGCCCTGGCCCGCGGCGGCAATGATTGCGACATTCATAGAAGACCGGCAGAAACCAAAGGGTCAGTAGTCAGAAGACTAGATTTTGGTTTAAAAACCACTCAAAGTCGATTTGGATTTTGCCACACATTTAGGCCAGAGCACAGCAGATTGGAGTGTGGGGTCCGGCTGATGGTGGGCAAGGCGCACGAAAATGGCCCAGCGAGCTTTCGACAGAATTGGAAGCAAGCCATTGGGCCAGTAGAGGGATGATCTCTTCAATCAAACTTCAGAGTTTTCAGGATTCAGTGATGGGTTCACTGTCTGTGATGCGCACGGGGGTTGGCCCATTGCGAGATTCGCGCGACTGCCGCCGTCCTGATCCGTTCATACGATGTTCGCCGCTGGCGCCGTTTTCAGGTTCCTCCCAGAGACGTCCGAAGATCATCTTTCCCGCGGTAGTCTGAAGGACGCTGGTGACTGCGATGTCGGCATTTTTGCCGATCAGGCGGCGCGCATTATCAACTACCACCATCGTTCCATCGTCAAGATACGCGACGCCTTGATTGTATTCTTTACCCTCTTTCAGGATAAACACGCGCATCGCTTCTCCGGGAAGTACCACCGGCTTCAGTGCGTTTGCCAGCTCGTTGATGTTGAGGACGCTGACCCCGCGCAACTGGGAGACCTTGTTAAGATTGAAATCGTTAGTGACGATCACCGCGTCGAGCTGTTTGCCAAGCTCGATTAGTTTCAGATCGACTTCCCGCACGGATGGAAAATCCGTTTCCACGATTTGAATGTCCAGCGAACTGTTGTTTTGGAGACGGTTAAGCATGTCCAGGCCGCGCCGGCCGCGCTGCCTCTTTGATGAATCAGGCGAGTCAGCCACCTGCTGCAACTCGCGAAGAATAAACTGCGGAATGATCAGCGAGCCGGTTAGAAATCCCGTCTCGGCAACATCCGCAATTCGGCCGTCGATGATCACGGACGTATCGAGGATTTTCAGATCGCGGCGGGATGCCTTGTCCGTCAGAATGCCGCCGAGCGCGGAGAGTTCCAGATAGTCGCCCTTTGCCGCGCCCACCATCAAGCCGACATAGGCCATGAAAAACGTCAGAGAAAGCGTGATGTAGGTTTTGACCACTGGACCGAGCGCATGCGATTCCTGCCGGCTGATCAGAATTCCGATCAGGAACGCCCCGAGAATTCCCAGAATCGATCCCACAGCGGCGCCGATCAGAGTCTTCAAAGAGGCCCTGCGGATTCGCATTTCGAAGAGGATGATGCAGATGGCGACGAGTGCGCCAACCCCGGCAGAGATCAGCGGATCGCCATTTACGGGTTTGAGAACGTATCCAGAGGCGACGAGGATTGCAGTAAAGATTAATCGGATAATAACGACATCCGCATGCATGACGGGCGGCATATTATCACGACCTCAGTTGCCCGTCACCAAAAACCTTTGAAAACTACCAATTTAGCCCGATCGAAGTCAGAATCAACGTGAAGCTCCAGCCAGAGCGTTGGGTTGGGCAGGCAAGGGCCCTGCCCGGTAGCCCTATCGGTTGTCAGGGTAACTGATCCTAACGGTGAAACTTCCGCTGTTATCGGAATAGTTGTCGTCGTTTACCAGCAGGTACAGCCTGCCGTCAACCGGCGTGGTCAAGGTTGCCTGGCTGCCAACATAAAATGCCTGCGACATCTGGCCGTTTGGCTGAAGTATGTAACCGATTAGCGCGCCCACGCCGGACGCAGGTACTGGATAGGTGCTGGCGCCAAAGACCGATGCTGTGCTCGGTCGACCACCTTCCGGCGAGACCACACCGGCGCGCCGGCCTGCCGTGACATTGCCAGTGGCCCCGATGACTATCTGGTCACCCAAACGCAGGTCAATTCCGGTATCCACTCCGCGTTGCATATTGCCTGGAACGTCGACGACTTTTTCCTGAGCCCGGTTGCGATTGTCCCGCTCCCGGCTCCGGTTGTCGCGCTGTCGTGGCCTGGTCGGCGCGGTTCCTGTCTCATCCGGAAACCCAAACGGATTGTTCTCATCGTCGTCGGCATTTTGATTGCGATTCGGGTTTGCCCTCGTCAGTGCGGTCAGGTCAACTTCCTTGCGAATGTTGACTCTGAAAACGCCGCGCGCGTCGTTGTAAGAACTTCGATTGATCGTCATGTAGAGGCGTCCATCGCGGTCGGCCGCGAACTCTCTGCTTGCGCCTATCTCAATGATGGGTGAGTCGTAGTCGTTCCCGATCACGGCAATCAACTCACCTTCAGCGCCGCGAGGCAATGGCGCAGCCTGGTCGGTAGAAGGCAATCCGGCCGGAGTTATTCGCGACCGTCCGGCGTAGATGGTTCCGGAGGCGTCGATTCTGAGTCGCTCGCCACGCCTTACGTCCACTCCGGTATCGATCCAGTTTGGTCCAAGCGAAACGTCTATAGAACGGGTCTGATAGCGTGCATCATCAAGCGAGCGGCCTTCAATCTCCACGCGTTCAATGTCGCGCGGTCGGAGAAAAATCACTTCGCCGGCATTGAACCTGCGCGTTGACTGAGATGCGGTTGACTGGCTTCGACCTGTTGAAGGCATCTGCAGTGTGGCGGCTGAAGTCAACTGAATTGCAAAGCGTCCATTAATGAATCCCAGCACGGTGCCTCGTATGCTGGTGCCGCTACGCAAAAAGATGGTATCGGCTGATGCAATCGAAACTGCGGCCAACATAACCACTAAGGCAAGAATTAGTTTTTTCATGGCGTTCTCCTCCCGCGTTTGAAGCCGGACAAAGTTAGTCTTGGGAGAGTTTGAAGTAAAGAAGCCTATCGGGTCCGTCGAGCTGATGGTTAACGATACAACGAAGCAAAATACCGGGCAAGCATCGGCGCTGGTATTAGCGTATTAAGACACATCTTACGAGGGGTCATCCGGTTCTCAGCGCCGAGGTTCCGCGCGTTGGCGTTGGGTCGGGCCCCAACCTGAATCCTAGCTCCTAAGGTCTGGTGGGCCCATCTGCCGGTTTCACGGTTACGGCCGGAACATTCTGATCGCGCACCAGCTGGTTGAAGGCCGGCACATCAGTCTGAATTATCCGCGACAACTTAGCCAGCTGCGCGTCAATCTGCACCACCAGCTCGTCGTAGACGTCGTATGACTGTTGGGTTGGCGCCGCATCAGCACTGGCGACAACGCCATTGAGCGCAGCGAGTTTGTTGTTGAGTCGTATCGGGTAGTTTAGAGGATCCTGACTGCTTTGGTTCCTGGTTTGATAGAGACTCTCCTCGACCGCAGTCAGGTCCTTCTTCAAAACCGTCGCCGCATCGTTAATGACTTTAAAGCTCGGCTGGCCCGCAACGCGTTTCAACAAATCATCAACCTGTTTCCGCACGTCCCGAATTTGAATGATCGCATTGTGCGTTTCAGTGACCTTGTCCCGAATCTTCAGGCCCAACTCCAGTTGCTTCGCATAATCGCCCGCTAAAGTGTTCAGACGAGGGTCCGGTTTCACCTCGAAGCTCTCGGTCATCGTCTTGCCATCAACCGTGAGCTTTACCTGGTAGGTGCCGGGAACCACGCGCGGCCCACGCATGTCGCCGGCCCACAGGATCATCCCCGGAAATCGAGTGGCTTCCGCGTGACGCATGTCCCACACAAAACGATTTAGCCCGGCGTCTGTCGTAACTCGAGGTCGCGGCGGCCCACCAAAACCCTCCGACTCTTCTGCGGGAGCTTCGGGCGCAGTAGGCGCCGCCATCGAGCCTGGGGTTGGCGAAGCGCTTGGCCTGGGGGAAGCGGCCGGGGACGGTTGTGCCGGCGCGTCTGCCCGTGGCGCGCGCCCGGTAAACTTCTGGATCGACTTACCCGAGGAGTCGAAAAACTCCAGTACCAGGTCAGTTGCCGGTTTAGACTTCAGTGAATAATAGACAACCACGCCGTTTGCCGGGTTGCGCCCAATTGCGGCGGTGGCAGGAATCTGAAACCCACCGCCTCCCTGCATTCGATAAGGATTCTCGGGCCGGAAAAGTTTTGTCTCCTTGACTGAGTTGACGCCAGCGCCGTCCATCATTTGGTGTATCAACGGCAAATCGTCAAACACCCAAAACGAACGGCCCTGGGTGGCGGCAACAAGATCGGTCTCACGTTTGTGAACTATCAAATCCGTGATCGGTACGATCGGAACGTTGAACTGCATTGGTTGCCAGTTTGCGCCGTCGTCAAACGACATGTAGAGACCAGTCTCAGTCCCGGCGTAGAGTAAACCTCGCTTGTTTGGATCTTCCCGAACGACGCGGGTAAATGCATTGCCTGGAATGCCGTTCGTGATCTTTTTCCAACTCTTGCCGAAGTCGCTCGTTTTATAGAGGTACGGTTTGTAGTCGTCCCATTTGTACATGGTCGCAGCGACATAGGCAGTTGCCGGGTCATGTGGCGACGCGTCCAGTGAATTAATCTGAATCCATTCCGGCATCATGTTTCGGGGTGGCGTCACGTCGCTCCAGGTCTTGCCGCCGTCGCGCGTCAGCTGGACCACGCCATCGTCGGAACCTGACCAAATCACACCTTTCTGAACCGGCGATTCCATCAGAGCGAAAATTGTTCCGTAGTATTCGACGCTGGTATTGTCCTTCGTGATTGGACCACCCGACGATCCCTGCTTCGACTTGTCGTTTCTGGTCAGGTCAGGGCTGATGATCTCCCAGCTTTGCCCTTCATTCACTGTGCGGAATAGGACGTTGCCCGCCGCGTACAACATGTTGGGATCGTGAGGTGAAAACAGAATGGGGAAATTCCACTGGAACCGATACTTCAAAACATCTGCCCCGGCGCCCATCGGGTTGTTGGGATAAGGCGACACATTTCGCGACTGGCCGGTGTGATGATCGTAACGAGTTAGCAAACCGCCATACGAGCCGGCAAAGACGATCAACGAGTCTTTCGGTGAAGGAGCGATCCATCCAGACTCACCGCCACCCACGTCGTACCAGTCTGTTCGCGAGATGCCGGCTTCGGTCGTCCGGCTGGCTATCCGCACAGTTGAGTTGTCCTGCTGCGCGCCATAGATGTTGTACGGGAAGTCGTTGTCTGCCGTAACTCGATAAAACTGCGCAGTTGCCTGGTCCTGCTCAGTCCAGCTTCTTCCCGCATTGAACGAGACGTTCGCGCCACCATCATTGCTGTTGATCATCCGCGATGGATCGTCAGGCGCAATCCAGAGATCGTGATTGTCACCATGCGGCACGGAAATCGATGCAAACGTCCTGCCGCCGTCGTTGGATTTGTAGAAGCCGGTGTTGAGCACATAAACGGTGTCGGCGTTCCCTGGATCGGCGTAGATTCTGGTGTAATACCAGGCTCGCTGGCGCAGCCGGCGATCCTCGTTCGTCCTGGCCCATGTCTTGCCCGCATTCTCGGAACGAAAAACACCGCCATCTTCGGCTTCCACGAGGGCCCAAACGCGGTCCGGGTTTGCCGGCGACACTGTTATTCCAATTTTGCCGACCATGCCTTTTGGCAGACCCGGGTTGCGGGTCAACTCTGTCCAGGTGTCTCCCCCATCGGTTGATTTGAAGATGCCGCCGCCCGAGCCTCCGCTTTCCAGCGTCCACGGCTTTCGATAAACCTCCCAAAAGCCGGCATAAAGAATATTTGGGTTAGTCGGATCGAGAATTAGATCGGAAGCCCCCGCCTTGTCGCCGCGCGAAAAGATCTTTTGCCAGGTCTTGCCACCATCCTTCGAACGAAACACTCCTCGCTGTTCGTTTGGCCCCCAAACGTGACCGAGAGCTGCGACATAGACGATATCCGAATTTTTCGGATGCACCCGGATGCGAGCGATCTGCCGGGTATCTTCGAGACCGATTCGTTTCCAGGTCTTGCCGGCGTCGATCGACTTGTAGACTCCGTCGCCATGCGAAACGTTTCCCCTGATCGGTGACTCGCCCATGCCTACATAGATGGTGTTTGGATCGGAGTCTGACAGTCCGATTGCGCCGACGGAACCAGTGCCAAATACTGAACCATCGCTGATTGGTTCCCAGTTGATCCCGCCGTCGACGGTTTTCCAGACGCCGCCACCAGTGCCACCGAAGTAATAGACCAAAGGTTGCGAAGCGACGCCCGCCACGGCAGCAGACCGCCCGCCACGAAACGGACCGATCAGTCTCCATTGAAGCGATTTCAGCGGATCAGAATCGCTCACGGCTGTGCTTGTTGGAGTTGGTGTTTGTTGAGCCTTAACTGAAGTCGAGATTGAAAACGAGGCGAGCAACAAGAAAACAAGCAAACAACTCAAGCGTCGGCAAATTCCGGGCGAAGGCTGCGACATATCATTGGCTCCTCGAGGTTGGCAACTGAGAGCGTAAGCGGCGCGGGATAATACCACGAAAAGCGGAGTTATCACTGGAGCAGTCGTATAATGCGTGGTTGGTTTGGTCGCTAGAATCAAAGTTGGTCACGGAAAGCAGAGTTGAGCGCAAAATGCGAACTGAGCGGCAAAACGCACACGAATCGCTGTTTTCTGGAACGCCACTAAAGCTAGGGCTAGCACACTGGTATTTACTCAGAGGGGCCATCGAAATAGAGAAGCGGCGATCTGACAAAACAGGGAGAAAGTACGAATCGACAGAATTCGGTACGGAAGGAGGAGGTGATGAAATCAATTGGTGGATCCACAGAAAGGAATCCGCCATTACCGAGCTACACAATAGAACGGCCGACACTCTTAGTCATGCCCAGCAGTTAAAGGACGATGCAACCGCTCTGAAAACCGCGTCGCCATCCACGTATGCAGAGTTGATTTCAACTTTAAAGGCTTTTGCGGACGCACACGCAACACAGATCACGAACCTCTACGAGTACGTCGTTTGGCTGCACACCAAGGACATTCTTTGTCCAAGCATTTTGTTTACTTACCGAGTATGGGGCTCGACACGTCGCTCAGAGAGGTGGGTCGAACTGTCCGCTGATTCGCCGGATACCGAGAACCCAATGGCAATGAAGAAAATCATGGAGATGGTCTTTGGCCTCCGCGGATTGGTGCTCTACAGAATCGATTCTGTTGAATTAGACATTCTTGGCGACCTCGCCACCACCATTGATCCTGAAGATCCCGCGTACTCCGAGACGCTCACAGTGCCAGAGAGTGTCTTACTTGCTAGGACAACACATGAGACCTTCGATGGTCTTTTAGAATATTTCAAGATGATTCGCGATTCACTAAGGAACGTGCTACTGGATATTGAGAAGCGTCTGGAGCCAGAGCGGCTACTGAAAAGTGATGTTTTCTGGAGAAAATTCGTCGTCAAAGCAAAAGGCTCAAAAAAGAGCGAGGAACGTTTACTGGAGAGGTTATCGAAAAATACATCCAATACCCTAGAGCAATCGTAGACGTTCGTCAGGTCGAAATAGACATCGGGGATTTCACCTCTGAGACTTGTCTGGTGATCGTTGTCGCGCGCTCATGCGACGTAGTTTCAGTAAGGGATGATCGCGGCAGTTTCACATACCCGAAGCGCGTCCAAACCGGGCTACGCAGGGTAGATCCCGAAACAATTTCGACAGAGAAGCTTCAGTTTAAAAAAGATAGTTATGACTTCATCGGATCGGAGTCAGCCTCTCAACCGCAGCTTCCGCTAGCGCCGTTACCCAGCGCAGAAAGGCGCTCGTTGGGCCGGATCTCAAGTCTCGTGGTAGGATTTCCTCAGAGGTAGCATCATGACTTTCACAGTTGAATACGAGCGCGAAGATGACGGTCGTTGGTTGGCGGAAATCCTTGAACTTCCGGGCGTCCTGGCCTACGGAGAAACGTCAGATGAAGCGATCGCCAAAGCTCAGGCTCTTGCTTTACGTACGTTGGCAGATCGACTTGAGCATGCCGAGGGAACTCCGGAGTTTGTAAATATTTCCTTCGCAGCGGCATGAGTCAGTGGTCCTCAGCCAAGGCCAAGCGCGTTCTCTCCGCACTACTCCGCGTTGGATGGACTATCAAACGCGAATCTGGTTCTCACAAAGTCCTCTCCCGTCCAGGTTGGCCTGACGTAGTGTTTGGGTTTCATGACAAAGTTGAGATCGGGCCGAAGATGCTCGCACGTATCGCGAAGCACACAGGTCTCCAACCGAAAGACTTGTAGTTCCATTTAACGGCAGCCTAAGATCGCGCTCGCAAGTAAACAGAAAGGAACCCGATGTCTCGCTTCGTGCGAATTTTTTGTTTGCTGCTGACGTCCGTTTTCGGGCCCACATCTTTTTTCGCGCAGAACTCTGGTCCCACATCGCCTGTTCCTGACAGTTTTTACTCAGCTTTGCAGTGGCGATGCATCGGCCCACATCGTGGTGGACGTGTGCTGGCGGTGTCAGGAGTTCGCGGAGAACCGGAGACTTTTTACTTCGGGGCAGTTGGCGGTGGTGTTTGGAAAACAACGGACGCTGGTCGAACTTGGTTTCCGATATTTGACAGCCAACCAGTTCAATCAATCGGCGCGCTCGCTGTTTCATGGTCCGACCCGTCAGTCATCTATGTTGGAACCGGTGAAGCGGACATGCGCTCGGACATCTCGTTTGGGAACGGCATGTACAAGTCGACCGACGCCGGCCAGACCTGGATGCACCTGGGACTCACTGACACCCGGCAAATCGGTCGCATTCTCGTAGATCCAAAGAACCCAGATATTGTGCTCGTCGCCGCGCTTGGTCATGGTTTTGGCCCAAACTCAGAACGAGGTGTGTTTCGGTCTTCTGATGGCGGTAGAACCTGGACCAAAGTCCTCTACAAGAATGAAGACATTGGTGCGATAGATCTGGCCTTCGATCCTGACAATTCAAGAACCGTCTTCGCTACGTTGTGGAATGCGCGCCGGCCGTTCTGGAACGCCTACGCGCCGATCACAGGTTCCGGCGGTGGGATCTACAAGTCAACCGATGGAGGTTTGACCTGGCGCGAGATAGCCGGCCGCGGTCTGCCTTCAGGAAAACTCGGCCGAATCGGGGTGGATGTTGTGGCCGGCCAGGCCGGTCAGCGCGTTTACGCCCTGATCGACGCTGATCGCAGCAGTGGTCTTTATCGCTCGGATGATGGTGGCGATAGCTGGAACCTCGTCAACACCGATAGCCGTCTTCTTAGCCGCGGGTGGTATTTCGGTGAAGTGCGAAGCGATCCAAAGAACCCCGACCTGGTCTACGTTTCGAATGTTGCGTTCTATCGATCCTTCGACGGCGGAAAAACCTTCAAGACAATTCGCGGAGCGCCGGGCGGAGACGACTACCATTCACTCTGGATCGATCCGGAAAATCCGAGTCGAATGATTTCAGGAGTCGATCAGGGAACGCTAGTCACTGTAAACGGCGGCAAGACGTGGAGCAGCTGGTACAACCAACCGACCGCACAGTTTTACCACGTGACAGTAGACAATCAATTCCCTTATTGGGTTTACGGCGCTCAACAGGACAGTGGCACGGCCGCCGTCATCAGTCGCAGTGATTACGGCCAGATCACTTTTCGCGACTGGCATCCCGTGGGCGCGGGTGAAAGTGGCTACATCGCTCCTGACCCGGTTAATCCCGACATTGTTTTTGGCGGCAGCACGGGCGGGGAATTGTTTAGATACAACCGGAAGACTGGCCAGGTGCAGGACGTATCGCCGACCCCGGCAGAGATTGGAATGAAGACAAAGCATCGTTACCAGTGGACTACGCCACTGGTCTTTTCGCCTCAGCCGCCTCACGCGCTCTACCAGTCGTCCCAATTTCTCATGAAGACTGTCGATGCCGGTAAGAGTTGGAAAGTGATTAGTCCCGATCTGACGTTGCTCCCGGGCGAAAAAGAAGAAGATGCGCGGGGTGTAATCTACTCCATTGCGCCCTCGCCGGTGGCTGCGGGCACAATTTGGATTGGCACCGACAATGGTTTAATTCAGCTGACTCGCGATGAAGGCAGAACGTGGAACAATATCACTCCGCGCGAACTGGCGCCGTGGAGCATGGTCAGCTTAATTGATGCTTCACCGCATGATGCAGCAACGGCCTACGCAGCTATCGATCGCCATCAGCTGGACGACATCAAACCCTACATCTATCGCACTCGAGACTTCGGCAAAACCTGGACAAAGATCACCAAAGGACTTCCCGACAATTCTTATGTGCATGCCGTCAGGGAGGATCCGGTCAGAAAGGGCCTGCTGTTCGCGGGCACGGAACACGGAGTTCACGTTTCATTCAACGACGGCGAAATGTGGCAGCCTTTGCAATTGAATCTTCCTCACGCATCCATTCGCGATCTGCTGATTAAGGGGAACGATCTGGTAGTGGCCACACATGGCCGCTCGTTTTGGATTCTTGACGACATTTCTCCGCTGCGCGAATTGACTTCACCGGTTCTGGAAGCGCCGGTTCACTTGTTCCGACCGGCGACAGCAATTCGGATTCGCAAGAATCAAAGTCGCGATACACCTTTGCCGCCGGAAACGCCGGCCGGAGAAAATCCTCCAACCGGAGCGATTATCGATTTCAGTCTAAACGCGATTCCTGCACGGGAAGTGACGCTCGAAATTCTGGATAGCGCCGGCAAACTTGTCAGAAAATTTTCCAGCAACGACGAAGCGCAGAAGGTTGAAGACACTCAGGCGTTTCCAACTTACTGGTTGCGTCCTCCAGCGCCTTTGTCAAGAAAGGTGGGCCTGAATCGCTTCGTTTGGGACTTGCGACACTCGCCGCCGCCGGCCTTGCGATTCGGCTACAGCATCGCCGTCGCCTATGGTGAGAACGCGACCATGGTTCCCGAAGGACCACTCGCAATTCCAGGACTTTACCGCGTTAAACTCACGGTCGATGGTCGCAGCCTTACCGTTCCACTGGAAGTAAAGTTGGATCCGCGCGTGAAGATTTCGCCACTGGCTCTGAGCCAACAGCTTGCTCTGGAGATGAAGATCATAGACGCAATGAACGAAACCTACGTCACCACGCGACAGGTCAACGATCTGCGGCGTCAGTTGAAGGAGTTGCAAGCAAAAACTTTTGGCGAGATTTTGCGGGCCGTCACTGCGGTTGATAATAAAGCGGCAGAGCTCGTCGCCGTTGAGCGGCAATGGCCTCCGGTCGGCGTAGTCTCAGTTGCCTCGTTAAATGGCGCACTGGGTTCGCTGTTGCAGTTGCTCCAGAGCTCCGATGCCACGCCAACCAGTCAGGCGCTTGGCGCGTTTACGACCTACCAACAGCTTCTGGATCAGCAAAGGGCAAGTTGGTCCGTCGTTAAGGTGGGCCATCTGGAACCGTTGAACAAATTATTGCAAAAACGGGGAATGGCAGCGATTACTATCAAACAATAACCGGAGCAGACACGCTGGTTAGAAAGACCGGTAAGGAAACAGTCATTCATGTTAATTGGAACTGTTCAGGGAATCTGGCGATATCCGGTGAAGTCGATGGCCGGCGAGAAGCTCGGGCAATGCGCCGTGGAAACGCTCGGTTTGCCGGCGGACCGCGGTTGGGCGGTCCGCGATGAATCCAGTCGCGAAATTACGAACGGCAAACGAATTCCAATGCTGATACAGTGTGCGGCTGTATATCGTGAGCAGCCGGCAAATGGAAGCATTCCTCAGATCGACATTACTTTTCCTGATGGCTCTCGAATCGGCAGTGATGACGAAAGAGTAAACGCTCGGCTTACGGAAGTTCTTGGGAAGCAAGTGACGCTCTGGCCGCGTCAACCCTCAACCAACAAGAGCCACTATCGTCGCAGCGACCCGAGCGCGCGCGTGATGGCGCCACTCATGAAGATTCCAGGTTTTCGCGCCCTGTTACCAAAGTTAACCAGGCTACCCAACCTGAATCGCGCGCTGCGGGAAGTCTTCAGTCGCGAGCCCGGTGAGCCGATTCCGGATATTTCGGTTTTACCAGCCGAGGTTCTGGAGTTTACGTCTCCGCTCGGTACTTACTTCGACGCGTTTCCGGTAAATGTGCTAACCAGCGCGTCGCTTCAGGCGATGGCGAAGTTTAACCCGAACGCGATTTGGGACGCCCGTCGCTTTCGTCCAAACTTTCTCGTTAAGACAGAGGGCGGTCTTGAGGGCCTGATTGAATCAACCTGGGCCGGAAAAACTCTTCGTATTGGCACCGCGGAGGTGAAGTGTGAAATACCATGTGCGCGATGCGGGATGACCACGCACGCACAGAAGAATATTCCGAAGGATCCTTCCGTGCTACGTTCGATTGTGAGAGATGCGGAACAGAATCTTGGGGTCTATGCGAGTGTCCTGAAGATTGGGAGTGTTGCTTTAGGCGATCGCGTGGAATTGATCTGAAACTCTCTGAAGTGCGGCGGCCAAAGAGTTGCCTTTCGGATCAGAACAATTCTTCGAGCGCTTCCTCGACCGACCGCACACCGACAGCTCGTATCCCAAGCAATCGCTCGAGACCCGCAGTGTTGGAGGACGGCATGACAATAGTCTTGAACCCGAGTGCCTGAGCCTCGCGCGCGCGAACAGCCGCTTGAGTTGTGCCACGCACTTCGCCGGTTAAACCCACTTCTCCAAAGATCGCCGTATGCGGATCGATCGGAAGGTTCTTGAAACTCGAAGCGATGGCGGCAACGACGCCCAGATCAACTGCTGGTTCATCCACTTCCAACCCGCCGGCAATGTTGACGAACACATCATCGCCCAGCATCTGCAGGCCGACGCGTTTTTCCAGCATCGCCATCAACAGCGCCACGCGATTTTGATCAACGCCCTGGGTCATCCGCCGTCCCGTTCCGTATTTTGATTCCGAAACCAGCGCCTGAATCTCCACCAACAACGGTCTGGTTCCCTCCATGCAGGCGGTAACTACCGAACCGGCTACATCCTGCGGGCGTTCCTGCAAAAACATTTGCGAGGGATTCGCCACCGGCACCAACCCTGCCGCCGTCATCTCAAAGACACCTATCTCATTCGCCGCACCAAAGCGGTTCTTGACCGCTCGAACGATGCGATGGTTGTGGTGTCGTTCGCCTTCAAAATACAGAACGGTGTCAACCACATGTTCGAGTGCTTTAGGCCCGGCAATCGATCCGTCTTTGGTGATATGACCAATCAGAAAAACCGGAATGGTTCGGTTCTTGGCCAGCAACAAGAACTGGTGGGCCGCTTCCCTCACCTGCGAAACTGATCCCGGCGCGGATTCAATCATCGCGGAGAAGACGGTCTGAATGGAATCAACTACCAGCGCGGTGGGTTTAAGCCGCTCGACTTCGTGAAAGATGTTTTCGAGATTTGTTTCGGGCAGCAGAAACAGATTTTTTGCTTCCACCCGCAGGCGCTCGCCCCGCAGTTTGATCTGTCGCTCAGACTCCTCGCCAGAAACATAGAGCACTGCGCCTTCGCGCGCGCTAAGTCGATCCGCAACCTGGAGCAGCAAGGTGCTTTTTCCAATCCCGGGATCGCCGCCAATGAGCACCAGCGTTCCGGGGACAATTCCGCCACCAAGCACGCGGTCGAATTCAGTCACGCCCGAGGAAATGCGAACTTCATCCTGGGATTCGATCTCGGAATAAGCAACGGCGGCAACGTCTCGCAACTTTAGACCGCTGCGGCCCTTTCCTTTCGTGGCGACGCGAGCGCGTTCTTCAACCAGCGAATTCCATTCGCCACACTCCGGACATTTTCCCAGCCATTTGCCTGATTGATGTCCGCAATTCTGACAAACGAAAATGGTTTCAGGTTTTTTCAACGCAACCTCATTCTGTGTGGGGCCGACTTACAGCAATGCCTTCACATTTTCTGTTGGTCGACCCAGCACCGCCCGCTTGCCGCGTTCAACAATTGGCCTTTGAATCAAGTCCGGGTGCTCAACCATCAGCGAGAGGATTTCATCGTCAGTAAGTTCTTCTCGCGCCAATCCCAACTCTCGATAGATCGGTTCGCTCTTGCGTAAGAGCTCACGCGGCTTGATCGCCATCTTGCGAATCAACTCTCCGAGCTTCTTCTTGCTCAACGGCTCGACGTAGTAGTTGACCTTTTCAAAGTCGACGCCACTCTCCCGGAGCAGCTTGTCCATTTCGCGGCACTTCGTTCAAGTCGGCTTTTCGTAAATTGTGATCTTGTCTTTCATCTGATGGACCTGTTTTTTTGTCCTTTGAGGCTTTGTAGCGAGTTTGCTGTCTAAAGTTTGGAGTTTCGCGCCAGATATCGGATGTTTCGAGCTGCGAATGTATCACCCACCCGCTTGGTGGTGGTACTGACCTCATGCCACTGCCACTAAGCCGAGAAACTCCAAACTCGAAACTCAGAAGCAGAAAGTCAAAACCCCAAGTTCAAAGTTACGGGAATATTCCGCGGACACTCGTTGCCTCGGCAACTCGCTCCACCGCCAGTATGTATGCACCTGTCCTCATGTCGGTGTTGTAGCGCTGGGTAGTTTCAAAAACTGAATAGAAGGCAGTCCGCATCGCCTGTTCGAGCGTGTCATTGATCTGTTTCACAGACCAGAAGAATGAGTACTGGTCTTGAACCCATTCGTAATAACTGACTGTCACACCACCGGCGTTGGCAAGAATGTCAGGGACCAGAAAAACCCCCTGACCGTCAAGCACTCGGTCCGCGCCGGGCGTCGTCGGACCGTTGGCCAGTTCCGCAATGATTTTTGCTTTGACCCTGCCGACGTTCTCGAGGGTGATCGCATTTTCCAATGCCGAGGGCAGCAAAATCTCGCAGTCGACTGCGACGATGTCCTCGGGAGAAATCTCTTTGGTGCCGGGAACTCCGGCCAAAGACTTTGTGTCGGCCTTCTGTTGGATCGCCGCCATCACATCAATACCGCTATCACAGTAGATTCCGACCTTTGAATCGCAAGCTGCAACAACTTTGGCGCCATCTGCCGCCACCAGGCGCGCGATGTTTGCTCCCGCGTTGCCAAAGCCGTGGACGGCGACGCGCGCTCCTCTGAGATCCAGACCCTTTACGCGACAAGCTTCGCGCAAAGTGTAGAGACATCCACGCGCAGTTGCTTCGGCTCGTCCTTGTGAACCACCGAGCGAAATGGGCTTGCCGGTGACCACACCCAACTCAGTATGTCCCCTCACCATCGAGATAGTGTCCATGATCCAGGCCATTGTCTGCTCGTCTGTAGAAACGTCCGGGGCCGGAATATCGCGATCAGGACCGATAATCGGGGCGATTTCGAAAGCGTAACGACGCGTTAATCGTTCAAGTTCATTCTTGGACATTCGTTTGGGATCGCAAATGACGCCGCCTTTCCCGCCGCCGTAAGGAATATTCACGGTGGCGCATTTCCAGGTCATCCACGAGGCCAGGGCCTTCACCTCATCGAGGGTCACGCTTGGGTGGTAACGTATGCCACCTTTCGCGGGTCCGCGGGCGATATTGTGTTGGACACGATAGCCCTCGAAGACCTGCACGTCGCCTCCGTCCATTTTTACCGGGATCGAAACGATCAACTGGCGCTTCGGCCTTTGCAGCACGTTTCGTAAAGACGCATCGAGATCCAGATAGTCAGCGGCGCGCGTGAATTGTTGCTTGGCAATTTCAAATGGATTGAGCTCTTCCTTGAGGGCTTCACTGGTCGTCGCCATTTGTTCTTCTCCTGGAAAAGTGGGGTGCGAGAGCGCGCCAATCCTACCAGCGGCAGCTTTCGAAAGTCCAAAGTCTAAAGTCCAAAGTCCAAGGTCCAAGGTCCAAAGTCTGTTTTGGGTCGCTGGGTAAGCTGTACATCGGAATTGCGTCGTGGGGGTACCCCAAGATATGCGGCTGCAGACTACAGCCGGCCGCGGCGGCAAGGAACCCTTGGACTTTGGACTTTGGACTTTGGACTCAACCCAGATCCTTGGGAACCTCGCACGCGTATCCGGGGTCTAAGTTCCCGAGTACGCTCCCGCGCGACCCCGCTGGCACCGGCACAGGGAGGATCTGATGTTTAATAACCTGATTGAGTCGAGTTCGCACAAAGGCGAATTCAAACGCCGCGGTTCGTTCTTTCTCTTCACCACCGCAACCTATGCCGTGCTTTTTGTAGCCGCCGGCGTGGCCAGCATTTACGCTTACGATGCGCGCCTCGAAGACCAGAACACGCAATACATCACCATGCTCAGTCCGATTGAGCTGGACTCGCTTCAACCAACGCCGGCGACAAGGCCCAATGAGCCGGCCAGAAGTAACAACAGGCAAAACTACGCCGAGCGCGCCGTGGCAATGTCGAACGTAAACGATCCTCGGGTCGCTCCGGATAAGCCTTCTGCCGCCCCCAACAAGAATCTGCCACTTCCCGATCATGGCATAGTCAGATTTACGGGACGTGATCTTGACCTCGGTTCTGGTGGACCAGCCGGACCTGGATCAGGTGGCCAGCCTGTCAATCCGACAGGTCCAGTGATCGAGATTGGCACCCCGCCTCCGGCTCCTGTTGAAAAGCCCCGGCCATCGATGGTGCACAAGAGAGTCATCAACAGTGAAGCAATTTCACTGCCCAAGCCACCCTATCCGCCTATCGCAAGAATATCCGGTATCCAGGGCGTGGTGAGTGTCCAGGTGGTTATCGATGAACGAGGAAAGGTCATTTCTGCGAAGGCCGTTTCGGGTCACGCAACGCTCGTAGCGGCTGCTCAGCAGGCAGCGCTTGGGGCACGTTTCTCGCCCACCATGCTCGGCGACGCTCCGGTCAAGGTCTCGGGAGTGATCACATACAACTTCACGCTGCAGAGGTAATAGCAATCTCGGTCAGGGTACTAGATGGGCTCGATTGTCATGAGCACCCAACCGCAGTCACTTCTTAATCACAGGCCTTTTTCGCGGCGTCGGCATTCGTGTCCCTTGTGACATTTGTCGACGTTGCGCCCTCAACGATGCAATTGAACTACTTGTAATTGGATAAGCCTCCTGCAACAAGAAGCTGAAATCGAGTTGCTTCTGAGTGATTAGTCCCTGGGAAAGACTGTGGCAATACATGCATGTGCCAATCTTACTGGTCATCAAATACGTTTCGACGACAGCATTCGCAAGCGTTACCGGAAGCTGGTCC
>JAXIOV010000093.1:0-11501 GCA_045403245.1 Pyrinomonadaceae bacterium | reverse complement strand
CGGCAACGACCCGGTCGCTACGGCACTTTCTGCCCCCGCAACAGAACCGGGCGCCGTAGCGACCGGGTCGCTGTCGCGAGACTCAACTCTGTACGTGTCGAAGTGACTACCGGTTGTTGCGGACTCAGGACCTTGACGCCTGCGCGCTATGCGAGTTGAGTGCGGAGGCAACGACCCGGTCGCTACGGCTCTTTCTGCACCCGCATCAGAACCGGGAGCCGTAGCGACCGGGTCGCTGTCGCGAGACTCAACTCTGTACGTGTCACGGTGACTACCGGTTGCTGCGGACTCAGCACCTTGACGCCTGCGCAGCCACGAGTTGAGTGGGGAGGCAACGACCCGGTCGCTACCGCTCCCGGTTCTGATTCGCGCCCTCTCATCCCGTCGCGAAAAAAACGTCGGCTGAACTGTCGATTCCCGCACCCGCCGTTCGACTAACACATAGAGACGCAAGAAGGTAACGGGCTGGGCGCGTATCAGAACCGGGAGCCGTAGCGACCGGGTTGCTGTCGTAGCACACAATTTAGGCTCCAGCTCGCTTACAGCACAACGTAGTCAGCCGTACTTAGCTCGAGCAAATATCTGAGGGCGTAAACTGAACGACAAAAGGAGACGAAAATGGCAGCAATGAATCCATACTTGAACTTTAACGGTAACACTGAAGAAGCATTCAATTTTTACAAGTCTGTGTTTGGTGGTGAGTTCGCGGCCTTGATGCGATTCAAAGACAACCCGGACTGCGGGCAGATCGCCGAAGCCGATCAGGAACGGATAATGCACATCGCTTTACCGATCGGCAATGGCAATGTCCTCATGGCCACCGACTCTCTGGAATCACTGGGACAAAAGCTAACGCTCGGAAACAACTTCTATATCGCGCTCTCTCCGGACAGCAAAGAAGAAGCGGACCGACTCTTCAACGGCCTTTCTGCCGGCGGGAAAATAGAGTTGCCGCTCCAGGATATGTTCTGGGGAGCGTATTTTGGTTCATTCACCGATAAATTCGGGGTTCAATGGATGGTGAACTACGACAAAAATCGACAGAATTAAGCGACACATGAATGGGACAATAAGATCCCGGTCAGGTTCATAGCGTACCACCATCGCGGGCAACTGACTGTGTACCTGCGCGAACTCGACGTACCCATCCCCTCGATATACGGCCCGAGCGCGGATGAAAACCCATTTGCCTGAGACTGTCGCCGGCTTGAGGACGACAGATAGACACCTTGAAAGGGAAGACAACTTGAAATTCATGTTGCTTGTTCACCACGACGAGGAAGCATTCAACAAACGCAGCGAGGCAGAGCGGGAGGAGTTGCTTCGGGAGTCCGTCCAACTCGCGAACCAGCTCCACTCAAATGGACAATATCTAAGCGCCGCACCGCTCCACCCAACGTCGGAGACGATGTGCTTAAAGATTCGCGACGGCAAACGACTTATGACTGACGGCCCGTTTGCAGAAACCCGAGAGCAGTTAGGTGGCTACTTCCTGATCGATGCTCGTGACTTCGACGAGGCGATGGACATCGCTGCGAGGATTCCCGGAGCGCGCATCGGAACTGTCGAAGTCCGGCCGGTGACGGAGGTCGAGGGCCTGCCGGAGGATTAGTCTTATCACCTCCTGGCGAGGGCGGGTGACAGGCAATCCCGCGGTAAGTACACTTAGCATATCCAACTTCTGGTTCACCAGGGGCAGCGGCAAACTCGAAGTGGGTAAACAAATCCGCTGGGATTGGGAAATGTACAATATTACCGTTGAAGTCAACGTGAAGGCACTTGAAGAAAATAAGCGGATACTTATCGAGTGGGGAGCACCTGGGGAGACACCCACGACAGTGGAATGGAATTTCACGTCCCGATCAAACGACACCACCCTTGTCAGCATCGCCAACTGCGGCTTTACCGGGGATGGCGATGAAGTCGTAAAGCAAGCGCTCGACTCAACCGGCGGATTTTCGCTGGTGATCGCTGGGGCGAAAGCGTTTCTTGAACACAACATCAACTTGAATCTCATCGCGGACCGCTTTCCTGACCAGCACCCGGAATAATCCAGTTCCAGGGATCAGGCCCAAAAGCGAAAAGGCGCAACAGCTTTTGGACTGTCGCGCCTAATCTTATGTGGTCACTGTCCTCACCCCAGCAACCACGTGGATGGAAGGATTCACCAACCATCTAGTTGGAGATACTATATCGCTCAATCCTGCGATTGGCAAATCTGAAAAACGGCCGGCTGCCTGCCTCGACCAGAAACTACCAGGCTTTTTGGAAGAACCAACCTTGGGGGCCTGCTGGTGGTGCTTTTAGGAGGCGGTTGGAGCGCCGGGAGCGAAGAGTTCGAGCGCGTGGCCATCGGGGTCATCAAAGTAAACTGACTGGGCGTCCATCCATTTGTGGTACACGGGTTCGGAAACCACCACGCCTCGTTCCTTTAGCATCTGGGCGGCTTGATTGATGTCAGTTTCACTGACGGCGAAGGCAAAGTGTTGGGTGGGCCAGTCTCCTTTGTCTTCCTGCAGCACGACCATTCCCGCCCTTCCGCCGGCGTAAAGGAAGAGCCAATTGCGCTTTTCGTCACGCACGCCTTCCTCAAGTCCGAGCACTCCCTTGTAAAACGCTTCAGCGCGAGCCAGATCCTTGACCCGAATCGCAACCTCGTAAACACCCTTTATTGGCAACATGCGAGTTTAGCTTACTTGTGTTTGCCTGGGGTGGGCAAGCCCCGTTTGTCCAGGGTCTAAGGCGGTTTCCGCCACAACCTTTCCCGACCCGGACGCATCCGAGAATGCTACTTACCTCTCCCGCTTGCAAAAGCCATCGACTCTTGCTAAACCTCGTTTGTGAAAAGTTCTTTTGGAGATTTGACTATGAAGAATATTATGCGCGCCTGTTGCCTGACACTCCTTTTGGGCCTGTTCGTTCCCGCTCTTGCCGACACGATTCGTCTGAAAGACGGCAACGTGATTCGCGGTCAGGTGATTGGGTTCAACGATCAGCAATTCACCGTCCTGGTCGGTGGAGGGTCCCAGGGTCGCCGTAGTCGAACTCTGATCTACGTTGAAGACGTCGAGTCAATTGAGTTTGATTCTGCGACGACCGCAGCCGCCTCAGTGCTTGGAAACGACGACACGGCAGCTTCGATCCCAAGGAACACGCCGGTTTCTCAACCTACCAGAACGAATCCTCCGGTTGACACGGGCAGAACTCCTGCAAGGGCAAACACGAGTCAGCCTGGGCCGACGAGCGCGCCGGGGTCGGCGACGTTTTTTACTGTCAAAGTTGGAGTCCGGGCAGACAATGCGAGCAACGGTTGGACCAACAGCGGACTCGTCGTTCGCCAGGGACAGCGACTGCGGATCAGCGCCACCGGGCGAGTGTCGCTTGGGAGCGGGCGTTTCTCTACGCCTGGCGGCATGGCCGGGTCACCCGACAACGAAAAGCTAATGCGCAACGAACCCACCGGCGCCCTGATCGCCGTTATTGGTGACGATAATGACGAGTTTCTGGTGATTGGCACCCGCCGGGAGTTTGTAGCTCAGCGGGATGGCGTATTATTTCTGGGCGTAAATGAGGGTAATCTCAACGATAATACGGGAACTTACGATGTGGTCATCGAGGCAGAAGCTGGCGGGAGATAAACCGGGGCAAACCTCGGTTTGCCGGTTGGCATCACATCAAGTTGCGAAAAATGTATGCGCGGGTGGGATTCCTAAACCCATCGCCCGTTTTTGACTATTCCCCAGGTGATTCCAATGAAAATATATAGATCCGCGCGAGCTCTTCTGGCGCTGCTGGTTGGTGCAGTTCTGCTCGCCAGCCTGACCAGCGATTTTGCGTTTGCCCAGTCGCGCCGCCAACCACCCACCAGTAACGAAAAAAAGAACAAACGTCCCAAAGAGACCGGCGAACAAGGTGAAAAGCAGGAGCCACCACCGCCGGACATCGTCGGCAAGCCGCAGGAAGCTGAGAAGATCACAATCGCAACTCAGATCGTCAACGTTGATGTGGTCGTATATCACAAGAAAAGTGGGCAGATCGTCACCGGATTGAAGAAAGAGAACTTCGCGCTCTATGCTGATGGTGGGCAGCAACAGATTACGAATTTTTCGACTCCCGAAGCCCCGATCACGGTGGCCATGGTGGTTGAATACAGCAAACTCTCGCAGGCGCTCGGGTACTGGGGAAGCAGCGGGTACGATCCAGGAACGTATGAAGTAATTCGTCCGGTAGCGATGTTTCTCTCACGGTTCATAAAGCCGCCCGACGACTTTGCTTCCGTGGTGGCGTTTGATATGCGCCCGACGCCGTTGACAGACTTTACCAACGACCCACAGCGCATCAACGCAGTGATCAACATTTTACTGCGCAACCAACCTGCCTTTAGAGAGACCAACTTGTTTGATGCGCTCAAGTTTACCCTGATCGGTGGACGCGGTGATTCGGTGGTCCTCGAAGAGTCCAAAGCTGAGAAGTCCGACTACTCAGGTTTGGTGAGTGTGCAGGGGCGGCGCCGCGCAGTGGTGTTGGTAGCTTCGGGCATCGACACGTTTAGCAAGATCAATTACGGCGATGCGCGCAAAGTTTTGCAGAATGCCGGTATTCCGGTTTACATCATCGGAACTGGCAACCTGTTTTTCAAGAAATACAGCGAGAGGATGCAGGCAACTGATGATCTTCTGGGCGGCCCGGGCCGGATGACCTTCTACCAGGCCCAGAACACGTTGAAAACGTTTGCAACTGAAACAGGCGGGATGTATTACCCGGTAACGTTTGAAGGCGAGCTGCCGAAAGTTTTGGAGTCAATCAACAGCCTTCTACGCAGTCAGTACAGCCTCGCGTTCAATCCGGGCAGCATCCGCGATGGAAAGCAGCACAAACTGAAAGTAAGCGTCGACGTTAACGGTGACGGCACTTACGATGACAAGGAATTTGTAATCCAGGCGCGCCAGTTTTACAACGCACCCAAGCCGGACGGAAGTGACAAATAGCAGGGGGCGGAAGGCGGAAGGCGGAAAGCAGAAGGCAGTAGGCAGGGGCAGTAGGCATCCGCTGGTATCAAACGAGAAAGGGCAGCAATTGAAATTGCTGCCCTTTTTTCTAACGCAATTATCAATAAACGTGTGGCAGTCTGCCTACTGCCCTCTGCCGTCCTCAGTCTCGCCGGCCCCCGGTCAATCGCAAGAGGAAAAAGAAGAGGTTGATGAAGTCGAGGTATAGCGAGAGCGCGCCGACGACTGCATAAGAGCCCACGCGTCCGTCAGGTAGCGCGACCGCCATTTGCTTTAGTCGCTGCGCGTCATAAGCTGTCAGCCCCGTGAAGATGAAGACGCCAATGACAGATATCACGAAATGCATGGCGCCGTTTTGCCAGAACATGCTGACGATCATAGCCAGGATGAGTCCAATCAATCCCATGAAAAGAAATTGACCCCAACCCGCAAGACTTCTTTTCGTCATGGTCCCAAACACCGCCATCGTGCCAAACATCCCGGCAGTGATAACGAAAGTTGAGGCTATCGAGACGGCGGTGAAAATCAACAGATATACCGATGACGTTATCCCGACAAGTCCTGAGTACAGCATGAACAAGCCGGCGGCGGCGGTCGGCGACATGTGTTCGACGCGGGCCGCTAGGTAGAAGACGAGTCCGAGTTGGGCCAAAAGCAGTCCCCAAAAAAGGATGCGATTGAAAACGAAAACGTCAATCAGAGCTGGTGATGACGCGACAACGAATGCCGTTACCGAGGTGATCAGCAGTCCGACGAACATCCAGCCATAAACTTTGCTGAGAAACGCTGTGACGCGCTCGTCCCGCAGTTCCGCGATTTGTGGCGTAGTAGTTGAAGGTTGGTTCCAGCTCATTTCTCTCCTTACTCTCCTTAAGAATGTTGCTGAATTATACCAGTCATGGACATGTGTCAAGTATCGCCGAGCACTTCGGCTGACGTTGGAATTCTGGTTCATTGCGCTTACTGGGATCAGGCGTCTCGCCCGCAACCAGCGCCGTGAGGCGCGATCAAGTCGCTACTTATCGTCAACGTTGAGTGTATTCACGGCCTTGAGCGTGCTCTGCACGCTCTTGCGGGCGAGACGCCTGATCCCAGAAGGCACGATGGTCGTTTCCTTAGTGGCTACCGCTCCTTCAAAACCTTGAGGACGAACGTCTTGGCCTGCCAAAAACCAAAGTCTTGACGGGCTCAATTCAGGACGTTAGTATTTGTTTTGACCCAGTTCGGGTCTTGAAACTCTCGGGCGTGTCATCCGTTCGGCCATCCACGCCGCACTTGAACCACCGAAGCGGATCCTAAATCCGCAAGCAAGACCTCCAGTCTCACCCTGGAAAGCAACTCAAAATCAGGATCAATACGATGAGTGCACAAGTTGAACAATGGCGTGTCAGCACGCCCGACGGCGTATTCGAAACCGACCTGGAAACGTTGAGACAGTGGATATCTGAAGGCTGCGTTTTGCCGACAGATAAGGTCTGCAAGGGTAATCTCAGCTGGATCGACGCCGGCCGGGCGCCAATGTTGCGAGCTGCATTCAATGGTGAATATGTCGCCCCGGTGGATATCTCTTCGGCCGCAATGCCGGAAGACACTGAGCCGCTTTCACATAAACAATCCGCTACCGAAAGCCGGGACTCGTTTGATCAGCAGAGCACGCTCGAGGCCGGATCGGCTCTGCCTGCGTTTGATAACGCTTGTTACAGCCATCCTGACGTTATTCCCGCTTACGTCTGTCGCATGTGTGCTGGTGAGTTCTGCAATGATTGCCCAAACTATGTAAGCACCAGCAGGATTCCGCTGTGCCCTTTGTGTGGTGAACTCTGCAAGCCTTACGAAGAAATCAAAGCGAGGACGGCCAACGCGGAGTTTCAAAGTTCAGGCTTTGGTTTTGAGGATCTTGGCCGTGCCGTGCGCTACCCGCTCCAGCATAAGGGTGCGCTGGTCTTTGGCGCCCTGATCTATTCGCTCTTAATGCTTGGTGGATTTCGCACTGGAACGATCGCCTACGTAATGATGTTTGGCTGCATGTCGCATGTCATCAGCCAGGTTGCATGGGGCAGGCTAAATCGAAGCTTCATGCCTGACTTCAGCGCCTTTTCGCTCTGGGACGATCTGGTGGTGCCGATCATACTCGGCGTCGGCATCACGATAGTCACCTGGGGGCCAACGATTGTCTTGACCATCGCGCTCATTATCGGTGTGGTGAGCAAGGGACCGAGCCTTTCCCCATTGCAGGGCGGCGACATTGGAACTGCGCAGCCGCTCGGGCCAACTCCGGAAGAGCTCGCACCTCTAACCGACCCGAACGCCGACCCGGAGAAACTGGCAGCAGCCAACCAGAAACCCAACGAAATGAGGCCGGCAAGCCAGATATCAAAGAACGAAAAGAGCGATCCCGCCGGAGCATTACGCATGCTGCTGCCTTATCTCGGAGCGGGCATCCTCATACTCGGACTACTACTCATTACCTTTGCCTGGGGAACTTTCTACTACCCGATGGCTCTGACCGTCGCGGGTTACACGCAGAGTTTTGGTTCAGTAATTAACCCGATGGTGGGGATAGATACAATTCGGCGAATGCGCGGCACTTACTTCAAGGCATTTGGAATGGTGCTGGCGATTCAGATTGTCGGTCTGGTCATCGCAGTCATTGTTGCGATCGTGATGTCGCCGTTCGCTTTGCCATTGATTGGAAACCTTCCAGCGGAGTTTATCGGGGGCATATTTACGTTCTACTTCAACCTGGTAATCGCCTGCTTACTGGGACTCTCGCTTTACAAGTGCGCCGACCGGTTGGGAATTCACACGGACTAGCGAAAACGTTTCGGGCGCCATCACCCGATTGTTAGTGGGCCAGTTTGAAGTTAGTCCGTAGGCAACTGAACATGGCCGCGGTTTAGCGCGAACTCGCGGATCAAGCTGATCCGGGTCTGTCCGCGCTAACCGGCGGCTGTTTTTCTCGCAGCTTTGGTTTTTCCTGCTACGGCTTACTGGCTCTTCTTCGTAGGATCGCCGCCATTCTTCTTTGCGGTTTCCTGTTTCAACTTCTCTGCTGCCCTGTCATAGTTTGCTCGAAACAGCGCCGCGTTCGGATCGTTGTTTTGTTTGCCTAGTGCCTGGGCCTTTTCATAGAGAGGGGTTGCCAGATCCAACCTTCCGCCGCGTTCGTACGCTTCTCCCAGACTGTCATAGACGTTGGCTGATCCAGGATAACGCTCGACGTTCAGCTTGAAGACAGCGATTGCCTCTTCAGGTTGATTTGCGAAGAGATGTTGATAACCCACCTGGTTAATCAGAGCCTCCGGCACCGGAATCGCGTAGCCAAACTTCGCGGTTAGTTTGCCGAAATGATCGTCCACGGCTTTCATGCCGCCGGCGATGGCTCCGCTATTCGGATCTCTCGGCATCTGCCAACCGGCGTACATCTTTCGCAGTCCCGAGTAGTGACTGCGCAAGACCACCGAGCCATGATCCTCATCCGGCATTTCCACCGCTTCCCATTCAAAATCCTTGACCTGGTTCTTTGCCAGGATCTGCTTCATTTGATGGTAAGCGTCGTCGATTTCACCCGGTTCGTTGCCGATTGTCATGAAGAAGGTAGCATTGAGCTCTTTCCGCGTTTTGAAGAAATCATCCGCGCGTTTGACCTCAACCTGGTTGTCCCAATGCAACGCCGGGCTGACCGCAACGTATGCCTTGAAGAGCTCGGGACGGGTGATCATCGCGTGGACTGCGAAGAGTCCGCCAAGTGAATGGCCGGCCAGGGCCCGGTACGGCGTCACCCGGTAGCGTTTCTCGATCTCCGGTATCAGTTCCGTCTCGATAAACTTGAGAAAGTTATCGGCGCCTCCGGCAGTTGGAAAGTTGGGCGCACCAGTCGCACCCGCTTGTTTGGGTCGAGTCGGACTTAGATCGCGGGTCCGGTCAGTATTAGGGATGCCGACGACGATTAATTCCGACATGCGTCCGTTTCTGGCAAGGAACTCGACCGAGCTGGAAGTGTGAGCAATGTGAGCATCGCCATCAGTCATATACATCACTGGATAGGTTTGCTTGTTGGCTTCGTATCCAGCCGGTAGGCGCACGAGAACCGCCCGGTCCTCGCCCAGCACAGTTGACTTGATTGTGAACCTGGTAATGTCCGGAGCCTGGGCGAAAACAGATGCGGAAGCAACCACCAGTAACACAATTGCTCCCAGCGCATTGAAAAGGAATGCGCGTCTTGCAAGTCCTCGCTTAACTGAACAAATCGAAATGGGAAGCGTGCGAGTGACGCTAAGAGAGATATTCATCTTCGTACTCCTCATAGCAAAAAAATTAGTCGGCCAAACTCGGTTTATCAATTCTGGTCGGACAGTCTGGGGATAGCTTCTATATCATCAAACTGATCGGAAGCGAAGAGGTTTGTGACGAAAACTCCCCACCTCCTTTTTCCATTTTTTTGGAACGTGTCGGGGCGCGAGTCGGGAAGCTATCAAAAGAGTTCGCGCGTTGTTCACTCATGATAGAAATTCGACTACGGTCTTAAGCCGGCGCGCGTCAGTAGATCCTGAAAGCGACGATCTGAACGGAGCCTCGCAAAAACCGGATCGACCTTCAAATTCATTAACCAAACGTCTCTTTCCTCGAAAGCCTTCTCGAGCAACTTGAACGCCTGGTCTTTGTCGTTTAGCCCTGCGTGGATTGCAGCGACCATATAAGGTGAGATGTATCGCCTGCTCTCCAAATCGTGTAACTCGGCCAGCACCCGGCGCGCCTCGGAAGTTTTCCCCGAAACAGCATAAGCATGTCCCAGTAGAGCCAGCATAAGCGGACTGCCGGAGAGCTGGAGTCCACGTTGAAATTCGGCGATGGCCTGTGGGTACATCCCCTTTTGTTCATAGGAAAGCCCGAGATAGCGGCGCGCGGCAAAGAAGTTCGGATCGAGATCCAGCATCTTATTAGCTTGCGCGATGGCTTCATCCTGCCGCCCGGACAGGTAGAGAATCCAGCCGAGGTGCGAACTTGCAATCAGCGACAAAGGCTCAAGCTCCTGTGCGCGCTTCGCTTCGGCAACGGCCTCATCAAAACGCTCCAGCGCAACCAGGTAAGAGCTATACCACTGGTGTGCTGGCGCGTAAGCGGGTTTGTGCTTGATCGCCAGTTGAAACTCACGCTCGGCCTCCACCCGATCGCGGTCCCAGCGAAACTTAATGAATGCCAGCGACGTGTGAGCCTCGGCCAGTGAGTCGTCAATCTCCAGCGCCTTGATGGCGGCCTCCTTCGCTTTAGGAAAACCATCTTTCGGCTGCGCCACGCCGTAGATGACCTGCATGTTGTAGCAGTCAGCCAGGCCCGCATAGGCGGCGGCATAATTGGGATCCGTATCGATCACTTGCTGGAAATAAACAATGCCTTGCTGCAGGCTTTCCGGCGTACGCTTGTTCCAGGAATTCCTTCCTTTCAGGTAAAGCCGGTAAGCCTCCAACTGCTTTTGCTCAACAACGTTCAACTTCAGCCGCAGGTTCTCAAAAATGTCGCGGGAGATTTCTTCCTGCACCAGAAGAATGTCGGCGAGTTTCCGGTCGTAGTGCTGGCCCCAGATCTGGGCAACATTTTCCAGGTCAATCAGATCAGCCTGAATGCTGATCGTGTCGCCGTGGCGCTGAACGCGGCCAGTCACCACGGCGCGAACGTTTAGTTCCTGACCCACCTTTCGCGGATCAACGTTCCGCCCCCGGTAGTTGATCATCACACTCCGCGGAACTACTCGCAGCTTTGGCAGCTTAACCAGGCTGTTGACCAGGCTCTCTGCGATTTTGTCATTAAGGTAAGCGGTGTCGGCGTCAGGAGTTTCGTCGACAAAAGGCAGGACCGCGATCGATTCGATCGCGTTTGGGCTGGCCCCGGCTCGGTCACGACTACTGAAGTAGGCAATGCCGCCGATCACGACGATGGCGGCCGCGGCCACCGCCATTACTGGCGCCCGACGTCTCAAAGAAGCCCAACGCTTACCTTCAGGTAGCGACTGCGCGATGCTCGCGGCGGAAGCCTCGGTTGCACCGGCTGAGTGACCGTTCTCCCCGGTCGCTGTGACTGGAGGAGTGGATTGTTCCTCGCCGGCGGCGTCGAGCCTGGTAACTGGAGCTACGAAGCGGTAGCCGCGGCGGGGCACAGTTTCAATAAACTGGGGGCCGCTGGCGGTCTCACCAAGCGCTTTTCTCAGCAGGGAAACGTTTTGGGTGAGGTTGCCTTCCTCTACGAAGGTATTCGGCCAGACCTTCTTCATCAGGTCGTCTTTTTCGACTACCCGGCCGTCGTTTTCGAGGAGAGTTAGAAGGATGTCGAAGGTCTTGGGCGTAAGCGGAACCAGTTCGCGTTCACGCAAAAGCACCCGCTCGGCGGTCTTCACTCGGAAGCGGCCAAACTCGTAGAAATTAGTTGCGTGCTCGCCCATATCAGTGTTTGAGAAACATCATTGAGGGATATTTGAGAGCTTCCTGAGTACTTACG
>JAXIOV010000123.1:0-8329 GCA_045403245.1 Pyrinomonadaceae bacterium | reverse complement strand
TTGAGTTTTTCAGGAGGAGTCATGAAGCACGCTCCGCAAACGCAAACGCGCCTGCGCTACCTCGTAGTCATCTCTGTCATTCCAATTCTTGCTTTGCTGCTCTCGGGCACACGCCTGTGGCAACCTTCATTCGCTGCCGCGCTACCCGCAAGCAAATCATTAGACCAATTCCAATCAAGTCCGGTTGACGTCCAGAGTCCTGCGGCGACTGCACCGCTTCTTATTAGTGAGTTTCGTCTCCGGGGGCCTAATGGCGCCACCGACGAGTTTGTCGAGATCTACAACAACAGCGATTCGAGCCATACGGTCAACGCCCAGTTGGGTTCAACCGGCTATGCCCTTGCCTGCTCCTCCAACCTAGCGCTCAATGATGGAGCGTTCAGCATCAGGTTCGTCATTCCAAACGGGACCGTAATCCCGGCCAGAGGCCACTACCTCGCCGTCAACTCGTCCGGCTACAGTCTGAGTAACTACCCGGCTGGTAGCGGCACCACCGCGATCGGAAACATAACCTATACCCAGAACATCCCAGACAACGCCGGCATTGCGCTGTTTGACACGTCAAACCTCTCGAACTTCAACCTTGCAAACCGCATCGATGCGGTGGGCTCAGACGCTGAGCTCAACCCAGTTTATAAGGAGGGTACCGGTTATCCGGCTCTCAGTCCTCTGGTCACGGACGGCTCCTTGTTTCGCAAGTTGCCGGGCGGTTGTACCGGCTCTGCGGTGGGCAATTGCAACTCAGCCTCGTTGGTTTCCACAACTGCCGGGCCTTCTGGATCTACTCCACAAGACACTGGTGACAATGCGGCCGACTTTCTTCACACCGACATCAATGGGTTGAATGTCGGTTTGAACCATCAACGCCACGGAGCGCCGGGACCGGAAAATCTATCGGGCCCGATCACTGGCATCCTGGATCCTGGCATTGTCGTCTCGGCCCTGGATTCTTCGGTGTCGGAGGAAGCCGCTCCTAATCGAGTCCGCAATACTACTCCTGGGCCAGGCGCCACCAGTACGTTTGGCACGCTGACTTTCCGGCGGCGGATTACAAACAATGTGGGCCAACCAATCACTCGACTGCGTTTCCGGGTCGTAGACATCTCCACTTTTCCGTCAATCTTTCCGTCAAACCCCAACCCCTGCACCGTAGAACCCGCGCCGGCTGGTTGCGTCGCTGATCTGCGTGTGGTGAGTTCATCGGCGGCGGTCGTTTCAGTGAATGACGTCGTTACCTGCGCCCCGGCAGCGGCGCCTTGTAACGTTACTGCGCAAGGAACAACGCTGGAAGAGACTTTTGCCGGACAGCAACTCAACGGTGGCGGCTACAACAGCTCGTGGTCAGCCGGCGCCGTTTCGCTTACAACTCCACTTGCAAACGGGGCGAGCATCAACCTGCAATTCCAGGTGGGGTTGCAACAGACAGGCGTGGACCGGCTCTTCGTAATCGTCGAGGCTCTGCCCCGTTCAGGTCCTGCCATAACTGCGGTCGTCAGATTAAGCGGGCCAGGCGCACCGACTGCGCCTACAACGGTGCAATTCAACCAGGCAACATATTCAGTTCAGGAAGATTGCACTTTCACCACGGTAACGGTGACTCGCACTGGCAACATCAGCAATCCGGCTTCGGTCGACTTTGCCACCACCGACGGCTCGGCCAACGAACGCTTTGACTACACGACCAGCCTCGGCGCCGTAAATTTCTCCGCCGGAGAGACGAGCAAGCAAATTTTCGTTCTCGTCACGGAAGACTCATTTGGTGAGGGCGCTGAGACAGCCACGATCACCTTGAGTAACCCGACCGGCGCTGCGTTGGGCACACCGTCAGTAGCCACAGTTCAAATCACCGACGATGCATCGGAGCCCGCGACAAATGCCATCGACGACACAGTTACTTTCGTCTGCCAGCATTACCACGATTTTCTGAATCGCCAGCACGATGACGCCGGACTGGCCTTCTGGACAAACCAGATCGTCGCATGCGGCCCGGATCAATCATGCATCGACCGCAAGCGCGTCGACGTCTCCACCGCGTTTCTTCTCTCGATCGAGTTTCAACAGACGGGCTACAAAGTCATTCGCATGTTCAAGGCGACATTTGTCGATAGCGCCGGACGCCCACGAGGACTGCCGCGCTATCGCGAGTCTCTGCGGGACACACAGGAGATTGGACGCGGGGTTGTGGTTGGACAGGGAAACTGGGAACAGCAGCTTGCCGACAACATTCTCGCTTTCGCTCGCGAATGGGTGCAGCGATCGGAAGTTGTCGATCCGTCTGTCTTGCCCACAACCATGACTGCGACGGAGTTTGTGGACAAGTTGTTTCTAAACTCCGGAGTTACTCCGACGCCCGCTGAGCGCAGTGCAGCCATCGCCGCCTTCGGCGCGGGAGGCACGAACGGGCGCGCAGACGCATTGCTGAGCGTGATTGAGAGTGGCTCAGTCTTCAACCGCCAATTCAATCAGGCCTTCGTGCTGATGCAGTACATCGGGTATTTGCGTCGCAACCCCAACGACACGCCGGACTTCGACTATGCGGGGTTCGATTTCTGGCTTACCAAACTCAATGACCACAGTCTACCCGGAGAAGACGTGCGCGACGACGACGTGGCCCTCGGTCGCGTCAGGCGTGCCGAGATGGTCAGGGCATTTCTTACCTCGGGCGAGTATCGCGGACGCTTTGGATCTTAAAGACAAGTCCAAGGTCCAGAGTCCAAGGGCAACGACTGAAGCGATGAAGTAGTTTAGAGTTCAACCCTCAGGTTGCGTTTTCTGAACCCAAGCAAGCTGAAGTTTGTACTCTGAACTACATGAGCGTTTTGCCGACCTTGCACTTTGGACTTTGGACCTTGAACTTTGAACCCTTGCACTGAAATTCAGACCGAGCCCGTGATCTTCCGATACTCGTCTTCATTCCAGGCACGCATCGTTTCAGTCTGCAAATTTCCCTGCGAGCCAAGCGACAGCAGGGCTTTCGCCACACTTGAATCATCAGCCGCCTCAAGCACGCAAACCAAATCGTAACGGCCCATTGTCAGCCAGGTGTCTTTTATTTCGACGCCGAGTTTCTTGAAAGCCTTGCGCCCGGCGTCCAAACGCTTTGGACTATCCTTGACCCTTGCGATTCCTTGTCCAGTCCAGCGCATTAGAGTTATGTAGGTTGCCATCGAGTTTCTCCCTTCAAGTTAATCCGCAGTTCAGTTTTATCCGCAGATTACGCCGATTACACCGATAAAGTAAAAAGGCTACAAGGCCCTACCCGACTGCCCAGGTTTTGTGATCGGGGTAATCTGTGTAATCTGCGGACAGGAATCCGCGCTCAGATCTTGATGAAAATCTTGCGCGAATAAAGAATCCACATCAGTCCCAACCAAACGAGTATGAACGCAATAGCATACGCCAGAGACGCGTTGATTGGAGTCGCCCACGTAAGAAAAAGGTTTCGGAAAATCCAGGATTGCAACGAAATGGTTGTGCCATCACCAAGCGGCACTTTGATCAGGCCCATCAACCGCGCTATCACACCCGTTCCGACAAAGAGCGCAATCGCATTAACGCCAAACACCACAAACGGTTTGGCCCAGCGTTTGTACCCATTCACGTCGATCAACCAGTAACACAGGGCGAGAAACTCCAGCGCTAACCCGCCGGTTAAGAAAACATAGGAACTAGTCCACAGGGATTTGTTAATAGGGAAGAATGGGTGCCAGCCCCAACCAATGACAACACATACCGCCCCCGCCACAAACAGTCCCGCCACTTTTTCGTATTGAGACTTGTCCGTACGTAGCCACTGGCCCGTTAAAACTCCAAACAAGGTAGTAACAATCGCGGGGATGGTGCTCAGCAGTCCTTCGGGATCGTAGACTTTGCCCTGCTTCCAGATGTGTGGTCCGAAAATGACCCGGTCGACAAACGACGCAAGACTTCCTTCTTTAGTGAGATCGCCGGTGGCAAAGCCCGGCGCATGCAAGCGAGTCATGAGCACCCAGTAAATCACCAGTAATGCGATGGCGATGACGACCTGCGTGCGGACTCGCGTGTTCAGAAATATGATCGAGGTGAAGAGGTAACACACGGCGATGCGCTGGAGGACACCCGGAATGCGGATCGTAGAAAATTGAAAATAAGGAAACCCGGCCAGGAAAATTCCGAGCGCAAAGATAATCAGTGTGCGTCTGATGATCTTCAGGTAGAGATCGCGTTTGCCTCCGCCACGCTCAATTCGTCTGCCAAACGCCAGCGGGATGGCGACCCCTACAATAAAGAGAAAGAAAGGAAAGATTAGATCGGTGGGTGTCCAGCCATGCCATTCAGCGTGGGCCAGCGGCCAATAGATATTACTCCACGTCCCCGGATTGTTAACCAGCACCATTCCGGCGATCGTGATTCCACGAAAGACATCGAGCGAGACGAGACGCCCGTTGGTTAGTGGTTGGATTGAAGGAGAATCAGACATGATTGGGTTGGTTGAGCATTAATCGGGGTAAGGAAGAGAAGATTTGACATTTATCATTCGTGGATTCAACTTCGAAGTGCAACGGAACCTTGTCGTATCCCTCGTTAGTCTTCTGACTTGAAGACTAGCGAAGTAGTTTCAAACCTCGTGCTGTTGCACTTCAAACTTGAATCCAGCAATGATAAATGTCAAATCTTCTCCTCCGATCGACCAAATCACCGTCCCGGCGACGGCGACGGCACCGGCCGTGGCCCCAAACCAAACGCCTCCGGATCCGGTAAAATCGAACTGCTGTTATAGGCTCGAACGGCTTCTTCCAGCTCTTTACTCTTATTGAGCCACGCCATTATGGCGCGGTCGTAACGAGCCAGCACACTGTTCAACCAATAAGGCCGGTTCTCCGCCAACCACTGGCGCCGGTAGGCCTCCTTTAATATTGTCAGCTCCTCTGCCATTTCGCGCAGCGAGTTGTAGATGTTTCCCCAGTAGCCTCGCAAACGTCCGACCTTACGCCGGTCCCCGAGATTCAGGTAAGCGTCCCAGTACTCCTGGCTGAATTTTTCCATCACTTGCATTCGGCGACCGAGATGATCGAAACGTTGCGCCGCGAAACGCATCACCGGGAGCATCGAACGGTTTCTACGCGCTTTCCCCTTATTCTTAAGTAGCACCTCGTCAACCGACTCGACTGCCAGCCGCATTTCCTGCAACTGGCTCTTCAACGATCTTGATTGTCTCTGAAAACCCGAGTTGAAAGGATCACGCCAAAAGAACTCATCGCTCTGGCCAATCCCCAACTGCCCGTTTACCTTGCCGAGCGCTACCAGTGAATCGGCGAAGTCATGGTCTTCGTTTCGGAAAAAAGCCCAATCAAAATCCGAATTAAACTCGTCGATATCAACTGGTTCATTTTGCCAGGATGCAGCCGCTCCCAAAACGATTCCGTGCCAGGTCATCTCAAACAGTGACTCGCCGTCATCGTCCCAGGTTGTGTTCATCATCCCCGTGGCGCCGTTTGCCTGGCCATCACGAACGAAGTTCCTGATGTTCTTTGAAGCGGATTCACCATTTGGAAAGATCTGGTTCCAGTTGTGCACGCCAGGACAAACAAACTGCTCAAGACCTGCGTCCTTGAATGGCTTGATGCGAGAAAGGTAGTCATCGCGCGGCGCGTAGTCCCAGTTCATCACGATTAGATCTTTGGGAATGTTGTTAATCAGCTCCGGATGATTTAGCGCGATGTCGCCCCAGAACATCAGACGGCGATTGTAGGGTTTCAAAACTTCGCGCACCCGGTTTAGGTGTTCAAAGTAAACTGCACCCACGCCCCGCTGTTGCGCAGCTGCGCGGCTCTGACCTTCTCCCAGCTCGAAGGTCTCATCAGCACCGATATGAAAAAATTTTCCCGGGAAGAGATCATTGAGCTCGCGATACCAGTCAGCTACCAGTCGGTACGAACCTTCCTGTTGGGGAGACAAGACATCGCCGTAGGGAACCTCAGCCAGATCGTTGTACTTCTCGAGCTGAAGGGCCTTGTGTAAGTGTCCAAAAGTCTGCTGTTCCGGCACCAACTCGATGTGATAGCGCCCTGCGTAAGCCACCAATTCACGAATCTCTTCCGCAGCCAGTGAGCCTCCCGGCGGTCCAATCAGCGGATGGGCGACACTCTGAAAAGTGTCCTCCATGTAAAACGAGTGCATGTTCAACTTGAAAGATGCAAACGTGCGTAACTGGCGCTTAATGTAATCGACGGTGGGAACCGGTCCGCGACTGATGTCATCTGAAACACCGCGCCATCGCATAGCCGGCCAGTCAACGATTTTCACTCCCGCCACGAAAGCCTTTGCACCCTCGCCCCGCACGAGTTGTTTCAGCGTTTGAAGACCGTAGAAAGTTCCTGTCTCGGTTTGGCCGCCTACCACGATCTGATTGGCGCCGACGGCGAGCAAATAACCTTCTCCATTCAACCCTGGCGGTGCCGTCATGCCGGCGGCCTTCAGAGCCGCAATAATGCGTGGGTGATCCAGCTCGCCAATCAGAATCTGGCGGCGGCCACCGCCTCCAATTCTTATATTGATCTTCGCAACCTCTTGCGCGTCCGCCACAAAATCCTCGACTGCGAAGTGATCTTGTTCTGAGCGCGGGTTAATGAGAACAACGCGCACCTCGCGGGTTAAATGAAACACAGCATCAACTGGGGTCATTTCCCGGGGTTTGGGAATGACTTGTCGAAACTCTTCGAGCTTGTCCTGGGCCAGCGCTGCCGGCGCCAACACCAGGCAGAGAGCAACAATCAGCAGAGATGGAAGTGCGCTTCGTGTTAGAGTTGTCCGCATTGGAGATCGAATTTGAAGGCCGGGTTGTTTTGTCAGCGGGTTCGAAGAACGCACGAGTATTTAACCGATATTGTCGATGAACACAATGGCGTTTGGTAGAGGATCGTCTGGAGGACGCGAGACTTGTCACTGATGCTGCAAGAGATTGCGGAACAGCCGGCGGCGCTGGCCCGCACGATTCAGGCTGAACGCGCCAAGATTTCGCGGCTGGGAAGTTTTATCAAACAACGCGAAGTCGATTTGATCGTTTTGGTTGCGCGCGGCAGTTCTGACAACGCTGCGCTGTTTGGTCGTTACCTGCTGGAAATTACCACCGGCGTTCCGGTTTCCCTCTCCGCGCCTTCGGTCCACACGCTTTACTGCGCGAAACTCAACTTGCGACGTGCTCTGGTGGTGGGAGTGTCGCAATCGGGCGAAGGCGAGGACATAAATCAGGTGCTGGAAAACGCGCGCGACTGTGGCGCCTATACTATTGGACTGACAAACGAACCCTCGTCTTCAATGGTCGGCATCGTGGATGAAGTGTTGTTGATGCACGGCGGGCGCGAGCGATCAGTTGCGGCTACCAAGACGTTCACCGGTCAGATGATGCTTTTTTACATGCTGGCTGCCGCTCTCGCCGAGCGGACGCCGTCGTGGTCTTACGACGCGATTCCTGATTTTGCCGCGCGGGCTCTTGAACAACGGCCCGCGATTCTCGAGCTGGTTCAACGCTACGTGTTCATGGAAAACTGCGTTGTGGTTGGCCGCGGGCTGGCTTACGCAAACGCTTACGAACTGGCGCTGAAGTTGATGGAGACCTGTTACGTGGTTGCCGAGCGTTTTTCCTCCGCCGACTTTCTGCATGGACCAGTGGCCATGGTGGAGCGTCACTTCCCGGTCATTCTCTTCGCGCCGCCGGGCGTGATGTTGTCTGGAGTAAAGGATCTGATACAGCGACTAAGCGAGCTGCACGCCGATACGATGGCGATCACCAGTGATTTGGAAGCGGCGGAAAACTGCTCTCGTGCGGTGATCATGCCGAAAGAGATTGATGAGTTTGTGGCGCCGATTCCGTATATAATCCCGGGACAATTGTTTGCCGCCCTATTGGCAGAAGCGAAAGGACTTGATCCGGATCAGCCCAGATCGCTTTCGAAAGTTACCAGAACGCTTTAGCGCAAGCTGTTCGTTTGCAATTTCCAGGGTAAGGCAAAGTTAGTTTGGGTTGTTTCCCCGGTCATCAATTGGTATTACGAGAACAACGCAAACTAGTTTGCTTGACGCTTCGCGAACTAACCGTTTGCGTTACAATGACGCCCCGACTATGAACATTGAACTCAAAGAACTCTCTCAGGGCCCAATTTACCTTCAGGTGCGCGAACAAGTGGAGACCCAGATTCGCGAAAAGCTGGTTGCTTCCGGCGAGGCCCTGCCCTCTCCGGCCGCGCTCGCGCAAAAACTCTCCGTTGACAGGGGCGAAATTCAACGCGCCTACTTTGAGTTGGAACACTCGGGTTTGATCACCAAAGAAACCGGCAAGGATTTCCTGGGC
>JAXIOV010000021.1:0-4187 GCA_045403245.1 Pyrinomonadaceae bacterium | reverse complement strand
GCGGCGAAGGTTGGGAGCGTCGTGTTCCCAGTCTCCTGCCGGCCCGCAAGCCGGAAGCAGTTTGGCGTGGCGGTCGCGATGCTCCACTCGTTCTGGTACGAAGAGTCGGGCAGCGCCTTCGCTGCGATCATCAAAAATGATCCCGGTTGTGCGATGGCCTACTGGGGCCAGGCGATGAGTATCTATCATCCGCTCTGGGAACAACCCTCTGCGCCGACTCTCGCTGACGGGCGAGCGGCACTTCTAAAAGCCAAGGTCTTCGGCAACAAGACTCCTCGCGAACGAGATTATATCCAGGCGCTGGACACGTTTTATGCCGATGACAAACGTGACTATGTCACTCGCGCTCTGGATTACGAGAAGGCGATGGACCGACTGCAACAGAGTTATCCAAAAGATGAGGAAGCCGCGGTCTTTTACGCGCTCGCGCTGGTGGCGTCAGCACAGGCGTCACCAGCAGACAAGACGTACGCTCGCGAGAAGAAGGCGGCTGCGATTCTCAATCGAGTTCTCGTTACCCAACCGAAGCATCCCGGCGTCGCCCACTATCTGATTCATGCTTACGATTCCCCGGCACTCGCAAATCTCGCCCTCCCAGCCGCGCGCAATTACGCCAGGATCGCTCCGGCAGTCCCGCACGCGCTGCACATGCCTTCACATATCTTTACCCGGCTTGGCCTCTGGCCGGAGGCGATCAAGTCGAACATGGATTCCGAAGCGGCGGCGATTGACTACTCGACGAAGATGAAGATGCCCGGCGCGTGGGACCAGCAACTTCATGCGATGGACTACCTGATGTATGCGCACCTGCAATTGGCCGACGATGTGAAAGCCAGCGCGGTGCTTGATGAGCTAAACAAGATCACCAGGACTACTCCCGAAAGTGTAGCGCCGGCGTATGCCTTCGTCGCGGTTCCCGCTCGCTACGCGATCGAGAGGCGACAATGGGCTGACGCGGCAGCGCTCGAAATCAGACCGGAGAGTTTTCCGTGGGACCGTTTTCCCTGGGCGCGTGCGATTGTGTCTTTCACACGCGGCCTTGGAGCTGCGCGAAGCGGCGATGCTGTTGCGGCCCGCAACGAAGCGGAGAACCTCGCGGCGATCGCGAAAGACTTTGCTAACGCCAGAGGCTACAACTGGGCCGGCCAGGTTGAAGTGCAGCGACTGGCAGTGGCGGCGTGGGCGGCGCATGTAGAAGGAAAGAATGATGAAGCAGTCAAACTCATGCGCGCGGCGGCCGATCTCGAGGACGCGTCAGACAAACATCCGGTCACGCCGGGCCCGATAGTTCCCGCCAGAGAGCTCCTGGGGGAGTTGTTGTTGGACCTGGGAAAGAATTCGGAAGCGCTGAAGGAGTTTGAGGCTTCTCTGGCGGTGGCGCCGAAGCGGTTCAATGGTGTCTATGGAGCCGCGCACGCCGCGGAGCTTTCGCAAGATCGAGCAAAGGCCGGAACTTATTACCAGGAACTGCTGGCGCTTGCTGCCGGGTCAAATTCAAAGAGAGTTGAGTTGGAGCAGGCGAGAGCGTTTTTGAAGAAGACAGCGACTGCTGACAATCAGTAAGGATAGGAAGTAAATCCTCCAAAAAAGTTCAAGCTTGGTATTGCGCAGTTGGGAAGGTGGGCAAGCGCAGCGCGCCCCCGCCCTTAACGCAAAGTGGTTACGCCTTACAGCCGAGGGTTGCCGCTTCGGCTACCCTGGGTTACAGGGTAAATAAATAATTCAACCGCAACGCGGTTGCATCCCGCCAGCGTTTCTACATAGCCGGGCTCTGTTACTGCCAAGTGGGTTCCGGGTCTTGCGACTCAGACGCAACCGCGTTGCGGTTGAAGCATTCATTCAATTCCGTAACCCAGGGTAGCCGAAGCGGCAACCCTGGGCTGTAAGGCGTAACCGCTTTGCGGTAAAGGCGGGGGCGCGTTGCGTTCGGCCATCTTCCTAACTGCGCAATACCAGCTTGAGCGGGGGCGCGCTGCGCTTGCCCACCTTCCCAACTGCGCAATAACAGGCTTGAGAGTTACAGGGTAAGTAAATGATTCAACCGCAACGCGGTTGCGTCCGCCAGCGTTTCTACATAGCCGGGCTCTGTTACTGCCAAGTGGGTTCCGGGTTTTGCGACTCAGACGCAACCGCGTTGCGGTTGAAGCATTCATGCAAATTCCGTAACCCACGGTAGCCGAAGCGGCAACCCTGGGCTGTAAGGCGTAACCGCTTTGCGGTAAAGGCGGGGGCGCGTTGCAGCCCACCTTCCCAACTGCGCAATAACAGGCTGGAGAGTTCTTTTGGAAAACGGATCACTGACCACGGACCACTAACAACTGACCACGGACCACTAACAATTAACCTTCTTTTGACACTCTTTATGCCGACGCCTATACTGCCGCTCGAAACCCAGAGACCCCCGCCAGTAAAATTTCTTCAGGAGAAAATGCTATGTCCAAACGCTCATTGGCAGTTTTCCTCTTTACCCTCTTCGCAGCAGCTTTAGTTACTCTGAACTTTGCCGGTGTGAACTCTGCCGGAGCCCATCCAAAACTTCATCAGCCAGCAGTTACACCGCAGACCAGCGGAACGACACAGGGACTGATCGCGGTGAGTCCGGTGAACTCACGCGTGGTCTGGGCCAGTGGGCGTGGTGGCACCTTCGTCGTCACCACCGATGGCGGGCAGACTTGGCGATCGGGTGTGGTGCCCGGCGCCGAGGGGTTGCAGTTTCGCGATGTGCAAGGCGTGAGCGATAAGGTTGCTTACTTGTTGTCGATCGGAAGTGGAACCGATTCGCGAATCTACAAAACCACCGATGGCGGTGCGACGTGGACGCTGCAGTTCCAGAACCAGGTTGCGGCCGCGTTCTACGACTGCTTTGCTTTCTGGACGTCGAAGGATGGGATTGCGCAGAGTGACCCGGTGGACCTTCGCTTTCCGGTGATCCGCACGACCGATGGGACCACCTGGCATGACATTGGCGACAACCTGCCGGCGGCACTCGATGGAGAGTTTTCGTTCGCTTCTAGTGGTACGTGCGTCGCGGTGCAGGGCAAAAACAACGGCTGGATCGTAACCGGTGGTGCGAGTCCGTCGAGAGTCTTCGCGACCGGGGATCGAGGCGACACATGGAACGCTTACCCTTCGCCGCTGCGTGGCTCGCCGAGCGCAGGCATATTCAGCGTGGCTTTCCGCGACGCGCGGCACGGGATCATTGGCGGCGGCGATCTTGATCCGGCGGCTCCACCGTTTGATCAGACGGCGACCTCGAGCGATGGCGGCCAGACATGGGCCATCACACCAGCGCAACCGAATATTGGGACGGTGTTTGGGTTAGCGTATGCGGGTGAAGTGGGCGGAGGTGTTGGACCTGGCGGCGACCCCCCAAGCGCGAATCGGACGGTGGTGGTGACTGGGCCAGGTGGTTCCGCCTGGACACCTGATGAAGGGAACACCTGGTTTACGTTGCCTGGAGTGAGTGGGTGTTGGGGCGTAGCGTTTGGAAGTCCGAAGGTGGGTTGGTTGGTTGGAACCAACGGACAGATCCAGAGGATTGATTTTTAGAGTGGGCTGATTCACTTGAGCAATTCGCAGTCAGGAAGGGGGCAAAGCGGAGCGGCGCCCCCGCTCAAGTTGCATCACCACTCATCCTGCAACTTGAAAACTCCAGTCAGAAAACTCGCAGTCAGGAAGGGGGCAAAGCGCAGCGCGCCCCGCCTTTACCGCAAAGTGGTTGCGTCTTACAGCCCAGGGTTGCCGCTTCGGCTACCCTGGGTTACGGAATTTGAATGGATGATTCAACCGCAACGCGGTTGCGCCCGCTGGCGCATTTCTTGCTCTGCGCGTCGTGCGGTTTGCACCAACCCTGGAGTTAGCAGATCCAGATCATTAGCAACCCGGTACGGATTTCACGACTCAGACGCAACCGCGTTGCGGTTGGATCGTCTTCTGATCTTGCAACCCAGGTAGCCGAAGCGGCAACCCTGGGCTTTGAGACGTAACCGCTTTGCGGTAAAAGCGCCGCTCCGCTTTGCCCCCTTCGAGGTTCCTGAGGTTGAAATTCACTTCGAAGGTGTGGGGGTGGCGTCGGTTAGATCGATGCGGACGTAAAAGATTTGCGTCTTCTTTGTCTTTTCGTCCTGTGCCAACGCGATGGCCAGGCCTTCCTCCTTCTTTCCCTCCTTGCGTTTATACAAACACAC
>JAXIOV010000020.1:0-32891 GCA_045403245.1 Pyrinomonadaceae bacterium | reverse complement strand
CAACGCTCGTAGCGGCTGCTCAGCAGGCAGCGCTTGGGGCACGTTTCTCGCCCACCATGCTCGGCGACGCTCCGGTCAAGGTCTCGGGAGTCATCACATACAACTTCACGCTGCAGAGGTAATAGCAATCTCGGTCAGGGTAGTAGATGGGCTCGATTGTCATGAGCACCCAACCGCAGTCACTTCTTAATCACAGGTCTTTTTCGCGGCGCCGGCATCACCTTCCCTGGTGACATTTGTCGACGTTGCGCTCTCAACGATGCAATTGAACTACTTGTGATTGGATAGGCCTCCTGCAACAGGAAGCTGAAATCGAGTTGCTTCTGAGTGATTAGTCCCTGGGAAAGACTGTGGCAATACATGCATGTGCCAATCTTACTGGTCATCAAATACGTTTCGACGACAGCATTCGCAAGCGTTACCGGAAGCTGGTCCGCACCCTGTTTGGCTAGACTCGGTACTTCATAAACCGGACATGGAGTGGTCCCGCCGCAATATGGATCCTGCGGCCATTGAGTACTCACCAAACGATAGTATTGCCAGACGGTGTTTGGATTAACCGATCTCAACAACTGCTGGGCAACCGTGTTGCACTTAGTTTGAACTCTGGCTGAGGGAGCCGGTATCACTTGAGTTGGCGGCGCCTGATTCAGCACGAATGGATCGCCGTTCCATCCCGCCGCCGGGGGCGTTGGAATCTTGTTTCGCGGGCAGATTGTACTTGGGCAATTGGGATTGAAGAATGAAGCTGTTCGACCCGGCGGCGAATCCGGCGGCACGGTGTAGTTGTCGACCTGCTCAAACGTTGACCAGGCCCATTGAGGCGCGTTTTGTGTTTTATGGGCAATGTGCAGCGCAATCAAACCGACAGGGATCGGCTGTGAACACTTGTACCGCGCTGATGGTGTCGTGCTTGTTTCCCAGGCAATCTGAACCCACTCGGTGTGATAGCGACCCGGATTATCGTAGGGCCCGAGAATCTTCCAGGCAGCCTTGACTTCAATCGGACCTTCGAGTCCGCCGATCCGGCCGGCGGGAAAGGTGAGGATCTTTTGATTTCTGGCGTCATACAACGGCGGCAGAATTATCGCCGTAGTCGGATACGAGGGATTCATGATGTAGTTAAACTCATCTTCATTCATCAGAACCTCGTAGCGGGCAAAAGCGCCCTTCTGATCGATCAACGGCGCGCCAACAAACGACTCGAGGAATTCGTTTAACCCGTCTTTGGATGTATTTCGCAGCACCCGCACGGGCTTTCCTAGTTTTGCCGCGTAGGCAGCATTCTGATCACATCCCGGCGGCGGTTGTGGCGCAGAGTTCCAGCTCGTCGGCCGCACGGGATTTCCCTGAGAATCACCTGCAAATACTTCGTAGCTCTGCTTGTAGGTTTCCCAAACGACTGGACTGTAGTCCTCGAGGCCGATCTTTTTCGCCGGATCGGGGTCAGGCTTTCCTCGGTAGCTCGGATCCGCCGGCCAGTTAAGCGCGATAAAGGTATTCCACGAGAGAGTATCGAAGTCGACTTGTATGTCGTTCGGATTTCCAATGTGGCTTTGCGGGATGATCGCGTCATGAGGAACGTCGGAACTCAGGACGATGTTGCAAGTCGCAGCCTGCGCGGCCGCTGCCTTCGAGCTCCGGCTAGTCATTTCAGCATTGACCATCCAGGCGGCGACCACGCTTAAGGTGAAAGTAGCAATCAGGAGGTTTCGGGTGAGACGTTTCATAGGTGCTCCTTTGATTCAGTTTGCCAAGTTGTGCCGACGAGCGGCAGGGGTCAGTTTCGATTAGGCGAGGACATTACAGAACCGAGCGCGGTAGCGCCGGGTCCTGGAAATCAACGTGTGTCCCGAAGCAGTTGCCTCCACTCGGGTTTCTGTAACGGTTAATGAAGTTCAGTAGCGTAAGGAACGCGGGTTTCCCAAAACCGGACCTACCATTTTTCGAACGAAAACAATGAGAACAGCACGCGGATCAAGTTGGCTTTTGGAATTCACGGGAATCTATCACAACAAGACGAGTGAGCCAAAACTTTTTCCGGTCAGGTTTTTTCAGAATCGCGGCGGGGCACGATGCCACGGCCGCCACCCGTCATCACTTCTTTGCCATCCTGGTTACGACAGACCCACGTCGAATTGACGTTGAAATATTTTTCGGCAGGCTCGAATTCTGTCAACGTCACTTCACACGTGATGGTGTCTCCAGAAAACACCGGGCGATGAAATGTAAATGTCATCTCGCGGGCAATGAGATCAATGTCGCCGCCAACCTTGGTGGGCAGGGTGGCGGTCAGGAGGCCGTGGGCCATCAAACGTCCCTGTTCATTTGGTTTCAAGTGATGGATGCCCGCGTCGCCGGAGAGTTGGGTGAAGAGTCGAATATCTTCTTCAGTGAAAGTGCGATGCCAGGTAAACGTGTCACCTTTCTTCATCGTTTAGTCTTGGGCAGACCTCCAATCAGTTCAGATGGCCTGAACCTTATCACATCAACCGTTGACGAATATCCTTACTTTTGTTCGGGAAACTTGAAGCCGATGTACGTTCCGGAACTGAGGCCCATGAGACCGAGCAGGGTCGCGCTAAACTCGGGCATGTTGAGACCATTGTAAACGGAAGAGACAAACATGATGCCCAGGATAATGGTCCAGGCGAAAATCTGAAACCGGTGAAAACTATAGCCGGTCGCATCGGAAAGAATGTCAATGAGAAACCCGCGTGAGGCGTTTGCTGACTGAGACAGCGTGAGGCCCTGTACTTGCGGCGTCACCTCGGCCAGACGCGCTCGGGCGTCTTGAAGTTGTTTATTCAGGCTGTCCCGACTGCTCGTATCCTCCAGCGTGGCAGTGTCCTTCGAACTAATCTGCGTCAGCTGCGCCTGAAGTTCCGGAACGGTTTGCTCAAGAGCCTGCCTTTCCGCCGCCAGTGCCTGCAGCTGGGCTGCTTTAGCATCGTCTTTGCTGTTATCAATCATCGCCTCGCCCAGGGCCGTCCCCGCGCTGATGCCCATCAGGCCAAGCAACGATGCCGTGATCGTGTCGAGCGCGCCGGTGATCAGCCAGATGACCATGTACGACACATAGATCAGGAAGAACCAGAAAGCCATCTGGGTGCGGCCGAGGTTGTAGGGCCTCAACTTGCCTCCCTCGGGATTCGGTCCGGGTTCGCGGATGATATTGGTCTTGCGGGCCAGCCAGAGAAACAGCACCAATGTGAACAGCACGACCGCCAGCGCGATGACGCCATAAACAGGTGAGATGATGATCAGCGAAACGGGATTATTCTCACCGTGAACGCTGTCGAAGGGCGATTGATTTTCCAGGCCAATCGTGAACGCCACCGGACGCCGCGTGCCTGCCGGCGCACCGAGCAAATCAGTCCAGCGCTCCTCGTTCTCGTCCGTGATTTCCAGATGGAAATGAAGACGGTCCTGGTCGGGGTGAATTTCTTCAGGATAGTTCCCGCGGATCGCGCGGCCATCGAGAAAAGGAACGAGTTTGGTCGGATCGTGAGTGGCTGCCCACTCATCAAAGTTCTCCACCTCAACCTGAACAACGTCATCAAGCTCGAGGTTCCCCGAAACGCGGATCACCTTCGGCGTTGGGGCCGGTGATGGTGTCGCTGCTGGAGTGGGACTGGGTCCGGGAGTAGCCGCCGGTGTTTGGGTAGGCGCAGGGTCGTTTGGCTCCTGGCCAGAGACACTCAGCACAACAAAGACGAGAAAAAGCAGCGCTGGAATGAGAGTGGATGAGATTGGCTTTGAATTTTTCATGATGAACTGTTGCGGTGTCTGGAAACGGCGAGCGTGTGAGTTACTTGATTGCCGGTACGCGCGAGCGTTGCTGGGTGCCGGCACAACGGATTCGAAACCAGAGATAACGGAGCAGGCTTTTATCTCATATGCGATGCTAAGTCAATGGACTTTGAGGGCGGTACACAAACAGTAAGTTTGACCGGCTGCCATGACTTTTCCAAGTTGAGCAAACCAACACAATGACGCCAGTTTTGGTCTTACCGCGAAGCGGTTACGCCCTACAGCCCAGGGTTGCCGCGCTTTCCGGCTACCCTGGGAACACATTCGGGTTATCGGCTCAACTCCAATCGGGGTTGCGTCGGATGCGCAAAACATCAAAATCGCCAATCAACGGCGCAACACTGTTGGGCTTGTTGTCTTCGTGAGTCATGTCCCAGGGTTGCCGCGAAGCGCGGATACCCTTCGGCTTCATTTCGCAACCGCTTCGCGGTAGAGACGAACCAGGTTTCAGGATTACTCGTTTAACGAATACTTCAGCACTTTCGTCCGCGCCGCGATGAAAAGTTCGCCATTGTCGTTGAAAAGCATTCCCGAAGTAATGCCGTCTGGTTTGAAGGACCTGAGATAACGCCCATTCGTGTCGAAAACCTGGACTCCTTTGATGTCGCTGACATAGACGCGTCCCTTTCCGTCTACCGCGATCGCGCCGGGTGCGCGAAACTGGCCGGGCTGGTCACCATCATCACCAAAGCGGGTCTGAAATTTGCCGTCAGGCGAAAATTTGAAGACGGCGTTGTTGAAGGTGCCAAGCGCATAGATATTGCCCAACCCGTCAGCGGCAACGCGGATGTTCAACTCCGAACGGTCAGTCACCGAACTAATCGCCTTGCGAATCGCTCGGACTGGTTCCTTATCCGCATTGAAACGAATGATGTCGTCGCTGGCCCTGTCCCAGGCGGTAACCAATCCGCCGTCAGCGGTAACAACCACATCATCGAACCCCCAGCCGTCGTTGTAAGGCAATTCTCCGAGGGGTTTGCCACTTGCACCCTCATACGTGGATATCTTGCCCCTTTGCACGACGAATACAGTTCCCTTCCGATCTGCCGCCAACCCGCGCAGGGGCATTTTCGGGTCGGCGATCCACTGGGTTAGGAATTTTCCCGCCGGATCAAAAACCTGAATGCGTCCGCCGCTATATTCGCCCACGTAAATTTTGCCGGAGCCGTCAACCGCTATGCTGCGGGCATCCTTAAACATCCCTGGGCCAATTCCCTCAGTGCCGAAGTTGAGCAGAACTTTGCCGAATGAGGGAGGTTGGTCTTTGTTGGGATTCAGGTCTGTTCCACCTCCGGGCCTGTTCGGAACAGTGATGACGCTCGCCCTTCTCGAGCTAGTAACCAGAGGTATGAGTATTCCGACCGCGGCGGCAACGACGACAATCAGCACCACCGGAACAAGGATCAGGATCACAATCCATTTCGCGCCCTTTCCGCTGGGAGTGGGCGACCCAATTTGAATGTTGATCTGCGCCGGGCCGCGCATGGCATTCGGGACGGAGAGCGCGCTGTTGCAATAAGGACACTTCGCCGTCAGATTCGCACCGACGACATTTTTCTCACAGCTTACCGGCCCACCGCATTTCGGACATTGAAAGGTTTCAGGCATATTCGTAGTTTGGCTGACTTGTTGGTTGCTCTGAAGGCTCAATGATCGGTGGCGAACCCACCCACCATGGTTGGCAATGACTCCTCGCCCCGCATTTTTCGTAGCGGCTTTGCCGCCTTCCGCGCGGAAAGCCTCCGGCTTTCCGCACACTCCCTAGCATATCTTGAGCCTGCGCCTCTGAATTGGAGGCGCAGCCTCCTAAGTTGTGAGTTGAGACGCCGCGGTAAGGCCGAGCCTTACCGCACGGAAGGCGGCAGAGCCGCGAACTCAGCCTGCCCCTGCCTCCTGCCGTCTGCCGTCTGCCGCCTGGCTCTACCATCCTTCTCGCTCGCGCAGCGAAGTGATATGCGCCACGTGATGCCGTCCATGCCAGGCATAGAGCGCCAGGTTCTTGTCCACACTGACGGTCCCTATCTCAGGGTGATTAAACGTGCGTTCGAAATCATTTCCCTTGAGCGAGCGCAAAAACAAGACCCAACGCCGGTGCAACGACTCGAGCAAATCAAGTGAAACGTCGATCGGCGCGTTGCGCGCATCGTCGAGGTTGGCCCAGTTATTTTCGTCGTAAGCGATTATCGTCGGATGATCTTGAGTCATCGCCAGCTTAAAACGGAGATAACTGTTGAGATGACTGTCGGGCACATGATGAACCACCTGTTTTATCGTCCAACCATCCGGACGATACGGCGTATTTAGTTGTTCTTCATTGAGCCCGGCGACTGCGGCGCGCATTTTCGCCGGCGTCCCCGCGATTTGATCTATCAGAGACTGGCGTTCGTCGTCTGAAAGCGACCCCTGAAAACTAAACGGTCCAATGGGGTAGCGAAGATCCATTTCATCTCCTGTTGTATCTTTTGTCATTGGCGGCTTATTCTCACCCGAGCGTCTTACTAAGGGAATTATTCTAAGGTGCTCGTCTGATTTCCGACAACTATGAGTGAAACCGCAGACGTTGTGATCATCGGCAGTGGCATCGTCGGCTCAAGCGTTGCTTACCATCTGGCCGACCAGGGATGTACCAACGTGCTCATCATCGAACGCGACGCACACCAGGGCAAGGGTTCGACGGGAAAGAGCATGGGCGGCGTGCGGGCGCAGTTTTCGACGCCGGTGAACATCCAGATGTCGCGCTATTCAATTGATTTTTTCTCGCGCTTTGACGAAGTCGTCGGTCACCCGGCTGACTATCGTCCGCACGGCTACCTTTTTTGTGCGACGAGTCCTGCGCATCTCGAGTATCTGAAAACAAATCGCGAAAAACAGGCTGCGCTGGGTGTAACAAATGTGGAGCTTGTGTCCCCTGAAGACATTGCTCGTTTCGTTCCCCAATTGAAAGTGGATGACATTATTGGCGGCACGTTTTGTCCTACTGACGGTTTTGTTGATCCTCACAGTGTGATGATGGGCTTCATGCTCAACGCGCGCGAACGCGGCGCGAGACTCTGGCTCGATACCACCGTCACCGGCATTGAAACCGAGCCTTTGGAGCGCGGCGGCCCGGCGTCGCTTTCGCCACGCAGGATAAAGGGGGTTACGACTTCAAGAGGTTTCGTTTCCACCGCAACAGTAGTCAACGCCGCCGGCGCGTGGGCAGCTCAACTGGCAAAAATGGCTGGAGCGGAATTGCCAGTCGAACCACTGCGCCGTCAGCTCGTTCCCACCGAACCATTCGACGCCCTGCCAAAGCGTTTTCCGATGATCATCGACATGTCCACGGGCTTTCACTTTCGTCGCGAAGGCAAAGGCATTCTCCTGGCCTGGAATGACCCGGAAGAAACTCCAGGGTTCAAAACGGATTTTGAGCTATCGTTTATCGAAAAAATTCTGACGCGAGCGGCAGCACGAGTGCCGTGCCTGGTTGATGCCGAAGTGAATCCGAGGCGGGCCTGGGCGGGTTTATACGAAATGACGCCGGACCATCACGCGATCATCGGTCCGGCGCCGGAGGTTGAAGGTTTGTATTTCGTGAATGGTTTCAGCGGACATGGCGTGATGCACTCACCGGCATCCGGGCGCATCACCGCGGACCTGATTCTCCGCGGCAAATCGGATTTGATTGACGCTAATTTACTAAGCGTGACCAGATTCCTCGAAGGTCGCACATTGGAGGAGACTGCCGTTCTTTAGTTCCGTTGGCACCGCAACGGGAGACGGCAGGGAGGAAAGGACAAGAAGTCTGTATATCAACGAAAGCTCGCTCCTGATTTACTTGGTCTGCTGGGCGTCATCCTTAACAGTTGCCGTTTGCCACATCTTTTCAATCTTTCCTAACTCGCCAATGCTTAGTCCGAGTTTTCTTTGCCATTCGTCCAGGAGTACGGTCGGCTCACCCTTGAAAACCTTCAGGCTCTCGGTCGGCTCAGATTGCAGGTCCAGAATTTCGATACCCATACGATTCAGCGAGTAAGCAAACCTGAAGCGTTTGCCGTTATCGAGTATGCTCAAAAGTGGTTCCAATGAGTCGGCAATCAGTGTGCCTTTCGAGTAATGCAGCCCGTTCTCGTCGACGCTACAGACATACATCCACGCCCGAGTGAGGGCAATCGCAAACCGGCCATCGCTGCTAAACTTCAGGTCGTTGATTTGTCCCTCGTACTTAATCTCGCCGCCTACCGCTGTTCCTTTCTCGATGTCCCACAGCCGCAGCCTTCCATCTGCGCCGCCGGTCAAGGCTAGTCTGCCGTCTGCGCTAATGGCCACTGCCGTGACCTCGCCGTTGTGGTTGAGGTTCTGCACTCTTTGACCGGTATGCACGTTCCAGATTTTGGCGGTTTGATCATCGCTGCCGGAGATCATTTTGTCGCCGGCGAACGCCACGTCTATGACGGCACCGGAGTGTTGCTCACCGGGGGTAATCTCTTTCCCGCTTTCCAGGTTCCACAGGTTTATCGTTGAATCGTCGACAGCGGCCAGTGTTTTGTTATCAGAGCTAAAGCCAATCAGAGCGGCATTCCCGTCGTAGGCTAGAGTAGCAATTGCTCCAGTCCCTCCGGCTTGCCAAACGCTTATCGTCTTCTGGTGCGCGGCGGCCGCATACTTGCCATCGTCGCTCAAATTAGCCATCGAGAGTTCCTCACCAAGCGTTATCGGCTGACCGGAAGGCAGGCCCTGTTCTGCATCCCAGAACTGTAGATTTGAAGAACTGTCGGCTGTCAGCAACGTTTTGCCGTCCAGGCTGATACCCGCCTGCTTGATGTCGCCTTGAATAAACCGCCTCCCTTCCATGTTGGAATCAATAAACCAAAGGCGTGCGGTCCTGTCGGGAATCAACACCGAATTTCCGTCCGCGGAAAACGTGGGGTACTGGGACTCTCTCTTAATTACACCTAACAACCGTTCGCTTTGAGTGTCCCACTTCTCGATCACGCCCCGACTGGCTCGCAGGAAGGTGCTGCCCTCGGGGCCAAGCGCCCTTCGATAAGCGCCCCCCCGCAATCGAAGGGGCCCAAACAAAGGCTCACCGGAGTCGGTTTTCCATATCTGAATAACGTCCGACTCCTCTTCGCGCAATCGGGTAAAGAACTGATTCCCACTTGGGCTGAAGCCAAGGGAACTCAGAACATTTGGAAACGGCGGCAACGAAACAAGTGTGTTGCGGGACTTCAGATCGATCAATTGGACCGTTTTGTCCTTGTCCGCCGACAGCAAGAAGCGTCCATTCGGACTGAGAATCGCAGCTACGCTGGTATTCAGTTGAGTCAGTGGATACGGTTTGATTTCCGTTTCGGTCACTTTCCACATCATCTGCTGACGAAAAAATCGCGCCAATAGGTACTGGCTGTCCGGGCTGAAGGCGATAGATCCGGGCTCATCCTTTAGGGCCAGAGCCCGGCCTGACATGTCCCAGGCGTAAAGTTGGTCTCCGCTCAGTCCGACGAACCAAAACGCTTGTCCGATGCGACCAAAGGCTCTTACTTGCCTGTCGGGCATTTCAGTAGTGCTGTCCACAACACGGCCGGCAGGGTCACTACGGCTCGATGTAGTTGCGACCCGCGTGTCTGGTTTGAGCTCGATCGAGTTGGTTAGCTGATTCTGAGTGATTGCGTCCCAGACCTGGACCCTTGATCCGCTGCGATTTCTTGGGCGTGGACTCACTGGTGGAGTGCCTCCCGGTCTTCTGAGCGGGTCATCTGATTGATCGTCCCGTGCATCCTGGCCGGTTACAGTTGTCTCTGTCAGAACTGCAGTTCCGTCAGCGCTGAAGATAGCTTGCGTACAGTCGTCACAGAGTGAACGCGAGCCCAGACGCTCTCCCGATTCTGCACGCCACAGCGTGACTGTCCCATCCCGGCTAAGTGTAACAACTCTCTTTCCGTCAGGACTCAAGCTTGCTGCCGCACAGTCATCACAGTAGGTCGCAAGCAGAGAGCCGTTTGGGGCGCCAAGCAAGATTTCTGCGTCAACCAGATGCTGTTGTCTTTTTTGTGGATCGGGTTCCATCTCCGCAGCCTTCAACAGGCAGAGCAATGCACTGCTGGGATCGTTCTCAATCTCAAACCATTGAGCGCGACGCTCCAGGATGTCGGCCCAAAGCGAAGCAGCAGTTTTCTCGTAGCCCCACGTATTCTTAAGATTTGTGTATGCCGCGACAGTCTCGGTGTAGTCGTTCAGTTGTTCAATTTTCGAATCCTTAATGCGCCCCTTGAACTCCAGAAGCCGAGTCTTGGCCATCGAAGGGATAATGACCCAGGTGGCGACTGCGAAGATGAGCAGGAGAGTCCCGGCGGTCACCCCGGCGACAGCCACTACCGACGTAATCCACTTTAAGATGGTCCGCTTCTTCCAGAGTTTCAGATATCGAATCTTCCACTCATCGACGATGCTTGCATACATGTCGTGGTACAACTCAAACCAGTAGGAGCGATCCGGCCCGCGTGATTCTCTGAGGATCTTGGCATCATCCTGGCTGAGCTTTTCGAGCGCGGTCTTCAGCGGCCACACTCTGGTATCCATGTGTTCCGCCAGACTCCTCAACTCATACGCCATCTTGGCTCCCTGCTTGGTAACCAAAAAGCCAAAAGCCCGAGCGACAGTGTTTTGTTCGCTTCGACTGAGGAAGGGAGCTGAGAGTTTCTCTTCACAGAAGGAACGCAACGCTTTCTGGGCATCGCCTCCGGGCTCCTCATCAGCAGATTTACCATTTCCGACGTTATAGTTGATGAGAAATGGCGGATACGAGGGTCCCTTGTCCGAAAGAGCAACTGGCTCGGTCAGGAGTGGACCAGCTGGCTTCTCATTTTGAGCGTATTGCTGGTTCCACAATCTCTCACAAGCTATTTGAAGATATGGAGGCGCAACGAAATTGCGTTTGATGACCTGCGTTCTGGCTTTGCCGTGCCCCTTCGAACGCTCAGCGATACTTCCCCCGCCCTTTTCGATCTTTGACAGGTCTTCAACCAGAGCGAGCAGTTTGTCTTCATGAGGATCGACGCCGCTAAGCTGGCAGGTACGTCTGATGATGTCCTCGGCCTCATCCTTGTCGGGATACCTGAGCCGGTAATAGTTAATGAAGAGGTCTGGAATCTTGTTGTCGAAGACGCTCAACTCGCCCAGGAACTCCTCACGCATCGAAAAAACCACGCGGACCTGGTAATCGTCGTTGTTGATGATCTCGCAAAGGTCCTTCACAAATTTGCCGAAATAATCCTCATAAGCGTGGTATTGGAACACCTCTTCAAACTGGTCCAGGACCAGGATGCAGCGGTCGTCTTGCGGGTTATAAGTACGCGCCGGGTCTTTGGAAGATCTACGGAAGCCGGCCAGGACCTGCGACAGGCGGGGCTGCGCATCATCGGAAGATTGCCTGAGACTCTGCGCAATCACTCTGTGCACTTCTGTCGTCAGTCTCTCTTCATTCGGCTCGGCTCGAACGGCCGGCGGTCTGGAAGCAAACTCCTCGTCGCTCTTGCGGCGAAACTTTCCAATCAAATCCCGAAACATGGCGCGAGGCGGCCAGAATCGGAAGCCCCGGTCTTCTGCAAACTCGTCACCGGCAGGTTCCAGCTCATCTGCTCCGGTCCAGCGATTGTGCCAGACAACCGCGCACTGTTTCTTGAGTTCAGGAATGACTTTGGCGTTGAGGAAAGAGGTTTTACCTACGCCGGAGGCGGCAAACAGCAACGTCGTGCGCGCTGAGAAGACACGATCCTTCATCAGGATGAGGTCGCGATTGCGCCCGAAAAGCTTGTCCTGATCTTCCTGCTTGTAAGGCCGCAGACCTTTGAATGGATTTGGCGGAACCGTTTCCATCAGACCGCTCCTATGGTCACGCCGGTGGGCAGGGCAGCGATGATCCCGTCGACGAACTCGTTGAGTGAGGCCTGGAAAATCGTGATGTTGTTCTTTTCAAAAAACAAACTTTCAAAATCGCCGACCGAGTACATCACCGAGTAGTCCTTGATATTTTTGCCGTCAGGATCGCTCTTCCGTTTGACCGTCTCATAGATACTTCGCACGTTCCAATCGCTGAGGCTATAACCCAAAAACCAGAGCCGCTTGTCGCGCATCAACTCAGAGACGGTGGCAGGTATGATTCCGATCTTGCTCATATTGGAGACATAGTCGACGTAGTCGTTGTCTGAAATCACCAGGCCTTCATCCTCGTATGCAAGATCAGGATGGAGGCAGCCGTGTATCTTGTAGATGATCACCAAACTCTGCGACTTCGAGAGCACAAAGCTACTCGGATATGACTTGTTCCAATACCTGGTCTTCAACACTTCGCGATTTTCAACTGCCTCGGAACAACGGATGAGAACTTTTGGATCGCCCTTCCTCGTGGTGAGCACAACATACGGTATTGGCGGCGCGGGCTGGTCTAGTTCATTTGTCACGTTATCAAGGGCATTCTCCATGAGACAGTCATAGTTTGTCGTGATGATTAAGTAATCGCCTGCGCCTTTTTGCTGCAAGTGATGCCTGGCAGCCTTCGCCAGTAACTTGTGAGTGCGGGTCGGCGTCTTCTTGGGTGCGATGACCTCCTTCAGCAATTCCCAAAGATCCCTTCGGCCTCCGAGCCGCTCGAAGTAACTGGCGATGCTGGTCAGCGCTTCGGGAGGATTGGCTATGCGAGTGACCTTTGCCAGCAGCTGCATCATCTGGAGATGATCTTCCTGGTTGGTGGTGAAGAGTTCTCCCGGAAAGAGATTGCGTAGGCCCTCGCTGATACGCAAGAAGGTCGAATAGTGTGAGCGCTGACTGAAGAGCTCGGCCAATTCTCCGGCCGAAGGTGGGTAATCTTCTTTCTTGAGCCGGTCGAGAAAAGCGTTGGGTGTCTCGAGTGGCATCTCCGCCTCGGCAGCCTGAATCAGGTATGCCAGCAGGATTGCCATTTCCGCGAAGGTCTTCCCTTTGCCACTCAGATTAAGGAGAGAAAGCGCTTTGTCGATTTCTTCGCGTTTGGGTGGCGGAGCCTTAAGCGTTGGCCCGGGTTTGAAGCTTCGACCTGATATCGAGACGCCGGCCCCCAGGAAGGGCACAAACTTTTGCCCTTCCGGGATTTCCGCGGGAAACATGGCGGCCGCGAGAGTTTCATAGGGAATCTCGCGCCCCTTCTTGATATCAGCCATAGGGTTTAGTCTCGATCAACCTGGCTAGAACTGGGTTTCATCCTTTAGAAAGGCAAGTAATGTTCTCCTGAGACATTGTGGCTATGTGAGACACCCAACCTGGAAGTGATGATTCTGAATGCGCCGACGGCGAAGGTCAATACCGAGTTTGTCAGGGGAGATCATTGTTGCGGGAAATTCCGGAACTCGCCGCGAACCGATATTGCCGTTAGCCACAACCATGATTGCTGTGGCTGCGTCACTTCGAGGTTAGCCAGCGCGCGATTTCGTCCATTACGGATTCATAGACTTCCGACTGAGGTCCGGCGCTTTTTGGGACTTTCAAGGAATGATCGCCACCCTCGATGATGTGAAGCGTTACTCGCAGCCGGTGTTGTTTGATTGTCGCGCGTAGCTCATCGGCGGTGCCAAACGCGTCGCGCGAGCCCTGGACGATGAGAATCGGACAGCGAATGCCGGAGAGGTGAGCATCCCGAAGTTTATCGGGTCGCCCGGGTGGATGAAGCGGATAGCCGAGCAGAACTAGAGCCGAGATCGGAGTGTTCTTCGCGCCAGAACCCTCACTGGCTGTGGCAGCTGCCACTTGTGAAGCAATTCTTCCACCCATCGACTTCCCGCCGATTGACACCCGATTCCCTTTCAACTTCTTATGTCGCGCCGCACTTTCAATAACTGCGCGGTAACATCCTTCGAGTTTGGGGTTCTTATCAGGAACGTGCCGTCCTTGCTCCATGTAGAGGAAGTTAAACGTCAGAGAGTCGAGGCCTCGCTCGGCGAGCCCGCTGGCAAACAGCCGCATAAACGGACTCGACTGGCCGGCTCCTGCGCCATGGCCGAGGATGAGGGTAATGCCCGCCCGGCCTTTCTTTGCCGCCGGATAGAGCAAGGCCGTGACACTACCTTCGGCGCCGACTTGGATCTTTAGCTCTTCTGGTTCGTTTTTCATATGTTGGAAGGCTGACTAAAGCAAACTGTTAGTTTGCGGTGGTTCGAACGGCTCAAGTAGCGCGGCCCAACCGATCGCAAACTCACATTTGCGATTACAAGGCTTTGCACAAAAAGTCTGATGGGTCTGAGCCCGCAGAGGAGTCTGTCGGGGAAACGGGAATCGGTGCTGACAAACTCGACGTGGGGAACTTTTCAAAGATTTGTTAGCTCAGCAGGGATGGTTGAATCGAGGAATCTAGAAGCACTTAACTTTGCGTTTGATTCATTTGATTAACCGGCTCTCCGAAGCTTTTGGTTTTTCAAGTCACCAGAAACGGTTTCGGTGCCCGAAATAGCTTCAATAAGTTATGCGTCAGGCAGATCAGCAACCATTCGCCTTCTACTTGGGCCAGCCCCCGCAGCATAAACTGGCGGAAGCTGCGCACGTGTTTGATTTGGCCAAAGACTGGTTCGACGATGGTCTTGCGGCGGTTGTAGATCTTTCGTCCCGCTCTGCTTTTCAGTTTGTGCCACATCTGCGCCCGCACACTGGCGTCCAGCGCTGGGGCCTCCAGCACCACGCTCGGTTCCGGTTCATTGGGCGGCACATACAAATCGATACCGCGCAAAGCTTCTGTAGTGATCACCGCGCTGCTGAAGTAAGCTCCGTCAGCCGAAACTATAGCGGGCAACGCGCCCAGGTTCTCCTTTACCGCCAACACCGTAGGCACCAACTGCTCCTGATCGTTGGGTGCTTGCACCACCCGTGCGGCTACGATGATTTGTGTCTGTGCATCAACGGCGAGTTGCGGATTGTAAGCTTGTTCATAATTCCCGGTGGTCGTGTCCATCATCAAGCGCGAATCAGGATCAGTGAGATTGCGTTGCGTTTTGTCCTTGGGAACCACCGCGCCGCTTTCACTCTTGGTCCATTGGCGCCGCCGGTAGTTCTTTGGCTCATCCGCTGCTTTTTGCTGTTTTTCTTGAGCGGCTGCCTGTAGCGCCTCCTGTTCCAACTGCGCTTTCAACTCACGAATCTTCGCCAACCGGGTCTCGCGCCGCCGCAACTCGGCCGGCAACTCATCGCCGCGCCGACCCGCGCCGTAAAGTGTGTCTTCTTCATCATCGATCCGTTGCGCCTCGCTCAACAACCGCAGCACTTCCGCCTCCAGCGCCTGTTCGGCGGCCTCGAAATGCCCGTAGCGCAGCGATTCGCGCTTGGCTGCGTTGGCCTTGATCTTGGTGCTGTCAACGGCCACATGGCCCAGCTTCACCAGGCCGGCCCGCTGGCACAACTGCAGCACTTGCACGAACAACTGACCCAGCTCAGCCAAGTGCCGCTTGCGAAAATCGGCAATGCTGTCGTGATCGGGATGCTGATCGCAGGCCAAGACCCGGAAGGCCACGTCATCATAAGTGGCCTGTTCCAACTTGCGCGACGACATCCGGCCCGTGCAGTAACCGTAAACCAGCAGCTTCACCATCAGCGCGGGGTGGTAAGGCGGCCGACCACGACTGTCGCCTTCCTCGTACTTGTTCATGATGGCCGAAAGATCCAGCGCCTCGACCACATCGCTGACGTACAGCGCCAGGTGATCGTCGCGCAACCACTGGCGCAAGTCTGGCGGCAACAGCAACTGCTGATTCATGTCGTAAGCGCGAAAAGTTTTGCTCATGCTCGCCAGTTTACTTATTCTCTGATCGCTGTCTATGACTTTTTTCCGACAGACTCCTTCGCGGGCTCAGACTTCAATGACGACCAATCCACGGCTAGCGCCGTGGGCTACTGATATACCGCCCGCCATCGCGGGCTGGTTGTGTAATGTCCAAGATGAGGGTCTGTGCAGTAAGAGTGTAAAGGATGTCATGATAATGAACACATAGGAATGCCACCCCTACAATCATTAGCTGCCAGGCGTCAGATATTCGCCTGTGTAATCATGATGGTCTTCAATTTCAGCAAACCACATGAGCTTGATTAGCCACGGATAACACTGATAACACCGACTAGATTGGAGTGACCCTTTAGATTGAGACCCCCCCAGCATTGGTGAAACACAGTCTTCCGTTCAATCGTAGTATCCAACGCAGGTTTCTCTACGCAATAGAGAAGACGACAACTCAGACTTAACAAAACATACGAAAAAATGATGAATACACTTGCTTCAAGACTACAAAATAATCGCAACCTCTACATTCTTTTGCTCCAGGCCGGCTTGGTGTGCGCGCTGTTGTCGGTGTCACACACAGTTCACGGCCAGGATATGGCCTGGCCACAGTTTCGCGGGCCGGAATCAAATCCCGTGGGAACCCATGCGAAGCTGGCCGAACGTTGGTCGAAGACCGAGAACGTGGAGTGGTCGCTGGAAATTCCGGGGCGCGGGTGGTCCTCGCCAATCGTGTCCAACGGTAAGGTGTACGTGACCACCGTGACAACGGAGGGCAAGTCAAAGCCACCACAGATCGGCACCGAATACTCGAACGAGTACGCCGCGGAGCTAATGAAACAAGGAGTGCCGATGGAGCAGGTGGTTAAGCGCGTGACTGAACGCGACATCGAGCTACCGCATGAGGTGACGCTCCACTACTTTCTTTATTGCCTGAACCTGAAAAACGGCAAGGTGGAATGGAAGAAGGAGTTCCACACCGGGCATCCACCCGGCGGACGTCACCGCAAGAACAGCTTTGTTTCAGAGAGTCCTGTGACTGACGGAAGGCATGTTTACCTGTATGTGGCGAATCTGGGGCTATGGGCGTTTGACCTGAAGGGCAATCTTGCCTGGACCACGCCACTTGAAGCGAATCCGATTTACCTCGAGCTCGGAACGGGGAGTTCGCCAGCGCTTGCCGGGAACCTGCTGGTTATCCTGAGCGACAACGAGAAACAGCAATACATCGCCGCGTTCGACAAACAAACAGGCAAGCAGGTCTGGCGCACGAATCGAGACCTCGGCGGCAAAGGGCAACCAGTCCAGCGGTCAGGGTGGGCGACGCCATTTGTTTGGCGGCACGCGCTACGAACCGAGATCGTGGCGGTTGGACCAGGGGAGGTCATCAGTTACGACGTCGGAGGAAAAGAGTTGTGGCGTATGTCGGGAATGGCGGGGACGCCAATCCCAACGCCTTTCGCTTATGAAGGTTTACTTTATATTAATGCGGGCCGAGGACGTCCGTTGTTCGCGCTTCGTCCCGGCGCTGCCGGTGACATTTCTTTAGGAAACGATCAGACGTCAAACGAATATGTTGTTTGGTCGCAGGCGCGTGGGGGGACTTATCTGCCGTCGTCGGTGGCTTATCAGGGTGCCGTGTACACGCTGACCGAAACCGGAATCTTGAATCGCTTTGACGCCAAGACTGGAAAGCAGGCTTACAAGACACGGATTGATCCGGCGGCCACGGCTTTCACGACCTCGCCCTGGGCCTACAACGGCAAACTATTCTGCCTGAGCGAAGAGGGGCAGACGTTCGTGATCACAACGGGCGAGCAGTTCCAGCTATTGCACGTGAATGAACTGGACGAAATGGCGCAGGCATCCCCGGCTTTGGTGGGCGAGCGCTTGTTGATACGGACGGAACAGCGGCTTTACTCGATCCGCCGCACCAGATAGCGTTAGACGGCTTCCTTGTCGAACTGTCGAACACTAATCGCGGCGGTGTGATTAGGTCTCCAAAACACGCTCTGCCAAAAGTCTGCCACCACCTAGCACTGCTAACCGCTGGCCTGACCACAGTGAGACAATTTCAAAACAGGCGCGCGTTCGGTTTTGAGAATGTGCGCCAAAGACCTTAGGAAATTTTCAGACAACAAAGTCGAACGATGCTACAATCCGGTCCACGGGGTTCTTGTTTGCTCGTCTAAACGACGTCTCGATATTTCAGCGCGTGTCTCTCAACATGTGACTAAACTGCTCAACTGTTCTTGGGTGGAAAACAACCGAAACCAGATGGCACTCAACCACTCAGCCACTGGTCTTTACCAGGGTTAGCTGCTCATTAATCGGTAAAACGCAAAACCACCTGAAACCGACCGCCGGTTCAATATAATGATCGCGAAAGCTGCCAGTGCACTATTCCGGGTTGGTTGGCTTTTGGCCTTCTGCACTTCGTCCGCTTTCGCCCAAGGCCAGACCACGGGCCGCATTGCCGGAACAGTCAAAGATGAAAAAGGCGCGGTCATAGTAAGGGCCGAGGTAACCGTCACTAGCAAAACCACCGCCGAAGGGCGAACAGTTACAACCGATAATCAAGGCAACTACAACGTGCCACTCCTGGCGCCCGGCTCATATCGCGTCAGCGTCACCGCCAACGGATTCAGAGCGATACTCTTTGATTCCGTCCAGGTGGCCATCACCGAAACCACTACGGTCAATGCGGAACTTATAGTTGCCGGCGCAATTGTTGAGCCAGTCATAATCCGTCTTGCACCTCTGGTCCAAAATGACGGGCCGCAGCTTGGCCGCGTTGTTGACTCGCGCACAGTGTCGGAACTGCCGCTGGCAACGCGGAACTTCACCCAGATTCTCGCGCTTTCGCCGGGGGCGTCCGTGGCTCTCCCTGACAACACCGCATTGGGTCGCAACTCGCAAAATGTCTCGGTCAACGGCGCGCGCGTAACGCAGAACGATTTCGAAATCAATGGGATTGATGCCAATAATCTCACCACAAATTCTATGGCATTGGTGGCCGTGCCGGCGCCTGAGAGTATTCAGGAATTCAAAATCCAGACCTCACTTTACGCTGCCATCTTTGGACGTGGCGGTGGCGGCAATGTTCAGGCAGTTACCAAAAGCGGAAGTAACAATTTTCACGGAGCGGCCTATGAATACTTTCGCCACGATGCGCTTAATGCTAACAACCCATTCCTTAAAGCTGCGGGTGTTGCTCGCCCCGGATTAGAGCGTAACGTTTTTGGCGGCTTACTGGGCGGACCCATTAAAGCAGAGAGATCATTCTTCTTCGTTTCATACCAGGGCACACGCGAGCGCAACGGCGCATCGCCGAACAGTCTCACGTCCAGCGTTTTGATCGGGCCCGGCTTGACCAACGACCGTTCAGAACAGAATCTGCTGACCACGTTCCGGCCCAGGTCGTCGCCAACCGCGCCACCCGCAACTTCAATCAATCCGGTGGCTCTCGCTCTTTTGAACGCAAGGCTACCTGATGGGCAATTCCTGATCCCGACGCCGCAGGCTGACGGCCACTACTCAGGCTCGGCAATATCCTCTTATCGCGAGGATCAATTCAACGCAAACGTTGACTACCGCATCAACGAAGCAGACTGGCTGGCCCTGAGGTTTTTCTTCTCGAACGCGCCGCAGTTCCTGGCGCTTCCCGCGGGCGGTGCAAATGTTCCCGGGTTTGGCGCCGATCAAAAGCAGGACAACCGGTTGATCTCGATTCAGAATATTCACATTTTCAGCGCCAGAACCGTCAACGAAGCCCGCGCGGGCTACAGCTTTATTCGCGGAGACATGTCCGGGCAAAACCCGGTAAGAGACTCGGATCTTGGCATCAGGCGAGCTAACGCTAACGTATTTCCGGGACTCGGGCTTATTCGTATCGGACCAACCGGAACGAACGCGATTGCCATTGGGAATGCCGGTACAAACGTCGATACACAGAACGAACAGTCTTCGACCACGCTGGTTGATGTTCTTTCAATGACCCGCGGCCGTCACAGCATCCGCACGGGCGCCCAGGTCATTTATTACCGGAATAGTATCGCCGCCAATAACAACCGTCGCGGTTCCATAACTTTCCAGACCTTCAACAATTTTCTGCTCGGCTCCGCTAACAACTCGGTGTATGGAGACGGCATCAGCAATCGCGTCCTGCGAGCGACTGACTACAGCTTCTTTCTTCAGGATGATTGGAAGGTCTCGCGAAAGCTGACCCTCAATCTCGGTTTGCGCTATGAATTGGACCTGCCACCCTACGAAACGCGTGGCGCAATGTCGACTTTTGATCCGGCACTTTATGAACCCAGGAGAGAAGTTGACGGCAGTGGTACGCCGATTGGACCTCCTATCGGTGGATTCGTGCAGGCGGGAAATGTGATCCCTCAATACGACTTGCCGGGCGTGCCGAATGTGGGCAAACGCCTTCTCTACAGCGTCGATCCAAACAACTTCGCACCACGCGCCGGCTTTGCCTACTCACCCCTGGAGTCAGGACGGTTGGTTATGCGTGGCGGTTATGGCATTTTCTATTCGCGGCCATCCACCGCATACATCGGCATCGCGATTAACGCTCCGCCGATGTATACCGTTCGACGGAGTCCAACCGGCGCTACGGTCCCCTTGGCGGATCCTTTCTTTCCCTTACCATCGCAGGATCAATTTCCCGCTTTCGTGAGGGGGGTCGCTCTAACCGGTCAGGTGTTCGATCGCGGACTGCGCACAGCTTACGTCCAACAGTACCATGGCAGCATTCAGTACGCCCTGGGCAGAGATCTGCTATTCGAAGCGGGCTATGTGGGCACGCGCGGAGTCAATCTGATCCGCGACCTCGCCATCAACCAGGCACGACTCGCCAGCCCACAGCGCCCCATCATCAACGCCGTTACCGGTCAGGTAATAACCACGAACACGCCCGCCGCTACAAACGTTGCGCTACGAGCGCCATATCAAGGTGTCGAAGTTGGGAGCTTTCTACAGATTCAGTCCACTGCACAATCAACTTACAACTCGCTACAGATGAGTTTGACCAAGCGTTTATCTAACGGGCTGCAATTCCTCGCGTCATATTCTTATGCGAAGTCGATCGACAATGCCTCAGGCGGCAGCGCCAGCGCCGGAGAGGTTAGGGATACGATCAATATCGCCGGTAACCAGCTCGATAACCGCGCCAATCGTGGCGTATCAGACTTTCACCGCGCGCATCGCTTTGTATTGAGCTATCTTTGGGATCTACCGCGTCCGGCTTTTGCGCGGTCCACCGCTCGACGGTTGCTCTTCTCCAACTGGCAACTGGCCGGGATAATCACCGCGATGTCTGGCTTGCCGATCGACATAATCGACGGCGGCGCGGGCTCGTTCTATGGATTGAGTGGCGGGAATAATGCGCTGGTGAGGCCAAGTTGGGCGCCAGGCGCAACGACTGGGACTGCCACCACCAACATACCCGCCGGATATTTTTTCAATCCGCTCGCGTTTGTCCGACCGATTGTGCTGACAGGCCAGGTAATTCCAAGCTCAAACGGGACAGCAGTGGCAGGCGCGACCGGAACTGACTTCGGCAACGTCGGTCGCAATGTACTACGCGGGCCAGGACAGTCTAACCTGGACCTCTCGCTAATCAAGCGTTTCCCAATTCGCGAGTCGAAGAGCCTTGAATTGCGCGCGGAGGTATTCAATTTCTTGAATCAAGTGAACCTGGACAATCCGATCAGCAACCTGGCCGCGGTACCCTCGACTTCGATAAATCCGATCACAGGGCAGATCACTGGCACGCCCGGGGATTTCGGTCGCATCGTATCAACCAGTAGCAATCCCCGGCTGATTCAGTTGGCAATAAAACTCAACTTCTGATCTGCTGCAGGATCCTGGGACAATATACAAACACTATAGGGTAAGCAGGCAGACAATCGTTGTTGTCTGGCAGGATGTGATCTCGATTCCGCCGGCGAACTTCAGCTGTTACAGGATGATGCGGCGGGGCAAGAAATATCAGCGCTTTGACGCAGCCTGTCCAACCAACTGAGGCAAATTTCTGAGACCAAAGGAAACGTTGTGCTCCGCGTCAAACAGTAGACGGTCGCCGTCAAACTTGAAAGTCAGTGCTGAATAAAACGGCGTTTGGTAGAAAACCAGCTTTACGTTGAATATATCATTTGCTGACCATGCACCACTTGCCGCCACAAGTGGCTGCGCTGGCACGGTCAGGAACTTATCAACTCCGTTGGGGAAACCGTTCGCAGTTTTGCGCCATGATCCAATTCCCACAGGCGTGCGTATCTCTCCACCGGCCGTGCGGACGATCAAAGCCGGGGGTGATGAGTTGAAGTCGAAAGAGATCGCCTGGATGCCGCGATCGTTTTGAGGAAACTCAAACCACTTTCCTGAAACCCCCGAGGCGATGGGCATGGTCGGCTGGCCGGATGGGAGTTTGACCAACAAGTCGGCAAGTCTTGCTTCGAGCTTTTGTCGTGAGACGGCATTCTCTGGAAGGCGATTCGGCTTCATTGCCGGGAGAAGCTTGAGCCAGACAAGATTCATTACGCTTTGCATGTCGCGAACACCGCTGGTGATCACCACCACAGCATCGAACTCTGGGATGATCAGGCAATACTGGCCAAAAGCTCCATCGCCCCGGTAAGTGCCGTGCCGGGAACGCCAGAATTGATAACCGTATCCCTGATCCCAATCACTATTGGGCGAGGAACCATTCGAGGTCTGCCTTGCGGTCGCCTCTTCGATCCACTCTGTCGGGACTAGTTGTTTGCCTTTCCACTTTCCTTTCTGCAGATACAATTGTCCGAAGCGTGCGATCTCTTCTGTGCGCAGCGATAGACCATAAGCGCCTGCCGAGATTCCCTGCTGATTGGCGACCCAGCTCGGATTGTCGATCCCAAGTGGCTCAAACAATCTCGGCTTGAGATAGTCCAACAGAGTCATCCCAGTCGCCTTCTGCACAATCGCGGACAGCATATATGTAGCCGGCGAGTTGTAGAGGAAATGGGTGCCCGGTTTGAAAGGCACCGGGTGGGCTAGAAACGTTCTGGTCCAGGGCACGTCGCTGTCCAAAATTGGCGCTTCGGTCTGATTGCCCGTGACCATGCGTAATAGATCGCGCACTCGCATCGCCCTCAAGTTGGAAGAGGGCTCGGCGGGAGCTTCTTCAGGAAAAAACTTGAGCACTGCATCATCGAGGCTCATTTTTCCTTCCGCTATCGCTAGCCCAACGGCAGTGGACGTAAAACTCTTACTGAGTGAATAAAGGATGTGCGGGGTCGCAGCATCGTATGGGCCCCACCAACCTTCTGCGACGACAGACCCGTGCCGGATGAGCATGAAACCGTTCATCGTGTCGATCTGCCGGTCGGCGGTGTCAACGAAGTCCAGGATGTCGGCGGATGAAATACCCTGCCGCTCTGGCGTACTACGGGGTAAGGAACGAGCGTTTTCGACTGCAACAAGATGTCGACCGGTGTGACGCCGCAGTGGCTGCGCCAGAGAAATCGAGACAGGCGAAGAGAAGAAGGCAAGGAGAATACAGACCAGAAACCGGCGCATGGGCTTACATTTCTCGCTGGGAATGGTTTGAGCTGATGACCAACCGATTCCGAGTTCAATTGAACCTGTTGAGTATGCCAGAGGCTGCTCATCAGTGGAATAAGCGGGTGCCCAAGATTCATAGGCATTAAGGCCTCCTGCTCCAGCTTCACTTTTTTATTCAGGGTTGACGTCTTCTTTTAGTGTCCTGAGCCCGTTTGTTTCGCTCCCAGAGGATAAAGAGAGTAAGAGGTTAGAAACTCCGGGTCACTTCCTCGAGCCACCACGCGGTAGCCGGCTTGCTTGCTTCCGCCGGCAACCGTCCAGGTGTAGGTATGGTTTCTCCCGTCAGTCGCATGGCGTGCGTCTTTGACTTTTGCCACTTCGCTGTAACGCATGCGTGCTTCTTTCCGCACCACTACCGTCACAAACGATAGTCGATGTTGGTCATCGAATCGCGCCACCAGATAGTCGAACTTGCGATGCCGGTCTAAAATCCAAACTTCCTGTTCTTCTTTCTTCACTTCCTTTTCTTTTTCTTCTTCTCGTTGCGTTCCGATCTTTCGCAACCGGTCGCGTACGGCGTCTTCACTCATGCCCAGGCGCAGGCCTAACAGCTCGCGTGGCTTCGCTGTTGCCGGCAGGTAACCAAGCAACAAGAGCACTACACATGAAATGATTAGATGTTTCTTCATACTACTGGCCCATCGTTACTTTAACTGCACCAGCATGACGGCCACATCGATGGAAATCGATTTCAATCGACCCTCAACGATTGACCAGAGGCGTGGCTACGCTCCAGACCTGAATCGGTCCAAGGCTCAGATTCACAACCTTGACCGTGTAGAGGCCTCCTTGTGTGACCGGTGCGTTGAGTACAGCCACGCCGTTTGTAGCCTCAACTATCTGCACCGTGAGGCCAGCCGGGTTGATAAGTAGCAACCTAATCGGTGCATTGTTGCTCGCTTCCGCGACCACCGAGATTGCCGTCGCCTCAGACCCAAGCAGCAGAGTCCTATTCGACTCCTGACCAACGCTTACAGACGACGAGTCACTGGCAGTCTGTCCCGGCCCGCTTGGGGGTATCGCGCTCGGCGGCGTAGAGCTTTCCAGACAGATGCTGTCAATGTAGACAAACCCGTCGACATTCCTAAGCTCGAACGTGTGCGACCCCGCAGCCAGCTGAAGGATCTTGAACTGATAGGGAACACCACCACTCCGGAACTCAGGCGAATTACTCGTGCCGTTGGGCCCTTGATAGTTGATTGTCCCTCTCGACACGCCGTCGAGGAAAATCTCCGCCGTGCCACCCTTGGGACTCTTGGCGTAGTAGTAGGTAATAGCCCCAAGCCTGCCATCAGGGACGCTAAAAGCCAGCCTGGCAAAATCTGTAGCTTTTTTGTCTTTTTTCGAATGGAGCCGGAAGTGTCCGCCACTTGCACTCGCGTTCTGAACCAGATGCCATCCGTTTGAATACTCGATTGTCGGCGCATCGTCTTCCAGGCACGTTACCTGTGGCACGTCGTTAACCGTGATGCTGACAGTTGCCGTATTACTTTCGAAACCGGTTGCATCCGTCACTTTCAGGCCGGCTGTGTAAGTGCCAACCTGAGTGTATGTGTGAGCAGCCTGAGCACTACCTTGCGTTACAGGCGGTGAGCCGTCGCCGAAGTCAAAGGCGTAACTAAGTGTGTCGCCGGCATCGGGATCGCTTGAACCTGATCCGTCAAAGTTAACCGCTAACGGCACAAAGCCCGAAGTCGGATTAGCAGTAAGGACAGCCGTCGGCGGTCGGTTGAAGATAAATTCCGTGCCGCCGCGAGTATTGTCGCTTCTCGCGTTGTTTCCCTGAACAGCGGCAAAGGCGCTGCCGCGCAAGCCCGCCAGCCTTGAACCCGGACCCAACGGCGTGTGACCCGCAGGCAGTGCCGCATTCAGCTTGGCGAGCGAAACCTTCAAGGTGATTGTGTCGTTCGCCACATCGATCAAGCCGCTGTCAGCAGCGCCCACATCGGCATAATCAAAGCCACCACCTCCGCCAACCACGAAATGCCGTCTGGCCGCCGTACCGTAGATGAATGACTGAGTCCCCAGGGCATCTGTCGCCGCGCGCAGGAAGAATTGGTCGCCACGATCTGAGAGACCAAAGTTATAGTCGCCTGTGGTGCTTAGCTGCGCGCCCGGGGCGTTAGCCGTGAAGTGGATGCGCCATGTTCCGTTAGGAGGCAGCACGCCCAAATCCGAAACCTTCATCGTTGCCACCAGGACTGGACCATCGGCTGAGAGCTCAGTGGTGTATTTAATCGAAAGGATGTCGAAAGGATCGTCAACATCCAAGGCCAAATTGCTTGTGCGCACGTCGTGGCGAAAATCAGTAACTTGCGAACCCGAAATGCCCCCTACGCTTTCTGCTGACGGTTTTGGTCCAGCAGGTGGTGCGGCAGGAAGACTAGCGCCTTCCACTGGTGCAGGAACCACGCCGCCGTTGATGCTTGGTCCACTGAGCTGACGTGCTACGTAGGTATGACCGTCGAAGTCGTTATGATCGCCTGTGTACGCGATGACCGCGGCTCCAGCCGGATCAAATCCAATCTGGAAATAATCGATCAGATTGCGATTGCCCGAGGGCTGAGTCGGGTTAAGCGGCAAACCTGCGAGCGAAACATTACTACCATGAATGAAATGACTGCTCACTTCAACTTGGCGAATTGTGGGGTTGGGCGCGGTGATGTCCGAGCTTTGGGCAAAGAAGACCTTCCAATCGGCGTTGTCGGTGTTCCCCGCGGCACTGGCGCCGTACCAGACGACGCCAATTGAGCCGGGCACGGGTCCAGTTTCCATCCAGGGCAAGAGGCTTGTGGCAGTTTCCGATCCGTCGTTGATTCGAATTGCCGGGCTCCAGGACTGACCTTTGTTTTTGGAGTACTTAACGAATACGGTTTTGCCATTCGAGTAACAGACGTAAGCGGTACCGTCATCCGCCACTTTAACAGTGAAGAAGATGCTGGCATTGCCAGCACCGGCAACATTGTAAACCGTGTAAGTCAGCGGCTCGAGCCCTGGCGCTGGCGGGACGCCAACGGCGACGACGCCATTACTTCCACTAACGTAAACAGTACCATCGTTTTGGTCCACATCTATTCCGCCAACCTGCCCGACAGTTCCCACGACGCGCGCTGGTCCATACGTCAAACCTCCATCGTTAGAGCGCTGAACATAGGCAATCACCGGCGACACTGTGCGATAGAGTAGATAGACGCTGTCCCTACCGTAAAACTCCATCCACTGCCGGTCGTCAACGGGTACACCGCCTGTCGAGCTGCCAGCTGGATTTTTTTCAAAGGTCGCCCCACGATCAGTTGAGCGCGCCGTCGAAACATTCGCCAGCACCAGACTGCTGAACGCCAGATAGGGCGGGTTGTTGGGACTCGCCGCATCGAAGCCTACGGCGAGATCTACATCACCGCCGCCATCGGCCCCAACCTCCATTGACTCATCCGGCGAGAACTGATCCGGCTGCCCTCGGTAGATCGGATTGCGCATGTATGGATCATAGGTTGGGCTACTCGGATTAAGATCGAAGTACCATAGGTCGACGCCCGCGGGTACTCCCCGGATGCCGGCAACGTATGCGTTACCGAATTTGTCGACGCGCAAGCTGGGTTCACCGTCTCGGCTGGCCACGGGCGCGCGTAGCGCATAGTTCGGGCTGAAAGTGATTCCACCTTTAATGTAAGTAGCTGAGCCAGGTGGGGGCGGTGGCGGTACAGGGGTACAGGCATCTTCCTTGGCCTTGACCGTGTAATTGCCACCAGACGTGTCGTCAACACTACTAAAAAGTGTGCCTACAGCTATGTCGGTAGACTGCGCAGTGACGCCGTTAACGTTGGCCAACAGCGAGCCTGCCCCGGAAGTTCCCTGCGTAGACGTGCCCACTTTGATCATCGCCAGGGCTAGCCTGACAGTTCCGTCAGTTGAGTATGATCCTTCGTCGAGAGCTCCAAGCGAAGTCAGGAGATTGCCTGATTGCGTGCCATAGTCGAAGCTTACATTCGAGCTGTCGTCGGAGGTCATCGCAACATAGTAGGTAGTCAACGTTCCCCCCGGGGGAGTGAAATCGAACAGCACTCTCCAAACCGCAAGCGTGGGAAGGCTATTCAGATTGTCTACCTTCAAATCAAAGACGAGTCGCTCAGAGTTAATGAAACGATAGTCCTCACCAGCTGAGACTGAGCGAATATCCAATTGCTGCGGCCCCGGCTGTGGCAAGAACGGATCCGCCTGATCGCCGGCGGGGTCGCTGACCACTTGAGTTGCGGCTGGAAAACACGGATCGTTCGACGGGGTTGGAGTTGGCGTGGGAGTTGGACTGACGCATTCAGTGGTAATACTCAGACTCCAACCGGCGATGCTTCCTGAGTCCTGAGCTTCGTCATCAAGGACATACAAACTCCAGGTTCCATTCGGGTTTGTGCCGTTAAAGACCGAGAGAGCCGCATTGCCGGATGGTGCTGGCGCCGGCGCAGCAAAAACATCACCGGCCCCGGCATTTGTAGGTTTGAATGTTCCGGACACCAGAGGGCCATTGTCCAGCAGTGGAGCACTGGCCGCGTCATCCAGAGTCAAAGTCACATTATCAGCCGGGACATTTCCGCCAACGTCCGAGAGGATGATGGCATTCTGTCCGCCGGGCCCGACAAGCAGGATGTCCGTATCGTCTGGGAAAGTGTGAGTCAGATTGCTGAGGCCAACGGTCAACCTGGAAATGTTTCCGTTTAACCCGGCAACGTTGATCTGAGAAGGATAAGGCGAGCCGGGGCTATTGTCGTTGGTAAGAATTTCCTGCGCATTTGGATAGTTGGTCGCAGAGCCACATGGAGCCGGAGAGGGCATCGGCGTCGGGCTTGCCGAGGGTGTAGGTGTCGGCGTGGGGGTAGGAGTTGGCGTGGGCGTTGGTTCGCCGGTGGGATCGTATTCCTTGAAAAGCCGGCGACCATTTACCTGACGCGCGATCGTGCCTTTGCTGGCACGGGAACTGGATGGTCCAGTACAGTTGATGCAACCGTCCGCATAGCCGATCAGAACTCGGCCCTGCTTATCGACCGCCGATCCCATAAAGTCGAGCAGGTTGCGACAAGGATTGCTTCCACCTTGCATCCAGATGCAGCCGCGCTGCACTGGATCCGTCGGAGTGGCATCGATGGTGGTCCAGGTTGCTCCGCCGTCGAACGTATGTGAAATGTATAAGTGCCATTCGCCGGCAAACCCCGCCTCCTGGAAGGGCCCCTCGGTTGGCGTGCCCAGGAAGGCAAAAGCCGCCCGTTCATCATCGCCAGCCAACATGCGCGGGAAAACAGTATTCTTGATTCCATAGGCGGCACCAACGTCGACTGGCCTGGACCAAGTGAGACCTTTGTCACGCGACACGGCAACACTTGGCCTGCCGTCTCCGTTCTGATAACCAAGGTAAACGGTACCCTGCGCGCCAATTGCTACACCTGGATCGTTGGATGAGGCTAGGCTGTCCGGAACCGAGCTGACTCGCCAGGTAATACCATTGTCTTCGGAAACCACGACTCCCTGCTTACCACCGCAGGCCTTGTTTGGAACATAAACCGTGCCATCCGGGGCAACCATCGGATGCCCATGCAACCCGCCACACTCCGTGGTGTAAATTGGCACGCCCGGTCCATAGGTAACACCTCCATTATCACTTCTTGAGCAATAGGCTGTCAGGCCAGACTGTGCGCAGTAATACGTTGCATGAGAATAACCTGCTGCCTCACCGGGCAGGGGCAACTGATTTGGCAGTGGTTGGCGGAACGGCCCGCCTCCAATCGCCTGGTGGTCAGCGCCACTGGGCAGACCACAACCTTGATCGACAACCCACGTATCTCCGTCGTCGTCGGAATAGGCGGAAAGGCTACAGCCGTCGGTCAATACGAGCGTGCCATCTGCGGCAGCCGGCGTTACTAGCTGGGAAACGATGGTCCTCCCAGTCTTTCTGTCGGTAAATAAGATTGGATCCATAGTGATCAGATTGGTCCAAATGAAGCTCTTGTCTTCCCAAATCGCTCTGGCAGGAACGGTTGAGTCGTCGAAGGTCACGCGTAGAGTCTGCCGGAGCGCAATAAACATGGCCCGCCCGGTGTTCCAATTGACGCCAATGGAAGGTTCCCCCGCGGCATTACCCAAACTGCCCGTCGCGGCAAAATTGTGATAGCTGATATTTGTGTCAGGCCCTTGATTGGCCGGATTTATGAGATGAGGCTTGATCTCAGCTCTCGCCGAATAGCTATTGCCACTCGGGCCTGCGAGCGGGGCAAACGGGGCGGCCGCTACAGTGTAGGTTCCTCCGGGAGGATTAATGAGTACGACCAGTTCCCCCTGGCCGGGACTATTTCCGGACCCGTCCACAAGATTGCCCGACGGGCCATAAATCTGCATATCCCAGTCACCGGCCAATTCAGGTTGTATTTTGATTTCTACGAGATAAGGACCAAAGGCTGCGGATGGTGGCTGGATAGTCAGGCGAAAATTATCGCAGGCCGCGTTATTTGCGTTCTCGCAATCAGCCGAGCCGGTAGCGGGCTTGATGGGGCCGGTCCAGGTCACAATGGGACCGTTTTCAGATATGGTGCCCGCACTGGGATTGGCGCTCTGGGAGCTTTGGGCAAAGAAGGCCGTCAAAGCCACGACACAAAGAGCCATCACGAATAGCAGACGCCAAGCCGGCATCTGAGAAACAAAGATTGATCTTTGCAGCTTGCGGTACATTGAGGCGAGCTCCTTTCGCGGGCCAACGGGAAATATAGAAAAAGGTTCGACCTGGAAAACGACCCTTACAGCCTATCTATGGCCCTTGAGAATTTCTTGAGGAATTCTTGAGGAGGCGACGCCGACCTTCAGGAGGTCGCTAAATGGTTGATTGGATTCGGGAAATGATTGGCCGGGGGTATCGCGAAAATGAGCTTTCCTACGACTCCGGTGGGTTCACTTCTGGGAGCTGCTTCATAACATCAGAGGGAGCCCAGAGGAAACTGAGATTGCGACACTACCTCGATTACCTTGTGATTGACAGTGACCCATCTTGAGAATAAGATTCGAGACCTAGTCGAAGTTCATTTTCTTGGGACTAACGTTTTTGTTAGCCTCACATTGATGGTTCTCTCTTCCTCGCGAGAGTTCTGGCTGATACCTCAAAGCCTGCGAATCGGTGCTCTTCCCGTACCAGCCTCTAGGAACTTCATACAATGTTCATACTCTCCAAAAGAGGACGTGTCGCCTTACAGCATTCCGAACAAGAAAACCAGCAATTCCTGGAGACGAATCGTAGTGTAAGCGGCCTTTAAGTGTCCTCGGATCGAGATCGTCACGCTGCGTCGAAAAGCAGCTGAATAAGCTAAGGAGGTAAATCCATGAGCAAACTCACAAACGCTCTACTGAACGAGCAAACCGACACCCAACGAGAGCCGTCGATTAAACAGCATCTCTTAAATGCGAGGGTTTTCCTCATCGGCAAGAAGGATTTCGAGATGGGCGCGAGACCTGCCCGCAACCTTCGCGTGCTTTTCCTTGGCGTAGTGGTCCTGGTCTTCGCAATCTCGGGGTTCGCCAAGATGTATGAAGAGCCCAGGAGTTTCAAATTAGGGGATAAATCCCAGGATCAAGTTCAACGCAAAATGTTGCCGAAGATCGACATTGAGCGTCTCCTGGAGGAAGATCGCGGTCGCGCAAAGGCCGTGAAGGAGCAGCAGCGCCGCCCCCGTCCTCAACGCATCGCCGTTGCGGCTAACGTCGAATTTACCCTCAAGAACTCCGGCACCTGGCAGAACCTGCCCGACGGGCGCCTGTGGCGTTTGCGAATACAATCGCCAGGAGCCAAGAACATCAACCTCGGCATCACCCGCTTCGACATGCCAGAGGGCGCGAAGCTCTGGGTTTACGACCCCGGACACAAACGCGTCGAAGGCCCGTACACGTCACGTGATCGCAGCCACCAGGGTCGGCTGTGGACACCCTTGATCGATGGCGACGAGATCGTGGTCGAAGTTTTCGTGCGGACCGGGGTTCGCGAGCCGCTCATACAAATTGGTAAGGTCAACCAGGGTTATAGGGATTTCTCGAAAGACGGCGCCGAAAAGAATCACGGTGCTTGCAACAACGACGTGATCTGCCCCGAAGGCGATCCCTGGCGTGACCAGATCCGTTCCGTAGCCCATTACACTATTGATCTCGCTGATGGCACGTATGTGTGCACCGGCCAGCTCGTGAACAATACCGCTCTGGACTTCAAAGACTACTTTCTGAGCGCCAACCACTGCGGAGTCACCAGCGGGACCGACGACACGATGGTCTTCTACTGGAACTACGAATCGCCTAACTGCGGCGACCAGGGCGGCGGCAGCATGGCCGATAATCAGAGCGGCGCGTTTTTCCGAGCAGCCAATGCCGCAAGCGACTTTGTGCTGGTCGAGCTTGAAGAGGAACCCGATGCCTCATTCAACGTGTTCTACACAGGTTGGGACGCGACCGGAACGGCGCCCGCCTCGACGGTCGGCATCCACCATCCATCTGGCGACGTGAAGTCCATATCGTTCAACACCAACGCTGTCACCAGCACTGAGTATCTAGAAGACGTGACCGTCGCTGCACAAAACCACTGGCGAGTTGACGACTGGGAGGACGGCACGACGGAGGGTGGATCCTCCGGCTCGTGTCTTTGGGACGCGGCGACCAAGCGCTGCGTCGGACAGCTGCACGGCGGTTACGCTTTTTGCACCGCTACGGACGAGTCTGACTGGTACGGCAAGTTTAGCGTGAGTTGGACCGGCGGTGGCACTAACGCCACGCGCCTAAGTAATTGGCTCGATCCTGTCGGCGGCGGCACTACTTTAGGTATGGACGGTGACACGCACATTACCACCGCAAACGGAGTTCACTACGATTTCCAGGCCGCCGGCGAGTTTATCTCTCTGCGAGACCCTGACGGGCTTGAGATCCAAACGCGCATGACGGGAATTTCAACGACGTTTTTCCCGGGGCCGGATCCCTATGACGGGCTGGCAACCTGCGTCAGCATCAACACGGCTGTAGCCGCCCACGTGGGCCAACGCCGAGTCACAATCCAGCCAAACATCAGCGGCGTTCCGGATCCCAGTGGCCTTCAGGTTCGCGTCGATGGCGCCCTAACCACAGTCGGCCCAGGGGGAGTCAATCTTGGGTCCGGCGCCAGCATCGTAAAGGTCGGAGATGTATTCCACATCAACTTTCCCAGTGGGACGGTGCTCACGGTGACGCCGCTTTTCTGGAATAACCAGGGTAAGTGGTACCTCAATGTGGATGTCCTCCGCGGCGCAGGCCGGGAGGGGATGGGAGGTGGGGAGCCGGGCGATGTCGGAAGCACCGGCGGACTCATGGCCGCCATTGCGCCCGGCAGTTGGTTGCCGGCCCTTCCCGACGGTACAACAATGGGACCGATGCCGGGCCCATTGCAGCAGCGCTACGTCGACCTCTATCAAAAGTTCGGCGAAGCTTGGCGCGTCAACGATCAGACAAGTCTCTTCGACTACGGGCCCGGCAATTCAACCAAGACGTTTACTGACCGTAGTTGGCCAAAACAGAACGCCCCCTGCACCATTCCAGACACTCCCATTGCGAAGCCTCTCAATGTGGGCGTGGCTCGGAGACTTTGCCGCGGTGTCACCGACAAAAACATGAATGCTAACTGCATCTTCGATGTGAGGGTTACAGGCGAGCCTGG
>JAXIOV010000013.1:0-12044 GCA_045403245.1 Pyrinomonadaceae bacterium | reverse complement strand
CGGCCCCAGGCGGGAATCCACTCGACGTTTTCCTGGATCTCGCGTTCGGCCCCGGCGCGCAGGCTCAGTCCCCAGTCATCATCTTTTGAGATCCGGTCGAATGAGATAAACCACTGAGAGGTGGCCCGGAAGATCACCGGGTTTTTGCAACGCCAGCAATGCGGATAGCGGTGATCGTAATTCTCAGTGAACAGCAACACGCCGCGCTCGCGCATAAACTCCACTATCTTCGGGTTCGCATCGAACACACTCTGGCCGGCGAAATGCTCGACTTCAGAGGTGAAGTGCCCGGCATTGTCTACCGGGCAATAGATCTCCAGGCCATATCGTTTTCCGATCACGAAGTCGTCGTGCCCGTGACCTGGCGCAGTGTGGACCGCTCCGGTGCCTGCCTTACTGGTTGACTGTTTTTCCCTCGCATCCTTGACGTCGAGCTCCGTTTCGGCGTCGGCCTCACCGCCTAGCGTCACGTGCTCTCCCACCATCAACAGTGACGGGCGATCAATCCACGCGTGGCGGGCTTCGAGTCGATCCAGCTTTGCGCCCGGGAAACGCGCGACGACATTTGGCGCTAACCGGTTTCCGTCGGCGTCAACTTCGCCGAACCCACATTTGCTTGCGACAGCGTCAAGGAGTTCACTGGCGACGATGTAGACCTCGTCGCCATTTTCAAATGCCGAGTATTCGAAGTCGGGGTGAACGGCGATACCGAGGTTGGCAGGCAGGGTCCACGGCGTCGTGGTCCAGATCAAAACAAAAACTTTGCGACCTGCCAGCGCCGGATCAATCAGCGCTGGATCGCTCGTGAGTGGAAACTTTACGTAGACGGAAGGGCTGCGGTGCTGGTGATACTCAACTTCAGCTTCGGCAAGGGCAGTCTGATCGTGGATGCACCAGTAAACCGGACGGGCACCTTTGTAGACATAATCTTTTGCGGCGAAGGTGCCAAAGAGTCGCGCAGTTTCGGCTTCGTAGCCATTTGACATTGTCGAATAGGGGTTCTCCCAAAGGCCCAGAATGCCGAGCCTTTGGAAGTCGCGAGTCTGACTCTTCAGGGCGTTGCTGGCATATTCGCGACAGGCGCGCCGGATCGATGCGACCGGCATGCTGGCCTTTTTGGCGCCTAACTTGCGCTCGACGTGCAACTCGATAGGCAGACCATGACAGTCGTAACCGGGAACGTAAGGCGCGTCGTAGCCCATCATGCTCCGCGATTTCACGACGAAGTCCTTCAAAATTTTGTTCATCGCGGTGCCGAGGTGGATGTCGGCGTTTGCGTAGGGCGGTCCATCGTGAAGAATGAACTTCTTCGCGCCGGCGCGAGTTTTACGAATCATGTCATAGAGCCGCACTTCCGACCATCTCTTCAGACGCCCGGGCTCGCTCTGGGCCAGATTAGCTTTCTGCGAGAAAGCGGTCTTCGGCAGGTTGACGGTTTTCTTAAGATCGAGTGGGGTTTCAGTTGACATAATCTTTGACGTTTCCGGAATCGGGTAATACTACCAGTAGAAATGTTTACTCGCCAAAATCGCGACGGCTATCCGCAGATTACGCAGATTAGGTTTTTAGACAGCTAAGGTGGTGCGACAGCTGGCCGTAGAGTTTCTGGGGCGACAGCTGGACACTCGCTTACGCCAACTCATTTCACGCTTGCGTCAATGCCGCCGTGCTTAGCGGTGGGAACAAGCTCATCTTAGCTGCCTCAAAAAACAATCTGCGAAATCTGGGGATAGCAAAAACCCGAACCGTCCGGATGGATAGGTTCGGGTTCTTAAAGCCTGATTGGCGCTTCCAGAAGCTAACCGATAAACATCTCATCCTCTCCGTAGGTCTGGTTAATGGGCTTCGGCATCGGGGCCACGAGAACCTCGAGTCCTCTGCGGAAGCCCGTCATAATCGCCGCCAGCTCACGCGCCGGTTCCACCACTTTGTGCTGAATGAAGTCGGTGGTCGTGATCACCTGATCATGCGTCCGGTCGATTGTCCTGCTCACGAGTTCAACTTTATCGCGCGCTTCGCCCGCAGTCTCGCTGACTATCTCCTTGAGCTCGCCAACCTCGTCCTTGATTATCGCCAGCGATTCCGAGAGGTTCATGGTGGCGGTGGAAAGATGTCCCGAGACGGCATTGAATTGCTCGGCAATCTGCTTACCCTGGACCGCAATCTGTTTACCCTGTTCGCTGATCACCGTCATTCTTTCGATCAACGGCTCAAGTTTTTGCTCCAGACGATTCACTGACTTGACGGCCCGATTAACGAACACCGCAATGGAAACCATCGCCGCCGCGATGATAACGAACGAGGCGGCGACCACCACCATCACCCAGAACATTGGGTCGTTAGTGTTCATTTGTAACGCCAGGAGCCAGGACATTTTCGATTGCCAAATTCCGATTGCCGATTGGTGTCTCGCGGAATTTCAAGGGCCGATTGTCAACTCTCTAAATCGACAATTGGCAATCGGCAATCGGCAATGCTTTTCAGTTGGGCTTTTCCGTGTACTTCGGAGCAGCTTCGATCCGGCCGGACATTTCAGTCTTTCGTTTCTCTTCCTGATACGCCTTCTTGCCCGCATCAATCGCCGCAGCGACGGTGCTCGTTTGCCGGGTTGCCGTCTCACGAGCTGTTTGAACTACTTCGCCAACTCTCCCCGCTGCCTCTGAATACAGACCCGAGGCGCGTTCAGAGGCCTGGTTGTAGTATTCGGAAGCGCGTTCGCGAGTGGCTTCGTAATACTCACCTGCGCGATCACCAAGTTGCTGGGCCGCTTCCCGCGACTTGTCAATGCCTTTGCGCGTTGCATCGGCAATGTCGCCACGAAGTTCCTGACCTGATTTCGGGGCAAAAAGCAGGGCAATAACCGCACCAATTCCGCCGCCAATAAGTAGGTATGTTAGACGAGTGGAAATACTGTCACCTGAATCTCGCCGATAGTCGTCACTTCCCATAACGGGGTTCCTTTCTGCAAAAGCAGAGCCCACAGGGCCCTGCAGGTTAAGTTTTCTATGAAGATTTCAGACTTGGACTATAGCAAATAGGTCTGAACAGGTGCAAGAAACTGGGCCAGCAAGGTACTGGGTAAGGTTGAATTTCAGCGGCTGAATTTCAAACTTACTCCCCACCTTGCGCTATTCGCCGCGGTCGCCGTTGTACTGATCGAGTTTGCGGTACAGTGTCTTGCGGCCAATGCCCAGTGCCCGGGCGGCGTGAGTCTTATCGCCCTTGGTGTAGTCGAGAGTGGCTTCGATCGCCTGGCGTTCAATCTCGTCCATCGACGATGGCACGGTCACTTCAAACGTCGTGGTGCGGCCTTCGCTGGCTGCTCGGGCGCGTTCCACCTTGATGCGATCCTGTTCCTGCAACGCGATCTTGCTGATTGCCTCGGGCAGGTCTTCCAACTCAATCTGTCTTCCCGACGCAATAATCACCGCGCGCTCAATCGCGTTTTCAAGCTCGCGCACGTTGCCCGGCCATTCGTATGTAATCAAAGCCTGCAGGGCATCTTTGGAAATTCCGGAGATGAAGCGTCCGGTCTTTTGTTTGTACTGTTCGAGGAAATAGATGACGAGCGGATGTATGTCTTCGGGCCGTTCGCGCAACGGCGGCAAAATGATCGGAAAGACTGAAAGCCGGTAGTAAAGATCGCGCCGAAACCTGCCCTCTTCGACTGCTCGTTCGAGATCTATGTTGGTGGCGGCGATAACGCGCACATCCGCATTAATGACATCGCTGCCGCCCACTCTAGTGATTTCACCATCCTGGACAACGCGCAAGAGACGCACCTGGGCCGGCAAGCTCATCTCTCCGACCTCGTCCAGAAAAAGGGTGCCGCCATTCGCTTCTTCAAATCGTCCGTAGCGACGAGCGTGTGCTCCGGTGAATGAGCCTTTTTCGTGTCCAAATAATTCCGATTCCAACAGGGATTCAGGTATCGCTCCGCAGTTGACCTTTATGTAAGGCTTCGTCTTGCGCTGGGTCGAGCCGTGAATCAGATCTGCCATTTGAGAATTGTAGTGAATCAGATTGGCGATTAACTCTTTTCCGGTTCCCGATTCACCCAGTATCAACACCGTCGTTGGCGCGTCCGCCACGTTCAACGCCAATTCGACCGCCCGTCGAATCTCTGGGGCTTGCCCGATGATCTTTGCTTCGACTTGCTGTTCGTTCAGTACGCTTTTTAGCCGCATCACTTCGGCCGAGAGTTGATCGCGTTCCAGCGCGGTGCCGATCTGATCGGCGATGCCCTCGACCAGCTGCACTTCGTGATCTTCAAACCCTTGCCGCGGTTCGCTCCAGACTAGACCGAGCAAACCAAACGTTTGTCCGCCAACGCGCACTGGCGCAACCAACGCCGCCCGCCCGCCAAGTATTGAGTTGAACATGAGACGAAACGGAAACGGGAGGTCCGTATCGAGCAAGCGCATCGTCTTGCCTTCCGCCAGCACCTCCATGGCCCTCGGGAATTCCCCGATGTCGAGCGACTGGCCATGTTCGTCGATCAAACCCTGAACGGTATCCGTGGTGGCGTGAGGAGCAGCTTTGAAGGCAGCCAGCGAAATGCGACCGCCCTTGGGATCGAGCACACCCAATGCGGAGTAGTCTGCGCCGACCAGCGTGATCGCTCGCTCCAGAACCAGCGACGAAACTTCGCGAAAATCAGACCGGGCGTTAAGTGCATTGGCAATTTCCAGCAACGCGCGCCGGGTTTCCGCTTCGCGTTGCTTGTCCGTGTAGAGTCGCGTGTATTCGTAACCGACCGCTATCTGCCGGGCAATGGATTCGAGAAATGAAACTTCATCGTCAAGCCAACTGCGCAACGAGCGAGTTGTGTGCAATCCCACCAGCCCCAGAACATCGTCGCCGAGCTTAACCGGCACAACCAGCAGCGAGCGCGTGCCTAAACTCTTCGCCAGCAACTTGACCTTTTCATGCAGCTCAGGAGCGGCGGTGTCGTCAAGCCGGATGGGTTTGGCGACATCAACATGTTCCGAAAGCTGCCTCGCATCAAACGGCATGGCCGTGCCCAGGCTTGAAGGGATATCGTTTGAGGCGCGCCATTCGTGACTGATCCGCAACTCGCTGTTGGAGGTCAGTTGAATTACGTCGCAGCGATCGACATTCATCATCCGGCCGAGTTCGGAGACGATGACGTTAAGAAACCGATCCAGATTGATGGTCGAGGGCAAGGTCAAAGCAAGGCGGTTGATAATGCCTTCGCGCGCCTCGTGCATTTTGATCTTGCGCTCGAGAGAAAGAGATTGGGCAGTGTCTGACATGGGGATTTAGTTCACTTGGATCATAACGAACCGCCCATCAAGTTGCAAAAGCAGGGCTATCCACGGATTTCGCAGATTAAGACAAAAAGCACTCCAGCCCGGTTACGAACGCCCCGTAATCTCGCACAGCCGGGGATCGCCGCGAGGTTCCGTTCGGGCTGTTACTGGACTTGGGAAATCTGCGTAATCTGCGGACAGCCTCTTTGCGCGGTTCAGGCACGGCCCGTATACTGCTGGAGCGCTCATCCGAGCGACGGAGTTGGGTTTCATGCCGATTTATGAATTCAAATGTCGGAAGTGCGGTGAACGTGTTGAGGTCTTTCAAAAGTTCAACGACAAGCCGCCGGCAAAGTGTAAGAAGTGTGGCGGGCGCCTTGAGAAGCAGATCTCTGCGGCGGCCATCCAGTTTAAGGGCGCCGGATGGTATGTGACCGACTACGCCGGCGATGGCAAGAAAGCAGCGGCCAAAGCTGAGCGCGAAGCAACTGTTACCGACGAAAAGAAATCTGAGAAATCAGACAAGAAAACAAAAGAGAGCTCCCCAGCTAAGAAAACTTCAGAAAAAGCTTCCTCAACCAAAGTCTCCCGTGGTGATTGAAGCTCGATTCATTCGGTAGGCGGATGCATCTGAGACTCTCCGAAATACCGGCACAACTTTCTAAAACCGCAGACCAAAGGCCCTCGCTTGCGGCCTCGAGTCAGCTGCTCACTCTCCTCTTGCTGCTGCTCGCTTGTGGTTCCGCCGCAGGCCAGGCAGGGCGCCGTCCCGAAGTTTCGACTCAGGGTGGCGTGCTCGTCAATGTCGTGGCCCGCCGCGATAACAATCCCGCTGCTCCGATTACCGCGAAACAGGTTTCCGTTTACGACAACGGGGTCGAACAACAAATCCGGAATTTCACTCCAGACCCATCGCCGGCGCGAATCGTGCTGCTGGTAGACAACTCCCTGACCATCCGCGCTGACGTGGAAAAACTCGAACAGGCGGCGCGCGAGTTTGCTTACGAGATTTACGAAGGAGACAAGCTTCTGATCGTCGGTTACGACGAAGAGGCGGAGATCGTCTCCGATTGGACTGACAACGCGAAGGCAATTGAATCGTCGCTAAAACTCTTTAGAAAAAAGGGGCAGCCCTATCTCTTCGACGCGGCCAGCGCCGTAATCGATCAGTCTCTGCGAGCTACACCCGGCCAGAAGCGAATCATCGTGGTGATTAGTGATGGATTGGACCGCGGCAGCAAGACTTCTTTTGAAAGAATCTTGTCCGAGTTGCAGGCGCTCGACATCACCGTTTATGCGGTGCAGGCGCAGGATCGCACGCGTGGGGCTATTCGCCGAGACGTGCCAAAGCCCAAGCAGGTGATTGATAAACTGGTGGAAGGGACTGGGGGCGCGATCTTCTCGATTGATGAGCCTTCGGTGGCCGCGAAAGCTATCTGCGATGAACTCAGAAAGAACCGGTACGTAATTTCTTACGTTCCTTCCAGCGCGCCGTTTGGCGAATCACGAAACCTGCTGGTGGTGGGAGACACCGGGATTACGGTGCGCGCGAAAACTTCTCAACCGCCGAATTAAGAAAAGGGGAATAGGGGAAAAGGCTTAGGGGGAAAGGGGATGTCGGTTCTGATTCCTTCTCAGCGTCCCTTTCTCGAGTAGATATAGAACAAGGTTGCCATGATGATGAGGACGAGACTCTCCATAAAGACAAAAAAACGTGGAACGAAGTTTCCGTCTTCATCATGAGCGTCTGAGAAAGCCACAAAAGTTCCAACCGCCAAACCACCTGCGAGCCAGATGAGTTGTCGCCTTCGATCCCACATAGAAAAAGGTAAGGTGAAAGGTAAAAGTTGGCGGCTGCCAGAGCGGCGCCTTTCCCCTCTTGCCCTTTCCTCCTTTCTTATTTCAACAATCCCGAAAGCCAATGCATGATATTGAGCGCTAACTGGCGGTTGTCGCTGCCGGGAACATTCATGCCCATCGGGACCTTATTTGGTCCCGCGATTTGTGCCGAAAGCATGGCCGCTTCTCCGAGTAGAACCACGCGGCCCTTGCCAAACTTAAAGGCCAACCCCTGAGCTTGTCCAGCAACTGAAACGCTCTCGCTGGCAGCGCGGCTCGGCGCGTCTCTCGCGGTTTCACCCAAAAGCAGGAATGCAGTTGCTCCGGCCGGGCCTTTAAGCGCCTGGCCGGTAAAAGTCAGGACATTGTTGATTTTTTCGGCGCCGTTGCGGCCCTGAGTAATCGGATGATCAAGTAGAAGTTTGTTCTCCCTTGAGAAGTGAAGCAGTGATGGAGCCTCGGGTTTGGAGTTCCCGGGATCAAACACAAAGCCTTTGCTCATCTGAACATCGAATCGCTTCGCCAGCACCTCGGCCGCCGCTCCAAAGGGCGCGTGATCGGCGATCAGCAGCAACGAACCTCCAGCGCGTACCCAATCACGTACCGCGTCAGACTCCGCTTCGGTGAAAGCCGGCTGATCGGAGCCTTCATCATCCAGATCTTCCATGCCGAGCGCGTTAGCGATAACCAGAATCTTGAACGAAGAGAGCGACTGCTTCGAAAACGGCTGGCGGTTGGGAATCACGTTATAGCCGTCACTGGTAATCAAAGCTGCAAATGGCTGGTACCGGCCGGTCGTGAGGTGGAAGTTGTTATGCGCTTCGTCAAAAAGCACCCGCGGATAGTTTTTCGCATACACCGGGTTCTCGACGGTGGTGTTGAAGGTCGGATCAGGCGCCTGCTGCGCAATCACGACCGGGGCGATGAGAAACAAAGCAAACAGCGATGCCGGGAATGTGTAGTGGAATTTCATAATTCTGTTTATTTGAACAACGCCGAAGGCGTTAGGAATTCGTGAACAATCTGAAGACTCTTGACCGACGCGGTCATCAACCGCCTACCCGAAGTTTTTCCAGTCTCTCCGCTGCCAGTTGCAGCGTCTCGTCCTTCTTGCAAAAACAAAAACGCACCTGTTGCGCACCACGCTCAGGCACGCTGTAGAAACTTGAACCCGGCACGCAAGCCACGCCGACCTCTCGAATCAGGTGTTTCGTAAACTCCACATCGTTGCTAAAACCGAACCCGGAAATGTCGGTCATGATGTAATAAGCGCCGTCGGGGCTAAACGTCCCAAACCCGGCCTTCTCGAGGGCAGGCAAGAGGAGATCGCGTCGCGCGCGATAGTTAGACTGCAACTTGTCGTAGTAAGAAGCGGGGAGCGAGAGCGCATACGCGCCGGCAGCCTGAAGTGGGGCCGCAGCGCCAACGGTCAAAAAATCGTGAACTTTGCGAATCGCACTGGTGATGTCAGCAGGCGCTATGCAGTAGCCCACGCGCCAACCGGTAACCGAGTAGGTCTTGGACATCGAGTTGACGATGACGGTCCGCTCGCGCATTCCCGGAATCTGGGCCATCGAGATGTGGGCAATCTCAGCGCCATCGCGCGGGTAAATGATGTGTTCGTAAATCTCGTCCGTGAAGCAAAGCGCATCAAATTCCTGGCATAGCCCGGCGATAAACTCCATTTCCTCGCGGGTAAAGACTTTGCCGGTAGGATTGTTTGGGTTGCAAAGAATGATTGCCCGCGTCTTTGCGTTGAAAACCGAACGCAGCTCATCGCGGTCAAAACTCCAGTCGGGTGGCCGGAGTGGCACGTAGCGAGGCTGCGCATCAGAGAGAATCGCGTCGGGAGCGTAATTCTCATAAAACGGTTCAAAGACAATTACCTCTTCGCCCGGATCGACCGTGGCCATCATGGCGGCAATCATCCCTTCGGTCGAACCGCAGGTGACCGTCAATTCCGTTTCCGGATCGACGTCAAGTCCGAGATACCAGCGGCTCTTACTGGCGATGGCATCGCGAAAATTCTTCGCACCCCAGGTGATTGCATACTGATTGATATCAGCCTCAATGGCTTTCATCGCCTCGCGTTTGATGTCTTCGGGAGCAGCAAAGTCAGGGAAGCCCTGCGATAGATTCACCGCGCCATGCTTCAACGCTTCCCGCGTCATCTCGCGAATCACCGATTCGGTGAACAGACTTGCCTTTTTCGAAACACGCGCTGGTTTGGAGGTTGCCGGTGTCGTCATAACGAAAGACTAGTAGTTGTCAGGTGTTCCTGATGCTCTCATTTTCCGCCGCTGTAAAGCAAACTGTTAGTTTGCGTGGTTGTGTTCTGATCTGGTCGTTTCTCAGTCTAGACTCCGAGCCAAACTAACAGTTTGGTTTACACGCGCAAACTTCCGCGCGGCAATCGTTAGAACATCCCGCACATGAGCGTCCCAGTAAACCCAATCATGTTTTCCTGGAAACTCGCGATACTCGTGCGGGATCTTTCGATTAGTCAGAACCTCAGCCAGGATCCGGCTGGCCGGTAAAAGCGGGTCTTCGGTTCCACAGTCGAGATAGATGTAAGGCAGTCTCGCGATGCGTCCGGCCGGGAGGTTACGATAAAGTTTGTAGACGTCGTTCGCAGTCCGAGTGGAACTGTTCTCCGGCCCAAACACGGGAACGAGTGTGCGATAGATAGAATCGAATGCAGTCAGTTCCGCCCGTTTCCACGACGCTGCACCGAACGCACCGCTCAATGACCCCACGAAAACAAACCTATCAGGAAACTTGACGCCAAACTTCAAGGCCCCGTAGCCACCCATCGAAAGTCCTGCAATGGCCCGTCCGGCGCGCGTTCGGAGTGTACGAAAGCGACGTTGTACGTCGGGAATCAGCTCCTCGAGGATGTAAGTTTCATACTTATCGGACGGGACCGTTGCGCTGTCGGTGTACCAATTGTCGTGGCCCTCAGGAGTGACAATGATCATCTGGTAACGCGCGGCATATTGAGGAAGTTTTGAGCGCGTCGCCCAATTGTCGTAATGCCCGAACAGCCCATGTAACAAGTAGAGCACTGGATAGTGTCTGGATCGAGCGCCCCGCCAGTTATAACCAATCGGGAGAATCACGTTGTAAGGCAGAGTTTTGCCCACCAGTTTGCTCTGAAACTGAACAGTCTGGACCGTGCTTTCGGTTTCGGTAACCTGGGCCAGGGGCGCTGCGGACTTCTGCGCGTAAGCACTCAGGGAAAGACAAACGGCAATTATCAGGCCCGCTCGGATGCATTTGGTCATCAGCTGTCACCTGAATTGAGCATTGGAATATTGATCCCTTTGGCGCGCGAGGTCTCGGCCGCTTCCTCGTAACCTGCATCGACGTGCCGGGCAACGCCGATGCCCGGATCGTTGGTGAGCACACGATTGAGACGTCGCGCGGCTTCGCCAGTGCCGTCGGCTACTGAGACCTGTCCAGCATGCAACGAATAACCAATGCCTACCCCGCCACCATGATGAAACGAAACCCAACTGGCGCCGCTGGCTGTGTTCAGCAGGGCGTTCAGAATCGGCCAGTCTGCAACTGCATCTGAGCCGTCTTTCATTCCTTCAGTTTCGCGGAATGGCGACGCTACGGAACCGGTGTCCAGATGATCACGCCCAATAGCTATGGGCGCTTTTAGGTCTCCACGTTTGACCAACTCGTTGATCGCTTCGCCCATCTCAGCGCGTTCGCCGTATCCGAGCCAGCAGATCCTCGCGGGCAGTCCCTGGAAATGAACTCGATCACGCGCCAGCCTCAGCCAGCGATTCAAGGTCGCATCGTCAGGAAAAAGTTCGAGCGCGAGGTCGTCAGTTTTCCGGATGTCTTCTTCATCGCCGGACAGTGCGACCCAACGAAACGGACCCTTGCCCTCACAAAACAGCGGGCGAATGTATTCGGGCACAAACCCGGGAATCTCGAAAGCGTCTGCCACACCGGCATCGAGAGCCATCTTGCGGATGTTGTTGCCATAGTCAAACGCCACGCTTCCCGCGCGCTTCAGGCTCAGCATCGCTTCTACATGCACGGCCATCGATTGCATCGAACGTTGAACATAAGTTGCCGGATCTTTGCGTCGAAGTTCGGCCGCTTCTTCCAGCGTGATCCCGGCGGGCACATAACCGTTCAAGGGATCGTGCGCGCTGGTCTGGTCGGTGACCGCATCAATTCGAATTCCGCGCTTCACGATTTCAGGCAACACTTCCGCGCAGTTGCCCACCAGCCCAACCGAAACCGCGCGCTCGCGTTCGCGCGCGTCTTCAAGAATGTCGAGCGCCTCATCAAGCCCAAGCGCCATGCGGTCGCAATAACCGTTGAGAACGCGGCGCTCGATTCGAGCCGGGTCGACATCAATCCCCAGAAATAGCCCTCCATTCAACGTTGCGGCCAACGGTTGAGCGCCTCCCATTCCGCCCATTCCGCCGGAGAGAATGAGTTTGCCTTTGAGATCTCCGCCGAAACTCTTGTCGGCCATCGCGGCGAAGGTTTCGAACGTGCCCTGCACGATTCCCTGCGTGCCGATGTAGATCCAGCTGCCCGCAGTCATCTGGCCATACATCATCAGGCCTTTGCGTTCGAGTTCGTGGAAATGTTCCCAGGTGGCCCAGTTGCCTACGAGATTTGAATTGGCGATCAAGACTCGCGGTGCGTACTCGTGGGTACGGAAGACGCCAACCGGTTTGCCGGATTGGACCAGCAGGGTTTCGTCGTTCTTAAGTTGCTGAAGTTCGCGAACAATCGCGTCGAAGGAGGCCCAGTTTCGCGCGGCCTTGCCCGCGCCGCCGTAAACGATCAGTTCGTCGGGTTTCTCAGCGACGTCCGGATCGAGGTTATTCATCAGGCAGCGCAGAGCAGCTTCCTGATGCCAACTCTGGCAGGTCAGTTTTGGACCGCGCGGCGCGCGAA
>JAXIOV010000156.1:0-4869 GCA_045403245.1 Pyrinomonadaceae bacterium | reverse complement strand
AAGGTGCAATACGCGTGAAGCTTTTCGGCAGCAAGTCTTGACTTTCCGCCACCTGACGCACCAGTCAGAAGTAGCACGTGGTCTTTATCTTTCCACGGTGCGACTTGCCACGGCAATGGGTGAAATGGAGCTACTAGGGGTCTACCCCTGAAAGATAGTCCATCCTTTATACTGCTTCCATGTGCCTGCAACAAGCTGATGTACTCCGCGTGTATTCAACCCATGACGCTTACACATACTCGTGATGTTTTTACCAGCCGGTATAATTACGCCTGTCGCCTCATGCCATAACGCAGGGTATGTACCAGATTGAGTATCTGATATTTTCTTCTTCGTTGCCTCAGATTGTTCGTGTCCTGAGGATAAACGCATGCGCTCACGGTGTATGTCTGTGAACTTACGGCCTCTTAACTTTGCGCTGATCTTTTGCTTTTGCGCATCGGTGTTCGGCTTTCCACGATTGACATCACCAATGCGGCGCTTTGTATCCTCTGAGCGTTTCTTGCCAGTATTTGATTTACTAATTCTTTTTCGTGTATCGATCGAGTGTTTGCGGCCTTGCATTGGGTTTCCAGCCGTGACAGCAAGATTATATAGTTTCTCCCCATTATTGCGTAGATTGTCTATCCAATATTGTTCTCGCGCAATAATACAATCGCTCAGAACTTCTACTACCTCGAAAACAAACACATCAGAACCATATTTATTCCAAGCTCTCTGAAGATGTCCATTGCTATGCGTACCGTTGCGTAAGTGGCTTCTATGATGGTTCCATCGCTTCACGAAAGATTGTGAAGTAGAACCAATGTAGCACGTACCATCTTGGGTATTGACGATGCGATAAACACCAATGCTACGTCGTGTCATCGTTCCAATCCTCAGGGCTTATTGAGATGTATGCCTTGACCGGCTCCCCATCAGGGCCGCTGATCTCTTGTCTCTCTATAGGTTTACCATAAGCATACGATAACAAAAGCTTCATGGCCTCGATCGAATCACCACGGTCACTATCGGCCTTCTCAGCCAAGCGGGTAAATGCAGCATGGCGTTTCTCACTAGGCCATGTATCTGACAACAACCCCTGCAAGTCTAAATCCTCAAATTTACGTTTTCTTCCGGCGCCAAGCCGCGCGCCGCCATGTCCAGTTGTCATCTTGAATTCTCTCAGAAATCAAGTATAGGATTACGCAGTACGATCAAGTACGCCGTACTTGATTAATTTGTTTTCAAGTTTTTTTGCTTCCTCTTCAAGTTCCCTTATGCCCTGCTCATAAATCTGTTCTACCTTTTTGTGATGCCTGTCAAACATGTCTGACGCTCGCGCATCAAAAAAGGACTGATCGAACGTTCCACTCAACTTTGCGCTGACGACAGAATGCCAGAAATCAACACGTTCGTGATTGAATTCCTTTTCTGCGACTTCGTATCGGTAGCGGTTGAGGTATTCTCTATTCATGGCAACCTAATCAGCGGCCCAGCCAGCACAACCAGCACAAGACACAAGCCGTACAAGAACATCGTCACATAGTCACTGGCCCCAAGGCGCCGGCAGACGTAGTACACGAGCGTTGCCAGCACGGCCGCGATTGCGGCCTGTATCGTAGCCGATCCTACGGTCATTGTTACACCTCTTCGATTGCCAGTATCGTATCGTCAATCAGCGCCGATAGCTTATCCGCTATCAGTGTTGCCAGTTCTGCGCGGGTAATCATCGCCTGGTACACGCCAGCGCGGGTCTTGCTAATCCAGCGGCGCGTCTTCATACGATTGAGTGTGCTTGATACAGTTGTAATCGCCACTGGCTTGTACGACCGATTGACGCGCTGATGAATATGCTTCATACGCATCGGCCTGTCAGCTCGCCACAGCACGCCCAGTATGCCCAGCATCAACGGCCCCGGCACTCCTAATCGATGTTGTGCTGGATCGGCCAAATGGTGATCAACTGCGGTCATAGCGAGACGATCCTACTACTCAATATAAGGTAGGAGAGTATGCCTATGATACTACAGCCAATCGCCAATGTCAATACCCCGCAACCGATTAGTACATAATCCTTAATGTCCTGTTTCTTCTGCCGGCTGATCCGTGCCTTGCGATCAGCCTCTAGCTCTTGGTAGAGCAGTACGAACGTGCGGTTGACGGTTGAACGGTGCTCTACGATCAGCGCCTCTAGCTGAGCCTTGTGTTCTTGAAAGTCGCGTACGAGGCTCAGGAAGTCTTCGCGCAGTTCGTCAAGCGTCACGGCTCGTCGCTCTTGCGTTCCTGGTCTTCCAATTCTTCGACGCGCGCCGTAAGGCTGTAGAGCGCCTTGACAAGCGCATCGGCTTCCGTCAAGGACAGTTGCTCACGCGCAAAACGCTCAAGCTCTGCCTTTACATCATCAGCGCGCTGCTGCTCGTACACGTCAAGGCGGATATCCAGCACGTTGATCCGCTCCGAATTGCTGTCTGAGCGCCGATGGCCGCGCTGCAATTCGTCAAGCAGATGCGACCGATCACCGTTCAGGATAGCCTGGATGCGCTCCATGAGCTTGATCGCCAGATCGCGGTGATCGGCGGGCAGGCTGTTGAGATAGGCGTTCCAGGTCGATTGGTTCATAGCGGCTCCTGTGTGTGCCACAGTATAGCATGTCTGTCAAAGTCGTGTCGATTATGACAAAATGCTTATTGACATAGTTGTGTATTGGGTGTATAATGGTTGCATATCGGACGTATAGCATACAGAAAGGGGTATCCAATGGTTTACGCAATCGTCTACGCCTACGGTCGTGATGCTATCAATCATGGCGGGAGCCGCGCCGATACGGTACATCGTTTTCCAAACGAGATGCAGCGCCGGCGGTTTTTGGATGAGCAAGAGACAGGCGGCTATCAGGCCGATGCTGTCAAGCAGTCGCACCCAAAGGTGCGCAAGGCACTCCGCTACGCCGATCAAGGCGGCGACTGGCCGCAACTCGTTTAGCAACAGAAAGGATCGATCTAATGACCACGAATGACATATCACTCAAAGTGATCGTCTACTCGCCCGACGATCACGACTATAGCGCCTATTTGGACGAAGAGTACATCGGCTCGTTCCCATCGCACCACGAGGCCGAAGTGGAGCTTGATAAGCTCGCGCTTGAGCTAGTCGGCTTTGTGGCCGGCTGGGATATGGCAAGCGAGGCGCAGGAATGAAGGCCACTTGGCTGCATTACCATCGATTCCGAACACCGGGCATGCGCTACGCAGACACCGTACGCGTGTTAGAGATTCGGAAGCGTACTGCGCATATCGAGGCGCGGCGGTGCAATGGCGCGGTCGTGCGACGATATGTGAAGCTCGATCGGCTGGTGTTCTCGTGAGCGAACTGAACAGCCCGGCGATCGGGCGCAAGATAGCGCAGGCCGATCGCACCGAACTGCTGGCAATCCTAACTGGTACACTGCCGTCGTGCTGGTCCGACCTCGCCGGCGCGTACCTACAGGCGCTCGGGCAGACTGAGGCAACCGACCGGCAGGCTACAATCCCCGGCGTCTTATTCGTATGGCATCAACTAGTGAGAGAGTACAATGCAGCCGAACAATCCGAACCTCGATCTGATCAGCCTGAACTTGATCGAGCTGGCGAAAGCCGCTGATCAACTCCGTAACCGCAGTAGCATCTACGCGTTGAAACGCCTGTGTGCCATCCGGCGCGCGCAGGGGCAGCGCATCATGGAGCAACAGGAGCAAGCACATGAGTACCATTCCACAGCTAAACGACCTGAAGCGCCGCAAGTATGATCTTGCGACCAAGGCAGCGCGGTATGGCATTAACACACCGCCAGAGGTCGCAATTGAGAAAAGTGACCTAGAAACCGTTATCGGCCTGATGGAACGCATCGATATCCATCGGCGCAATATCCAGCACCTCGTCAACCAGCGCGATCAACTTGGCAGTCATGTGCCGCCGCACGTGCTGACACAGATCGCCAATGAGCGGTCGCAGGTCGCGCTCTTGCGCAACCAATGCGCCAGGCTCCGATACCCGGTTGACGCGCACTCACTTGACGACGACGAACCGACTGACACGCCAATGCCCGATCCTGTTCTGCCGTCGCCTGCACAGCCCGATCGCCTGGCACGGATCGAGGCGAAGATCGATCGTATCTTGCAACTATTGGAGGAACGCTAATGACCAAACGTAAAACCACCAGTCAGCTTGACGATGTGAACCAGTCCCCACTTCCGCATCCCGATGTGCCACCAATGCCACAACGCGGGCGCGAAGTCATCTATACGATCGTCGTGCCTGGCTGCAACGACACGGTTGCAATCGAGCGCGCCCGGCGGGAGCTTGTCAGCCGGCAGGTCCGACCGGCGCTCATTCGCATCGATGTGGAGCGCGGTGTTGTCTCTGTTCCACGGCTCTTTACGCTGTGGCAAGGCGACGACCTGGAAAGAGTTTGGCAGCAGTCGATACAAAAGGCGCTCCCCGGTGCATTGATCGACGTGGCCGACTGGACGCCGGGCTATCCGCAAAGCGACATGGGGGAACCGACTAATGGATAATCGTGATATCTTGCTCAAGAGCTTGACTGTGCTGATCGAGCTTGTCAAGCAAGACAGCGCGCTTGCCGGCGCCGTGGCGCTGCTCTGCGCGGCATGCGCCGCGATTGCAGCCGGCGATGAGGCTGAGCTTGTCTATGCCGTCAAGCCGTATATGGACCGCACGACTAAGGATCGGTTTCCTGAGTTCTGGGAACTAATGCAGCAGGTGCGGCGCGCTCACAACGCGCCGAACAACTAGGAGCATGTCATGACACAACTAAACATGCGCATATTGCGTCTATCGGCAGACGATCAGCAGCGCGAAGCCCGCAACGCACAAGCCGACTACGACACGA
>JAXIOV010000149.1:0-12836 GCA_045403245.1 Pyrinomonadaceae bacterium | reverse complement strand
GGAGTCAGTAGTTGCAAGCTCCCGACAGGTCGTAAATCGTCCGGTACTTACCGCCCAGGGCTGCACAGATATTCTTCACCTTCCGGCAAAAGACTGCGCCGTGACAGTAGAGCGTTGCTTCGCTGGTTTTCTTTGGTGCCGCCAGACCGAGATCAGGCGTTGGCCTTGTAGGTGGTTGCGGGTTGCCACTGCCGGCCGAGTTGGTGTTCTTAAGAAAGAAGCCAGGCTGCGCCGAGCACGTACCAAGGCTTCCGGCAGCATCACTCGATTTGAGAGTGTGTCCTTTGAGTGACCCGCAAGCATCTTTCAACGCCAGGCAGCCACGGGTTGTGTTGCAGGTCCCAACGACCGTCCAGGTGCGACCAGTATCTGTGGACTTATAGATGCCGGTGCCATAGAAGGAGTCACTGCTAACATTCGCTCGTTGCTGTGCAGATTGGCACGAGCCGGAGAGATCGTAAATCGGCGTGTAAGTCCCGCCCAGGGCCGCACAGATATTTTTCACCTTCCGGCACATGACGGCGCCGTGGCAGTAAAGAGTAGCTTCGCTGGATTTCTTCGGCGCGGCCAGGTCCACGTCAGCCGCGGGTTTGCCTGGCGCACCAGGAGTATTGCTGTTTCTAAGGTAGAAGGTCGAGGTAGCAGGATTGTATGCCTCGTCCATGCACGTACCCAGGCTTCCGTCCGCGGCGGCAGTCTTATAGGAGTGGTTCTTGGTTGACTTGCAGGCAGCCTTTAATTTTTCGCAGCCGCCGCGTGTATTGCAGGTTCCGACAACCTTCTCTATGCCATTATAAAGCCTGCCCAGGACGACCGGCCGTTCAGGATCACCGCCCTGAGCCTGGCTGGCTGTTGGCCCAGCCACAGGCACCTTCTTTTTGGGATCCCAGCCACGCGGGGTCACAGCCTGGGTGCTTTTCGTTTCTGTCCTTTTATCAAACTCGCCCGGTGCCGATTTGGCTTCCGCGTTTCGTTTGAACCTTATCGGAGAGAGCACACTCCGCAGCCCCTTTGTCGCATTAGCAAATTGCCTCCACGCGCGCTCGTCAGCCGCCGGCACTGGGACACCCCACATCCGAAGAGCGTGCACGGGATTAGTCAGGAACGTGTTTGGATCGACTAGGCGTGGGCCGGCCGTTGTACCGTCACCACTCCTGTTGCCGACAATACTCAATTCCATGCCCGGGGCGTTCGTCAAGATAACTTTAAAGTAGACCATCGCCTTCCCACTTGTGGTGCGCCTGGCGGGTTTGGCTTGTTGAGGATTGGCTAGCTGGCGCAGGGCAAGAGCTAAAGTGCGCAAGTGTGTTTCTGCCGGCTGTGGCACCGCAACTCCCTGTCGTTGTAGCGCGTCTACAGGGTCCTCCATGAATTTTTCACGGTCAGGCGTGCCAACCACGATCTCGACACTTTTGGCGTTTGTCGTTACGTCCAACGCGCCGTACGTCATTTTGATCGTCTCAGTCGGGAATCCTTGTTGCGCCTGCGAATTAGCAGCTACGCCAGTCATCATGATCAATCCCGCGATGATGGTGGCCAGCTTTGCTCCTGAGAAAGTTTTCTTCAAGACTCTTCTCCTTTTCCAAACGAACAGTGTTCCCGCGGTAATGACCGGCATCAGAGGTTGTGCCAGACTTCATTAATCGCTTCATCCGACTCAGTTACAATTGAAGTTGCGTCCGCGTTCAACTTGAAAGTGGTTGACGCAAGCGAGATGTTGTTGGGCAGAACGCCGTTCGCGTTTATGACCAGCCAATTGCTGCTTTTTTCTTGCGAACGCGTTTTCATGGCGGAGAAGGTACACCGCGCACACTACGCGAGTCCTGAACAGATTGCGAAAAACTTAGGAAGAAAACCTACCAATTGGCTAAGTTGTTGGTAACAGTGCAGATCCATGTTGATCAACCTAATTCCCCGGCATGGCGCGTTGCTTTCGAGCTTGCTGGCCTCGCTTTGATACGGTTTTTGGTAAGGACAGACATTATTTTCTGTCCTGACTTTCGCTAAGGCGGGAGAAGAGACATTCTGTTCGCACAGCAAATTTTGTTACATTGGCGCCGTGAACTCACCGGCGCCAACCATCATGGCTCACATGTTGCCAGTCGCACGTGCTTCAGTCAGATGTGCGTTGTTTGGCCATCAGGTCGAACATACAAAGATAGCCAGTGACGCTTTGACACCTTGCATTCGCTGTGGCGCCGCCATACTTCATCAGGACATCAGCATTTCACGCGTCGCCCATACACTGTCCTGCTTTTTCGGCAAGCATAACTACGTTCCGATTGCCACACGCGTTGGCCACCATGAGTACGTTTGCGAAAAGTGCGGACACTCGCTGCTGCTCGAATTAACCTGCGACCCGTACGCCAGCCAGGACGAATTCAAGAAAAGAGTTAGCTATGCATGCGGGCTCTTTGGCCATCGCGTCCATGCGGTGGCGACAGGATCGAAAGCGACTGAATACGCGTGTAAATGTGGACACTCCTTCCTCAAAGCACAACCATCACTCAGGGTGATCCGGCACCCGCCGGCGTGCGTGCTCTTCGGCCACCTTGTCACCATCAACGAGATTCGCGGCGACTGGGTCGTATACGTTTGTCGTCGCTGCGGCCATCCGTTTCACTTCAGGCTCGCCGTTCTCGCCCAGATCGAATCTGACCTGCAGCAGCGACCAATATGAGTGATCAAGTACTCGGCCAGGCTCGGACGGGAAGTTACTGGCGCAATTACGTTGCCCTCTTCCGCTTTCATTATCACTGCAGTTTTGTCGGGGTTTTGCTGGGCGTTCTGGTCGTCACACGTCATTGGACGGGACCGTTGGTCTGGCGCATCCTTTTGCTCTATGTGTCTTCGCATGTCCTGTTGTACGGCGGCCTTTATTCGCTCAACGCGATTACCGATGCTGAAGCTGATAGTCATCACGCATTTAAGCGATTCCGCCCGATTGCCTCCGGAGCGATTTCCAGAAAAGCCGCAGGGGTGTTTGCCGCCGGTCTGATTGTCGCCGGGTTCGTGACGGGCTGGGCATGGTTTGGGTTGGAGCTTATGCCCGCCTACCTGCTGTTGTTTGTATTGAACGTGGCATATTCCCTCGTCTTCAGGAACATATTCGTGCTCGATGTGCTCTTCAACGGCGCGACTCATCCGCCGCGCTTCTGGCTGGGGATGTGGCTCGCAGGGGGTGGACTCGCGTGGGATTGGCTCGCACTCGTCTTCCTGTTTGCTGTCGGCATGTGTGCCAGTCGACGGTCGGTTCTACTGAGTGTAAGTTCACCGGAATCACGAGGAGTGCTTGCGAGATATTCGACGCTCAATCTTTTGGTGATCAAGGGTGTGGCTCTGGGCGCAATTGTCTTGCTCTGGGTGCTCAGCCCGCCCAGTTTCCAAGTTCCTTACATTGTGACGGTGTGCGCGTACGTCGTCTTCGTCGGGGGCATCGAAGCTGTGCCGAGGTTCCGATCCGCATTCGAAAAGCTGTGGTTGAGATGAAGCGCACTTTCGCCCCTGTCACTGCGGCCCTTGTCCTGGCCGCTTGCATCCTCTTCCTGTGGATGTTCTTTGTCGCGTCGACGCTGGAGCGGACGGCAGAACTCGGTGGAGTCTTGGCCCCTGCTGGCCGGGACGCGCGGGCAGTTGCCTATGAATTTGCGGCAAGGTGGCGGCACGGGATGGCCGGCAATTCGCCAGTCTACATGCCCGGCTTCTTTGCCACCGCCATCGCGATTTGGTTCTGGTGTGCCGGCAAAAGCTTGCCGCGAATGCTTGCGGAGGGCGCGATTCTCACTTGTGCAGCGTCCGTCTGTGCCGCACTGCTTGCACGTTTCGCGGCGCCTTTGATCCTGGACGACCTTGTCTCGCAAGCGGGCTTAACCGTTACTCACGCCGCATCATCTGGAACGTGGGTAGCTTACGCCCAGGGTGTTTATAGTCTGCTGACCTGGAGCTCCCTGATAGTTGCTTCAAGATTCTCGATCAGGCTGAGAACTCCCAAGCCCCTGCTTATTCCGCTGGTGCTTAATCTTGTTCTCGCCTTCGTGCGTCCCTGGACGGTTGCAGATTTTACTTCTCGATGGGTAAGGCAGACCCTCGATGGCGAGGCTACGGCCGTATTCTCTTTCCTGCTTGTGCCGATCATTTCAGGCGTCATGGCATGGGACGAGTTACGAACTCCACGCGATGCATGATGCTCGGGGGCTTTGCACAAAAAGTGCTTAACCTGATGAACTGCATTGACGGCAAACGACTAGTTGCGGCTTTCCGCTGACCTTCCCCTGATGTTTTTCCTGAGGCTCAGCCTCAGGAAAAAGAGTGGGCGGACGTCGTTCTCGGAAAGGCAGAGCCATTCCGCACTGTGCGGCGGCAAGCCGCGATTCGTTACTTTCGCGCAGGTCCGGCCGCGATTAAGCACTTTTTGTGCAAAACCATGCTCGGGCCGTCATTTGAAATGAGCGAATCAACCTGGAAGCTCGAAGAGCTCCCGAATCCAAGACACAGGACCCTGCTGAGATGCAAACAAAAGCAACTTCAACAACCGAAAGCACGACAACCTACAGCGACCTGCAACAACTGGCAGAGGATTTCTGGACCTGGCGCGCCGAGAATCAACCAGTATCCTACGACGACATTCCTCGAATCGAGAGACCGCTTGATTGGGTTTCCGACTGGTCGGCGAAGGCCATCGAGCGGCGTCGCGACGAGCTTGCCGATTTCACCAAGCGCCTGCAGGGCATTGACGCGAGCGTATGGCCAATCGCTCAGCAGGTCGATTACCGGTTGATTGGATCGGCCCTCGCGCGAGGGCATTGGGAACTGGACGTTACTCGCGGCCAAGAGACCAATCCCGGATTCTACGTTGACCAGACTCTGGGAATACTCTTTCTCTTATTGCTCAAGCCGCCACCATTTGACACGGCGCGCAGCCGCGCAATCGTTAAGGCCTTGCAAAGCTTCAGACAGACGGTTACAGACGCGCAGAAAAATCTCTCCGGTAAAGCAGTCAAGCCCTTCGCGCTTGCCGCGATTGAGAAATTGGTCGACGTAAGAACGCGACTCGCGAAGGTATTCAGTGCACTCGCTCCTTTGCTTTCGGGCGTTAGCGCGGCTGAACTTCTTGAAGCTATGAATGAGGCGATCGGCGCGCTCGAGGTGTTTCACGATTGGCTCAATTCTCAACTGTCCGGGCTGATTGAAACTACCGCAGTTGGACGCGAGGCTTACATTTACTTTCTCAAAAATGTCGCGCTGATGCCCTTTACGCCGGAACAACTATTGTCGATGGGTGCCGGCGAATGGGAGCGATCGGTTGCGTTTGAAACTTTTGAGCAAAATCGCAATCAGGGCCTGCCGGAGTTGGAATTGTTTCCCGATCAGGCGGCCCAGATGGAGCGGGAGTCGATTGAAGAGGAGAAAGCCCGGCAATTTTTGGAAGCAAAGAATATTCTTACCGTGCCCGCCTGGTTAAAGCACTATCGCAACCTGCCGCTGCCGGCCTACGTCGAGTCGCTGGCCTTCATGGGAGTTACCGACGATCTCACTTCAGCGACCAGACTCGATGAAGATGGCATTAGCTACATCAAGCGGCCGTCGCCGGACCTTGATTACTTCTCGCTGTCGATTGCCAAAGACCCGCGACCATTGATCGTGCACGAAGGTGTGCCGGGTCATTACTTTCAACTTGCGCTCTCCTGGGCGCTCGAGAATCCCATTCGCCGGCGCTACTACGACTCAGGCTCAAATGAAGGCATCGGCTTCTACGCGGAAGAGATGATGCTGCAGTTTGGTTTCTTCGACGATAGTCCAAGGTTGCGGGAGATCATGTACAACTTCATGCGGCTGCGGGCCCTGCGCGTGGAAGTGGATGTGAAGCTGGCCTTGGGACTCTTTACGATCGATCAAGCCGCGGATTATTTGGAGAAGATTGTGCCAGTCGATCGGAGCACAGCCCGGCAAGAGGCCACCTTTTTCGCTTCATCGCCGGGGCAGGCGATTACTTATCAGATTGGCAAGCTGCAAATAATCAAGTTCCTCGCTGACGCCCGCCTTCATCAAGGGGAGAAATTCAACCTGCGAGCCTTCCACGATTACTTGTGGAAGAACGGGAACGCCCCGATTGCGTTGTTGCGGTGGGAGTATCTCGGGTTGAGTGACGAGATCGAGATGTTAGACGGGCATGAGGCGGTGTCTTGATTTCGATTTCTCTGTGCAACCTCAGTGACTCAGTGTCTGCTGTGGTGAATGAACGCCTGACAAGCACAAACCACGGAGGACACCAAGGCTGCACGGAGAAAGACTCAAATTAATTAATTCACGCAGAAAATTCCGCACCGAAGATAGTTTTAGGCGATCCCTTTCGCCTTAGGCACTAGAAAGGAAGAAACCGCATGAAAACCATCGCCAAATCAGCAGTATTCAAAAGCTTGATAATCGGGGCCGTGCTTTTTGCACTGGTATTGCCCGTAACTTCCGCTCCGAATCAGGCCGCGCCTCAGAACGAAGTGCAAAGGGTCGTCGTCACTCTGTTACAGAGTCCGACGCGTGCTGAGAAGGGGGAACTTACGATGACCCTGACGAACGGCGTCGCCCGAATTGAGCTCAGAGCCAGGAAGATACGTCACCGTGGCTTCGCGTTGATTGACCGCACGCATGCATCACAGGTCACCTGTGAAAGCAAAGATGCCGAGTACGGTTCGGTGACTCTGAAGGACGGATCATGGATCGCGGTCGCGGTTTGTCCGCCGGAACCGTCCACGACAGCCATTGCAATCCCGTCGCTCATCCGGTCGAGGGCTTCCGCCAATGAGGCCAGCGCTGAAATGACCTGTTGGGAAAACAAAGAACTATTAATTGGCGTTTGTTACAAGGTCGGCTCTCCCACCTCGAGACCGATGCCACAAACGCGCGAGCACATCCTGCTGGCGCGTCAGGTTGGATAGTTGAACGTCATCAACGAAGGTTTAGAGAAGTTCGGCGTGGAGTGAATTCTAAACCTGGAGATCGAAATTGTAGGGGCGCCACTCCCAAGAAACCCCTCGACGTTAGGCGGCAGCCAAGATCCATCTTCAGTAGCAGTTAGATAAAAACTCCTGAAGTACCGGGGGAGGGGTTGATTTGATTACGTTTAAGATAAAGCTGTAGCCACCAAGGTAAAGCCCGCGCGGCGGGCATCTCGTGTAGAGCGACGTCTTCCACAACTTATAGAATCGTTTTGAAACGTTCCCACTGCTCCCTCTGCTTCGCCAGGAACGCAGCGAAGCGCTTGTCCGGTCGCAGATTATCCAAATTGGTATCCGACTCGAACAGCGGGTAGCACGGTAGCCCATCTCCAGCCGTAACCTCCAACCACTTGATTGCCTGCTCAGGTTTGTTCATCAGCGCATAAGCACAAGCGATGTAATAAGCAGTATGATGGAAGTGACCAAGTCCCTTTCCTCTTTCAACCGCCAACTTGATCTTTTCCTGCGCACTCCGTTCCCGGCCGGCCGAGGCCGCCAGTACCGCCTGCAGGCTGGTAAATAGTCCACCATTGTCCTCCGGGTAATCTTTTAGGTATTGCTCAATCGCGGCGGACGCCTCCTCTTTCTTCCCGAGATTCAAGAGCGCCCAAACGATCTGGTGCCCGACTATCGCCGGATTAGCTTCCTTAGGGAGAGCCTGAAGCACGGACAATGCCTGATCATACTTCCCCTGGAGATTGAGAGTTTGCCCGATTCTCACTTGGGCCAGGTTGTTGTTGGGATTGGTTGTGATCGCCTGACGCGATTCCTCAATCGCTTCATCAAAAGCGCCGATGTGACAATAGACCAGCGCAAGTTGATTCCGCGCCTCATCCAAACTCGGGTTCAAAGTCACGGCGCGACGATACTCCTGAATTGCCTTCTCGTGAGGGAAGTGGTTGGCGGGGGTCCAGAGAATGCGACCACGGGCCAGGTGGGCCACAGCTAAATCCGGGTCCGACGCGAGCGCTTTCTCCGCCGCCACAAATGCCTTCTCCGCTAATTGCTTTTCTTCCGGGGCGAATAGAAAAAGTCTCCATGAGTATGCCTGGGCCAGTTCGGCGTAGGCTGCGGCAAAGCCCGGATCCAGGGCCACGGCGCGCTCCAGAGCCGTGATGGCCGCCTGATTGTCCTCGTCGGTTTGGCGGTTGAGATAAAACCGTCCGCGAAGATAGTGATCGTAAGCTTCCGGGTTGACCGGATTTGCGTTCCCAATTCCCACTTGCTCCTGCGGCGTAATCTTGATCCTGATCTTGCCGACGATGTCTCGCGTTACCTCTCTCTGTAACGCCAGCACGTCACGCAGATCCCGCTCGTAGCTGTAACTCCCTAAATTTGCTTCCGTCGCTGCATGGATCAATTGAACAGCGATTCGTACGTGATCGCCCGAGCGCACCACCGAACCTATCAAGAGCGCATCCACATTCAACTCGCGGCCGATCTGCGGCAGCGGCTTGCGCGCGCCTTTGTACTGCATCACCGATGGTCGTGAGATCACCCGGAGTGCTCCGATCCTGGCAAAGTCGGTGATTAGCGACTCGGTCATCCCATCGGCGAAGTAGTCCTGTGAAGCGTCGCCGGAGATGTTCTCCAACGGCAGCACTGCGAGCGACCTGATTTCTGTCTGCGGCGTCGTTGTCGAACTCTGGCGAAAGAATCGCGCGTAAGCCAGTCCGGCAATGATTAGTACTACCCCGAGCGCGGCCAGAGTCAGAATGCGGCTTCGCGTCACCCTGAGCGGAAAGGACCTGGAGATAACCGATTGATCTTCGCTCGTTATGACTGCCGACCGGCTCCCGGCAATCGGCTGTTTGGAACGCTTTACTTCAGCTCCAATCTCGAGGTCATGCTTGAGGCTCTTCAAGTCGATTAGCAGAGACTCCGCCGTTTGATACCGCGCCTCTCGATCTTTCGCCAATGCCTTGTTCACAATCAGTTCCACAGGCGTCGCTTCTGGCGCGCACTTCGCGAGAGACTCTGGCTCCCGCCCGGCGATGGAGATGATCAAATCCGTCGGCGTCGCTCCGCGAAACGGCTGCTGTCCGGCCAACATCTCATAGAGCACCACACCTAAGCTCCAGACGTCGGTGCGCGTATCAACCGGGAGACCTCGTGCTTGCTCCGGCGTAGGCGACAGTTCCCATTACCATTCCCGGCGAGGTTTTGAGCTCTGTTTTGACTTCCAGCACCCGCGTGTCGCCTTCGCTGTCCAGATGTTCCGACTTCCTTTCGGTTAGCTTCGCCAACCCGAAGTCCAGGATCTTCACGTACCCATCATGCCGGAGCATGATGTTCTCCGGCTTGATGTCACGGTGCACAATTCCCGCCGCATGCGCCGCAGAGAGCGCCGAGGCGACCTGGATGGCCGCATCGAGTGCCTCGCCGGCGTTCATCCGCTTATCCGTTATGCGTTCTCGCAACGTCACCCCGTCAACGTACTCCATCACAATACAGTGACGGCCTTCGCCCGTTTCGAACACCTCATGGATCATACAGACGTTCGGGTGCGACAGAGCGGCAATGGCCCGAGCTTCTTGCCGAAACCGGCTCAGGTGTCGTTTGTCTTGAGTAAAATGTGTAGGCAGAAACTTGAGTGCGACTTTGCGGTTCAGGCGGGTATCGTCGGCGAGGTAGACTTCACCCATACCGCCGGCGCCGAGAGGGGCTGTAATCTTGTAGTGGTTGATCGTTTGGCCAGCCACGACTGCTCCGTTTGCGTCCTCGGCAATCACCTTTGCTGCAACCTCCAGGGCCGGCGACTCGATGAAGTTTTCAGCCTGCCGTTCATACGCGAGCAGCGATTCCACCTCACGGCGCAGCTTTTCGTCGCCCGCGCAAGCGTCGGCAAGGAAGGCGGCGCGTTCCTCCGCGCCACGCTCCAACGCGGCGTGGTAGAGTTGCTCGACCTGCTGCCAACGCTCAGCCTTCACCGTCCGCCTCCCGCCCGAGTTCCCTCAGGAGCCACACCTTCGCCAACCGCCAGTCTCGCATCACCGTCTCCTCTGACACCTTCAGCACTTCGGCGACTTCCTTAACCGAGAGCCCACCGAAGAAACGCATCTCCACCACCTCGCCTTTCCGCGGATCAACTTCAGCCAACCCGATCAGGGCCTCGTCAAGCGCAACTAAGTCTGCGCCCCGCTCTACGGGAAAGGCTTCCGCTTCGCCGAGTGAGACCCGCAGCGCGCCGCCGCCGCGTTTAAGGTTCTGCCTCTCGCGGGCGAAGTCGACCAGGATGCGGCGCATCACCTGAGCTGAGACGGCGTAAAAGTGCGCGCGGTTTTGCCAGCGCACATTTTTCCAATCGATCAGACGGATGTATGCCTCGTTGACGAGGGCGGAGGTTTGCAAGGTATGGCCGGGACGCTCGCGGCCCATGTAATGGTGTGCGAGCCGGTGCAACTCCGATTGGACCAGGGGGGCCAGCTCTTCGAGAGCTGACTGGTCGCCGTCGCCCCAGGCGACGAGCAGCCGCGTGATTTCTTTCGGGGAGTGCGTCTGCATTCAACCCTTTCTCACGGTGTGCCGGAGAAAGCTACCACAAATTCCCCACGGCCTCTAAGCATACTAGGTGGTTTGCTTGCGACGCTCACTCTTGTCGCGGGCCCCATGAGGTCAGTTCCCCCCGCTACTGCACCGGACGGGTAACACAACTCTAGAACGCTAGAAAAATCTCATGCCGTTACAGTTTCCGCCTTCCGTTTCCGCATTAACAGGTAGAGACCTCAATGCTAACAGTGAAAGGCGAAAATATCATGAACGCAGGAATGAATCTCGCGGCGATAGTTCGCTTTGTTTTTAAAAGGAGATCGAACATGAACATTAACCATCTGAGAAAAAAGCTCGCGCTGGTAGTCGGGCTCAGCATCCTAATTCTTTCCGGTGTCATAGCCTATGCGGCCAGTTCTAACGTACTGGCTGTTGGCACCATTCCCAACTCGCAGTTCTTTGACGGTCCAGCCACAGTAACCGTGCGCACACTTACCATAGCGCCCGGGGAGGTGCTCGCCTGGCACTATCATCCAGGATACGCCTTCAACGTCGTGAAGAGCGGTCGGTTGACAGTGGAAGAAGGATGCGGTGGCGAAGTAACGCTCGGCCCCGGGCAGGGCTTCGAGGAAATGGACGGCCAAGTTCATCGAGCGAAGAACCTCAGCGCCACGGAGGATGTCGTAGTTTACAACACCTTCATCATGCCACAGGGAAAACCGACCACTGTAAATACTCCTAACAATGAACGCCGATGTGGTCCGCCGAGTAATGTCAACGAATGTAAAGATGATGGCTGGGTGAACTTCAGTCAGCCCGGTAGCTTTGGTAATCAAGGAGAGTGCGTTGATTTCGTCCGTCATCGGGCACGAGTTCTCTTACCTGTTCCAGAGGACCCGCAAAACTAGGCCGCAATGAAGGTGGTTGGGGAACGGATGAAAGCCACCGGAATGCTTTTCAGGGGGAAGTCCCACCCCAACCACCTATTAATCGGGGCAGTAGCCCGACCGTCAGGCAGGGCGGCCGTTACAAATACACCCAACTACGGGACACTACTTTCTTGTCGGCCACGGAATGCCTGTGGGGACGAGTGGGAGTGATCTTAACCGCACCCGGGTCGCATTGAAGATCGCGTTGCCAACCGCCGGTGCGAGTCCGACGATCGGAGTCTCACCGGCGCCTGCTGATGGAAGATCCTTGCGATCTACCAGAACGATTTCGATTAGCGGGGTGTCGCTGAAGCGACGGCTGGTTGTGCAGCTCGAGAAAATCTAGTAAGGCCGTTTCAACGGCTTTTTTTCGGGAGGTAATCAAGGCCGCTGAAGCGGCCTAAACGAATCAATCGACACCTGCGGTACCAGCCGTAAAACGGCCGGCCTATCAGCCCTCCGGGAAGGCGCGTGAACGCGCCAATTGCGAGCGCAGCCTTTGGACCACCCTCCTACTTCAGTTTCACCAACCCTCTCAGGTCTCGCAATAAAACCACGGCGGGTCGCTGAATAATCAGCGCACCCGCCGTTTCGAGTATGGCCCGGTGGAATCGGGTTCTTACTGTTTCTTCCCAATCACCGCGGCCGGTGGGCTTTCTGCGAAGAACCCACCATCGGGCGCATCGCTTCCCGATACCGGTCGGCTGTCGATCGCGCAGGTAGCCGCCGGGCCTGTTCGCGGATTCTGGTCCTTAGGCACGCCCACGCGCAGCACCTTCAGAGACGTGTTGTTAAATTGATCGGTGGCTGTGATGTTGATGAGATAGACGCGGCCATCTTCACCTCCCATTCGCTCCGATCGCAGTCGCACGACCCTGTTAACACCCGTTCCGGTCACCACCGCGTCCGGCGAGAAGTTGCCGTCGCCCTGGGTCTCTATCTCCGGCCTCTCGTCGCTGGTAACGTTTACCCTAACGACAATGGCAGCTGCCGGTGTGCAATTGTCCGAAACGGCAAGGCTCAGTCCAACATCAATCAAGTTGTGATTGGGAGGCCAGAGGCAAGTGTCCGTCAAAGATGCCGTAATGACCGGAGCTTCTATATCGTTGACGACGATGGTTTGCGAACAGCTGTCCGTGTTGTTTGACGTATCCGTGGCCTTCCAGGTGATGATGGTTGTGCCGACCGGGTAAGGGGAGTTCAATGACAGTCCATCACTTCGGGTGCCGACGATCGAATCGATCGCACAGTTGTCAGTGGCCGTCGCCGTGCCGGGGTTTAGAGTGGCCGAGCACAGTCCCGGATCGTTGCCGGCGATGATGTTAGCCGGGCAGGTGATGACGGGATTCTCCGTGTCGTTGACTGTGACGGTGAAACTGCACGTGTCGGTGGCCCCGACTGAGTCCGTCGCGGTGCATTGAACGGT
>JAXIOV010000041.1:0-9374 GCA_045403245.1 Pyrinomonadaceae bacterium | reverse complement strand
ACTTCAGTGGCGGTCGCAATGAGGAGTCGAAGGTGGCTAATGAAGATCGAGTCGCCGCGTCGTTTTTCGACGCTGCGATATGTTTTGCTTCCAGGAGGGTCTTAGCTTTCACTTTGCGTGAGCGAAAATAACAGCACGGTCACGCGTGGTCAAAGCTTTGTTTGAAAGACACGTGTCGTTCGATGTTTTGCGCGAGAACCGAAGTTCTTCAGTTTGTTTGGACGACGCTTCGAAAAAAGACCGATCCTTCAACCACAAACGGCGTCTAATAGTTTTTTGATAAAAAAGAAATTTTGTCTACTTCTTTCTGGTAGAATGTATCCCATCGCGGACGCCGATGTTTAACACCGAAGCCCAGAAAAGTTTTTTTGAAACCATAGGAGATACACCGAATGATGCAAGTTTCGCCCCTTGCTCGTAAGGATTCACTAATCGTTAAAAACCTTCCCGAAGAAACATTGGTTTATGATCGCGACACCGATCAGGCTCACTGTCTAAACCTCACGGCCACCGTGGTTTGGAAAAATTGTGATGGCAAGCATTCTGTCGCGGAGCTGCGCGAGGCGCTTGAGTTGGAAACCAAGTCGACAGTGCCCGAAGAAGTGGTGTTGCTGGCGCTGGAGCAATTGGAAAAGTTCAAGTTGCTCGATCACGCCTCGTCCAAAACCTTTCAAATGCCTGGCATGAACAGACGCGAGCTGGTGAGACGGGTCGGATTTGCTGCCCTGGCATTACCGCTAATTGTTTCGATCGCGGCGCCACCCGCCCACGCACAGGCTTCAGGACTGCCTCCGGGCGAGTGTTGTGGAAACCCAAACCAATGTGCCTCTGATAGTTGTCTGCAAAATCCAGTTTGCGTCGGCCCGCCAAGTACAAAGGCATGCGCATAGCGCGCCACAGCAACTGCTTTAATTGGTGACTTTGCTTGACAGGTTGGCGTGGTCGCTAAGCCGGTCGCTAGTTGGCGAGCATAGACCGGAATAAGGTTGAATTGGCAAGACGGTTAGAGATCTCCCCCACTCTCGAGATCAGGCTGCCCGCAGATTCAGGCGGGTAGGTTGCGGTAACACTCTCTTTTATCCCTTCCTCACTTAACCCCTTGAGCAGACCTTCAAAGACAAAGATGTGAGCGTCATCGAAACCAGAAATGCCGAGCGAGTTCTCTTCGTTTGAGCCCAGCACTCTGGTATTCGACAGTTCCTCCACCCAATCCAGAATCGTCTCAACGGGATCGCGATCCGGAAAGCGCTGTTTCACTAAATCCAAAATCCTCAGCCGGCTGGGCACATTCAAAAGTAACGCCAGGAAAAACCGGTGTTCATCGGCAGTAATAGTTGTGCGGCGCTGAATAATGTTTTGCTGTCGCTGGTGTTCTTCCAAAACCGGCAAAATCAGATCGGTAATCTCGCCGTGCGCTTCACGGCACCTTTCTAGTATTGCGTTGAAGCGATCCTTGCCGCGGGACAGACCAAAGAGCGCATCCATTTGACTGGTCGCGAGGAAAAAGAAAGTCTCGAACAGGACAAAGAAAGCGGTGTGAAAATCTGAACTCGCAGCCAGATCAGCGATCATCGAGTCTGCTTCCGGGTGCTTCATCCCCAGCAACAGCCTGATGGATTGCAGTTTCTTCGTCATGGCCATATTTCTGAAAAAGGGATTCAGCGCGAAGTAGGGCTTGCGATAGTCGTACTGCAAGGCTGCTGACGGCGTGTGTTCGGTGCGGATCGTGATCGTTGCTGATGGTCGATCGAGATGAAACAGCGAATGGATAAACTGCCGGCCGGGTCTGATCGTCCGAATGTCCTTCCGTTCCAGTAGCTGCACTTCCTCGAGTTTCAGTTCACCAACCGAAAAATGTTCGCTCAGGATCTTGTCTTCACGGAAACTGTACCGGCTGTGAATGCTGGATCCCAGCAGGACCTGGAACGCGCCGGTAAACCCGTGCTGGTGAATGCTGGTGGTGCCGTCGAGCCAGAAATAGATGTCGATGAAAAACCGGGGACCGGCGAAGAGCGTGATTGGCGGGTCACCAAACCTGCCTTCCAGATCCTTTTGCTCCGGCAGCGAAGGCGAATTATGGACCCAACGAATGATGTCCCACGGATCGACGCGTTCATTGAGATCGGCTTCGGCCAATGCCTGCGCCGCGAGATCGGGAAACACTTCCTCGCTGTAGTTCTGGGCCTTCCAGCGCTCTTCGATTAACGCACCGAGTTTTTGAAACTCTTCCATCGTTTCAGCCTTCTCCAAATTGAAACTTGATACCGCGGAAGGGAAGAATATTGACCAACCCGAGAATAGGCAAGCGCCCTTTGTAGTGGGGTGTCGATCCGCGCGCAAGATTTTTTTCAATACAAAGAGTCTGGCAAGCGATGATAATGGAATTCTCTTCCGCAAAGCGTTTAAAGAACTTCGATGGTTGGGGCAGCAGTTACGAGAACAGCGTCGTCACGCCGCCGCACTAAAATCGCTGTTCAAACTGTTGACCTCTCGTCCGCAACAGTGGTAGTTTCCGGCGGCTATTTCATCTCCCGGACTCTTTGAGAGTATTGGTCCCTGAGAGTTTTGATCTGCGACGCAAACTCGCAGCTCGGATAGCACAGCACCCACAACGAAACTCGTCAGACCGGTTCCGCTCCGCTCCTTCCGCTAACTCTTTGATTTTTTGGTCGGGAGTATCTAGCCGCGCCCACTTGCCGCTCGATAATTCGTAGTCCGCCAATTTGTAAATCCGCTAATAGCAGGCCGCTAATTAATCTGTCTGGCGCTGAGGACAGATCCCAGTCCCTACCCGACCACTTGCTGGCCAGGGATAAACAGAGGTCTCGGAGGATCTATGAACAAACCGGTCACCTTTCCATCCAAGTTCATCACGCATCTTTTGGCGGCGGTCACGGTCTTTTCTGCAGCGTTGATATTCATGAGCACCAAAGTAGAAGCGCAGGTTACCGTTGCCGGCTCATCCGGTGCCGACGGCAGTTTCACTACTCTGAAGAGCGCCTTCGACGCGATCAACGCAAGTGCTCAGAGCGGCAACGTCATAACGATCGATATTTCAGGCGACACGACAGAAACAGCTACGGCTGCGTTGAATACCGGCGCGTGGGCGTCTGTGACAATTCGTCCGACGGCCACAGCCACAATTTCCGGAACTATTGCTGGAGCCGTTATCAGATTAGACGGTGCGGACAATGTAACGATTGACGGGCGCGTCGGAGGTGTCGGAACCAAGCGTGATTTGAGCGTTATCAATAACAGTCCGGCAACGGCGACGGCGGCAATCTGGCTGAGTAGTGTGGCAGCAGGTAACGGCGCTTCCAACAACGTCGTACGTAACCTCGAACTTGCTTGCGGTGTGAATCAAAGCGCCGGCACTAACACTACCTTCGGGATCATCATCTCGGGCGTCGCCATCAGCACGACTTCCAATGGCGTCGACAACGACAACAATTCATTCATAGCTAACAGGATTATCCGCTGTCGTTACGGTATCGTGACCAGAGGGACGACCAGCAACCTTAATATCAATCCGGTTGTGACCGACAATATCATCGGCCCAATGGATTTCGGCGCAGACCAGATCGGTAAAACGGGCATCCTCATGCAGGCTGATACGGGCGCGACGGTCAGCCGTAATACTGTTCAAACTGTCGGCACACTTGCCACCCAAACTCCGGGATTAGCTGACCATTGCGGAATTTGTATCGGCACTGAATCCTGGGGCGTAACTGATAGTTCTACCATCACTTCAAATACATATACGGTAACGAGGAATCTCATCAATAACATCATCGAGGAAAAAGCAGGTTCAGCAATTGGCATTAAGATAGGAACCACTGGTGGCGGAAATCCCACAAATAACCTCGTCGCCAACAACTTCATAATGAATGTTCGCGCCAACGGAGCGTCGGGCGATCAAGTTGTGGGAATCGGGATAGCAGGTGGGCATACCGATAGAGTCGTTTCTAATTCAATCAGTATTACAGGTGATCAAGATCCGGGGGCGGCAACAGCTTCAGCCACATTCGGGAATGCGATACGGCTTTCGGCGCCCAACAGCTCCACGCACCTGAATTTGACCTTGATGAATAACAGCATCTACCTGGATGCAAGCAGTTCAAGCACCGCAGCAGAGCGTTACTACGCAATTACGGCCACGGCTTCTACTTATTTATTCGGCACTGGAGGGCTGAATTACAACAACTACTACATCAACCCCGCCAATACCCAGGTTCAAAGTGGCGGACTCGGAACTAACACAACCTCTGCCATAACAACGCAGTTCGCCACGTTAACAAACTGGCAGACCGCTTTCACGGTGGCGCAAGATGCCAATTCAATTCAGGCCGACCCGCTCTATTTTTCCAACACGAGCGACCTGCACATTCAGAACCCTTCGCCGAACATAAATAACGGACTCGCAATCGCCGGGATCACTAACGATTTCGACGACGATCCGCGCCCGGGGAGCAATCCAGACATCGGTGCTGACGAGTTGGTACAGTCTTCAGGAGGCTCTATCGCTGGAGGTACCTACTACAACGCGAGCGTTGTCGACGGCGACTCGCTCGGCGGCAACGTGTCGATCACAAATCAATTGTGGCTGGGTGGAAAACCGGACACTGGAGCCAACACGCTGACCATCGGTTGCAATGCCACGATCACCGGAGCGGGTCCCGCCAATTATGTGATCGGGAACCTGGTTCGCACCTTCTGCGCCGTTGGTACGAAGAGCTTCGAGGTCGGAACGGCGAATGGATATTCGCCCGTCGAGGTTAACGTCACCGCTGGTACGTTCCCGGCAGATCTAACAATCAAAGCAACTCAAGCGGCCCAGCCGGTTCTTAACCCAATCACTTCGCTCCAGCGCTACTGGACCTTAATTGAAAGCGGCGACTTGACCGCCGACCTGACATTCAACTACCTCGACCCACCCGACGTGGCGGGCATCGAGGCAAACTACCACCTCATTAGAGTCACCGGCGGAACGGCAGTTACTTTTCTCAACAACTGTCCAACGCCACCCGTGGGTTCTGCCTGCGTGGATCCCACAGCGAACGTTGCATTCATCGGCGGCGTATCGAATTTCTCTGACTGGACCGCGGGCGAGCCGGCAACTCCAACAGCCACTGCGGCCAGTATCAGTGGACGAGTAACGGGCCCGGATGGTGCACCCGTATCCGGCGTGACGATGTTGTTGAGTGGCGGCCGATCGGCGAGGGCGATCACTGACGGCAACGGCAGTTACGGATTCAGCAATGTCGAGGTAAATAACCTCTACACCCTGACGCCGTCTCTGCATAACCATACTTTCGCCCCGGCGACCCTTTCATTCTCACTGCTTGGCGACATGACGAATGCGGCCTTTACCGCTACCCGCAGTGCGGTTGGCGACAGCAATGTCATCGACATGCCGGGCTTCTTTGTGCGTCAACACTATCTCGACTTCCTTGGGCGTGAGCCTGATGAGTTGGGGTTCGCATTCTGGAACGATCAGATCCTCTCGTGCGGCATTGATCTTCGCTGCATCGAGCGAAGAACGATCAACGTCAGCGCGGCATACTTCCTGTCAATTGAGTTTCAGAAGACCGCGGGACTTGTCGACCGGCTCCACCGGGCAGCCTATGGACGTAACGTTCTGTATGCGGAGTTCATTCCGGACACTGCGGCTGTGGGCGAAGACGTGGTGGTCGGGAAAACTGGGTGGGAAGAGAAGTTGATGGCGAACAAACATGAGTTCGTCAATCGCTGGGTGAAGCGTGAAGCGTTCCACACTGCCTTCGACAACCTGGCGGACAATTTGTATGTCGACACGCTGCTGGCCAACGCGGGAATGAGTTATCCGCAGAACGAACGCGATGAGCTGGTAAACAGTTTGACCAACGGGTCAACGCGAGCTGCCGTGTTGCTTCGCATCGCCGAAGACCAAAGGTTCGTCGAAGCGAGGTACAACGAAGCGTTTATCTTGATGCAATACCTTGGCTACCTCCGGAGAGATCCGGATCCGCCGGGTTATCAATTCTGGCTCGACAAGTTGAATCTATTCGGCGGCAACTTCGAACGAGCGGACTTAGTCAAGGCGTTTCTCGTGTCGGAGGAGTACAGGTCCCGCTTCCGGTAGATCAGAGTAGTGTCGGATTGTGAGAAATCAGGCCACTAATTTCACCCGCTCGTTACCTCCGCGTTTGAGGAGCAAACAAGTATCCCCATGAAAACAGCCCTAATATTCTTTCCTGAAGCGCGCAAAGAGGGACTCATTACCAAAGAAGTTGACGGCGAACTGCTCGTCTACGATCGGGATCATGATCAGGCGCACTGCCTCAACCCGACGGCAGCGGCGATCTGGAAACACTGCGACGGTCTCACAAGTGCGACCGAGATTGCTCGGAAGCTAGGCGGAACTGGCGTCAACGTCTCTCCGAAGACTGCCGGAACTTCAACCAGCGCCAACGAAGAAGTTGTCTGGCTCGGGTTGGAAGATCTGCGAAAGAAAGACTTGCTGAACGAGGCGACGATGCTTTCCACCCAGTTAAACGCGCGCGGAATGTCGCGACGCGAAGCGCTGAGGCGGATTGGAATTGGCGCCGCAATTGCGCTGCCGATTATTTCTACAATTGTGGCGCCGACACCAGCACAAGCCGCGACCTGCAAAGGCAACGGCCAACCTTGCTCAGCCAGCGCCGATTGCTGTTCAGGCCTCTGCAATCCTCCAACCGGCGGCACTTGTGTCGGCCCTGTTGCCAATCCGGAAGGCCGCACACGCCGGAGCTGACGGGAAAGACGGCGGGAGCAGGAGGCAGGAGGCAGGGGCAGGACGCAGGACGCAGAGGAGGGCGGGCACGCCTTGGATTCACCTTGCGTCCGCCGCCTGCTCCTGCCTCATGCACCTGTTTATTGACCTCATTCAGCCAGCGTGTTAATTTCGCCAATACTGACAAGTGGTTGCCTGGGCTGTCCTAATTGTCTATCTAGAATGAATTCACATTCGATGTATTGATCGTCCCCATGAGTGAGAAAGAACCTTCAGATTTATCAAAAGCTCTCGAAGTGATCCTAAAAAGTTCTGCGCTTGAGCAGGCTGGCGCGCATCGCAATGGATCGGCGACGCCGCCGATCGTCACGTATGGAGAAGAGGCTTCGCCGGAAGGCGAGATGCACCTGCGCGACTACTGGCGCATGATCAGAAAGCGCCTTTGGCTAATCATCGGGATTGCAGTAATCGTTTCCACCATCGTAGCGCTCCGGCAGGCTCGCCAGCCTGACACCTACATGGCGCGCGCTCGCGTGCAAGTGGACGTTGAATCCCCCAGCCCCGCTCTGGGGGCCTCTCGAGGCAGTGCTTACTACATCGACAACTCTTACATGGATCCTGAGTATTTCAACACTCAGCTCCAGATAATGAACAGCCCCAGTCTGTTGCGCCGCGTAGCCAAGACTCTCGATCTTGAACACAACCGCAATGTTTTTGAGCAGCGCCCGGAGAACCGCTCGACATGGCAGAACCTTTTGCGCATGGTCGGAATTAGCAGCAGCGTTCCCGAGCCCCCGGCCAAACAGAGCCTTCCCGTTAATGACAGTCCTGGCCTTAGCGTGGCATCCAATTCGGCGCTTGACGATCCGGCTGAAATCGAACGGCTGGCGCCCTATGTGTTGTTGCTTCAGGGGATGCTTGACGTGGAGCAGGTCAAGAAGACGCGGCTGATCGATATCAGCGCCACTCACACTGATCCAACCGTCGCCACCAAAGTGGTTAATGCCACGGCGGATGCGTTTTCACTCTGGAACCTGGAAGTCAAGACCAAGACCAACACCATTGCCGGCACTTATCTGCAAAAGCGAATTGCGGAACTGCAATCACAAATCCGCAACGGCGAAGAACAGTTGGTCAACTATGCACAAAACCACGAGATTCTGTCGCTTGATGCGAGTCAGAACATGGTGGTGGATCGTCTTTCAGGGTTGAATAAAGAATTGCTGGTGGCGGAAAACGAACGCGGCATGGCGGAGGCTGCTTACCGGGCCAGCCTGGCGCCGGGGGCCACGGATGCGACTGCTGAAATCAGCGACAAACAGATTACGGAATTCAAGGGCCGGCTGGCGGAGCTGAGACAAAAGCGCTCGCAGTTGTTGTTGACTGACACAGAAGAGTCGCCGGAAGTAAAAGACGTCACCCAGCAGATAGCCACGCTCGAAAAGGAGCTTGAAGATACCCGCAGCAACGCCAAGAGAATCATCACAGTCAACCTCGAGAGTAACTATCGAAGGGCACTGGATCGCGAAAAAACCCTGAGAGACTCGTTCAATAAACAGCGCTCGGAGACGGTGGCGCAAAACCAGGCGGCGATCAACTACAACATTCTCAAGCAGGAAATTGAGACCAATAAAGGACTGCTTGAGGGCCTGATGCAGCGTTCGAAGGAAAACGACGTGACCATGGCCGGCACGCCCAACAACATTCACGTGGTGGACTACGCGTCGGTGCCTAAGGGACCGGTAGGCCCGCGGCGGACGCAGGCCGTGTCGCTGGCGTTCATGTTGTCGCTCGCATTTGGGGTTGGGCTGGCGCTGTTTCTGGAGTACCTCGACGACACCGTTAAGAGTCCCACCGACGTCGAGAGCGGGCTCCGGCTCCCATCGTTGGCAGTGATTCCAATCGCCGGGAAAACTGCACGGTCTTACTTGCCGCTTCCGAGAAACAACAAAGCCAATGGCAGCTCAAATGGCCTTGAGCTTTTGATCAATTCGCAGGGACCGTCTTTGCAGGCAGAGGCTTACCGTCACCTGCGAACCTCGATCCTTCTGTCCACGCCGGGACGATCTCCCCGGACTTTGCTGGTGACTTCCAGTGTGCCCAGCGAGGGCAAGACTACGACCGCAGTTAACACGGCCACGGTGTTGGCCCAGACCGGAGCGCGAGTACTCGTGATCGATGCCGACATGCGACGGCCACGGCTGCACCACGTTTTTGGGTTGGGCAATGAAGACGGTTTGAGTTCGATCCTTACCAGCGAAGTCACGCCGGCAGAAATGCTGGCGAAGATCAACCAGTTCAAGGATTCAAACATATACCTGCTGAGCTCCGGAGCTATTCCGCCAAACCCGGCGGAACTGCTTGGCTTCTCGCAGATGAAACGGCTGCTGGATGTCGCGAGCGAAACGTTTGACTATATCGTCATCGATTCGCCGCCAATTGCATCTTTCACGGACGGGGTGCTGATTTCGTCAATCGTCGATGGAGTGATCCTGGTGGTGCATGGAGGAAAGACGTCGCGCCAGGTGGTAAGACGTACCCGCCAGATGCTGCATGAAATTGGCGCCAAGATTATTGGAGTCGTGCTTAACAAGACCGACGTGAGTTCGCACGACTACTACTA
>JAXIOV010000089.1:0-27961 GCA_045403245.1 Pyrinomonadaceae bacterium | reverse complement strand
GCCTTCACATCGTGCACGCGGACAATGTGGGCGCCCTTGAGAATTGCCGCAGTAATCGAGGCCATGGTGCCGTAGAGGCGTTGGTCGGCGGGCGCGGGGTTGCCGTCCGCATCGGCAAGGATGCGGCCGATGAAGGACTTGCGAGAGGTGCCGATGAGCAACGGATAGTCGGGGAAGGCACTGATGATTTGATCCAGCTTCGCAATCAGTTCCACATTCTGTTCCTGGCTCTTACCGAAACCAATTCCCGGATCAATAACGATTGACTCTGGTCTAACGCCACGACGCAGGGCCATCTTGCTGCTGGCGCGCAAGCTCTTCGTTACGTCCTGAATAACGTCTGCGACGGGAGGGAGCTTGTGCATCGTCGCCGGCGTGCCGCGCGAGTGCATCAAGACCAGTCCAGCTCCCACCTTCGCCGCCTCATCCGCCACATGAAAATCAAATCGTAATGCAGAGACGTCGTTGACGATTGATGCCCCGGAGTCCAAAGCGGCTCGTGCGACTTCACCTTTTGTGGTGTCGATGGAGATAGGAATGTTCGTTTGCTTCACGAGCTGTTCAATCACCGGCACAACTCGTTGAATTTCTTCGTCGGCAGTTACGGGTGCGCCGCCGGGGCGGGTTGATTCACCGCCAATGTCGATGATGTCTGCACCCTCGGCAATCATCTGTTCGGCGTGAGCGAGTGCGTTGTCGAGTGTTAGAAATTGATCGCCGTCGCTGAAGCTGTCGGGAGTGACGTTGAGAACACCCATGATGAGAGTGCGTTCACCGATGGGAAGAGTGCGACCGCCGGCAATGTGCCATTCGCGAGACATGAGTTAGATGATACGGGAGATGAAGGAAGATTTTCCATAAATGCCAAATGGAAAATCTGATTTTGATCGACAGCAAGCCATAAACAAAATGGGGAATGGGTGTCGACCCATTCCCCTCTTCTCATGTCCTTTCCGAAGAGCGCCCTTCCTAACGGTCGGGCTACTGCCCCGAAGCGACGGCCCGCCTGCCGACTGCTCCTGCCTCCTGCTCCTGCGTTTTACGCCGGGGCGGGATTGCCTCCAGTGATCGGCGGCAGGATCGGCTTCAACGGTTTCACCGAAGGTTCTTTCAACTGCGGCCGATCGTCGTCGCTACCGGGATCAGTTACCGGCTGCGCATCGTCAAGCGGCAGGCCCGCGATGATCCGGCGAATCTCGACGCCATCCAGCGATTCGCGTTCGAGCAAGCATTCCGCCAGCCGAATCATCGTATCGCGGTTTTCTTCAATGATGAGCTTCGCCCGGTCAAACTGCGCCGTGACGATCTTCTTCACCTGCTCGTCAATCTTGATCGCAGTCTCTTCCGAGAAGTCGCGATGCTGCGCAATCTCACGGCCGAGGAATATCTGTTCTTCCTTCTTACCGAAGGTCAACGGCCCCATTTCCGACATGCCATACTCACAGACCATCGCGCGCGCGAGTTCGGTGGCGCGTTCAATGTCATTTGAGGCTCCGGTCGTAATGCTGCCGAGGAACGTATCTTCAGCGATGCGTCCGCCCATCAGGATGGCAATCTGGCCCAACAGGTATTCTTCGCTGTAATTGTGGCGATCGCCTTCCGGCAGTTGCTGAGTTACACCCAGTGCCATGCCACGCGGAATAATCGTCACCTTGTGGACCGGATCAGCGTTAGGAACTTTCAAACCAACCAGCGTGTGGCCAGCTTCGTGATAGGCGGTGACGCGTTTCTCCTCGTTTGAGATCACCATGCTCTTGCGCTCGGCGCCCATCAACACTTTGTCCTTTGCCAGTTCAAAGTCGCCCATCGCAACCAGCTTCTTGTTGTAACGAGCAGCGTTAAGTGCAGCTTCGTTCACCAGGTTTGCGAGGTCCGCGCCAGTGAAGCCCGGCGTGCCACGAGCGATCACGCTGATGTCCACGTCTTCACCAAGCGGAATCTTGCGCGTGTGAACTTTCAAAATTCCTTCGCGTCCACGGACATCTGGTCTGGAAACCACCACTCGCCGGTCAAATCTTCCGGGACGAAGCAAGGCCGGATCCAGCACGTCTGGACGGTTGGTCGAAGCGATCAGGATCACGCCGTCGTTGGACTCAAAGCCATCCATCTCGACGAGCAGTTGATTCAAAGTCTGTTCGCGTTCGTCGTGACCGCCGCCAAGCCCGGCGCCGCGGTGACGGCCGACCGCATCAATTTCGTCGATAAAGATGATGCACGGCGCGTTTTTCTTGCCCTGTTCAAACAGATCGCGAACGCGGGAGGCGCCGACGCCGACGAACATCTCGACGAAGTCGGAACCCGAAATTGAGAAGAAGGGGACATTCGCCTCGCCGGCGATCGCCCGCGCGAGCAAGGTCTTGCCTGTTCCCGGAGGTCCCATCATCAGGACGCCTTTGGGAATACGGCCGCCGAGCTTTTGAAACTTTTGCGGCTCCTTCAGAAACTCGATAATTTCCTGAAGTTCTTCTTTCGCTTCTTCCACGCCGGCCACGTCCTTAAACGTCACCCGCTTCTGCTGGTTGTTTAAGAGCTTGGCCCGTGACTTTCCAAATGAGAGGGCCTTGTTTCCACCCGACTGCATTTGGCGCAACATGAAGACCCAGATACCAATAATAAAGAGGAGTGGAGCCCACGTGATGAGCATCGGCCAGATGTAGCTGCTGCTGCCCGAATCATCTTCAAACTTTTCAACCTTTGGCTTGCCGTTGACTTGTTCATTGGCTTTCTTGAACAACTCATTCTTCATTAGCTCGTTTGTGAGCGGGACACGAAACTCCTGGTTGCGCGTGTCTATGGCAACAGTCTCATTCTGTTTCACGACCACGGACTTGATTTCCGCGGCATCGATCTTCTGGTAAAGCGCAGTCAGATCGATTCCCGTGGAATTCTTGCTGCCTGGATTTACGAGCCTGTAGAGCAACAATGCGCCCGCAATAATCAAGAGCCAAAAAACGATTTGTCGAGCAGTAGAACTCAATGTCATTAAAGCCTCCGACCTCGATAATACCTTATTGACCGGGTCTTTGTCGCTTCGCGCCCGGTGCCTCTTCGTCGCTTTTCACGATCCGCAAACAAGGCGATTTCTTGGATGCCGATCCCCAACTTTGTGTTGTGCCCCGTGGCGACGAACCTGAAAGCAAACTGTTAGTTTGCGTTGGGTAGCCCGAGAAAGTCCTATCTGAGAGCTGACCACCCAAAAGCAAACTAACAGTTTGCTTTACTACCCATCTGCGTCTCAAAAAGCGAAAACCGCCGTGCGTGCCCGGCGGTGTCAACGTCGGGGAATTTTAGAGGTCAACGGGGCCTTTTTCAACTCTTTTTGTTGGATAATTCCAACCTGCCACGCCGCCTCGTGATTCTGAGCCCGTTAGGCAGTTCCACTACCCGCCCCCCGCGCTCACCCCTCAGTAACCCCTCAACCGCCATCAGGTGAACCATTTCAAGCCGGCGAAGATCGCCTCGCGCCCGCAAAATCCACTCACGTAACGCCCTGCGGCGCACCGCCGCTGGGGCCTGCAACAAAATATCTACGCTGAGGGTGGGTGCTTTGGTTTCATTCTTATACTGGCTATCACTCGCTGATTCCAGAAGTGCTCTCGCCTGCTCCGACAGCGCGGCTGCATCTTCCCCCAAAAGCGAGGCTGTCCGGCTGAGCGTCTCAACGATGCGTTTGTTGAACGACTCCAGCAACGGCAAAACTTGTTTGCGCACCCTGACCCGCGAAAACGACTCATCGTCGTTCATCTCGTCGTGCCTGAATTCCACCCGGCGACTTCGGCAATAATCTTCCGTGTCGGCACGACGCGCCCACGACAGTAATGGCCGGGCTAATTGAATGTCAGAACCTGTGGCGAGTGCGCGAACCGTTGAGGTTCCGCTCAAACCTTCGGCAGCGCTGCCACGCAGCAGTCGCATGAGGACGGTTTCGGCCTGATCGTCGAGAGTGTGCGCAGTTAGAATAAACTTCGAACCTGCCTTCGCGGTGGCCCTCTGAAGAAAGTCGTAACGAGCTGTCCTCGCTGCCTGCTCAAGATTTGAGTCACGTTTGCCCTTCGACTTCTTAAGATCGGCTTTGCCTACGGTGACTGGATACCCGAGTTGCTTGGCGAGTTTCCTGACCCACTGCGAATCTTGCCTGCTACCCGGCCGCAAACCGTGATCTAGATGAGCGACAATCGGTTTTATTCGCAGCTTGCCGCTGGTTACCAGTTCGTCGATCCCGAGAAGCAGCGCCGTGGAATCAGCGCCACCAGAGACCCCCACCACGACTGGCTCGCCGGTGAGTGGCAGTTGGAGATGGCGCCAGGCTTCCAGCAAGTTTCTCGGAAATTTGGAGATACGAGTCTTTACTCTTGGCGTTTTTGCTCCGGTGGTTCTCATGCGTGGTCAATTGTTGTGGCGATGCGTCTCGCCGTCAACTGCCAGTCCCGAGCTATCTAACAGATTTGACCGCACCCCGGAGGGGTGCCAGATCGGAGCAAACGAAGATGGGTTCAACATTTTTCAGTCATGCGAAGCTCTCATTCGTCGATGAGTTAAAAGAGCTGCTGAGAAGTGCCGGAATCGAATATGACGAAAAATACCTACTGTGATGCGACTCGATTGGGCTTCTCACACCCCTCCGGAGTCTGTTCCCGACAGACCCTTCCGGGTTGACTTTCGCTGGCCCAGAGGCTTCTAATTCAGGCATCCCAACGGTTAGGAATGCGTTCTAAGTAGTTCTCCCTTAACCAAATTGTGCGAGGTATTGATGAAACTAAGAATATTTCTGTGTGCTCTGGTTGCCGCGCTTTTGACTCTTCAAACGATTCCTGTCTCCGCGGTCGAGGAGGGGATGTGGACGCTCAACAACGTCCCTAAAAATGAAATCAAGCGCAAATATGGTTTTGATGTTACTGACGAGTGGTTGAAGAAAGTACAACTTGCCTCAGTGCGTTTTCCCAGCGGCTCAGGCTCGTTTGTTTCGCCAAACGGTCTGGTGTTGACCAATTATCACATCGTGGAGGACGTTGTTGGTGAGCTGAGTTCAGCGGCAAAGGACTATGCAAAGGAAGGCTTTGTGGCTCACAGCCAGGCGGAGGAATTAAGGGCTCCTGGGCTGACGCTCGATCAACTCGTGAGCATTGAGAACGTTACTGAGCGCGTAAACGCAGCAGTCACGAGCGAGATGTCGGCAGCGCAGGCCAACAGCGCCAGGAGCGCCGCCATCGCCACTCTCGAGGCGGAATCGACGCAGTCCACCGGTCTCAAGAGCGATGTTGTTACTCTTTATCAGGGTGGGCTATACAACCTTTATCGCTACAAGAAATATACCGACGTTCGTCTCGTGTTTGTACCTGAGTTTCAAGCTGCCTTCTTCGGTGGTGATCCCGACAACTTTAATTTTCCTCGTTTCAATATTGATATGGCGCTGGTCCGGGCTTATGAAAACGGTCAGCCGGTGAAGGTTGAAAACTATTTCAAGTGGTCAAAAGCCGGCGCGAAAGAGGGTGACCTGGTTTTCGTCACCGGCCATCCGGGTTCCACCCAACGCCTGAATACGGTGGCTCACCTTGAGTCGTTGCGCGATGTCAGTATCCCTTTGATCATCCGGATGCTCGAGTCGCGCCAGAAGATGTTGAAGCAATACATGGCGCAGGGCGAAGAACAGACGCGGCGCGGTCAGAACGAACTGAATAGCATTGAGAATTCGCTCAAGGTCTATAAGGGACAAGTTGCAGGTCTGAAGGACCAAAAGCTAATGGCCAGGAAGCAGCAGGCGGAGCAGGATCTCCAAGACTCAATCGCCGCCGACACCACGAAGCAGAAGGAATACGGCGGCGCCTGGGAAGCCATCGGCAAAGGTCGCAGAGACCTCGCCGCCTACGAGCGTGACCGGCGCTTCCTCGACCCTACTATCACTTCCGTAATCCTTCCCGCCGGGTTTAACACGGTTCTGTTTGGTTACGCCCGGACGCTGGTGCGACTGGCGAAGGAAAACGAAAAACCAAACGACGCGCGGCTGCCTGAGTTTACCGGGGCGCGTCGGGCTCAGCTCGAAGGCGGTCTCTATTCGAGCGCGCCGATCTACGACGATTTCGAGAATGCGAAACTGGCAAACTCGCTGGCCTTCCTGCAGAGTGAGTATGGAGCGAACAGCGCCTTCGCCAGGAAGATCTTGAATGGCAAAACTCCCGAGGCACGTGCCGCCGAATTGCTTGGAACGAAACTCAAGGATGTCGAATATCGCAGACAGCTAGCGGCGGCCGGACAACAGGGTATTAGCAATTCACAAGACCCGATGATTGAGTTGGCCGTTAGCATCGACAAGGAAGCGCGCGCGGTGCGAAAGCGTTATGACGAGGAAGTAGTGGCTGTCGAGCGTGCTAACTACGCCAAGATTGCGCGCGCCTTGTTTGACCAGGAGGGAACTAAACTCTATCCCGATGCGACGTTCACGCTGCGACTGTCCTACGGCGCGGTCAAGGGTTACCGGGAAAACGGAAAATGGGTAACGCCGTTCACGACCCTGGGCGGACTCTACGCGCGTTCCAATAAGTATCATCACGCCTTTCCATATAATTTGCCGGCGCGTTGGACAGCCAGGCGTCGCGCCGTCAAGCCAACCACGCCGTTTAATTTCGTCTCGACCAACGACATTATCGGCGGCAATAGTGGTTCGCCGACGATCAACAAGGATCGCGAGTTAGTCGGACTGATCTTCGATGGCAACATCCAGTCTCTGGTAGGCAACTTCGACTACGACGAGTCTGTAAACCGCTCAATTTCGGTTGACGTCCGCGGCATGGTGGAAGTGCTGCGTAAGATTTTCGGCGCCAACGAAGTGGCTGACGAACTGATGAAGGGCTAGTTGTAAAGCAAACTGTTAGTTTGCTTACTGCGTCAATGACGGCCGCCAACCCGCGGAGCGGGTGACAGCATAGAGCCTGGGGTGGAGCGCAGCGGAACCCCAGGTACAGGCCATTGAAAATACCCACAACCCGCGGAGCGGGCGACAGCTTCTATCGCTGAGGCTTTCACCCGCTCCGCGGGTTACAAGATCTCAGAGGATCCTAACCCTGGGGTTTCGCTGCGCTCCCCCCAGGCTTTATGCTGCCGCCCGCTTCCGCGGGCTCTGGTTTCGCCGCGCACCCCCGCATTCATTTGTGTTGAATCTGTGTAATTTGGTGTTTTCTCCGAGCATTGCCAGGTCTTCTCATGCTATTCTGAAGTTGCACCCAGCCCCGTCATCTCACCGGGTTTTGCTACTGATTCCCGACACTTTAACTTAACGACCGTTTTCCGCGAGGTGATCATGTCCTCTTCAGCAGCGGCTTTGTCCCGTCCCACCCGTACCATTCTGGTCATCGAAGACTATTCCGACACGCGAGACTTGATCGCAGCCATGCTCCGCAGGAAAGGCTACAAGGTACTCGAAGCGGAAGATGGGTTGGAAGGTCTCCTGAAAGCGAGCGCAAGTTACCCGGATCTCATCATCATGGATCTTGCGTTACCCGAGATGGATGGTGTGGAAGCAGCGCGTCGGATTCATGAGATGCCCAAACTCTCCCACACGCCAATCCTGGTGATCAGCGCCTTCCTGACCTCTGAGGTCAGCAAAGACGTTGCTGCGGCCGGGTGCGTCGGAAGCGTTTCCAAACCATTCGATGCCGACGAACTTATCAGGAAAGTCAGCGACATCCTCAGTGATCGCGAGGAATCAAATCACGGCGAATCTCAGTTCAGCCATGTGAGTGTGGACTATTAGTTCTGAGTGCTGAGTACTCAGTACTCATTACGCCTAGACTCCAGCCCGTGCCGCGATGTTACAATCCGGCGCCAATGGCTCCCACAAACCCTTGCCTCGTTTACGAGGCTGGCCCGAAGGGCCCGTTAGGCCAGCCGTTTTACGGCTGGTGAGTTAGCGCCGCGATAAAATCGCGAGGCCGTTTCAACGGCCTTTTGCCATTTAGTTTGGCGAATGAAAAAGGCCGCTGAAGCGGCCTAGACCAAATAGACTTAGGCATGAGAACCAGCCGTAAAAACGGCTGGCCTAACGGGCCCCTTGCGGGGCCTGCCGCCTGAAGGCGGCATGGTTGGCCCGACAGTTCTGTCTCACTCAATTCATGTTAGCAACACACAATTACCGCGCTACCGTTACCACTAAACCAAAATTTACTATTGACGATTCACTATTTACGATTCACGAATTTTTCAAAATCCAATAATCCCGCCATCCCAAAGCTTCTTAATCATCAGCAGACTATCAGCCTCCCGAAACGGACAGATCGACAAGATCGACTGAAGGTCCCACTCGCCGTTGATCCGGGAAAGCATAAATCCTTCTTGCGGCCCGATCTCTTTTTGCGCCAATTCGTCCGGTTGGATCACGATTTTCGGCACACCCGTCGGAGATATTCTTGAGTAGACCTGGCCGATGAATTTCTTTTCGGCTTCCTCCAGCAGGTTCTGGGCTGCGGTATCCTTCGGCTCGCGTCTGAGCACTGTGTGAATGATCGAAAGCGCCTTCTCCGCCTCGTCGCTATCTAATTCACCACGAGCAAGCAGTAAGAGGTCGGAAGTGTCTTCCGGAAGATTCGGAATTTCAGCCACCGGATCTGGAATTTCCGGCAGTTCACCAACCACGTGAGCAAGACCGTTCTTAACCAGATCGTAGAGTTGGCCATAAACCTCAAAAGCAGACGAGTGCATGTTGTAACAAATCTCGGCCACCGACATTCGCTTCTCGAGAAAATAAAGAAGCTGTCGGGTCGCCTTTCCGGTTTCGAGCGATGAAGTCCAGCCGGCGCGTAATTCGAGGAGCGCGCGGTCCGAAGGGATCAACGTGCGATAGCGTGCGAGCTCATCGGCGCGATAGATTCCGTCCATGATGACGCGCGTGCAGTCGACGTGGACTCGTGTGAAATCCGGTGGGAGCGCGTCTTCGCTGACAAACTCGAACAGGCCTTCTTTCCAGATGAACAGATCGTAAATGATGTCCAGCGTGCGAATCTCCAACACCTGTCGCACTTCCGCGTCGGTGAGCACTCCCTGGGCGACCAGCACCTGCCCCAGTCTTCCGCCTGCCTTGACGTTGGCATTGCTTGCGGCGGGTTTCCATTTGGCCGGTTGTTCGTCCACCTCGCCGGCGGACAGTTGGAGCGGGCTTGCGCCTTTTTCTGAAATTTCAAATTTCAAGTCTTCAATTGCCGACCCAACCGTCGTCTCGGTCGTCGTCTTTTCTGAGATCTGAGATCCTTCTGAGATCTGAGATCTTTCTGAGATCTGGGAACTTTCTGAGATCTGGGAACTTTCTGAGATCTGAGATCTCAAATCTCCAATGGGAGCGTCTTGGCGAGCCGGCGCGCCGTCCTGGCCCGGACCTTGAACCTCTGAGCTTGCAGCCGAGCCCGGACTTTGGACTTTGGACGTTGGACTTTGGACCGCGGCTTGCCGCTGAACCTCCATCGCCGCCTGAAGCTGTGCTTCATCAATCTTCCCGTAATGAATCAGCACCTGTCCAAAGTACTCTTTCGGATCATTGGTACTCGACCCGATAATGATCCCCTCCTCAAAGTAGATCCCCTTCAGGACCTTCCCATGACTAATCTTCAGCAACCCGGTCTTCCGCCCCACCGCCAAAAATTGCAGCACGTCGGAAACACTCATCGTCTTTAGCGAGCCTTGAAGCGCCATTGGGTAATCAAACCAAGCCTTCGCTTTTACTTCGAGCCATCACGTTTTGGGTCACTACTCATCACTTAGTACTCAGTACTCATTACTGCGCAGTCAGCACTCACTACTCGCCGCATACGGTTGTCATCGCGGAACTATTGGGTGTCATGTGGGGCGATCTTTCGGGCTATTTAACGATTCAAGTCCTTTGAACGAAGGTAAGGTGGGTATTGATACAACAGAGTACTGACCAAATGTTCAAGCAAACCTTGACAAAGGTGGGGGTTACCTGAAAAGTGCCGAAATCTCACGCAATCAGATTACATGCCATCGGAAGGCAGATTCAAGCATTAATTCTAGAACCTGGCCATCCAGCGAATGTTAGTGTTCTCTACGCGTAACGCCAGACCATCCTTTCATCTTTTCTCTTATTGGGGTAACGTATGAGCTCGAAAGGTATTCGCGCATGCTCTTCACCCTCAGACGGCGCGTGGTCCTATTCCTACTCCTCGCTTCGTTGAGCATCCTTGCAGGTTGTTCCCGCGAAAAGCCCGAGTCTGTCCCTGAAACAAGGGAGTCGGTCACCGGGAACTCAGTCTCGGGCAAAGTAATCCGAATCGTCGACGGCGACACGATCACGATCCTCGACGCCCAAAATGTTCAACACAAGATTCGTCTTCAGGGAATCGATTCACCTGAACGGAATCAAGCTTTCTATCAGGTAGCCCGCAAGAATCTAAGCGCGTTGGTTTATGGAAAGCAGGTGACAGTCGACTATGCAAAGATCGACCGGTGGGGACGTCTCGTAGGAAAGGTTTCCCTTGACGGCAACGATGAATGCCTCGAACAAATTAAGGCGGGACTTGCCTGGCACTTCAAGAGATACGAGAACGAGCAACCATCAAGTGATCGACGACTCTACGATGGCGCTGAACAGGAAGCTCGGGCACTGAAGCGGGGTCTCTGGCAGGATCCGAACCCGACTCCACCATGGGAATATCGACACCGCACATCTGGTTCAACCAACCAGCCCGACTCCGAGGACACCACAGCCCAAGATCCCACTCTGAATAACGCGCCCCCTTCGGGTGATCGTTTTAGAGGCACACTGCCAAACTCTGATTCTTCCAACAATTCAGGCAGGTCGGATAGTTTTGCGCATCGTGGCTCATCAACCGATTCATCGCCACCGAACGCAAATTCTGGAGTTGCAGGTGCAGTACGTGGAAACCGGCGGAGCCACATCTATCACTGGCCCGGATGTGCTGACTACGAGAACATTGCTCCCCACAATCGCGTCCCGTTTGGAAGTCGCGAAGAAGCCGAGCAGGCAGGGTACAGAGCCGCAAGAAACTGCCCTTGAGTCTACTTGCTCGATTTCAGCGGTTCATTCCCTCGATGTCGCGTCTGGACATCATCATCCTCACCGAGACGACTTCCCCACTGCCTTCAATCGCCATCCGACTGTATGGTGCGCACCGCGGATTCGTGCACTAAATCTGGGCCACAGCAGAATTTTCGCTCGGGCTGGATTCGAGTGAGTTCAAGGAGGGTTCAGGCAGCCGGGGAATAGATATTTTCGTCCCCCGCAACATAGGAATCAAACACATGCTGGTAGACCGCGTCGCACTTCTTTCCATAGATTACCTTCGAATACACCTCGGGGAGCAGTTCAAGAGTTTCTTCAATTGCCAAACGAACCGCAGCTCGTGATTGCTGCTTCGATCGCCACTCCAGCACCAGCTTCTCACGCTTTAACGTCTGTAGAAGCTCTCGCGCGACCTTCTTCACTTTATCTCGCTCTTTTGTTGTGAGCGACATTTCCGGCTTCGTTAATAAGTCGAACACCGCCAACTCTTCTTCAGTCAACTGCTCACGGATCGCGCGTTGATCCTCAGTATCAAGGTCTTTCATAAACGCAACGATCCGACTAAACATCACCTCGACGTTTACAGCGCCTGAATTGTATTCATCTATCATCTCCTGAAAGTGCTCAAGGTAATTCATGCGCGATCGATTTAGCGCGACCATTTCTGAAAGCTTTAGCGTCAATGCATTCTTCAGCTTTTCAACCTCAGTATGCTTTCGACTGTGAGCGAAGTGCTCTGCTAGCCCTTCGAAATCGATCTTGCTCAAATCAATCAGTCCATTTGTGTTATGGATAATGTAACCTTCGGACGCTATGGATTCATCCAACAAGGCATCGACATTCGTCATGACTTCCGAAATGTCTGGGCGCTCGACAAGCGCCAGAATCTTGTCGGCAATAACTCCGAGTAATGCCTTCATCGGATAGAATTCGTTCGCAAGCGGGTCCGGCAATATTGCTTTGTAGAGCCGTGAGACATTGTTCTCGAGCAGTCGATATCGATTCTTTGAATCTTCACTGCGGACAATCAAATCAACCGCGTCATCCATTAGTTTTACTCGCTTGAAGCCCATCGCGTCAGGAATCTGGTCGAGCTCGATTCCCAACGCCTTACAAAATTCCACTGCTTCTCCGATCGCTATGTGCAAACGCCCAACCAACTCCTGTTTCGCTTTGACCGGAGTGTCGCCGGGACTAATACCGCCACCTGATGCGGAGCCATAAATCGCCAGGGCTTTTTGAAGACTACGGAAGACACCAACGTAGTCGACGATCAAACCATTAACCTTTTCGCCAAACACACGATTCGCACGCGCAATCGTTTGCATTAACGTGTGATTACGCATCGGCTTGTCGAGATAGATTGTCGAGCAACTCGGCACGTCGAATCCGGTCATCCACATCGCACAGACAAACACTATGCGAAGCGGATCGTCGGCATCCTTGAACTTCGTTTCGAGGTCTTCAGTCATCAATCTACGACGGTGAGGTCTGATGTCGGCGTCCTTCTTGGCTAGGTCTTCCGCTTCGTTTTGTGATTGCGAGACGACTACGGCCATGTCTGTTTCTGACATGAATTTGAACTTCGCTTCCAGGTCCTCACGCTCTTCGGGCGGTGACAAAGTTAACTTCTTCTTCAACTTCTCCAGGTGCTTTGGCCAATGCTTCTTCACCTTGTCATACATACGGACGGCGGTCGCCTTGTCAATCGAAATGACCATTGCCTTACCCTGAAACCCGCGTCCCATGAAATGTTCAACCAGGTCTTCGGCAACCTTATCGAGGCGGTCGTCACGGGTAATCAGGTGATATTCTCGGGCAAATTCCCGCTCCAGCCGCTCTTCCTGGTCCTCGGTCAGCGCAGCATCTTCAATTACCTGTGCCATGTCTTCGTTGAGTTGTTCGTTGACAAGCTGGAGTTCTGGAATCCGATTCTCGTAATAGAGTGGGACTGTGGCGTTGTCGTCGACCGATTGTTTGAAGTTGTAGATGCTGATGTAATCACCAAAGACTTCTTTGGTGCGTTCTTCACCAGCAATCAACGGGGTTCCGGTAAACGCGATGAAGGCTGCATTCGGCAGCGCGTTGCGCATGTTCAATGCCAGTTGATCGTACTGGCTGCGATGCGCTTCGTCGGTAATAACAATAATGTCTGGGCGTTCGGAAATAACTGGATGTCGTTGGCCCTTTTCGTTCCGGAACTTCTGGATCAAAGTGAAGACGTACCGGTGATCCTCCGCAAGAAGCTGTCGCAGGTGTTTGCTGCTTTGCGCTCGAACTTGTTTTTCCGGTTCGGTGACGGCGCCAACGCCGGCAAAGTTCTTGTAAATCTGATCGTCGAGGTCTTCGCGGTCAGTGATGACGACGAACGTCCAGTTTCCCTCAACTTTGCGCAGAATCTTCTGTGAGAAGAAAACCATCGAATAGCTCTTGCCGCTTCCCTGGGTATGCCAGAAAACGCCGAGCTTTCCTTGGTTATCTCGAATCCGCTCGACCGCTTTCAGTGCGCCGCCGACACCGAGATATTGGTGGTTCGTCGCGATTAATTTGATGACGCCCTGCTTGCTCTCGCTGAATAGACTGAAGTTCTCAACGAGGTCCAGTAGCTTCGCGGGCTCGCACGTGCCGCGAATCATTGTTTCCAGGCTGACTATCCCTTCTTCGCCCTCGTTGTTGATCTTCTTCCACTCGGCGAAATGGTCCCAGTTGGCAGTCACGCTGCCAATGCGCGCCTTGCTGCCGTTTGAAAGGATGACGAACGAGTTGTACCAGAAGAGCTTCGGGATGGTTTTCTTGTAATCGCGCAGATTGTTATGAAAGGCGTCTTCGAGTCTTAGTTTCTTTAGTTCGATGAAAACGAGAGGCAGTCCGTTGACAAAGCCAACCAGGTCCGCGCGTCGACGGTACATATCGCCCGTAACCCAAAATTGTGAGGCCAAAAAGAAATCGTTGTTTGATGGATTATCCCAGTCGATGACACTTACTCTGACGACCGAATCTTCACCCTTGTGAGCCTTTGTCGACCCAGACAGATCGATCCGGACGCCATTCCTGAGCAGCTTGTAAATCTCTCGATTGGCCTGAACCGAACTCATCGCGCTGCGGTCTCGCGTTAACTGTTCGATAGCTGAGTCGATTGCGTCGTGCGGAAGATCAGGATTGAGTTTTTCCAGCGCAGATCTAAGGCGAGAAATCAGAACCACGTCAGCCGGTGTCTCACGGCCGAGCGTTCCCGTTGCGCCAAACGTCTCGTAGTAACAGTTCGCCGCTCTCCAGTTGAGTTCTTTGAGTAACTCAATCGCTGGTTGTTCAACTAGGGAGTCTTCAGAATAGGTACCCATGGTTGGCACCAAGCTTTGTTACAGCTCGCGCTTTGAGACTGCTCCATATTTGATCCCAGTCATTGGGGAGCCAAGATAGTAATCATCCAAAAGGTGGAGTATCACCCACTTGTCGGACTCGTCGAACACCAACGCCTCTTTGCCATCAACTCTCTTCGTTTCAATTGGAAGCTTATACTCCTTAATAACTGTCTTCATCTGCTTCATCGACAAAACCTTGAAGTACGATTTGCTGGCAATACTGGTTAATTTCGCGAGTTTTTGTAAATGTCCCTTACAGGATTCTTCGAACTGATTGAAGTTTAAGATTGGTACTCGCGCCTTTATTTGCTTCAAAGTAACTTCGGCTGACTCCAGAAGCTTCTCGAAGAATTGGAAGATCTTCTGGAACTTATCTTTGCTCAAAATGTACATCTTGTCGTCACTGCTGAGACAATCGACGTTGTAGTCGAACAAAAAGAGCGGCTGCTTAACAGTGTCGAAGTGTCCTTTTTCTAGGATTGCCCCAAGAAATGCTGATCTGCCGAGCTCCTTTTTGGGCGTGTAGGAGCGAAAGAAGTAGATCGGCTTCCCCTGTTTGGGCTGAGCAATGATCACGTAGAATCGAAGGCCTTGCACAAATTTCTTATCAACAGCGAACGTGTTGAGGCTTGCGATCGATGAAAGCGATTTGATTTGGTGAGTAATTGGACTGTCGGCTGATAATTCGACGAATTCCGCCTCGTGAGACTCAAGACCCGCGCCCGGATCGTAGGGTTGCAAGACCAAGTCGCCGTTAGTGAGGTCCTTGGTTAACTTATCAAAAGACCTCTGGCCTATTGCGCGGAATCCTGAAGTTAAGTCATCAGTTAGTTGCAGTTTCTGAAACTCGGGCAAGATACTATCTTTCGCCAGCGATGCAAGGCAGACACTAACATCGCATTCACCGAGTTTCACCTTGAGTATCTCTTCGAGAGCCTTCTTTGCATCTGTTTTGGTCGGGGTGGGTTTCATTTTTGCCTCTCTAAAAGAATATCCTCGCCGACTTTGATCGTCGAAACAATTTCACCACGCGAGATTCGTCGTTTTGAAATCAGCGCGTGGACTGTTTCGTCTTCCAATGTAACCTCATAGATATGATACCGTCCGAGGTTCAACATAGGATTGATGTGAATCATATTTGAGTTCACGTAAAGAATCGCCAAGACAACGAAAAAAATACCCAGAGCTATTCCTTGCCCAAAGCCATTGAATGGCACGGCCAAAAAGGGGATAACATAGCTGACGATATAACTCATCGACTCAGCGTCGCGTCTCTTTACGTCGCTTACCTTTACGGTTATTGGGCCAAATCGATTGACAACTCGCAGATATATCGCAAGGCCGATCAGCCCGAGTGTTCCAACCGACAAGACGGTAATCGCTGTCAGAGGCTGCTTGTTCAGAAACAGCACAAAAAAGATCACCGCGAGTGGAAAATACGAACTTACAAACAGAAGCAAGCGGGTAAGGATACTTGGCATCCTATGGCTTCCCCCGTGGGGCTTCAACTTCGCCGGAAATCAGCTTAGGCAATAGCAATTCGCGCGTGCGACAGAGGTTTTGATTTTTACGTTCTAATGAGAGTGTTTGACGAGCCATAGGCTTCACTATCCGGCCAAATTCAGCGCAAAGCTCGGCCGGCGGCAATGCTAGTTGTTTACTCATGAACTCTGGCCAGTGCCCCTTGTAATCGTTGAATTTGACAAGATCCTTAGTGGCCCAGTGCAGCCAGTAGATATCGCGGTATCGCGCGGGATTCGGAACAAAGGGCAAGACATTCTGGATCGCCGAGAACGGGAATTGGATGATCCGCTGGTAACAAGTGTGATTGGCGAAAACAATGAGTGGCTGGTCTTCACTAGCAACAACTCCAGGCTCATCATTATGGTAACCAATAATGCCCGATTGACCCTGATCCAAAACAGGAATTGCTCCGATATGTGAAACAGTTCTCGTTTCGTACTTCTTTCCAGCGGGGACTCGCTTAACTAAGTCTTCTACCGCAACGACCTCCCATCCTCTGGGAATCCTGCCTATTTCAGAATCAACAAACTTGACTCTGTCATTGCCTGGGAACCGGAAGTGGACGAACCATTCGCCGTGGAGCGCTTGCGCAATCTCATCGAGAATCTTGATCCGTCGCGTGTTGGTCTCAATCAGGTCGTCATAGGACGATAGGATGCCCGCAATCCGCCGCTGCACCGGAAGCGGAGGAAGCGGCACTTCGAGCGCGTTCAGAATGTCCTGATTCAGGTTGTTGATGTTTGTGCCGCCGCCGTGAGCGGTCAACGCTTGGCGAATCAGTTGGGTTCTGAAGCAGTAGGCGTAGAACTTCGGATAAACCTCAGGTGAGGTGAACCGCAACCGAATAGTAAACGCTGAATGAGTGATTTCCTCCGGAGGCTGTTCGACAAATAGACTTCTACCAATTAACTCACGGTTGCCGTTCGAACGGACGAAAACAATATCGCCGTCGCGTAGGATGTTTCGCTCGGTGACGATGCCTTTCGGGTTTATCTGCCCAAGCTCGGCATACCGCGGCTTCGTATAGTCTTGAAAGTCAGAGACGCCAACGACTTTCACCCCTTCACCAAAGCTGCTCTTGTTATAGTTCACGCCGTTGCGGAACTCTGCCAAGTCCCCAAGTCGTCTAGACGGCCATTTGACCTTGACTGCCATCGTCACGTCTCCAGAATCTCCACCACTTTGCTAGCGATGATTTGTTCAAGAGTGCGGGCCTGAACGTTCAGGCTTTCGAGTTGCGCGTTCAGCGTTTCGAGCTGTTGTTTGAAGTCCGCATCACTCACGGCTTTGCCGGCTGGCACGCCGACGTACCGGCCCGAATTGAGCGACCAACCTTGTGCTTCGATATCCTTAATCGTCACGACTTTGCATACACCGGAAACGTCTCGATACTTCAGCGATGGAAACTTCTCTTTTAACATCGCTTCGCTACCGTTAACCAATTCCGGCTTCTCTCCTCGATAGAGGCGAGCGATGTTCGCGATAAATTCGATTTGTTCCGGCGTGAAGTCGCGGTGCGCGCGATCAACTTGTCGAAAAAGATTGCGTGCGTCAATAAATAGCACTTTGCCTTTACGCGGCGTCTTAACCTTAGGCTTATCGAAGAACCAGAGAGTGCAGGGGAGCGCCACGGTGTAGAAAAAGTTCGAACCGATCGCGACCATTACATCGACTGCACCAGATTCAACTAGTTTCTTACGAATCTCCAGTTCCGAAGCGCGCGCGTCGCTGGCTGAGTTAGCCATGACAAAACCAGCGCGGCCGTTGGCGTTCAAGGCGCTGTAGAACTTTTGAATCCAGATATAGTTCCCGTTATCGGTGCGGGGCATCCCGAAAGGAAATCGTGGGCGGTCGTCTTTGAGGCGTTCTTTGTCGATGCGATCGACATTGAACGGAGGATTAGCCATTACGAAATCAAACTTGCCGACCGAATCGTGGATGTCTTCGTAGTAGGAGTTGCCCTGGCGAATGTCTCCTTCCAGTCCGTGCACGGCGAGATTCATCTTACAGAGGCGAACTGTCTCGTCGGTCTTCTCCTGTCCATAGACCATGATCTCGGCGTTGGGATTCTTGTGATGATTCTCGACGAAACGCGCACTCTGCACGAACATGCCGCCGGAGCCACAAGCAGGATCGTAGATGCGGCCATGAAACGGTTCGATGATTTCGACGATTAGTGTGACCAGCGATGTGGGGGTAAAGAATTCACCACCCTTTGAACCTTCGGCTTTGGCGAATTCACCAAGAAAGTATTCATAAATCTTGCCGAAGACGTCGCCTTCCATCATCGGAATCGCGGAAAAGGTCTTCAACAAAGTGGCGAGCAAATCATTCTCTAGTGACTGATAGTTTTTCGGCAGAACGCCATCGAGCTTGGGATTGTTGTTCTCGATCAGCGTCATCGCGAGATTGATCGCCTTGCCGATATCAGAACCCTCAGAGAGCTTTAGCAGATTTTCAAAGCGGCTTGCGTCCGGGAGGTAGATCGCGCCGCGAGCCTGGAAGTCGGTTGGTCCGATTTCCCGGCGTTTGCTTTTCTTCTTCTCCAGCTCGCGCTCTATCTCGCCAAACTTTTCACTGGCGTAACGCAAAAAGATCAATCCCAGCACAGGCGTCGCATACTCCGACGACTTCAGCTTCGAATTGGCACGGAGTTCATCGGCGGCTTGCCAAAGTCGCTTTTCGATTTCGTTGTGGTTGGCAGGCATAGGGCGCAGTTGGTTCCTAAGAATCGAAAAGAAATTGTGGACTACAAGAGTATTTTGCCCGAAAGAAAGCGAGAGTTCTAGCAGGATGAAGAAAGCCAAAAAATCACGGCAGCACAGCAGTTACGACGAACGTACCGGAGGGGATAGGCATGTCTCGCGCGCCGGCTCAGCTTTCTCATGGCCGAAACTGTCCACCACTGATTGTCCGCCTTTGGTCAATATTTTTTGTTAACTAACCGCGGCGGCAGAACCCCGATAGACCATTGGATGTTCTCGGGCTTAGCGTTCGTTCTCTTTAGGACCGCGTGCCAAAACCTTTGCAAGCCATCCATACTCGGACGCTCAGAAACACCGGAGCTACTGGAATTAGTCGGAATCGCTATGGTAAGCCGAACGGTTGTCAAATCTTCTGGTAGGCGGACCGCAGACGCCGCCTTGATTTGAACCTCTATTGCCGGTTGTGAGAGCTGAATGTATCCCCCCTTCCCGCCATTGAGGTTCTGATGAAAACAATCTTCGATCATGTCACTTATGAATACTATTTCCGGCTCCAAGTGTTTGGGTTCATTATTCAGCAACGTCGACGAAAAGCTTAGGGTATTCAAAATACAGGTACGACGATCTCTTCGCACGAAGCCCGAGTTCTTCTTGCTAGCTTCTTCGTCTGCCTTGAGTGCCTTTCGTAGCTTCTCTGCCTTTTGATTTATGCGGGTCTTTAGCTTTCCTCGGAAAAGCGTCGCAGCTTCCACTGAGCGTATTTCCGGCACATCGCCATGGTCTAGTGGATCCGCTCTTTGGGTCTCAGAATGAATAGGGAGAATATAATACCTAGATTGAGGTGGGAGACTGGTCACTATTCGAAGGGCCCATTCCAAACCCTGGTCTTTTTCTGCATCGTAGAGACTCCGCGTGACATCCCACCAGATTATTGCAACCTTCCTATGAACCTGAGCTGGATTAGGGTCCGCACCTGATGCAGAACCTATCTCCGAGATACCGGACGACCTACGGTAAACAAATACAATGGTTAACAATAGGAGCGCGAAAACAACGACAGCAATTGCTTTGCGATTCATTTGGCTCTCCTCCCCTGAGTTCAGCGTTGACTGTTGATTCTTTGCGACAACAATCTCTGAAAGTACTTGACGCCGAGTTCATAAACGGACCCAATTTTAGCCTCCGTCGTCTCCGGTACATTTTTTGAACCGCGTTCGTAACCATGCAAGTACAGATATCGAAAACTCTGAAAGAGATTGTCTTGGGCTTCCGGTAGTTTTGCTAGCTCTAACGTTGCTCTACTCGCTGCAAGCTCACCCTCCCCATTAGAAATATCCTCAGTAATGGAAGCCAGTTTGCCATTGAGTTCGTCTACCTCTGAAGTGATCGTCTCGAACAGACGAGCATTTCGAAGTTTTTTCCCAGCGACCGAAAAGCAAATCGCCGTCGCAATAGGAAGGAGCAGTGTGAGCAATACAAAAGTGGGCCCGCCCCAACCACTTTTGAAATCAGGAGGAGGGGCATCTCCTAATTCGGCGTCTACCAAATCTGTCGCTTGTTTTCTCGCCTTAATGGGCGCGTCCTCCTCACCCTCATAGATGGGGAGAAGGTCGTCGTACTTTGCGTCTATCCGCTGAAGTTTAAGCTCTCGAAACCTCGTGTCCCGTTCGTATTTGTCCACCTGTGGCTGTATCTGGTATCGAAAGATGCCTAGACAAATAGTTGTAGAAACGAACAACAGTACAACTACCCATGAGACACTCGACACGAGCCTTGGACTCCCAAGCCTCCGGTCTCGCTTTTCAGTTGCATTTCCAGCATCCCATCGCTCTTCTGGACTCCCTAACTCATTCTCTGCAGATCTACTGTGTCCTTCGGTTAGTTTTCGGTCTCGAAACACAACTATGTCAAAAAAGTACTTAATCACAATGCTGGCAAATGCAATTCCCAAGGCCAACACGATGGCCTCCCAGAAGTGCCGCACGACCTCAAAGAACTGAACCGAGACGATATCGTCAGCACTTAAACTCTGACCATCTACTTCCTTGGTTGTCTTTACACCGAACCCAGCCGCGACCAGCCTGAGAGAGAGTGGAATATCCGCGATGAGTGTGACCAAGCCAAATAGCAGATAGCTCCATGCTTGTTTCCTGGAGAAATCTTGAAAGTGCGCAGTTCGTTGGCGGCCAATTTCTTTGTACTCAACCTCGATTTGATCTCGCTCCGACTCCAAGGCCTTTCTCTCTCGATCGAGTGACTCAATTTCATGAGTGGATCTTGCAACCTGCTCTTCGGCCTCGCGCATTTGCTGGCTCCACTCAATACGGGCATGTGCTTCTAGCAGTTTTTCGTTTACAACTGGCGGTTGATTAGACCTTCCATCCGTCCATCCCAACCGCCAGATCGGGTGGTCATATTCCGCTGGTACTCGTTTGTAAGTTTTGCCAGCATCTGCTTCGTTTACGAGTAGGCGCTCGTCCATGGAGCGGATCGAAAGGAAATCTTCCTGACTGGTCTCCAAGTTCTGAGTTCTTTCTCGCCCAAACCAATTAGTCAAAATGGAGAACCGTCGCTGCGGCGCTGATGCGTCTTCAGGATTGGCCATACGAATTGCTACGCTCCTTGGGTGGTCCTAGTCTTAATCCCTCATCTTTGTGACGAATCCCATGCCCGCTAGTTGTGCGACTCAGGACTGGATGTGAGGCGAGATCGGCTCTTCACTCACGACTCGTCTTAGACGCTGGCCTACACTGAATGCCTTCTTGAATTCGTATTCATCTTTTCTAAAGTTACCGGCAATTTGCGATATAGTTGATTTAGACTCTTGTTCGGTTTGCACTCTTTCTTCTCGATACTTTTCGATATCGCTTATGAGTTTTTCTAATTCCTTTCCCAAATCATTTATGGATTTCTGAAGGCTCTCAACCATCAATGCGGAGCTAGACTTCGCCTGTTCGGCTTCGGTTAACTCAAGTTCACTCAATTCATATTCTTTTACGGCCAGCTCAGAATCCAAGTAGTCAATTGGACGCAACATCATTGTCGGCTCTTTCTGAATGGGCAAGCCGATTTCGTCGAGAGTAAGTCGCTGTTCGGCTAGAAGAATCCGAACAAACTTGCGCAACCAGCGCGGCCACCTTCGTCGATTGTTGCTCTCGACAATTGCGACACCTTCTTCAGGTCCAAACATCTGGCTCACCTCGTAGGACGAACGAATCTCCTCGAGAGAGTCCTGACGTTTGTTGAATTTTTCCAAACCGTTTTCTGACTCAGAACGATCTGGATAGCCCAAATCTTCTAGCAAAGGAGGATACTTGAAGCGCTCAATACAGTTCTGAAAGCTCTTGTGTCTCCGAAGGAGATCGCCAACCTCTTGAAAAATGCCTTTCTGTACAATCCCATAAGCTAAACCGAATGAGGCTAGCAGCATGAATACAGTCAGCATGCCCCAAGACATTAGCTTGAATTGCCCGTCCGAAAAGTAAGGAACCGCAACGGCAACAGGAGAGACGTCGGTAAGCAATGGAGGCGAAGGGAGGAAGGCAGCTGAGAACAACGCAAGAACCAGAAAAACCAGAAGCGTTGAGAATTCTAGGTTTAGGAATATGTAGCGAAAGAAAAAACCTCGGGATGGTTTTGCCGCCTCGTACTGGGTGACTGCTGCTCGCCAACGCGGCTGAATGATATACGTGACATACAACAATGTTGAAGTAGCGGAGAGCAACGCCAAAGCTACACCGACTAGCATAACCGTGAGATTCACTTTTGTACCGTCAACAGCAATGCCGGAGAAAAGAAAGAGCCCAATCACAACCAACATGAGGTAAGGGAAATAAGCGATCAGCTGCCCATAGGTCTTGCGATCGGCTCTAAAGCCATCCATTGCGGGAAACTGGTTCGTAAGACGCGAAATGTAATTCATGATTGGAGAGCCGGGCCAGTCTTCGTCGGAGCGAGATTTTTTATGACCGCTTACGCGGGTGGTTTTCAACGAAGCGTCATAGTTAGCCGCTAACCTCATTGCGATTCCAACGAAGATCACAAACACACCAAACAACAATATGACCCCTACAATTGGAGCGAATAATAGAGCCGCAAACTTTGTTAGACTCCCCCAAGGCTGAGGAATTGAATTCAACGCATTCAACAATTGTTCAAGGAGGAGGGCGAAAATGGAATTTCCCGGCTGACGACTGCTTAAGAGACTAGCTGCCGCACTTGCTGAGCCGGTGAGCGCAAGTACACCGAACATGAGAAGGAAGGTGGCGGAGAAGTTGGTTATGCCAATCTCTTTGAGCTTCGTCACCTCGGCACGGGCTGCGCCGAGTTGTGCTTCAATTTCTTTTTGTCGGTCACTACACTCGGCGGCTCGAGCTTTGAGGTATTCAGCGTGCTCCCTTCTATTGTTCATAACCAGATCATAGAATTTGTTTAGATAGTCGATTTGATTATCTGCGTCCTTTAATCCTTCTGCTCGACTTCGGTTTAGATCTTCAAGAATTCGCGCCTCTCTCTCTCTGAAAAATCCCTTAATTCGCTCAAACCTCTCCTTCAGAATTCGTTGCCACGCCAATTGCCTCCTAATCTTGGCTCCTACCATTCTGTTCTGAGACTCGTCCACCTCGCTCTTGTGGTTCTCTAAAGCCCTCACAAGGTCAACTTCCCTCTGGCGCTTCTCGTCGAATAACTTCTCCAGCATTGCGATTTGTTCTTTGATGTTCTGAATTCTGGGAGCGTAGAAATCTAATAGATCCGCTTTTTTTTCCTGATAGTAAGTCGAGATAAGCTTTAGCTCTTCCTCAAGGGATTCACTGTTCAAGGCCAACAATACAGCGGCATCCTGCGCCTCTGCTTTGGATGAGAAGAATGGGCTCAGCCAGTGGGTTAATTGAGCGGACGTGGGTCTTATCACCACCTCGCCCTTCTCGGTATCCTCAGTCGAATTCGGGGGGAATTCCATAGCTAATACGAAACCTCTAGCAAGCGTTTAATGGGACAACAAAAGGCCTCGGTAAAACCAAGTCAAGGTGGATGCCAAACCCCAAGTTGACGTTTTCTGTGGCTTCACGTGTAGGCTGGCCACTCAAGGTGAAAAGGACTTGGTGGACCCAAGATCGCCTGAGATTTTAGTATGGGAAGCTGGTTCTCAGACGGATACTTTAACTCTGGGGCACCAACTCTATGACTTAGTCCGAGCGAAATGGATAGAACCAAATAGAAGCACCGTTCCGAAGATCGAGGCATTGGAACGACACCGGTTGAGTTGCGAGGTGAGCGGGACTTTAGTTCAGCTGGCAAGGAAATGCAAGGATTTTCTACAACAGACACGCCTCGTGAAGGATGAAGGCGCAAGGATGAAAACCGAGCAAAGAGGCGATAGGCAGACGCAGAAGGGGAACGGCAGCGATGACGCCGGGGAGGGCAGAATACCCGTTGACTCAGTTTCCGTTTGAGCCGGCAGTGTCGGTGTCATCCGCGCCATAGTCGACGACTTGGATTGGCGTTTCGTCCAGGTCGAAGACGAGGCTATGAAACTCGACGTCGAACCATTCAAGAAACATGGGGATTTCGGACTTCGGATTGCGGATTTCGAATTTGAAGCGGAACGAGCTGTCCTTGAACAGCAAACGGCAGGAGGTAGTGGGCGGAGGGGTTACTGCCAACTCTCGCAGACTTCGTCAACGCGGTCGCGGACGTCGGAGCGGGCCTCGTAGCGAGCGAAGCCCTGGTTCAGCAACTCGTCGTAGTTGGTTTCGCGGTGGCGGATGTGGGCGAGCACCGCAAGGCGGACTGCGGCCTCATCGAAACCCTTTGCCGCCGCCGAGCGGCCGACGCGACCACTGTATTTGCGACAGGCGTGTTCGGCGATCTGGCGTTCTCTTCCGTTCGGGCAACGCGGGAATAATTCTTTTATGCGGTTGGCGAAGGCCTCGATGTACTGCTGGTCATGCTCCGCACGCCTTTCCTGTTCCCGCTCTTTTCGCCGGGCGCGGGTTTCGCTATCTGCCAGGCATTCAGCCTCAGCTTTCTGTAACGCTTCCTCTTCAACCAGCAGGCCCTGGCGTTCATAGCGTTTGCGTGCGCGGCTAAATTTCAGAACGACCGCACAAAGCGTCGAGTGCTTTCGCGCGCGTCTGGTTAGCGCCGCGTCGCCAGTAGGAAGAAACTCAAGATGATCGAGGTCGGCGCAGGTGAGACAAAGAGCGCCTATGTTTTCCTCCAGCGTGATCCAGGCTTGCCGGCCGAGTTCTTCGCCACAGTCGTCGCATTTCGAGTCGCGATGTGAGATGAAGACTTTGATTGCGTCGGGCATGAGTGGATGGTAAATCGTGAATCGGAAATCGTAAATCGTAAATAGTTAGGAGCAGCCGGCAGGAGATGAGCGAAAGGCTGTTTTGTTTCACGCTTTCGGCGTGACGCGCATGCATCAAGACACCATCATGATGTAACGAATTGCGGCTTGCCGCCGCACAGTGCGGAATGGCTCTGCCTTTCCGCGAACGACGAGCGCGTACTCTTTTTCCTGAGGCTGAGCCTCAGGAAAAACATCGGGGAAGGTCAGCGGAAAGCCATAGGCTTTCCGCACTGTGCGGCGGCAATCCGCAACTAGTCGTTTGCCGTCAATGCAGGTTAAGCGCTTTTTGTGCAAAACCGACAGGTTGGGATACGCGAAACGCCTGATCGCGCGGTTGCGAACCTCAGCAATCGCCTACAGCGTCAAGGCGAAATATTTCCCGCCTTCGACCTTCTGTGGCTGCACCGACGCGTAATGAACTTGCTGACCAGTTAGTCCTGGCTCGATGGCGCCGCGCCGGCAGCGACAATAAAATAGCCAGACGATCAGAAAGATCAGGAAAAGGGCTGCGACCAAAACCAAAATCCGCAGTGCTGTCTGAAGTGGGTTCATGACACAATCTCCTTTTGTGAGTTTGGGACTGCAAGACGCCGCTCATGGGGTCAGCGAAAATGCTGCCGAATGAGTTACGCGTGACTCGTGTCTGCCCTTGAGTTCGGAGGTAAGAGCCGGGTTAGAACTTCGTTTACCTGGGTTTAATGAATTGAGTGAAGGTTGGTAGCCAAGGACCAACCTGTCAAGAGTTTCGAGTTAAGAGTTTCCAGCGAGGTTGGCGTGACTCTAGTTCAGGTAGGGTGGTAATGCAAGGCTTTTTGCGCGTAAGGCTTTCACAAAAGTGTCCTGAACTGATCGGTCTGCTTGCGGCATCGCGCCTCGCCGCGTTGCGGCGGTTTGAGGTTAGCCCGGTCTTTTCGGGACTCAAATGCATTTTCGCTATTTCGTCGCGTCCAGCGACGGGAAAACAGATTCAACCGTCGCTAACGCGACTCGATCCATTCTGGTGGGCTATCCCGGCCTTGAAAGGCCGGGCTAAGTTCAACCGTCGCTCTGCGACGAAGAACTGGGAGTGGGCAGTGGGCAGAAAGCGGACACGGCCGCTAGTGGCGCGACGTGATAACGGAGTTGATTTCGCCCCTGCGGGGGCGTAAAGAATTTTGGGGGTTGGTGGACCCAGGGTAGCCGAAGCGGCAACCCTGGGCTGTATTGCGGAACGCCTTTGGCGTTCAAATCTGCGAGTGCGGCTGGCATTAAGATCAGCGTCAAGGGCAATTGGCGAACGACGAACGCCTTTGGCGTTCAAGTCCATCCGCGACCGCGGGTGGCACTGACAATCGGCGTCAAGGCAATTGGCACACGACGAACGCCTTTGGCGTTCACCTGCCTGCAACGATCCGAGTCAGATCTTCGTTAGCACACGATCGGAATATTCGTGCCGAAGGTGGCATTCACATACGCAAAGAACGCCTGGGCTGAGGCAGTATCTAAACGGTAATCGACGTTTGTCGAACGACACACTGCGTCACCTGTGATCGTGATCGCCGCAAGGATTTGTTGACCACCAACCGGGAGGAAGTTTGGTCCACCCGAATCGCCAAAACAGGTGCCACCGTTTCCAGTCGATGGATTTTGCGAGAGTCGAATGTAACCACCATTCAGAGAATTAAAACTGGAGAACGCAAACATCCGTGGAATCGGATTCAAATCCTGAAAGAAAGGCACTCCACCGCCGACCACTCGGTTCTGAAAGCCATAACCTACCGGCGTGAACACCGCATTCTTCAAACCGTTTTGCGCCGCAAGCTGATCGAGTAATCCGCAAGCAGGCAGCGTCGCGAGCGGCACACGGGTAACGATCGACCCGAGTACCAGCGCGCCGATGTCGCCGGAGTCGCTCTGCGCCTGATTGAAATTGGGATTAGTCACCACGAAATCAACCGGAATCAGAGGCGTTGAAGCATCGGTCAAGCTTCCAAACGGAATTGAACCGCCAAGACTTACGAACGCAGTGAAACCGCTCGGGGCAAGGTCAGCAGTGAAGAATGCCGTACAGTGACCGGCAGTCAGAAAAACGTTTGGCCAGATCAGAGTGCCCGAACAGATTGGAAAGATCTGTCCCGTGGTGGGCGACTTAACAATGAACGCGCCGACGTTGCTGTACGTGCCGTTGGTGTCGACAAACCCATACGTGATGGCGCGACTGCGAGGTGGCGCGATGAGCAATGCAGCGCCAAACGTAATGAGTAAAAGAGTGACGAGGTAGCGTGAAGGTCGCATGATATATCTCCTTGTGAGCCGAAGTTGTTTTGCGGATTATAGCGCGATAATGAAGCAGTTGGCAGCCGGCAGGAGGCAGGAGCAGTAGCAGGGGCAGGAGGCAGGAAGCAGGGGGGCAGGGGGCAGAAGGCACTAGGCAGAAGGCAGAAGGCAGGATCGGAACGCGAGCTGGCACTGACCCAGGGAACCGCGATCATTGTCGGGTCAACAATATTCTCCCTGAAATCACAAAAAGCAGCTAGAATCCGTGACGTTATGTAGAAGGAGGCGGCCAATAGTCTTATCTCTATTAGGAGAAACTAGACTTTGGTCCGTCGAATAGGACATCAGGCTAGATGACTCGTTAGGTTTTGATGAGTAGTCAACCGTCAACGAATAGTCAGTCTTCGATGAACACTCAATCTTCTACGCTCCCTTCAGTCGACGCTGTTCGCGAGATGAGAGATTTTCTCGCCGGCCGCCCTGGGGATCCTGTCTTCGAATCTTCCATCGTCGAAAACCCCGTAGTCGAATTCCCCGAACCGGAGACCCGGCAGACCGTGGCCGCGGAATTGTTGGCTGCCATGTCGAGCCCTGATATCAACAGCCAGGAACGCGCGCGGGAAACCTTCATCGACCAGGGCTTTCTGGAAGAGACCATACGTGGCCTGCGCAGCGGTAAGTCTGCCGCAGAACGGGCCGCCGACGCTCACACGCTTGGATTGGTCGGCAGCAAACT
>JAXIOV010000216.1:0-31874 GCA_045403245.1 Pyrinomonadaceae bacterium | reverse complement strand
CCGGCGGTGGTGTGCTGCACATACAACTCCACCACACCTTCACGCGCTCCTGACTCCTCAAGCTTGCGCTGTACATCATCAGTAAACTCGACGAGTTCTTCTCGTTGATGGGAGCGAACCTTGAGGACGTACATGAACCGGATTGTAGCGCAAGGGCGGTGGGGAAAGCTCATCCGCAGCGATCACAACACTCAAGACCAACTACGCCCTGAAAGGGCGGGGCCCAACGAGATTTCCAATCGTGCGGAAGGTCAGAGGCCTTCCGCACATCAGCCGGCGAAGCCGTTTGCGTTTTGAGAAGAGTTAGGCTTGGTACTAGCCAGCGCAAGTCTGAATTAGCGGGAGTCTTTCCGCTTCAGCAGTTGCCACCCCAGCGGAAGCGCGGCAGCCGCAAGTAGAATCTTGATCACGTCACCGATCAGGTGTGGCGCTACGCTGAGTTTGAATGCAGCGAGCGGAGGAGTATGGGTGATCAAGGAGAACCAGGCCCAGCCGGCCAGCAGAATTACCACTGAGCCGATCGCCATGGCGGCGACGGCCGTTCCAAAACGTTTGTCCCAGCCATGTTCGGCAAACGCGCCGGTGATGAAAGCTGCCGCGGGAAAAGCCACCAGATAGCCACCGGTTGGTCCAAACAAGACAGCGGGCCCGCTTCGAGCGAGTGCAAAGAAAGGCAAACCGCATAGACCTTCAACCAGGTAAAGAATCATTGCCGCCGCACCCAAACGCGACCCCAGCAACGCGCCGCTGAGCAGCACTACAAATGTCTGCGCGGTAATCGGCACCGGAACGATTGGAATGGAGATTTGCGCTGCTGCTGCCATCACCAGGCTAAACACAACCACCAGCGAAACTGACCGCGAGACGTCCATTGGCGCCAGTGCGGTGCCGAGAAGGGTGTCGGCTTGAGCATGCGAGTTCATAGTTTTGCTCCGAGTCCAGTTCTAATCTGCAGCAATTTCTTCCGCCGAAACTTTAGCAGGTTCGACTGCCAGGTTGCCAATGCGCATCCCGTGAAACGAACGCCAAACAAAAAATACTGAAACCAGAAAGAACACCAGCGCCAGGATGTGGGTCAACGTGGTGTCGCCATCGTTACGCGCGGTCAGGCTAACCGCGAGTTCAACTGCCAGCAGTCCAAACAAGGTCGTAAACTTGATCACCGGATTCATCGCTACCGATGAAGTGTCCTTGAAAGGATCCCCAACCGTGTCGCCGACGACGGTTGCGTCGTGCAGCGGCGTCCCCTTCTGCTTGAGGTCCACCTCGACAACTTTCTTGGCGTTGTCCCAGGCGCCACCAGCGTTGGCCATAAAGATCGCCTGGTAGAGGCCGAAGATCGCGATTGAAATCAGGTAGCCAATGAAGAAGAACGGTTCCACGAAGGCAAACGCCAGCGTCGAGAAGAACACCGTCAGAAAAATATTAAACATTCCCTTCTGCGCATACTGTGTGCAGATCTGGACCACCTTTTTGCTGTCCTCGACCGAAGCCTTTTCCACCCCTTCAAGCTTGATATTCGCCTTGATGAACTCGACTGCGCGATACGCTCCCGTGGTTACCGCCTGGATCGAAGCGCCGGTGAACCAGTAAATAATTGCGCCACCCGTGATCAAACCGAGCACAAAAGGCGCGTGCAACAACGAGAGACTTGTCATGTTGGTGGTTAGACCTTCGGTAAGCAACATGATAATCGAGAAAATCATCGTCGTGGCGCCCACTACCGCCGTTCCAATCAATACCGGTTTGGCGGTGGCCTTAAACGTGTTGCCGGCGCCGTCGTTCTCTTCCAGCAAGTGTTTTGCCCGGGTGAAGTTGACGTCAATATTGTAGTCACTCTTTAGATCACTCTCGACGTTAGGTATCTGCTCGATGAGCGACAACTCGTAGACTGATTGCGCATTGTCTGTAACCGGGCCGTATGAATCGACGGCAATGGTGACTGGCCCCATGCCGAGAAAACCGAAAGCCACCAGGCCGAAGCCAAAAACCGGGGCCGCCACATCCTCAACCATCAACGCACCAAGTCCCAGTCCTGCCGCCGCACCTAGCGTCGTGAAGAAATAGGCGATTGACATCAGACCGACAATACTGATTCCAAGCCAGTAGCCGGAAAAATTTCCCGCCACCAGTCCCGAAAGAATATTTAACGAAGCGCCACCTTCTCTCGAAGACGTAACCACTTCACTCACGTGGCGCGACTTGGTCGACGTAAACACCTTGACCAGTTCAGGAATAATTGCACCTGCAAGCGTGCCGCAGGAGATAATTATGCTTAGCTTCCACCAAAGTGTGTCGTTGCCGCCCAGAGTCGGGATGGTCAACCTGGAAACGACAAAGGTCAGGATTACCGAAATGATCGAAGTGATCCAAACCAACGAGGTGAGTGGCGCCTCGAAGTGCATTTGGCTTGCGTTCTTGTACCGGGCTTTGGCGATAAAGTCATTAACAAAATAAGAACCCGCACTCGCAATGATCATCATGACGCGCATGACAAAAATCCATACCAGCAATCGCACTTTTATTTCGTCGCTGGGCACCGCCAACAAAATGAAAGTGATCAGTGCGACCCCCGTGACGCCGTAGGTTTCAAAGCCATCAGCACTTGGGCCGACCGAATCGCCCGCATTGTCGCCGGTGCAGTCGGCAATCACGCCCGGATTACGAGCATCGTCTTCCTTAATCTTGAAAACGATCTTCATCAGGTCAGAGCCGATGTCGGCTATCTTTGTGAAAATGCCGCCGGCAATACGCAGGGCCGCCGCGCCCAGCGATTCGCCGATGGCAAAACCGATGAAGCATGGCCCGGCGTAGTCACCGGGAATAAACAACAAGATGCAAAGCATGATCAGCAGTTCCACGCTGATCAGCATCATGCCGATACTCATGCCGGCTTTGAGTGGAATTGCGTAAAGCGGAAATGGTTTGCCTGCGAGACTTGCAAATGCCGTCCGTGAGTTGGCAAACGTATTGACGCGAATGCCAAACCAGGCGACGCCGTAACTGCCGGCGATTCCCACCAGACTGAAAGCCAGGATGATGACGACCCGCAGGGCCTCCATCTGCGAAAGTACGCCGAAATAGAGAATGATGACGACCGCGATAAACGCTTCAAGGATGAGGATAAACTTTCCCTGGGTGATTAAATAGGTCTTGCAAGTTTCATAAATGAGCTCGGAGACTTCGCGCATCGCGCGGTGCACCGGCAACTTCTTCAAGTTCATGTAAATCGCCAGACCAAAACCCAGCCCCAGCAGGCAGACGACGATGCCGATGAGGAGCAATCTATGACCATCGAGATCTCCGAAGAAAGTGACCTGCGAAAGATCCGGAAGTCTCAGGTTGGCTTCGCCTCCGGGATGCGATTGCGCAAGTACGGGCGAAGCGTAAACCGCCATGCCGGCCAAAGTGGCGGCAAGCGTCAATCCCAGTCGACCGGCTCGCGAACTGAGCAACGATCGGCGGTTTGAGCTCTGGTGTTTATTAGTTTTTTTGACGATAAGCAGTGCTGCCAAGCAAACTGACAGCAGGCTGATAATTGAGATCAGCGATAGTTCCACGATTGTGTGATTCCTTTCCGGTCGTCCAAAAAGATGGCGAGATTAACCAGTGGCTGTCTGACGAGTACCGTCTGAGATCCCGAATTTAAGATCCCGGATCTCAGTGTTCGCTACCGCAATGCGCTTCAGTCGTTACAATTCCCAATCAGCAGCCTTTCAAAAGCGGATATTATTGCCGATTTTTTGGCGGACTGTCCACCGGCGACCCTTAGAGCAGGAGGCAGGAGGCGGCGGGGCAGTAGCCCGACCGTTAGGAAGGGCTTCGCGGCTTGCCGCCTTCCGTGCGGAAAGGCTCTGCCTTTCCGATTCGTGTTTTAAGAGAGAAATAAGGCTGCGCCTATTTTGGCGAACCCGAAGGCGCAGCCTCTGAATTGATTGACGTCAATCGGAAGGCACGGAGTGCGGCAAAGCCGCGACGCCCTTCCTAACGGTCGGGCTACTGCCCCGCTGCCCACTGCTTGGAGCCTACTGCCTTTCCTTACTCCAGGCTGGTTGCCGTGTGCGCCGGCACGAGAGTGCCAAGCTGCCGGTCGCGTCGGACCTTAATCAAGGCCACTACCGCTAAATAGAGAGCCAGGATCACCAGCGACGCCGCCGCAAAGGCATTGGCAAGCTCAATGTCCAGTTGCCCGGCGCCGATTTTTGTAGCCCGCAGATTCCCGATGACCAGAGCCACCAGCGCCCACAACGTGATCACGAGCACAAAGATCATCGGCAACAAGGTGAAAGCAATGCGCTGCCTTGCCTGGTAGAGCCAAAAGGTTATGGTCAGCAAGGTAAGTCCCGCCAGCAATTGGTTGGAAGCTCCAAAGAGCGTCCAAAATTTTGTCCAGGAGTTTGGCGGCGCGAAAATGATGAAGTAAAACGGTAATCCCATCGTGAGCAGAGTTCCCACCAAAGCCCCCACGCGTCCCTTCCAATCAAACAGCTCCTGGATGAGATACCGGCCGAGACGCGTGCAGACGTCGAGCGTGTCAAACACGAACGTCGAAAACGCCATGGCGCCGAAGGTGACGGCGAAAGGGAGGTTGTCCCTGCCGATAATAAGAGTCAGAAACTGTCCGATGCCATTGCCGTAGATCGTTCCCGGAGCCTTTCCCCGCAACGCATCCTGCGCAACGATCATTACCGTCACCAGAGCGATAAGTGCCACAAACCCTTCCGCCAACATGGCTCCGTAGCCGACAGGCCGGATATGCGACTCCCGTTCAACCTGCTTCGACGTTGTCCCTGAACACACCAGTCCATGAAATCCTGAACAGGCGCCACACGCGATCGTGACGAACAGAAACGGAAACAACATTCCGGTCATCCCACCCACATCAAACGCCTTGAAAGCCGGCTGACGAATCTCGTAACCGCCGAAGAACACGCCAATGATTCCCAAAGCCAGCGCGGAGTAGAGGATAAAACCGCCGAGGTATCCTCGAGGCTGGAGCAGGGCCCAGACTGGGACAATCGAAGCAATGCCACAGTAAAGAATTATCAGCACGCCCCACGTTTTGTGATCGAGTACGAAGAGGTTGGAAGTCATCGTTCCAACCCAGGAAAGAGCGAACGCCGCCGGAACAAAGATGACGGTGACGAGCCATAGCGGGGGCTTGAGATAGCGTTGCACCAGGCCAAGCAAAATAGAGAGCAGCAGATACATGACGCTCGCCGCGGCGACAGCACCCCCGGGGTTGAAGGCGACCGCCGTTGCCCTCAACTCTTCTGACCCGCCGACAAACGTTCCGGCAGTGATATCTGCGAAGGCGACGATCACATAGAGCAAAGCTATCCAGATGAACGCCATCATCGCGCGGCCTGCGCGTTTTCCCAGATGCTCCCGAGTGATTTCGGCGATTGAAGTAGCGCCATGTCGAACCGAGGCCGCAAGACTTGAAAAGTCGTGCACAGCGCCAATCAGCACTACGCCCAAACCAATCCAGAGCAAACATGGAAGCCAGCCGAAGGCTTGACAGGCGAGAATCGGTCCCGCGATTGGACCGGCTGCCGCGATTGCAGAGAAGTGTTGCCCGAAAAGATAGAAGGGCTTCGTAGGCACAAAGTCGACGCCATCGTTCACGCGCCGGGCGGGGGTAGCGCGGGCGTCGTCCAGTTTGAATTGTTGGGCTACCCACCGGCCATACAGCCGGTAAGCCAGCGCAAGCAGCACAAGAAATCCAAGCGCCAGAAGGGTCAGGGTCACTTTGAACGCCACCTCTTACTCAAATGTCCAGGCGCCAAAGGGTAAAGGGTAAGGGGCAAAGGGTAAAGGGGAAACTGGGGAACAGGAGAAGTAGGACAGGGGTGTTTCTTAGAGGAGGGTGACTTCCCATTCCCCCTTTCCCCATTCCCCCTTTTTCCTGATAGACTCCCGGAAAAAATCAGCTGTTGTTCACTTACTATTGACGACTGACGGGAGAGCTTCGGGCCTTCAAATCCCGAGTTCCGAAATTCTAATCATGTATCCATTCCGAAACATTTTGTTTCCGACCGATTTCACGCCCCACGCCCGAGCCGCGTTGAAGTATGCCGCCGCTTTCGCAGGCAGCGGCCGCGGACGGGTAATTCTGTTTAGCGTTCAGAGCGCGAAGGTGCCGGCCAATCTCCTGACGTTGCCGGAACGTATCTTCGAGGAACAGGACAACAAATGGTTATTGCAACTGAGGGCCGAGGTCCTGGACCTGTTGACCGACCCACTGTTCGATGGAATTGAGGTAGAGCCGGTCATTGTGGAAGGTGACCCAGCGCCGGAGATTGCGAAAGCGGTGCGAGACTATGATATCGATCTGGTGACAGTAGTCACGCATGGTCGCAAAGGGCTTTCGCGAGCGCTTTGGGGCTCGACTGCGGAAGAAATAATTGCTGAGGCGCCCTGTCCGGTACTTACGATTCGGCCACCACAACATGATTTTGTGGAACACCGGGGTGGCCGCAGCGAGGTTCGCTTAAACCGCGTGCTGCTGTCCACCAACTTCCGGCCTTCCTCAACTGCGGCCACGCAAGTGGCGACCCAACTGGCTAATCAAACCGGCGCCGAGCTTCATGCCGTCTACGTAATTGGAGACTACCTTGAGCAAATCTCGGTGATGTTTCCAGAAGGTGGTTTGCATGCGCTCACTCGTTTGCGCAGTTACGTGCAGGAGCGCATGCAGCAGTTGACTGGAGGGCAAAAACCCCAGGCCATCACTCATATCGCTGAGGGACGACCCTACGAAGAGGTCGTTCGGCTCGCGGCTGCAAAGGATGCTGATTTAATCGTCATCGGCACGAACGTGCATGCCTCTTTGTTCGGCGGTGCGCCGGTGCTTGGTTCTGAAATCGAACGCGTGGTCCGCAATGCACCATGCCCGGTTTTGTGTGTGCCGCCTGGACGAGCTGTCACACCACTTCCCGCCTTAATTACACAACCAGTGAGTTGAAAAGCGAGGCGACTGGCGCCTCGCTTTTGTGAAAGACTTGTTAGAACCGGAACTGTTACTGAGTGATCAGTTGTAACCGCCCATCCGGAAGACGTACGGCAAACACACTGCGCTCGTACATCGTCAAAGGCGCCGACTCTTTTTTCTGCGCCGCCGCCACTTGATCGCGCGTGAGTCGGTTGGCCGTTCGCGCCGCCAATGGATCGCGAATCAAGGTGTAACGCTTGCTGATCCGGCGCACATACTCTCGCGTTTCGCTGTACGGCGGAATTTGATAGCCATACTTGATCACTGCGCCTTCGCCGGCGTTGTAGCCCGCCAGAGCCAGGTTCACGTCTCCTTCGAAATAATCGAGCAGGAAACGCATGTAGCGCGTGCCGCCTTCGATGTTCTGTCGCGGATCCCAGATGCTGGTGACGCCAAATCGCGCTGCGGTCCCGGGCATGAGTTGCATCAAACCGCGCGCGCCTTTGTACGACATTGCGCGAGGCTTGAAGGTCGACTCCTGATGCATGATTGCGTAGAGCAACAGAGGATCCACTGAATTGCGCTTTGCGGAGTCGACGATAAAACTGTCGACGTCGGGGTTGCCGGTAGTGAAACCACCAAGCGAGCCGCCCACATCCAGACTGGTCAGACGATTCAGCGGAAGATCTGCGGGCGAGAAGGCGTAGTTTCTGGAGGTCAGAATTCTCTTTTTGCGCGACTGCCTGGGAACAAGAGGGATCGGCTTGGGCGTCTCCAAACGCACACCGGTAGCAAAATCAAAATTGTCGAAGCGATAGCCGGACCCACCTTGCGCGAAAACTTGCAATGCGGAGACAGAAAGTAATACGGCAACCAGGAAAAGTTTTTTCATGAGTTCCAAACGCTTGTTCGAGGATTTTTTTTCGCGGTGGCCGGCAGGTGAGACCCAGTGCAGGCTATTTCGCGTGGGCAAGTTCAAAAATCAGGGTGGTTAATCCCGAAGAACCAAAACCGGAAACGATACTAACATATACGTTAAACGATTGCCAACACACTGCTTTTTCCTCAACAAAACGAGGTTTTGAAGGTGGGTTTTTGGCCTTTGCGGTGATTCAGGATTACGGTTCGCCTGGCGTGAATGGCGTCCTTGCGAGGCGCGGGTTGACAAGTTGTTTATGAAAAACGCATGCACCCAATCCCGCCCTGGACATGGATGCAATACCGCTTGCATGAACCGGGATTGGCATGCTTTCCGGATCAATGATTGACTTTTTGAGATCGATAGTATGATCAGGCCGCTTTTCCCAATCCTAAAACCAAGGTAGACGTCGCCCGCTTGCGCGCCTCACCAAAAGGGGACGACATGACAAAACTACTATCGCTTCTCCTGTCGCTGCTTTTCGTCTTTGCTATTGCGATGGCAGCTCCAAACACAACCAGCTCGACGACTGATAACAATAACAGTCCGGGCGCAACCAAAGTCAAAAAACCACGTGGCCCGGTCTTCAGGGCGAGCAAGGATCAGATCAAACAGGCCCAGGGAATTCTGAAGTCCCGAGGTTTCTATGAAGGAGAACAAACCGGCAAACTGGATGACGACACCCGCTCCGGGTTGAAGAAGTATCAGGCGGCGGAGAACATCAAAGTCACCGGCACTCTCAACAAAGTGACCCTGGTCCAAATGGGAGTCGAGTTGACTGACAAACAGAAGGCAATGTGACTTGCGGGGGGTCGGGGCGCGACGTGAGTCAAGCGGCCCCGACAAAGCAAAAGGCGCGAGCGGTCCTCCAGACGACTGCTCGCGCCTTTGCCTATCAAACGAACTATCCGCAGATTACGCAGATTAGATCTTTAACAGTAACGTAGTGTCTAGACGTTTTACCTCAATAGCTGCTCACCAGACACCAGGTAGAAAACCAGAATCGTGAAGAGAAGTCGAAGAGCCACTTAACTGTTAGATGCTAATCTGCGTAATCTGCGGATAGTCTTCTAACTCAACAATCTCTCAACTATGGCGTAACTCGCCTCAAGCGCCTCAGCCAGTTTTTCTGGTTGCGCGCCACCACCCTCCGCCATGTCGGCCTTGCCGCCGCCCTTGCCGCCTACGATGGTCGCGAGTTCTTTGATCACCTGGCCGGCGGGAACTCTCTTGGTCAGGTCAGCGGAAGTGCGGACAATCAACGAGGCCTTGCCTTCGCTACTGCGCCCCAGGACCACCACGCCGGATTTGATTCTCGCGAGCAGTATGTCGGAAAGCTGGCGCATGCCGCCCGAGTCGAGCCCGCTCGCATCACGGGCCAGCACCCGCACACCTGCGATCTCGCGGGTCTCGTCGCCGTTTGATGAAGAAGTTCCCCGTGGGACGGTCGCAATCTTCATGCGCAGTTCATCAGCTTCGCGGCGTGCTTTCTTCAGTTCGTCCTTTAACTTGCCGATGACCGCGGGCAGTTCCGCGCGCGAGGTTTTCAAGCCATTTGCAGTCTGCTCGATCAAGAGTTCATCCTCGCGAAAACGTTCGTAAGCATCGAAACCGGTAATGGCGCGGATTCTTCTGATCCCTGAGGCGATCGATTCATCGCTGGTGATTTTGAACAATCCAATATCGCCCGTCGCCCGCACGTGTGTGCCGCCGCATAGCTCTTTGGAAAAAATTCCTTCCGCGCCGTCTATGGAGAGCACCCGAACTTTCTCGCCATATTTCTCGCCAAACAACGCCATCGCGCCGGAACGCATGGCTTCCTCAACTGCCATTTCATTGGTTTGCACCGGCTGGTTGCGCAGGATGTGGTAGTTGACCAGCCGCTCAATCTCCTCAATTTCGCTTTGAGTCAATGGCTGATAATGAGAGAAGTCGAAACGCAGATAATTAGGCGCCACCACCGAGCCGGCCTGTTTGACATGGCTGCCCAAAACTTCCCTCAGCGCTGCGTGCATCAAATGGGTCGCGGTGTGATTACGTCGCGTGGCATCACGCTTCTCGACGTCAACCTCTGCCACGACTGTATCGCCAACTTTCAGACTCCCTTTTTCTACTTTGACTTTGTGAACGATCAAACCCTGAGTCGGCGAATACGTGTCAACAACTGCGGCTATGAAGTCAGTACCACCCGCGGTAGCGGGTGGGTTGCTTAGTCTACCGACATCCCCGACTTGTCCGCCGCTTTCGGCATAAAACGGAGTTTGATCAAGGACGACTTCGCCTTCGCCACCTTCACTCAGATCCTGGACTTCATCTCCTCCTTTAATCAGGCCAACAACTCGCGCCTCGTCCACCTGCGTTGTTTCATAGCCCTTAAACAGAGACGGCTCTGCACGTCCAACTACACTTGCGTAAACCGGATTTGTTTTGGCTTTACGCTCGACCTTTTCCAATGCGCCGGTCTGCTGAAGCGTCTGCAAAGCTGCCTCGAACGATTCGTTGAATTGCGTTTCGTCTGTCGCAAAACCGCGTTCTTCAAGGCTGACCCGAATCAGATCGCGTGGAGTGCCAAACGTATCGTAGAGCCGGGCAAGATCCGCGTAGGCAGGCGTTTGGTCCTTCTGCGTCCGCGCGAAAACCTCATCCAGCTTTTGCAAGCCAACGGTCATTGTCGATCCAAACCGCTCTTCTTCCAGCTTCACCATCTTTTCGATGAAGTCCCTTTGCGCCTCAAGCTCCGGATATGGCCCACCCATCTGATCGATCACGAAGCCAGTAACTTTGTAGAAAAAGCGATCCTTGAGGCCCAACGTGTGGCGGCCCTGGTAAATTGCGCGCCGCATAATTTTCCGCAACACGTAGTTTCGCCCCTCGTTGCCGGGCAGGATGCCGTCAGCAATCAGGAACGCGGTCGCGCGCGCATGATCGGCTATCACGCGCATCGCAAAACCTTCCTGCGATCCCGTTTGGTAGTCGCGTCCGGCAAGGTTCGCGGTGAATTCGACGATCGGGCGAAGCAGATCGGTATCGTAGTTTGAAAACTTTCCTTGCAGGATTACTGCTGTGCGCTCGAGTCCCAAACCAGTATCAACCGAAGGCTTCGGCAAGGGCTCGAGTTTGTATTGCCCAGGCTCAACTTCGACGCGGTTGTACTGCATGAAGACCAGGTTCCAGATCTCCATGGTCGTGTCACCCGGGCCATTGACCAGCTCGACGCGATTGAATTCAGGATCTTCGGGGTGCTCGCCGAGGTAGTAACTGATTTCCGAGTTAGGTCCGCACGGCCCGGTCTCGGCCATCTGCCAGAAGTTGTCCTTGCGGCCAAATCGCAGCACCCGTTCCGGCCGAGCGCTGACTTCAATCCACAAGGCTTCGGCTTCTTCATCTGCGGGCACTTCATCGTCACCGCCAAAAACTGTGAACCAGAAACGTTCCGGATCAAGACCCAGCTTGCCCTCATCCCGGCTCCCGGTGAGAAAGTCCCAGGCATACTCGATCGCTTCGCGCTTGAAATAATCGCCAAACGAAAAATTGCCCATCATCTCGAAAAACGTTTGATGACGTGCGGTCTTGCCGACTTCGTCGAGATCGTTGTGCTTGCCGCCGGCGCGCACACACTTCTGCGCCGAGCAGGCGCGGACGTAATCGCGCTTCTCCAGTCCCAGGAACACATCCTTAAACTGGTTCATGCCGGCGTTGGTGAATAGCAACGTCGGATCGTTGGCAGGCAACAAGGGCGAGGAGCGTACGCGGGTATGTCCGCGATGCTCGAAATACTCCAAAAACTTTTCTCGTATTTCGTTTCCAGTCATAAATCAGAACGCAGTAGGCTATGGGCAGTAGCCAAGAACAAAAGAGTGACTACTGACGACACACAACTGACGAAACTTGAGTTTAGCATGCAGGTTGAAACGTCGCGAAACGGGCGTGAAATTACCTGAACTGGAACATAAAACCGCTCAAACCAGTTTACTGGGACCGCGGACGTCTCGTCCGCGCGAGCCGGCCGCAGCACGCTGATGACGATGAATACACTCAATGTTGACGATAACCATCTGCCACGCCGGCGATATTAAGCGACTTGGTCGCGCCTGACGGTGCTCGATGCGGGCGAGACGCCCGCGATCCCAGTATTAGAGTTGCGCGTCTTAATTTTGCGCGCTATGCCTTGCCTTAGTTTCATTCGTCGAGGTCCACACGTGAGGCGGCGCGAACTTTCTCACTGACCAGCTCAAACGGAAAGCCCTGGCGAAGGAGGTAATTGAAAAGGCTCCTCGCTTCCAATCGCGTCTTTGGCCGGCCGCGCAGACGAACACGCTTTTCAATCGCCCGATCGATCAACTCCGCTTCCGGCGTTTCACCGTAGACCAAGTCAAGCGCTTCATCCGCGACTGCTTTCGAGACTTTCTTTTGCGAGAGATCCTGTTGCAGCCGGCGCCGGCCAATAGGGCGTTGCTTCACTTTCAACGATGCGAAACTAAAAGCAAACCGCTCGTCGTCGAGATAGCCATACTCTCGAAGTCGCGCAATGACCTCGTCAACTACAGTCTCATTCGCAAAGCGACCCTCCAATAGTCTCTCCCGCAACTCGGCAATAGATCGAGACCTGCCAGCTAGAAGTTTGACGGCGCGCTGAAAAACACGCGTGCGCCGTTCTTCAGGGGTGAGGTCACGCGCACGAAGGTCTTCTTCTTCTTCGCGCTTCTGTTTTCGTCCCCGCATGTTGCCAATTTAACCACAAGAGACATCAACAAGCGCTACTCGACTGCCCAGTTCTTCTAATCGGCGTAGTCTGCGGATAGTCTTATCCAACATCCAGGTACTGGAAGCACCAAAATCGCCATTTACGCACTGGCACTTTAGAATGTAGTTCATGAATGGCGCATTGGTAATCGACAAGCCTGCGGGCTTGACTTCGCACGACGTCGTCGCGCGCGTGCGTAATCTGCTTCACGTGCGACGCGTTGGTCATACCGGCACCCTCGATCCATTTGCGACCGGAGTGCTGGTGGTTCTCGTGGGTCGGGCGACGCGACTGGCGCAGTTTCTTAGTGGACTCGAGAAAGAATATGAAGCGGTCATTCGCCTGGGTTTCTCCACGGACACGGGGGATAAAACCGGCAAGCCGCTCGACAATCCCAACACTAAGAGCAACTCGGCCCAAGGCTGGACTGAAACAGAGATTGAGACTGCCCTGAAGAGCCTGCGAGGCGATATCGACCAGGTGCCACCAATGTATTCGGCGAAGAAGGTAGATGGACGAAAACTTTACGAGCTGGCCCGGCGGGGCGAAGAGGTCGAAAGAAAGCCGGTAAGAGTTTGCATTTACCAGTTTGAGCCCATCAAGCCGGACGGCAAATTGCTCAAGGACAATTTAGATGGCACCTTCGACTTCGAAGTGAGAGTATCCTGCTCTGCCGGCACCTACGTGCGAACTCTGGCCGAGGATTTGGGCAAACGCTTGCAGGTCGGCGCTCACCTGGCAGAATTGAGGCGAACGCGAGTTGGTGATTTGGTTATTCCCCAAGCCAGGACTCTTGAGGAGATTAAGACTGCATTTGCCGAAGAAGCGCTGGGCCAGGTGATGCTAACGCCTGATGATCTGCTCGCTCGTTTGCCGGTGGTTGACCTTGGAGCAGATGACGCACGCAGAGTGCGCCACGGGTTGGACGTAAATGTTTCCGCGCCCAACTTGAACGACGGAGATCGAGCCAGACTACGCGACGAACACCGCCATTTGGTGGCGGTGGCAACCTACGAAGCCGAGGCAAAGTTGTTGCACGCGAGTGTGGTGATCGCGCCGGAAGAAGGATGAAGAAACGTTACTGGATTGGCGGTCTGTCTGGTTTAGTTGCTGCAGCCGTGGCAACCAAGCTCTGGCTACGTCCGAGCGACGTCGACTGGGACCAGCATCGCGAGGTGGTCTTCAATGCCGAATACTCGCGTTTCGCCGAAGTCGATGGTGTGCGCGTGCACTACCAGGAAGCCGGCGATCCGAATGGGCCGGTAATGGTTCTGCTTCACGGTTTTGCTTCTTCAAATCTTGTTTGGAGCAAGGTGTTATTGCCGTTGTCAGAAGCAGGTTTCAGGGTGATTGCGCCGGACCTGCTTGGGTATGGTTACTCCGGCAAGCCACGCGAATTCGACTACACGATATCCCGGCAAGCAGAAATGGTGGTGGGTTTGCTCCGGCAACTACAGATCGAACGGGCCATCGTGGTTGGCAGTTCTTACGGCGGGGCCATCGCCGCGACCATCGCTCTCGACTTCCCTGAAGTGGTCAACAAACTCGTTCTGGTTGGCGCCGTCACAAACAATAGACCCACCAGGTACATGCTAATGCGCCTCTTTGGTTCCCCAATCATTGGCGACATCTTGTCTCCATTTGTGGTTGGGTCACGTCGCTTGTTGCGGTTCAGGATGAAGCGGGTTTACGACCGGCATAAATGGGAATTGGATGAGCGCAGGGTCCAGGCGCGACACGTTCCGTTGCAAACCCGCGGGAGTCATCGGGCAATCATTCGCACAGTGCGGCGCTGGGATGCCGAGCGGGTGTCACGCGACGCCCATCTAATAAGTCACCCTACGATGGTGCTCTGGGGTGACACCGATCGCGAGGTGCCGGTTGCCGACGGTCACCGGCTTCAGGAAGAAATTCCGGGGGCGCGCTTGATAGTTTTTCGCGAGTGTGGTCACCTGCCACACGAAGAGTACCCTCGGGAGTTTATCCAGGTGGTGTCAGAGTTTTGTTTGTGATCAGATTCCAGATCACCGGGGACGACTTCTTGTTAAGTAATCTCTCACCATCAAGAGCATTGCCTCAGGCCCTTCTCACTGTCCTCTTTGGTTTTTTCTTCATCATGACCGTGAGCCGCCCTGCCTCTGCCAAGCCGTCGTATGCGATTCGGCCGCCTCAGCCATGGGTTCGAATACTTGAGTTGGAGTCGCAGACCAAAAGCGGATCAAGCCCCGCTTCGTCTAGTTTCCTACTAGATGATCACCAGATCAGGGTCGGAGAGAAAACGGTTGAACGCTACTATCACCACGTCCAGAGGATCGAAACAGCGGCAGGGCTGAGTGACGTTTCACAACTCAAGTTCTATTTCGAACCTTCTTATCAACAGCTAGCCATTCACTTCATTCGCATTCATCGCGATCGGGGTCTTATTGACGCTTTGAAACCCTCCGAGATCAAAGTGATCCAGCAGGAAGAAGATCTCAAACAACAACTCTACAACGGAACACTGGCGGCTCTCATTTTTCTGAATGATCTGAGGGTCGGTGACATCGTCGACTATGCCTACACCGTTAGTGGGGAGAACCCTGTCCTGGGGGGATTTTTCTCGGACACGTTTTATCTGGCTAACAGACAGCCAATTCAGCATCTCAAACTCAGGCTTGTTGTGCCTTCGGACCGAGTCATCACCATCAGCAATGCCAACATCGAGGTTGCGCCAACCGTTAGCAAGTCTGGAAACGAATCCGAATACACCTGGGAACGACGCGATATAGATGCGCTTAATATTGAGGATAGTACGCCTCAATGGTTTGATCCGTACCCGTCGGTGCCGATTAGTGAGTTTCAAACGTGGAGTGACGTCGTCAGATGGGCCCTTCCGCTCTACACGGCAACCGGCGTGACTCCTGAGCTAAAAACAATAATTCAAAAGTGGCAATCTGAGTCAGAATCTCCGGAAGGTCAAACAGTGGCGGCCTTACGATTCGTCCAGGATGAGATCAGATACCTGGGAATTGAGCTCGGCCGGTATTCGCACCAGCCCACCTTGCCGGCTACGGTTTTTGCCAGGCGCTTCGGTGATTGCAAAGACAAATCACTGCTGTTGGTTTCGATTTTGAAGTCGATGGGGATAGACGCAGCTCCCGCGCTGGTCGACACGCGTGCGGGAAGGTCTCTGGACAAACGCCAGCCGTCTCCGTTTGCATTCGATCACGCAATTGTCCAGGTAAGACTTAACGGGAAAACTTATTGGCTGGATCCTACGATAGGTTACCAGCGAGGCGGCCTCGCTCAATATTATGATCCCAGTTATGAGCGCGCCCTGGTTCTTCGCGAAGGCGCCACTGACTTGGAAAAAATCCCGCTCCCGGCAGTCAATTCCGGGCAAGTTCGCATATGGGAAAGGTACGAAGGCACGACCCGCGGCGTCGTAACGCTGCTGGTGCATACCACCTACGTTGGGTCAGAAGCCGACAACACCAGGTCCTTCCTTTCAGGATATTCACTCGCAGAATTGAGCAAACTCTATCTAAACTTTTATAGCGAAGAGAGCCCTTCAATCAAGGCTGATGGTCTGCCCCAGATAGACGACGATCCGATCACAAACACTGTCCAGGTCAAGGAAAAATATCTAATTGATGGATTCTGGAAAGATAACAAGCATTACTTTCACGCGGAAAGAATCTACTCAGAAATAGGCAAGCCGAGCTCAAAGCAACGCTCGATGCCTCTAAGAGTGCGTTTTCCTCTGTCGATTGAACATACCATCGAGATTGATTTGGTCGAGAAATTCAATATTTCCCCGGATCAAGGCAGGATCTCAAACGAAGCGGTTTGGCTTGACTATAGCTTCAGGAAGGAAGGTGAACTCATAGAGCTTGAATACTCTTTCAAGACGCTTGCCGACTTTATCCCTGTCGAAAAAGTCCCATCACATCTAATGGTGCTTGATCGGATTCACAACGCCCTGGGGTATCAGCTGACGAACGGGCCAAGCGTGACTGACACGACTCCAGGCAGAGGTAAGCGCCGGGATCTGTTCATAGCCCTGGGCCTCATTGTTTTGGTTCCACTGATCTTGATCGGCTTGGGCCTTTTGATATGGACTCGACTGAAAGGGCGTTCCACTAGCCAGTTTGGAAAAGCCATTATGGCGAAGGTTGGTTTCACTCCGGAAACCGCATTTCGCGTAAATCACGAGGACGACATTGAAGCGGCTCTTCGCGAATTCAAATGCAGCTGCGGTCAGTGTCCTTACCAGTCTGACTCCCCACCTGCGCCGGAGCGCTTCACCTACGATGGGAAGCACCTCGTTGGCGTTGGCCTAAAATGCGCGGCCTGCGGAAGAAAAAATGATCTGTACTTCCACGCGGGAAGCAATCAGACCACAGACTCACCTACGTTCCAGACAAACTAACCAGAGGTTGACCTGAGACGCTTCTCCAGTCCTTTCGAACCCCAACTCATTACTACGCCGTGGTTCCACTGGAAAACCGGGCGGGCGATCGGCGCCAGGAAGTTCATCCAACGCTTGGTTGTCTCGACTTTCCAATCGTAACAAGCGGTAGTGATGTCGCCGTCGTTTGAAAGCTGCCAACGACCGATGCCCTGAAGCTCGCCGATCGCGCGGCCTTCAATTACCGAGATTGGTTCGACTAAGGTGGTCTCCATTTCAAAGATGAGGCGATAGGGAAGTTTACTTTTCCAGGTGTAGGGTGAATGGCTCCGAGGTGGTGGGCGTCGCCGTCCTTTAGCCGTTCAACTTTCTCGACGCCCGGCCACCACAGCGGCCAGTCGTCCGAATGGAAAATCAGGTCCCAAACTTTTTGCTGAGGGGCTTTGAAATTCCAGATGGTGACGAATTCGTACCGGGCCATGACAGAGCAAACGGAATTCAACCTGACTGCGCTTCATGTGGCAGCTGGCCAAAGCGGCGCCGGGCCGAAGCCCCAAAGCCACAACCCTACAAAGTCACGCCATGTTCAGCGCCTTGCCGACAGATGGATCGCGCCGGACGCGCCAAATCTTGGAATCAAGGTAGTAGTGAATGAAGGCATAACCCCAGAGGAAAGAGATTCCGAGTTGAACAGCAAATGATTGCTCACTGACTCCGGCCTCCGCGTCTCTTAAACCCAGGTAGCCGAGAATCTGTCGAGGTCCTTGATAGATCAGTCCGAAAATGATGCCGAAGGCGATGTAGTAGATCAGGCGGCGACTGATGAGTTCAGCGGCGCCATACTTCGAGCGAGGGTCGTCCGGCTGGGCAAGTAAGCCGTCACTTTTGGTCGGGCTACCGCCCCGCGCGGCGTACTTTTTGTTGTGAAACCAGATCAGCCGGTGATATTGCAGGTTGTGATAAATCGTTAGTATCGCCACGATCGCGATTGGCTTGTGGGGCATTGGGGTCAACAACACGACCCAGTGCATCGGGATCGCCGCAGCGAGCAAGAGATACTTCGGCACGTCGAGTGGTTCACCGTTGACGGCGCGTTGTATCTGACGTCCCAGCCAAACAACAAAGAGCACGATTGTCCCGGCCAAAAGAATTGTGGCCAGACCATCAGCGCCGGCTCGTAGCGCCATCGGAACTCGGGCCATTGCTTCCGGATCGCGGGCGATGAAGGCCACAAAAGGATAGTTGAAAGCGAAGAGCAGCAGCAGACGATCAATCGCGTTATCTGCTTGTGCCAGGTCGCCGTTCTTCTTCTTGTAGAGCACCATGAACCCGTAGTGTTGCTTCACCAGGTGGTAATACGCCCAAAGCGCAGCGATGAAGAAAAATACAAACGCGGCGCCGGCGATCACCATTACCGGCCCGACCAAAAAAAAGAGCAACGAGCCCCACAGTAGCCGTCCACGATTTTGCCGTTCAGTGCGATCGAAGTAAGTGCGTGAGAAAGTACCGAAAACGTGAGGCGCGTCGATCAGGATCGCCCACAAGACGACCATCGGCACCAGTGGCAGGATTCCTGAGACATACAGGGCAAACAGCGCGTAGCTCGACACCACGGAGCCGATAAACCAGAAAAGATCGTCTCGCGCGCTGATGATCCAGCGCAAAGAAATCGCGCGCGTGCGGGGTTCAGCAATAGCTTGTGCCGTGGCAGCCATGTCTTGATTTACGTGAACCGACTATTTGAAATCAACCCCTCGGAAGGCTAGGATTCTAACACCGTCCAACTGGCACGCAGAAGAAGGTAGTGGGTCTTTTTGGAGTTAGTGGTTTGGCAAAGGAAGTTTAGCCGCGGATTTACGCGAATGAACGCGGGTCTGAAAAATTATGGGAAGGCCGACTTGAATGGCAAATGAAGAGAAAGCGGTTAGTTTGTTTGAGCTGATGTTTCAGGCCCACCCCTGGCATGGAGTCAGTCCCGGCTCCCGGGCCCCGGAAAACGTGAATGCCTACATCGAGATCGTGCCGACGGACGCGGTGAAATATGAGCTGGACAAACAGTCGGGCCACCTGCATGTCGATCGTCCGCAGCGCTTTTCGTCGATGTGTCCTTCGTTGTACGGCTTTATTCCGCAAACGTTTTGTGGCGAACAGGTTGCCCGACTCTGCGCCGAACGAACGGGCATCAGCGGAATTGAAGGAGATGGCGATCCGTTGGACATCTGCGTTCTGTCTGAGAAGACCTTCGCGCAAGGAAACTTTTTTGTCCACGCGAAACCAATTGGCGGCCTCAGGATGATCGACGGCAAACAGGCTGACGACAAAATCATTGCCATTCTCGAATCAGACCTCGCCTACGGCCATATCGAGGACATCGACCAGAGCCCAAAGGCCCTCATCGATCGATTGAAGCATTATTTTCTGAGTTACAAACAGCTTCCTGAAGACGCTCCGCGGCGAGTTGAGATTGTGGCTGTTTACGATCGCGCGGAAGCGCAGGAGGTAATCAAACGAAGCTTCACCGATTACCAGCAGAAGTTTGGCGACCCAAAGACAAGGGCCGATCAATTAGCAGAGCTACTCTCCGAATGAAGAGTCGCGTTGGCTTAGTTTCTTAGCGTTTCATAGATACCGCATCGCGGGCAGGTCAGCACCGCGCGGCTTGAATCAGTCCAGGTTGCTAGCGCGAAGCCGTGAGGAGTTTCCTCTTTTCGCGGCTCTCCCCGGCCAAAAAAGCCACTACGTGAATGATCTTGTTTTTTTTCCGCGTCGGCGGCGCTGCAGTGTTTGCAGAGCCAGCCAAAGCCGAGATTGAAGAAGTGGTTTGTCTGGTCCACTGGGGTTAGACAGTTTCGGGTAACTCGAAACCTGAAACTTTTTACCGCCGAAAAGTGCCGCGCCTGGTTTCGGGAGACTCCGTCAGCCGAGCCGACAGACTAGTCCTCCGGCCGTTTCTTACGATCTGCAACTGAACATTGTCACCAAGCTGGTGCTTGTCCAGAATCCGATACAGATCGTCGGTGTTCCCGACCTTCTGGTTGTCAATTCCCACAATGATGTCGCCGATCTCGACATCGCCGTTTTCGGTTTGGGTGACACCACGCAGTCCCGCGTTTGCGCCGGCGCCGCCCGCTACCACCTGCATCACGAGCACGCCATCACTTACGGGCAACTCAATCTGGTTTCTTAATGATGCGACATCCCGAGTTCCTATCCCCAGCTTGGGCCGGCGCACTTCGCCGGAACGCACCAACATCGGGACAATCCGTTTCGCAATATTCACCGGAACTGCGAACCCCACACCGGCAGAGGCTCCCGAAGGCGAAAGTATCTGCGAGTTGATTCCGATCATGCGGCCATGAGAATCGAGCAATGGACCGCCAGAGTTTCCGGGATTGATGGAAGCATCAGTCTGGATCGCGCCTTCAATCGGCCTGCCGTTTCGCGCTCGGATCGGTCGCTGCAAACCACTGATGACTCCGGTGGTCAAGGTTCGGTCCAGTCCAAACGGATTGCCGATCGCCAAAACCTTTTGACCAACCTCGAGTTTGTCCGAATCGCCGAGCGGCACAATCTTGAGGCCATCCTTTGGCACTTCGGTTAGTTTGATGACGGCCAGGTCTGTATCAGGATCGCCGCCTACCAACTTGGCGGCATAATTCTTTTGCCCGCCAAAACTGACGGCTAATTTCTGAGCCCCTTCGATGACGTGGAAATTGGTAAGGATGTGACCTTCCTGATCGAGGACCGATCCAGATCCTGACCCTTCCTGCGGCTCAACAAAGCCGAAGAAATCTCGCGCGAAGGATGTCGAATGAACGTTAACGACGCCTGGCGAAAGCGTGCGGTAGATCTCGATGTTGTTTTGTTCGTCCGTGGCCGACGCCGGATCGGTGATACCAGCCGGCGCCGACTCGGTAAAGGCCGAGCCGGACGGTTGCACGCGATTCGAAATGCGGTCGACCACCGCAATCGCACCGGCGGCAAAGAGACCTGAAATCAACGCAACGACTAAGATTTGACGAGCTGAAAGTCTATACATGGCATGAATTCTCGCTTGTTTATTGATCATTTTAACTCGTTCAAGACGAGCTTAATTAAGATGCCCCTTGCGGTATCAACAGTTGCGCCTTCCGGGGTCGACTCTATGTTTAATCCAGGTTGCCCACTCTGCGTTTTCACTGCATGAATTTTGGCCCTAGTGCCGGTTACACGCAAGTGATCTGGACCGGAGAGGGATTGTTTTCAAGGCTTATTTAGCAAAGGAACGCGAAAAATCTCAAGAGTGCGCAAAGAGGTTCTCAGACCAAAACACTACCGGACCGAAAGCACACTACCTCCTCAAATTGGTTCAGATTCTCTTAAACGTTTGGGGAACGGCGAGCGTTCCGTTTTTTGGTTTGTTGAGGCTCGAAATCAGAAGAGAAAAGCGAGGAAGGCTTTCGGCAGACTGCCAAAATAAGTGAGCACGGTGATCGGGGCGTTCCAGCCCAGAGCTGAGAAGCCAGTCACGGCGTGCACGACCATGATGGCGACATAGAGCCCCAGAACCAGTCTCATTCCGCGACGAGCAATTGGAATTTCAGAGCACCGGTAAAGGGTGTAGCCGGCGATCGCGCCAACCAACAATTTGACGGAGAGGAAGGGAGCCTCACCCTGGTCGAGCAGGCGAGCCATCAGCCCGTTTCCCTCAGTGGCTACGTTCAGGCGCACCCACAAGATCGTCAGCTGCGCATCGAGCCAATTCAGCGAGAACAACAAAAGGGCTTTGGAAAGTGGATCCACACCAGCTCCTTGGGCAAACGTTGTTAAACTCCGGCCTCCTATTACGCCAGAACCCCCGAAACCGAATGGGCCGGAGGTTCTGTCGTATACGGGAGGAACGAGACTCGTACCGTGGTACCTAAAAGAAACTCACAATGAGATTCTCGTTCCCAAAAACCTCTGCCAAAGTTCCGCTTTCGGGCCAACCATGTTGCTCACTAAAGGGCGGCCATTATAAACCTAACGTTGCAAAGACCAAATCTGGTAACCGCTGATGGTGGTTCTTTTTTGATGTCAGTGGTAAACCAATTGAATAGCAGCCTCCGATTAAATCGACTAAACGCGATCTGAGAGGGGATGAGTTGAGAAGCAACGGCGAGAAGATCGACTTGATTTGGCGATTGGCGCAAGTTCAAGCTGAATGCCTACGTGACCGCAGTAGTCAGAACTGCTACCTTGCCCCAAACTTTTTGGTTGAGCGCAACGCCACGGACGCAAACTGATCTGCTTTGCAACCTATGAACACAGCTACTTCAATTGCTGATGCACTGGTGGCGGCCACGGAACTCTTGCGAAAGGCCGGAGTGAGCGCGGCACGTCCCGATGCCGGCGCGCTCCTGGCTCACGTGCTGGGTCGCGACCGGACTTTCATTATCAGTCACGCCGACGATTCGATTACGGACGAGGATCTGGGTCGGTTTCGCGAAGTCCTCGAATGGCGGGCACGAGGAAAACCACTTCAATACATCTTCGGTCACCAGGAGTTTTTTGGCCTGGACTTCGAGGTGACTAGTGCCGTGTTTATTCCCCGGCCAGAGACGGAACTTCTGATTGAGACGGCGTTAAAGTTAGTCGGTAAAGACGAAGCACCTGCGATCTGCGACGTGGGCACCGGGTCGGGTTGTGTCGCAATCACGCTGGTTCATCAGATTCCGCAGTCCCGTGGGGTGGCCGTCGATATCTCGCCGGCGGCTTTGGAGGTGGCAAAACGAAATGCAGAGCGCCACTCGGTGTCCGAACGAATCGAGTTTGTTGTTTCTGATTGTTTCACCGAGTTGGATGCTCAAGAGAATATCTTTGATCTGATCGTTTCGAATCCTCCTTACGTTGCTGAAAGGACGATTGAAGGCTTGCAAAGAGAGGTTCGTGATTTTGAACCGAGATTGGCGTTGCAGGCTGGAGCCGATGGCCTGGACATAGTGCGCCGTCTGCTTTCGGACGCCGGAAGATTCCTAAAAACGGGTGGAAACCTTCTCATGGAAATTGGTTTCGACCAACACGAAGCGGTAAGGGAGTTGGTTGACGTGCGTGCCTGGAAATTGCTGGATATACATCAGGATTTGCAAGGCATTCCGCGCACAGTTGCGCTGCAGAAGATTGGTTGAGCACAGGCCCGGCGAGCTCTGGGATTGGTTTGAATTTCAGCCGCGGTGCTGTGTACAAGAAGTAAGATCGAGTAACTACTGACGTGCCTTTTCCAGGTTGAGCGCAGCAACGCAATTACGCCCGTTTTGGTCGTAACCGCTTCGCGGTAAAGACCAACCCCTGTCAGTTCTCGCTGTTTGCGACTCCAACGATCCGGGCGGATTGTGTTCACTTTGCGTCCGTTGCGGTAAACCTTTAATCTCTTGGCATCGTGGACAAGTTTAGAATCAAAGGTGGTCGAGCCCTCCGTGGTCGCGTTTCGATAAGCGGCGCGAAGAACTCTGCGCTGCCTTGCATGGCGGCGACCGTGCTGACTGCGGAAACGGTCATCCTCCACAATTTGCCCTACGTTCGCGACATCATCACCCAGCGCCGTTTGCTTGAAGATCTTGGCGCGACAGTTCTTACTCCGGAACTCAGGACCCACAAAATAAACGCCAATCACATCGAAGTGTTCGAAGCTCCGTATGAGTTGGTAAAAACCATGCGAGCTTCGGTGCTGGCGCTTGGTCCGTTGCTCGCCCGGTTTGGCAAAGCCAAAGTGTCGCTGCCCGGTGGATGCGCCATTGGCACCCGGCCAATTGACCTGCATCTAAAGGCCTTCGAGAAACTCGGCGCTGAAGTAACCCTCGAAGGCGGCAATGTCATCGCGCGCGCGCCGGCCGCAGGTCGTCTGCTTGGGAGCACAATCAACTTCGACAAAGTTACCGTCACCGGAACGGAAAACCTGATGATGGCGGCGACGCTGGCTAAGGGCACGACGGTGCTGCTTAATGCTGCCTGCGAACCGGAGATTACAGACCTGGCCGAACTGTTGAATAAGATGGGCGCGCGGGTACGCGGTGCTGGAACCAGCACAATCGAAATTGATGGTGTTGAAAATCTCGGTGGCGCCGAGCACACAATTATTCCAGACCGGATCGAAACCGGGACCTTCATCGCTGCTGCCGCAATCACCAGAGGAGAACTCGAAATCAAAGATTGCGAGCCCCAGCATCTCGTAAGCGTAGTCGATAAGTTCCGCGAAGTGGGGGTGGAAATCGAAGAACTCAATCCCAGCACTCTCTACGTCCGCTCCGCCGAAACACTCTCCGCGAAAGACGTCACCACCCAACCCCATCCGCGATTCCCGACCGACATGCAAGCCCAGTACATGGCTTTGATGACCCAGGCAGAAGGTCCGTCGGTAATCGAGGAGACGGTTTTCGAAAATCGTTTTATGCACGCGTCGGAGCTGCAAAGAATGGGTGCCCGCATTTCAATCGATGGCCACAGCGCATCAGTTAACGGCCCGACAACACTAACCGGCGCGCCACTACAGGCTTCGGATCTCCGCGCTTCGGCATCGCTGGTGCTGGCCGGTTTGGTTGCCAAAGGCGAAACGATAATTGATCGCGTTTACCACATCGATCGCGGCTATGAAAAAATTGAAGCGAAGCTAAGGGCCGTTGGGGCCGACATCGAAAGGATCCGCGAGTCGGTAACGGCGCCGCTTTCGGAAGCGTCGGAGTCGGGCATCGGCGCGGAGATGTAGATGCCACCGGTTAGTTTTGCGAAACGAGACTTGCAGTAAGCAGAATTACGGTTAACCAGGATTGAGGGAAAATGTCAGAAGAGAAATGCTTGTTTTGCCGAATTATCGCTCAGGAGATTCCGGCGGACTTTGTTTACCAGGACGATCGCGCGGTGGTGATCCGCGACATCAATCCACAGGCTCCAACACACGTGCTGGTCATTCCCACGGCCCACCTGGATTCTCTCGACGATGCCTCGCAGAGAGATGAAGGGCTACTCGGCCATCTGCTTCGCGTCGCCGCGCGAGTGGCAAATGACGCAGGACTCGGCGACGGTGGTTATCGCACCGTAATCAATACCGGCGCCGGCGCGGGCCAGTCAGTTTTTCATCTTCACGTGCACGTGCTGGGCGGGCGACCAATGACCTGGCCCCCGGGTTAAATTCAGTTCGCTAGACTCTTGCCATTCTTCACGAGGCAAATCTCGCACGTCCATCCCAAATCAGGCTACAATTGCCTTCCATCTGAGTTTGAGGCCCCTCGAATCAAGGGTTTCCATCAAGCACGAACCCAGCACCTAATGAAAGTCACCAAATGATCATGCGGATTTCGCCTGGCACTAGTCTCGGCCGTTACGAAATCCGTTCGCAACTCGGCGCGGGTGGAATGGGTGAAGTGTATCTGGCGCACGACACGAGGCTTGACCGCAAGGTTGCATTGAAAATATTGCCCGCGACGGTAGCCTCTAATCAGCAACGTATGCGGCGTTTCGTCCAGGAAGCAAAGGCTGCTTCTGCGTTGAACCATCCCAACATCATCACGATTCACGAGATCGAGCAAATAAACGCTACCCACTTCATCACCACTGAATTCATCGATGGCGAAACGCTGCGCCAGCAATTGAACGTGAGGCGCATCAAAATAGCGGAAGCGCTCGACGTCAGCACGCAGATCGCTTCCGCTCTTTCGGCCGCGCACGCGGCCGGAGTAATTCATCGCGACATCAAGCCGGAAAATATCATGCGCCGCCATGATGGCATCGTGAAAGTACTGGACTTCGGGCTGGCAAAGCTGAGTGAGAAAGCTGACACAGGCGCGGTGAACCCGGAAGCGGCGACGAAAGTTCTGGCGCCAACGGAACCGGGAGTGGTGCTGGGGGCCGCTGCCTACATGTCGCCCGAGCAGGCGCGCGGACTTCCCGTCGATGTGCGTACGGATATCTTCAGTCTCGGCGTGGTGATCTACGAGATGGTTGCCGGTCAAGCGCCGTTTGGCGGTGCGACCAAGAGCGACCTTATTGTAGCGATTCTTGAAAGAAACCCACCGCCCCTCGCGCGTTTTATGCCTGAAGCGCCGCCAGCCGAGCTCGAGCGACTGGTGATGAAAACTCTTGCCAAAGACCGAGAGGAACGGTACCAGTCGGCGAAAGACTTGCTAATTGATCTTAAACGATTGAAGCAGAAGCTGGAGGTTGATGCTGAGATTCAACGCACCGCAGCGCCGGAGGGAGACGATGTTGCTAAGACGAACAAAGCACTGAGAACAACCGCCAACGCTGCGATTGAAAATGTCAACACCCAAGCTGGAACCGGGCGCCAGACGTCGAGCGCCGAGTACATCCTCAGCGAAATCAAACGTCACAAGGCAGCGACGATAACTGTAATGATTCTGGTGGTGGCCGCGGTTGGGATTGCCGCCTACAAGTTGAGTCAAAGGGAATCATCGCCTTTTGAGACAATAAGGATCAGTCAAGTCACGACCATTGGCAAAGTCTTCCGGACCAGTGTTTCACCCGATGGGAAATACATAGCCTACGCGGTTGACGACGGAGAACAGCAGAGCCTGTGGGTGAGGCAAGTAGCGGCAACGAGTAACGTTCAGCTTGTTGCGGCGGTGCCGGGTCAGTACTTTGGGATCACCTTCACACCGGATGGGAACTTTGTCGACTACGTACTATGGGAAAAAACCAAGAACACGGTATCACTCTATCAGGTTTCCGCGCTGGGCGGAGCGCCGAGAAAACTTCTGGATGCTGTACACACGCCAATCACCTTTGCACCCGACGGCCATAGGTTCGCGTTCGTGCGAGCGAATGCAAACACAGGCGAATATACTTTAGTGATTGCCAATGCAGACGGCTCCAGAGAACAAAAGTTGGCCACACGAAAGTTGCCCGACTTCTATTTTCTTCAAGGCGGCCCAGCGTGGTCACTCGATGGAAAGACCATAGTCTGTCCTGCAGGCAGCTTTACCGGAGGATTTCATGTGGGTGTCGTCGAAGTTCGGTTGGAAAACGGATCGGAAAGGGCAATTACTTCCCAACGCTGGTTCTGGGTAGGACAGCCAAAATGGCTGAAGAACGGAAGGGGCCTGGTGATGACGGCGAAGGATCGATTCTCTGGGCCAGAGCAGATCTGGCGGCTGTCGTATCCAGACGGGGAAGCTAAACAGCTAACCAACGACTTGAACGACTATCGCAGTCTCAGTCTTAATTCTGACTCAAGCCTCATCGCGGCCGTCCAAAGCGTGCGGATATCAAGTGTGTGGCTCGCGCCAGGCGCTGACAGCGCTCGTGCCAGGCAAATCGCCGCTGGCCACTACGAAAGTTTGTCATGGACGCCTGAACGCAGAATCGTCTACGCGTCAAGCGAGAGCGGCAATCCGGACGTCTGGATCATGGACGCCGACGGCAGCAAACTCAAACAACTGACATTTGACTCGCACACTGACTTTGAGCCGGTTACCTCGCCTGACGGCCGCTATGTTGTGTTCGTCTCCGATCGCGCGGGCGCTTTCAACCTTTGGCGGGTGAATCTTGACGGTAGCAATCTCAAGCAGTTGACCAGCGGCGGCGGTGGGGAAGCTCCTAACTTTTCACCCGATGGCAAATGGGTACTGTACTCAGACTTCGGACATGGCAAGGTCAGCGTATGGAAAGTTCCGACCGACGGTGGAAACCCGATGCAGGTCACAGACAAAGCCTCCTGGTCGCCTGTCGTCTCGCCCGACGGCAAGCTAATAGCTTGTTACTATGCTGGGGACGAGATGGGCGTACAGGTGAAGCTCGCGGTAATTCCATTTGAGGGCGGACCACCAGTGAAGATGTTCGACATCATATCGCCGGAGGTTCGCTGGACGGCTGATGGACGTGCGCTAACGTACATCGTAGACCGTACGGACATGTCCAACATCTGGAAGCAGCCGCTGGATGGCGGACCAGCCACGCAGTTAACCGACTTCAAAACTGATCGTATTTTCTGGTTCGACTGGTCCCGCGATGGCAAGCAACTAGCCTTTGTCCGCGGAGCAGTGTCCAGCGACGTAGTTCAGATTAGCGAAGTGAAATGATGGCTCTCGTCAACGGCACAAAACTCGGTCGCTACGAAATGCCAACACAGTCGCGCTGCTCGTGCTTTCGAAACTAAACAAACCTTCACAACTTTAGTTTGGATTGGGATGGGTTCTGAAAACGGAGTCACGACACTCCATCATTACAATCTGAAAACAAAAGAGGCGGCCAACTACTTAGCCGCCTCAACTCAATCTCCGGAGACGCGGAATCCAGCTGTCGCTTCCTCCAATTACAAACGGCAGATGAGTAGTTCGCGCTCGTAAATCGTCTCTGGTGGGAGCCGGTCGTGCAGTTCAAGAAAGAGTTCTTCGTGGCCAAGCACTTCGTCGCGCCAGGCGCCACGATCAAACTTCTGCAGCTCTTCAAAATTTTCTTTGCGAAATTCCAGTCCCTTCCACTCGATGTCTTCGTAATGGGGCATCCAACCGATGGGAGTTTCCCGGGCGAGTGCCCGGCCATTAGCGCGGTCGACTACCCACTTCAACACCCGCATGTTCTCGCTGAATCCCGGCCACATGAAATTCCCCTCCGCGTCCTTGCGAAACCAGTTCACATGAAAGATCCGGGGAGTTTCGCTGAGCGACCGCTGCATGCGGATCCAATGCCGGAAATAGTCGCCCATGTGGTAACCGCAAAACGGCAGCATGGCCATCGGATCCCGGCGTACTTTGCCAATGGTGCCTGCCGCCGCGGCAGTCATTTCCGATCCCATCGTCGCGCCAATGTAGACACCTGAGCTCCAGTTGAACGACTGGTACACCAGCGGCATCGTGGTGGCACGCCGGCCGCCGAATATGATTGCGCTGATGGGAACTCCGTTTGGGTTTTCCCAATCAGGATCAATCGTCGGACATTGCGAAGCAGGCGCGGTGAAGCGAGCGTTGGGGTGCGCGGCTTTGGCTCCGGTCTCCTTGCCGATCTGCGGAGTCCACTTTTTGCCCTGCCAATCGAGGCATTCCGCGGGTGGTTCGTCGGTCATACCTTCCCACCAAACTCCGCCCTCGGGCGTGAGCGCAACGTTAGTGAAGATGGAGTTTTTTGAGAGCGTGGCCATCGCGTTTGGGTTAGTCTTGACCGAGGTTCCCGGCGCGACTCCGAAGAATCCGGCTTCGGGATTGATGGCGTGTAAGCGCCCATGCGCATCCGGCTTGATCCAGGCGATGTCATCACCCACGGTCCAGACTTTCCAGCCGTCGAATCCTGCAGGTGGAATCAGCATCGCAAAATTTGTCTTGCCGCAGGCGCTCGGGAAGGCCGCGGTGACGTAAGTTTTCTCTCCCTGCGGATTCTCAACACCCACGATCAGCATGTGTTCGGCCATCCAGCCTTCGTCCCGAGCAATGTTTGAGGCGATGCGCAACGCGAAACACTTCTTGCCGAGCAGGGCATTACCACCATAGCCCGAGCCGTAGGACCAGATCTCGCGGGTTTCGGGAAAATGCACAATGTACTTTTCTTTGTTGCAGGGCCACGGCACATCGTTCTGGCCTGGGGCGAGCGGCGCGCCAACTGAATGCATGCACGGCACCACACGCTTGTAGTCCCGGTCGATCTCCGCATAAACAGGCAAACCGATGCGGGCCATGATCCGCATGTTGACGACAACGTAGGGCGAATCAGTGAGTTGCACGCCAATTTGGGACATCGGCGAGCCGATTGGTCCCATACTGAAGGGGAGCACGTACATCGTCCGCCCGCGCATAGAGCCATCGAAGAGCTCCTTTAACCGGCGACGCATCTGGTAGGGTTCTTCCCAATTGTTGGTGGGTCCTGCCGCGTCCTTTGAGAGTGAACAGATGAAGGTACGGTCTTCTACCCGCGCAACATCGCTCTTATCGGAGCGCGCGTAGTAACAATTGGGCCAAAGCTCTTCGTTGAGCTTGACGAAGGTGCCATTCGCAACCATCTGAGCTTTGAGCGCTTCGTCCTCTCCCTCTGTACCATCGACCCAGTGAACTGCGCTGGGCTTCGTCAGAGTTGCCATTTTCTCAACCCAATTGAGCAGGTGAGTGTTCTTGCTTAACGGAAGCGAAGTATCCCTGGCTTCTTGTGTGCGCGTAGAACTCATAACGCCTCCAAAAGGTTAAGGTTGAAAAACGGACCCTTACGGTTACTGGTCCCGGACCTGCAACGCCCGAATTACTCGGTGGTTTCGTTCGTCGAGTGACGTTCGTGGGCCAATTCTCGCAACGCGCCGGCGAGGTCGCGTGCAGCGCGCTCGATTCGGTCGGCTACGCCCTCAAGGGAGTCGATTTCGGTAGTTGAACCACCAGCGACCGCGGCCAGCGCTTCGTCAACATGTTCGATCAGCCGGGTAGCCGCAGTTTCCGTCTCCCGTTCACCGCGAGACAGTTGGCGAGTTGAAAGATCTCGTTTCATGCTTGGATTAGTGCCCATATTCAAAATCCCAAATGACCTGGTCAGGTAATGAATTCTTTCTGGTGCAGCGCGCTCAAAGGCACGCGCGAACTGCAAGTATTCTCTTATATCACGGCGGGCACCGGAAGCAAGAACGCCCTCCGGCCAACGAATATTTGCGTAAACAAACTAACAGTTTGCGCTCGCCAGCCGGAAACTGTTAATAGCATTAAGGAATGAATCAGCGGCCCGGCAAAGAATGCTTCTCGAGAAAGGAGTGGCGACTAATCCAGCTACTGAAGACTCCCCGTCAGGTGCAGCGCTTCTTCACCAGCATGCCTTACAACTGGGAGCGTGAAGGAGGCACGTTGCGCTCGTTTCGAGCGTTGGTGAAACGAAACGAAGCGCATTGCCTGGAAGCGGCGGTGGGCGCAGCCGTCATCCTGGAGCAGCATGGCTATCCGCCGCTATTGCTGGATATCGAGTCGCATGATCTGCTCGATCACGTAATTTTTGTCTTCCAGCAGGACGGATTGTGGGGTTCGATTGGCCGTTCGCGCGACATTGGCCTGCACGGGCGGAGGCCGTTGTTTCGTTCGTTGCGGGATCTAACCTGGAGTTACTTCGATCCGTACGTGGATATGTCCGGCCGGATCAAAGGATACGGGTTGACGAGTCTTTACGACCTGGGGAATTACGATTGGCGTTTTTCACTGCGCAAGATGTCGAAGATTGAAGATCATCTTCGCGCTTTGCCACACAAGAAGATCTATTCTTCCGACGACCGTTACGAAAAATTGCACGCGCGGTATAAGAAGTACAAGCGGCGCTATCCGGATCGTTCGCCTTCGTATTACGACAACCGGAGACAGTGGATGCTGTAGAGTTGGGAGTCGGGAGTCGGGAGTCTGGAGTCTGGAGTCGAGGGGTCGGAGTTGAGGGTTTGGGGTCCGTCAAATTTCAGATTTCAAATTTCGAATCTCAAATCCCAAGTCTCAAATGGTGGATTCAAGTTTGAAGTGCAACACCACGGGGTCTGCAACTACTTCGTTAGTCTTCCGACCTGACTTGCTTTACCGCAAAGCGGTTACGTCTTACAGCCCAGGGTTGCCGCTTCGGCTACCCTGGGTTTTAGGATTGAATGGATGTCCAACCGCAACGCGGTTGCGCCCGCCGGCGCATTCCCGGGCAGCCGCGCGGAGTGAGGGTGCTTCCTTTTAACCCCCGGGAGTCAAGATCAATTAGCAACTCAGAAGGTCCCGCGCCTGAGACGCAACCGCGTTGCGGTTGAATCGTCTAATCAATTCTGTAACCCAGGGTAGCCGAAGCGGCAACCCTGGGCTGTAAGACGCAACCGCTTCGCGGTAAAGCAGTTCAAGTCAGAAATTCTAACGAGGGACTACAGGTTTCGTTGCAACCCAGACTTTGAATCCGCGTGTTTTCAAACAACGATCTGTTGCACTTCCAAGTTGAATCC
>JAXIOV010000034.1:0-69861 GCA_045403245.1 Pyrinomonadaceae bacterium | reverse complement strand
CCCCTGCGTCAGATCGTTCAAAACGCCGGCAAAGAAGGCGCGGTAATTGTGGAGAAGGTGCGGGCCAGCAAAGACCCAAACTTCGGCTACAACGCCGCTACTGATATTTTCGAGGACCTGGTAGCCGCGGGGATTATCGATCCCGCGAAAGTCACGCGTTGCGCGTTGCAAAACGCTGCATCAATCGCGGGCTTGATGCTAACCACGGAAGCCCTCATTTCTGAGCTACAGGAAGGTGACAAGCCACGGGCAATGCCCGGCGGCATGGATATGTAAATCCCAAACGACCTTTAGCAAATTGGGAAGCTACCATGTTCCGCATGCGGCTTCTGTTACTCCCGAGTGGGAAAAGGTGAGAAAATTATGACTACGAAACTTTATGTTGGAAATCTCGCGTTTGAAACGTCGAGCAACGATTTACAAACACTGTTCGCCGCGGCGGGCACAGTCGAAAGCGTCTCGGTGATTGAAGACCGGGAAACTGGTCGCTCGCGCGGCTTCGGCTTCGTCGAAATGTCGACGAAGGAAGAAGGCGCCGCCGCGATCGATCAATTCAACGGGAAAGACGTCGGTGGACGCACGTTGAAAGTCAACGAGGCCAAGCCTCGCGAGAGTCGGAACGGTGGCGGCTCGCGTTACTAGTCAGCTGGCCTCTGTTCACCCCCAAAGCCTTCGGCGTGATTTATTCCGCCGGGGGCTTTTTCGTGGAAAGGGGTTGTCGGGCTACTGCCACTGATGCGTGTGACGGACTGGTGAAGCTGGTCGCCCGCGTCGCGGGCTGAGCCCTCCCTCACGGTCGGGCTACTGCCCTGCGCTACAAAACTGCAACCTGCTTGCAAAGCAATTACAGGCAATCCGGTGGCGCGTTTTACGCGTAGATGGTAGTGGAATTGCAACTACTGAGTGGGCGTAGAGCGTCCAAAGTAGTACGTAGCAAGGAGGTTGTTACTATGAGAGGAAAATACTTCAAAAAGGTTGGCGGTTTGATTCTCGCCGTGCTCACGCTTTCGGGAATTGTGTTCGTAACCGCGGACACGGCCGAGGCTCAGCGAAGGCGCAGAATCGTGATTGTCCGGCCTTATCCATATCGCTACTACCGACCGTTTGGTTTTCGCAGCCGGTTTGGTTATCCCTATGACTTCAACCGGTATAGTCAATACGTTTTGACAACAGCCAAGAGGCGGTGAACGAGGGCTATGAAGATGGCTTCAAGACCGGCAAGAGCGATGGCAAGAAAAACAAGAGCTATGATCCCCAGCGCTCGCATTACTACAAGGAGGCAGGCTTCGGGAACTTCGCTGAAGTTTATCGTGCCGGTTTCTCCAGAGGGTACCAGGAGGGTTACCGAGTAGGTAATAATGATCGAGCGAGCTAATTGGTAAATTGAGTTACGTAGTCAATGCCGCGACCGATCGGGTCGCGGCATTTTTGTAGTGTGCCGAGCATGTTCGACAGGTTGGAGGTGAGAGTCCTCTACTCAACCTGATGGAGGTGAAGGGTTAGCGAAGCGCAAGGGCGTCGTCGCGAGGCGGGGTCTGAAGGAAGCGTGGAGCAAAGGCGCGAGCCGATGAACAAAAACCGGATATGAGGCATACGGCGTCAGGCGAGCTGGCTATCGACAGCAAAGCCTATATCCATCAAGGACGCTGGTTGTAAATCCGGCGGCGGTGCGCTGAAGGCGGTCGAGCTTAACTCGGGAGATCTGCTGCGTGTCGCGAAACGCGACTGAGGATGCTGTGAAGCGTCTTGACCCCGTGGCAGAAGTCAGCAGAGGGCATAGTAGTCCGACAACGGACGAAGGCCCGAACCGTGATCGTGAGCAATTGTGGAGAGTGGAGGAAGTGTTGTTCTGGCACCGGAACTGACTAGGGGAGGAGTGTTAAACGTCCACCACGTTAATATAGTGGAGGGCCGCTTTTCTACATTCTCTCCACCTATTCCAAACCCCATTCCACCAAAATTGCGAATTCAGTGAGGAGAGACAATGAGAGAAGCGTATCTCAGGCAATACCGAGACTTCTGGGATTATCCTAGAATCTTTTTGGTTTCGTTTGAAGGATCTTCGTTTTTGTTTGATTGTAAGTTCGATGAGAAAATCGAGGATTATGGTAACGAGTACGACGTCTATTCGATGCCCCCACTCGATGATGAGGCGCTTTCGGGCTCCTGGGATCGGCTAATCGAAAAGTCGATTCGGTTGCTGGGTAGGATACCGATCGATCAGGTCAGGTTTGACGAGACGCGAAGAAGTTTTATTGACGGAGAGGTAATATTGCAGTTACTGAGATGAGAACCTGTCCGCGCCTTCAGAAGCCGACAGAAACCTACTCAAGCAAAGTCAGCGTGAAAATGATCGGTCACAACAATCCGACTGCTCATAATGAGGGCAACACAAGCAGCATCTTTACCTCTTGGACAACTAATCCGGCGGTTGCAGCACGGTTTGCGAGTATTGGAGGACCCGGCGGTGTAGTGCACTTTAAGAATTTCAACATAAGACAAGTCGTTCCATCGCCAGACAGGTACTCCGAGCATGAGATCTTGGTAATTGGTCCGGTAACCGGAGCAACAGTGAGGGTATTGCCTTGAATCCGATAATCAAACAAATCAGGTCTTTGATCAGCAAGGATCCTGATCGGCTGCCGCAGAGTTGTAGGGAAATTTTAGATATTAACCGGCCCACGGTTACATCTATAGAGATTCCCTTGAAGAATACTCGAGATATTTATTACCGACGGGCTAGCTGGAATGCTGAGCAGGCAGGAGACATAATCGGGTTCGATGACTTGATTCCACGGCTGGAGCGTGAGACCAGAGACTCTGTCGCAATCCATGACATTCAGGCTGATGGCCGATGGCTGGTTGTTTTCACCGATTCTGATGTTACAGACATAATCGGCATCCTTTGTAAGGGGCGGCCCGAGGGCTCCTGATGGAGACGCCTTGCTAAAGCAAAGTCAGTCCGAACTGGTCAGAGGCCAGGAGGAGGTATTCTCGTTAGCAATGTCGATTAGTGATCCCGAGGATCGAGATCTCGCTCTGCTGGGTGCCGCTAGGGCTTTAGGGGCAGCAAAGCAATGGGACGCAGTTAGGAAGGCGGCCCTGGCTATTACCTGCAACTTTGACAAGGCGACAGCTCTTTACGAAATATCAGTGCAATTAGCGTCGGCTGGTCGACGGGACGAGTCACTATCCGTGCTATCCGAAGCTGAGCTCGCCCTTTCTGACGTTGATGAAGCATGGCAAAAGGCCGAGCTCCTGTGCCAGATAGCACAATTGCTAACGGAAGTGGATGTACCGGACCACGCTCGAAATCTGTGGGATCAAGCTATATCTTTCGCTCGACTCGGTGAGAACAGCAGCGACGTGCAACGAAGCGTAGACTCTTCAAGCGTCTTGAGAGAGATCTCAGAGCGGCTAGCCGTACTAGGTGAGGAAGACAAAGCCAAGGACGTTGCAAGATCCATAAGGAGTCCTGGTAAGCGGGCGGGCGCACTGGAGGCCATCGCCAGGATTACGGGGAGCAAGGCCTCTTAGTCTAACCATTCTCCGCGGGTTAATGCGTTCCGGGACTACCGGCCAAGGGTCTGCATACTCTTCGTTCACGTTTAGCGTTCCCGACTTTACCGCCCCAGAAGTAAGTGATAATACCCGGTGATGCCATTGAGGACATATTGAACGGCGAGCGCGGCGAGGACAATGCCCATCACCCGGGTGGCGATATCGACTCCGCCTTCACCGATAACCCTAATCACGCGCGCGCCCAAATAGAGCGTCACGAATGCAACCAGAAAAACCATGGCGATCGCCGCGCCGATTGCGATCAGCGCTTGAACACTGCTACCGGCCTGTGAAGTGAGAAGCAGAATTGTCGCAATCGTGCCTGGTCCGGTGAGTAAGGGCATGGCCAGTGGGAAGACTGCCACGTCGTGTCCCGCTTCTAATTCCTTAGGCCCCGGGGATCGCAAGCCGCCCCGCTCGCCAAACAACATCGGCATCGCCGCCACGAAGAGCAGGATGCCGCCGGAAATTGAAAAGGCGTGGACCGTGACCCCCAGGTAGGATAAAACCGCGCGGCCGGCAATCAGGAAAAAGAGAGCAGCGCCAAAGGCGATCAGAACGGCGCGGATTAGGATCGCGCGGCGATGCTGGGGTGTCTCGCTTTTGGTAAGAGCGACAAACATCGGCACGACGCCAGGCGGATCTACCACCACCAGCAAGGTGACAAAAGCAGCGAGCGCAAATTTGATCAAGTCCGGATCCACGTGTCAGATGTGAAAGAGTGATTTAGCAGAGCTTAGTTGCGGGAAGACAATAAGGCCATGATCGCCGCGAGGGCAACAGCCACACGACTATCCGCAGATTTTGGCGTCCGCGGATTCCAACTTGGAAGTGCAACGGCGGATGTGTCGGATAGTTTGGAACGCCGAAGGCGCGGGATGTGATAGCGAGAGGCAAGTGCGCAGCGAAGCGAAGCACGACGCCCCTGGAAACGGTGAAGAAATTGGCCTTATGCTCTGAAGGAAATCCAAGCGGAGTATTCGTTGCGTATTTACATCGAGTAAACTAATAGCGAAGTTGTGAGGCAAGGTCATGAATAGACGTTACTTTCTTTTGTCGGCTGGCGCGGTGGGCGCGGTAGTGGGATTGTCGAGACTGCCTTTGGCGTCGACGCTGCTCACCCAGGACGACAAGAAACGCCGGAACGATCGTCGAGCGCCGGGAGCCGGCGATAAGGTAGACGCAACGAATAAGGGAGTCGAAAAAGTGACGACCAAGGTAAGCAAGACAAACGAAGAGTGGAAACAAATTCTAACCGCTGATCAATACACGGTGACGCGCGAAGAGGGAACTGAACGGCCTTTTTCGAGTCCGTTAAACGACCTTCACGAAGAGGGCACATTTGCATGCGTCTCTTGTGGGCTGCCTTTGTTTAGTTCGAAGGCGAAGTTTGATTCCGGCACCGGGTGGCCAAGTTTCTTCGAGCCGATCGTTAAACAGAACGTGCACGAGGAAGTCGACAGCAGCCTGTGGATGACCAGAACCGAAGTAGTCTGCGCGAGATGCGATGCTCATCTGGGACACGTTTTCGATGATGGACCAAAACCGACCGGATTGCGTTATTGCATGAATGGCGTCGCGCTGAAGTTTGTTGCGGAGAAGTAAACACGCTGTCCGCAGATTACGCAGATTCAGGGAATCATTCAGCAGAACAATGGGTTAGATGACGGGCTCTTCCGCCAGATTGGCGATGGCGTTGATTAGCTCGTCGGGCTGGACAGGTTTTGGGACAAACACGTTGAAGCCGGCAGACAAGGCGCGGGTGCGATCCTCAATTCGAACGTAAGACGTCAAGGCAACGGCCGGAAGGTGCTTGCCACGCAAGATGTTCGCTAACTTTTCGTTCGGGTGGTTTGGCGAGTCGATTGCATCTCCTGTCTCCAGTCCTCGAATCTTTCCGATCAGCGAGTATCCATCCTGGCCCGGCATCGCCAGATCTGAAACCAGCACGGTGGGTGCGAACCACTCAATGATCTCCAGTGCCTCGCCCACCGAAGCTGCGCTCTGAACCGTCGCCTTCGACTCTTCAAGTGTGACTTTCAACATCTGAAGCGTGTCGACATCGTCATCGACCAACAGCACACGCACTCCGGCCAGCGATGCCAACGGCAAATCAGGTTCCGGAGCTACGGACAATTCGGCTCCGATGGTCCTGGAACCGGCCGAACGATCCAGCGTAACCAGCGGCAAGTTGATGGTAAAAGTCGCGCCTCGACCCTCTCCTTCACTTTCCGCAGCAATGCGACCGCCATGAAGTTCAACCAGGTGACGCACGATCGCCAGGCCTAGTCCGAGCCCGCCGTGTGCGCGGGTGGTGGTGCCGTCGGCCTGTCGAAAACGATCAAAAATGTAGGGAAGGAATTCCGGGCTGATGCCTTGACCCGTGTCGCTCACCCGAATGCAGACATCACTGCCGGCCCGCTGCACCTTGACCTCAATCCGGCCGTTGGAATGAGAAAACTTGATGGCGTTTGCCAAAAGGTTCCAAACCACCTGCTGGAGCCGACTGGAATCGCCAACCGTGTGGCGCACAGACGGGTCAAGCATTATTTCAAGTTGGATGTTCTTCGAGTCGGCGGCCAACTGTACCGAATCGACGGCAGAGTTAATGACCGCGGCCAGATCAACCGGCTCGTTCTTGAGCCGCAACTTGCCGGTGATGACTCGGGACACGTCGAGAATATCTTCGATCAACTGCGCCTGCGATTTGGCGTTGCGATCGATGGTTTCCACCGCCCGCACGGCGGTCGGTTCATCGAGCCGGCCGCTCCTCAACAGATGCGTCCAACCCATGATCGCATTTAGTGGAGTGCGAAGTTCATGAGAAACAGTTGCGAGAAACTCGTCCTTCATGCGGTTTGCGGCCTCAGCTTCGGCGCGGGCTATCTTTTCACCCACGAGGGCCTGTTTGAGGCGCTCCTCAACCGCCTGCCTTTCACTGATTTCTGCTTGAAGCGATCGGGCCTGCTGTTGCAGTCGGGCAATGGCGCGGAGACGTTCATCCGGATTTGCGAAACCGGCATAGGTCTCGGCAGGGAGAACGCGAGAGTGCGTGGCGCAAACGGCGTCGTGCGGTTCGACAAACTGCTGCCCGGCAAAGCCAGTCATCGGATATGCACAGAAAAGCGAAAATGAGTGGGTCTGCTGCAGCTCGTTCCAGAGCTCCTCGAGCCGGATGGCGGCTTTGTAATTACCCTGCGTCCAGAGTAGCGCAACCATTTCACCGAAGGCGCGAAGGCGTGAGCGACCATCGGAAAGACTGGAAATCACGCTCGACATAACGTTATTCAAGCGATCCGGCTCAGGCATGCCCTCAATCATAAACTGCGAAAGCGTCGTCGCTGCATCAAGCGAAACATATTGACCAGACGCCTTCGCCGTAGTCACGTTGACACCGTTTGCCAGCAGTAGTTCGTCAAGGCTCTCACGATGCGCTGGCGTGGCTACCACCAGCGCGCCATCGCCCGCCTTTATGGCGGTGCCGATGAAGCCCTTCAGCGAGTTCAGCAGAAAGCCGTCGGCTTCATAAAACTGCACGAAGTGCTCCGTGTCGCTCATCTCAGACCAGTCGGACCGAGGCGCGAAGTTCCAGTTGCCCACGTCAGCGGAGTTGAGTTGAACCACGTCGCCAGGCTGGCGTTTGTTTTGTGCTTTGATCAAGGCAGCCTCCGTCGAAAACTGCGAGAAGGACTCGCTCAACTCAAGCGAAAAGGGGGTTCGTGGAAACCTATCCCTCAGGCACGAAGGGATAGCCAGACTCTGAGCCGGCTATTAGACAGGAGAATTGTGTAATTTCTATGTTCTTACCGTCCGATTTTTGGGGGTTCGCAGCCGCAGGAAGTTTTTACGTAACTATTACTCAGGGGACTCACCCGTGATACTACAATGGAACCTGACACAATCTCTCTCCCAACACAATCGACGCGTCGACGCCACCTGGATGTCGCGGAGGAGTATAGAAACATGAAGGTCCTGCTGGTTAACCCGGAATTCCCCGACACGTATTGGAGTTTTCGGCACGCGCTTCCCTTTGAGCGAAAGCGTTGCGCTTTTCCGCCACTTGGCCTGATGACAGTCTCAGCGTTGTTGCCGGAATCCTGGGAACGCCGCCTCGTTGACTTGAATGTCCGCCCGTTGAAGTCATCTGACATCAAGTGGGCAGACATGGTTTTCGTCACCGGCATGCTGGTGCAGAAAGACTCGCTTCATGAAGCGGTGCGACAGTGCAAAGCGCTGGGGAAGCGCGTGGTCCTCGGCGGGCCATACATAACCACCAGCGTAGAAGGCTTGCCCGACGCCGATCACATCTTCATTGGCGAAGCGGAAACTACGCTGCCGCAGTTCATTGAAGATCTGGAACGTGGGGAACCGAAGCGAACTTATCAAGCTGTCGAGCGCCCGCCGCTGTCACTGACTCCGATGGCTGACTTCAAGATCGCCAACCTGAATGATTACAGCGCTATGTCGGTGCAGTATTCCCGCGGCTGTCCTTTCAATTGTGAGTTTTGCGACATCATCGAAATCTATGGACGGGTGCCGCGGACGAAGAGTAATCAACAGGTGATCGGTGAACTTGATGAGCTGCGAAAACTTGGTTGGCGAGGCACTGTCTTCATCGTCGACGACAACTTCATCGGCAACAAGAAGAACGTCAGGAAGCTGATGCCCGAATTGGCTGACTGGCAGGAAAAGCATGGTCACCCATTTTCACTTTTGACCGAGGCCAGCTTAAATTTAGCCGACGATGACAACTTGTTGAGTGAGATGCGTCGCGCAGGTTTTCGCAAAGTGTTCCTCGGGATCGAGACTCCCGTCGAAGAGAGTCTGATTGAAGCTCAGAAACCGCAAAACCGCGGAAACCTGCTGGCGTCAGTAAAGAAGATCCAGAGCTACGGAATGGAAGTGATGGCCGGGTTTATTGTCGGGTTTGACAACGATCCGGATGATATTTTCGAGCGACAGATAAGTTTTATTCGCGAGAGCGCGATTCCCCTGGCCATGGTTGGACTGCTGTTGGCACTTCCTGACACCCAACTCTGGCGACGGCTGAAAAAGGAAGGACGCCTGCTAAAACAGACTGAGGGAAACAACACCAATTGCTCGCTAAACTTTATTCCCAAGATGGATCCGGAGCGCTTGATTGAGGGCTATAAGAGGATAATGCGGACGATCTACAGCCCCCGCGAATATTACCAGCGCGCGCTCGACTCATTGAGGCGGACTCCGCAGGTGGTTTCTGAACCATTGAGCTACGGTCTGATTACGAGCGCTACTGCTTTCACGCGTCTCACGCTCAAACTTGGAGTAGTCGATCGGGAACGGAAGGAATTTTGGCGATTTTTCATTCGCACAGTTACCACGCATCGCGTCAGGTTTGTTGAAGCAATGCGACTGGCAGCGCTTGGATATCACTTTCGCAAACTAAACGAGGCATACGGGGAATGATGAGCCGCAGACGGCGTTTCCGCCCCCGGGCTCTCAGGAGCCTGGACCGGGCCGGTTTCTGCCTGAGCAGCCATCAGCTTCACCTTTTTCAACTCCGAGCCTTTTATCCCGAAGAAAGTAGCCATCTCCACAATCTGTTTTTGATTCACAAAGTCTTTTGAATCGGCGCAAAACTTCTCCAGCGTCGGACCAAACTCGCGGCAGGACAGACCGTTAGGTATCTTCAGGCCAAGTCCGCACGAGCCATCCTGGCCGAAGTGAAAGCAGAATTCGCAGATTTTCATTCTCGATTCTTTCAGTGATTGGAAGTTATCAAGGGGGGGCAGAAGTCAGTGTCCGACGGGTATTCGCTGGAAGCACGTCCGGCCTTCAGGGTCTCGCCACGAAATGTCCAGCACATAAGGTTTAGACTCGCCCTCAATCGTCTTCAGCCGGGCCACCTGATCATCGCCAGCCCCGGCCGGTTTGCCTTGAATCCACGTTTGGTGCGCAAGCTGAACATTCTCTCGAGGCCTGACAGAGTCGATTGGCTCGAAGCGGATATGGGCCTGGGAAGGGCCGCCCCCCGGCGTTAATTCGTCTTTGAGAAAGACGGTAAGGATCTCTACCGACCGAAGGGTTTCGGGAGTGGTGTTGGTCAACTCCAGGCGTACCTGGGACCCTGCATCCAGGAAAGTAAAGTTAAAAGTTTTCAACGCTGCTTCAAGATCCGATGCTGTTTCCCGCTCGTCTTGCCGTTTTTCAGATTCCTCTTGCCGTTGCTGATCGCCAACACGTCACCGGGTTGACAACTCAGAGCCAAACAGATCCGCTCGAGCGTAACGAAGTTGATTCCCAGCGCTTTACCTTTTTTCAAACGCCAGAGCGTCGTATGGCTGATACCGGTCTCTTTTGCCAGCCAGTAGAAGGTGCGGCCATACCCTCTCAACACTGAATCCAATCGGGCTTCGATCATTTGCTTCTCCTGCCTTCGTTCCACTATTTATCACATATGCGCAATATTGTCTATCCGCAATATATTTCACATTTGACATATAGGCCAAGTTGCCTTAACGTGGAGGGTGAATCGAGCTTAGCTCACTCCCTTCTCAGCTTCTCTGGAATCTCCCAGACTACTGAACTAAACAGCCGCAGAGAGAAGCTGCCGAAAATGTTCGGACGAGAAGTCACCTTCAAAGTCAAGTCCAGCTCGGCCGCCGAGTTTTTCCAGCCAGGAAACATCCAACGATCTAGATGTTGCGTGAAGATCGCGCATTGCCCGGATCCTTTCGGAGGGACGACAAGTGATTAACCTTTATATCGATGAACGCCGCGTGGGAGACGTCACGATTCTTGACCTTAAGGGCCGCGTCAGAGTTGGCGGGACCGCATTGGCGTTGCACAAGACCATTCGCACGCTCATTAACGAAGAGAAAACTCTGGTTCTCCTGAACCTGTCCGGCGTTACTCATGTTGACTCGTGCGGTCTGGGGGAATTGATTGCCAGTCACGTAACGCTTTACAAAAAGGGAGGCGAACTCAAACTGCTGCAAGTCACTGAGAGCCTTCGTGATTTGATGACGGCTACCAAACTGATTGAAATCTTCGATATTTACGACAGTGAGTCGAAAGCCCTAACCAGTTTTAGTGAACATGTCCTGATGATCAAGAAGCCTCAGCTCTTTTTCGTTTAGCTGATCAAACTTGAGCCAGGGCGTTGAACGTTATGAAAATAGTCTTACTAATAACCTTAACTGAAAGTTTGATCGGTGCCTTGCTGTTGGTTCTTTGGCGACTAAGACAGGCGGATTCAAGAATAGCGGTCAAGAGAGTTGCTGACCCGACGATTTCCACTATCGATAATCTGACCGCCAGGCGCGACCCTGGCCCTCCTGCCAGCGCTCGCTGGGCCTTTATTGGCGGATGGAAGGTGGAGCCTCAACCTGACGATCGCCGACCGGCATTCGGCACAATCGCTGGCAACGGCTCGTCGCCGTCAGCTCATCGCTCAATTGCTCGTCGCAGACATCAGGAAATGTACAAAGCCTGGTCAAAGACCCGGCACGACTAGGCGCAGTGCAGGCGCCCGCCATCTAGTCCTCAACGTTTCTCACCTTCACCACGTCGATCGAAAAATCAGTAGGTTGTGGGGTAATCAATGAGCTACGCAAGAAAGAACATGAAAAATGTGATCGGATCGATTTCCGGTCTAATTCTCGTGACCGGAATTGCCATCTGGCAGTTTTACCAGTTCGCAACCTTCAAGGGTGCAGAGGGGGTCGTCGATCCTCAGGGCGGAGGAATCCACCTGTGGTTTGCGATTGCCATGACAGTTTTCGCCTGCGGCGTGGCCTTCCTGGTGTTTTCGATTTTTGTCCGGCATGACACTGACGATGATCTGCACATAACCTCCGCTCCCGAGCTGTGGAAAGAGAGAACGCCATGATGAGTTTGTTCGCCATGCGGCGCGCCAACGGCGACTGGTTTGCCCTGGATGATCAGGGAGATTTTCGCGTTCCCATATTTCATAGCACCGGAGAGGCGATGCTGGCTCACTCGCGCGACGCCGGAATGGAATGCTTCAGACCCGTGGTGCTTGACGAGGCGGCCTTCAAGAATCTGACGACCACGGATCAGGGTCGGGCTAGTTATTGGCTAATTGAGGATCCGCTGGTTAACTTGAACCAGGGAGTTCCGCTTGATCATAGCCAGCTCGAGCGGGTCATGAAAAACGGTGAAGCGAAACAGAATGGCGGTCCCGGAAAATGATTTGGTACTGCCATCATTGTGGAACGATTCTGCGACTCTGGAAGGTACGTTGCCCTAACTGCAGTCAGTCGGCAATGAGCTGGTTGCACTTTGTCGTAATCGCCGCATTGGCCTTTCCCGCGCTTTTCCTCCTCGTGAGAGTCATTTAAGGAGAGCTGCAATGACGCTAAGAGAACAATCCGCTAAGACGGAATTCGGGAGAACACCGGTAATGACTGAGACTATTAACAAAGCTGACAACGGTTTGACTGGAATCGCCACTGAGGGAACCTGGCCAGGAATAGCCTCACGGTTTCACTTGATCATCGTCGCGGGTTTGAGAACGAAACAACTTCTCCGTGGCTCAAAGCCGCGGATCGAAAACGACAAGAGGCGGCGGAGGAATACCAGCATCGCAATTGAAGAAGTGAAGCGAGGACTGGTCCCGTTTCCGGAGTTTGACAAGGCAACCAACCGTGTGGGCGTATAGTTTGAAAAGACTTGCTTACCAAAAGACTTCTTGCGAAATTGCTATCGGTAATCTGTCCACGGCTGCGACGGGCGAGTTCTATGAAAGAAAGAACATCAAGATGACGGGATTGCGGATTTACATCAGGCTCGTGCGTGCCGAAACAATCGCCTGCGAGAACGTTTTCTACAGCCGCCGAGGCAATGGCCCAATCTACCGCTGGATTTGCGAAAAAAGCTTTGAGCATTGGTCCCCCTTGCGGATGCATACCTACGATGTAGATTCGAGCGAACTCCGCCTGGCCGCCTGGAAATCAGTACCTGAAAAACTGCAAGTCAAACTCGGTGAACATTACCTGGATTAACCTGCCCGGCTCGGGATTTCAGTTATACAACCCACATCAAATATAAATAGTCCGGAGCTGCTGCCCAGCATCAATGGCCTCGAACAAGCTTCGAGGCCAACCATCGTGTAAACTCGTAGTTAACAAGAAGACTTAACGTAATTATTCCAGATGGCATCGCCCGAAACCGGCTCTCCCCAACCAGTACTCAATCCGCCGCAAGACCCTCGCTCATCCTTTTCAGCTTTGCGCCATCGTGATTTCCGGTTGATGTGGATCGGTCAGATAGTTTCGGTGACGGGATCGCAAATGCAATCTGTGGCGATTCACTGGCATGTCTATCTGCTAACAAAATCGGCGTTCGCGTTGGGTTTGGTCGGGTTTTTCAGGGGAGCGCCCATAATTCTGTTGATGCTGGCGGTCGCTGGGGCGGCCGACACCGTGAGCACGGTGCTGAGACACACAATCCCGCCAACTGGCAACACCCAATCAACTGCGAGGCCGCATGACTTCCATCAACATGATCTTCTTCATGGGCTGGCCGCAGTTAGGAGAGGTCGAAGCTGGACTGGTGGCATCAGTGGTCGGGGCTCCGTTGTCGGTAGTGATCGGTGGCGTTGGTTCGGTGTTGGCAGCCGCTATTGCGGCAGTCAAAGGAAAATCTCTCCTGGACTATGAAAGCAAGGAAGCATGAAACCAGATTGGATCACAAAGGAAACCACGACTCACCAGGACCATGTGATCGCGCATGTCGTCGACACCACCCCGCTCGGTTATTTCATCTTTGATGAAGCCCTGCACATCCTGTTGGATATTGGATTCATCTGGACAATTTTCCTGGATGGAGAAATGGGGTTGCTGCCACATCCGGTCGCGGTCGGTGAACTGGAGATGGATGAAGAGTCGAGAAGGCAGATAAGTGTTGAGGTTGATACCTTGCTCAGCGGCGACTTGAGTCCCGTGCAACGACTAGTCTGCTTTAGCGCGCCCGGCCAGATTAAGGATGTGGGTTTTTTCGTCTTCGAAGAACGAAGACTTCTTCTATTTTCCTGTGAGAACCAGAACATCGAGATAGAGACTTCGCTCGAAACTGCTGAGATTCAAGTCAAAGAAAAGGACAGCTGACGTTTATCCCGGAAGAGTCTCGCGTATAAGGTGGGGATCAACGAGAGGGTTCGCGCTGACGCCCTCATGGCGGGCGGGACGCCTGATGCGGTCCCAGTAGTTGGCTTGAGTAGTTGAAATGACGATCACGGAAAAGCGCCGCATCTTTAGATCGCGGCGCTTTCCTCTTTCATTCAATCGCGACGGCGACTCGCGACTTCAGACTCGTCGACTCGAGACTCGCTCACATCACAAGCAGCTGATTGTCGACCTGGTTTACGCCCTTGATCGCCCGGATTGCTCGCTCAACCTGGGTCTTAAGTTCTTCACTCTTTACCGTGCCCGTTAGGGTGACCTCGCCGTCCAACACCGTGGCCGTAATACTGAGACCTGAGAGTACAGGATCGTCGGTGATTCGCTTGTCAATTGCCATCTGAATTGCGCCGTCAGCCGATCCAGTAGAGCCACCGCCAGGTGCCGGCTGATTGATAATCACCGGAGGCTGTCCGGCAGGCGCCGGCTGCTGAACAATCACCGGAGGTTGTTGCGCCGGTTGCTGAGCAATCACTGACGGTTGCTGCTCCGGTGGAAGGTTGGCGTTAGTGGTGTCGGTGGTTCGTCCGTTCATCAAAAACAGCACGACTATCGTTATTAACGCGATCGCCACCACCACAATTACTCCAACCGTGGCGCCGGAAATGCCTCCCCGATCGTTTCGATAAGCTTCCGTTTGGGTGACCTCGCGTCTCGCCGTCGGCGTCTCGACTACTACCCGGCTTTTCCTGGACTGCTCATCATCGTATTCCATCTGTTTCCTCCTGGTCTGAATCGATTCCGACAATTAGTCTTGACCTTGGAACTGTTTGTCGGTTGCGTCGCAATGCAATGTGCAACTGGTATTCCCTTATTCACACGATTCCCACCGAGAAGATGTTTGTTGGAAAAAACCTTGCCCTTTTTGGGCAGTTTGGACTCGAAGAGATTGGTATGACGGCTTTTTGACTTAGCTCAGACGTATTGTTTTGAGTCTGCGAGGCAAGAGGTTTGATTAGATTGAGACACTTGTGAAAAGCCGTGAATGGTAAATAGTTAATCAGACTCATCGTGCGTTGAAGGGGGAGCTGGTTCTGTTGTTGATGCAGCGAGGTTGGTCTATTTAATATTGAGCCTTACTATTCACCAGAGTCAAATGACAACCGCAATCATCCATCATCCAGTCTTCAAAGAACACGACACCGGACCAGGACACCCTGAATCGCCATCGCGCTATTCTGTGGTGATGAACGCGCTCCGCGACGACGCGCAACTGTGGCCGACACTACTCGAAGTTGAGGCAAGGGAAGCGCCTCGAGGTGATGTGCAGGCAGCCCACACCCCGCAACTCTACAAACAGATCGAGAGAGTCGTCAGCGATGGGACCGGGTATCTCGACGCGGACACTGTGGTTTCAATGAAGTCGATGGAGGCGGCTTTGCGAGGAGCGGGCGCCGCCTGCGAGGCCATTGATCTGATAATGAAAGGCGACGCCGATAACGCATTTGTGCCGGTGCGACCCCCCGGTCATCACGCAACGCCGGAGCGGGCCATGGGCTTTTGCCTCTTTAACAACGTGGCGGTGGCCGCCAAATACGCACAAAACCATTACCCGGAGATCGAACGCGTGGCGATTGTCGATTGGGACGTTCATCATGGAAATGGCACTCAGGGTGTCTTCTACGACGATCCGACAGTCTTCTTTTTCTCGTCTCATCAATATCCGTGGTACCCGGGCACCGGGGCACGCGGCGAAAGCGGTGTCGGTCGTGGAGCCGGCTACACTCTGAATGTTCCGTTGCGCGCCGGCACTCAGGCGACAGAGCACAAGCGAATGTTTGAGGCGGCGTTGGAGGAGATTGGCGGCAAGTTCAAACCCGACCTGATCATTATCTCGGCCGGGTTCGATTCCCACAAAGCAGACCCATTGGGTCAGTTGTTATTGGAGGACGACGACTTCATTTCGATGACCCGGGCGGTGAAGGATTGGGCAAGGAGTGCCTGCCAGGGACGGGTAGTTTCGTGTCTTGAAGGTGGTTATAACCTGCAGACATTGGGCCAAACGGTGCGTGCTCATGTGTTGGAACTGCAAAGAGGTGACAAATAACGGCTCCTGATCCAACCAGCCATTCAGCCGCCGCGGAATGTGCCAAAGCCTGACACAGGAAACGCGATTGACGTGCACATGTATTGACGCATCACTCGCGTCGTTTAATGTTTGAAGCTTAGCTTGTGAAGGAGTAAACTCAGGCCCACTTAACCGTTTCGGACGCGGGCACCGTAGGCGAGGGTAGAGCAATACGCTCCTTCTGATTTCTTCTGAACCAAGAGCCAATAGAGACGGATGGTGACGATTCGCCTGCGCTCCGAAGAGCTATGAGAGTGGAAGTCCTCAGTTCCACCTCCCGGGAGATCAGCGACATGCCAGACATCGAGATCACATGCGCGGAATGCGGCAATACTTTTCCTTTCACCGAACGAGAGCAGGAGTATTACCAGGAACGCAATCTGACGCATCCAAAACGCTGCAAGCCCTGCCGAGATGCGCGCCGTTCAAACTTTGGAGGATCAAGAGGAGGTGGTGGCGAACGTCAGAGATTCGACATTACCTGCGACCAGTGTGGAAAACAAGATACGGTCCCGTTTAAACCTTCAAGCGGCAGACCGGTTCTGTGTGGAGATTGTTTTAGCGCGAATCGTGCGGCTCAACCAAGGACCTGAACTACCTCGTTAAGCTAAGAGTCGAACAGAATCCCGGAGTCAAGCCAACGCCCAGTAGCCAAAGACCCATTCGGCACGTATCGCCTTTGCGTTTCTGGACAAGCTAGTCCGTGTTTTGGGTGTCCTACGATATAGATTTAACTTGAATTCAGCCATGGGTTACGAAACTATTCAATTCGAGATGCGCGGCGGGGTGGGTGTCATCACACTCAACCGGCCTGATTCGTTAAATGCGCTGAACACACAGGTTGGTCAGGAGTTTAAAGGGGTAATAGCTGAGGGACTCGCAAAAGGCGCGCGCGCAATTGTCCTCACCGGCGCCGGACGGGCGTTCTGTGCCGGGGGAGATTTGCGCGAGATGCAGAAGATTGCCGAGCGCGAAGGCAAAGTTGAGGCATTCTTCGACGAGCCATTGAGGATGCTCAATGAGTGCATCCTGTTGATTCGCCAGACTCCGTTACCATTTATCGCCGCGGTGAATGGGGCGGCCTCCGGCGGTGGCTGTAATCTGGCCCTGGCTTGCGATGTAGTGATTGCCGGAGAAACCGCCCGGTTCAATCAAGCGTTCATCAAGATAGGACTCGTGCCTGACTGCGGTGGAACTTTCATCCTGCCGCGCCTAATCGGATGGAAGCGGGCCACGGAATTGATGATTACCGGGGACGTCGTCAACGCGGCGCAGGCCCTGGAATGGGGAATGATTAACGCGGTCGTTCCCGACAACGAGTTGATGGTCCATGCAATGGCGATGGCCGAACGACTGGCCCAGGCGCCGACTGTAGCCATCGGTCGGATCAAACAACTTCTGGAGACCAGCGCAAACAATGATTGTGCCGGTCAGCTGGAACTGGAAAGAGAGGCGCAGATCGAGACCGGCCAGACGAAGGATTTCAAAGAAGGAGTCACCGCGTTCCTCGAAAAGCGACCTCCAAAATTTGTAGGCGGATAGATTCTCCAGACAACCTAAGGGGACGCGAGCCGCCTGATTCAATCGGGCGGCTCGTTCTAATTCAAAATCCTAGTACTCAAAACTCGGAACTCAGAACTCAGCACTCAGTAGTCAGAACTCGCAGCCGATCGAAAGACATGGACTCGTTAACCTACCTTCAACTCCTGCGCAGCAATCGCTCATTCAGGCGATTGTGGTGGGGGCAGGTAATTTCCGAACTTGGCAGCTGGTTTCACTTCATTGCCGGGCTCGGATTGGTGCGCGTGATTTCAGATGGCGACCCGGAAGCAACGACCATCATGCTGCTCGCCCGGCTGGTGCCATTCACATTATTTGCCCCGGTCGCCGGTGCTTTTGTAGATCGCTTTTCACGACGAACGGTGATGATCGTGAGCGATATCACCCGGGTCGTCGTCGCCTTCGGCATGTTGCTCGTAGACCGGCCGGAAGATTTATGGATTGCTTATCTCTGTACGGCGTTACTGTCTGCCTTCCACGCGTTCTTTGAGGCGGCGAAGAATGCGGCTCTTCCCAATATCACCGGCGAGCGCGACCTGCTGGCAGGCAACGCGCTGATGTTTTCATCGCGGTTTCTCCTGATGTCGTTTGGCGCAGCGCTCGGCGGCTGGACCGCCGCCACTGTCGGGTACCGGGCCGCCTTCATCGTCAACGCCATTTCTTTTGTAGGTTCAGCGATTTCCGTTTGGCTGGTGCCGGATCGCGAAACCAGGCAGGAGCCGTCCGTCCTGCCGTTGGAAGGGACCACTCCACGCAGAAGCAGCTTCTGGTCAGACATACGAGAAGGCTGGTCATACATTGTCAGCAACGCGCCGGTTGCGGCGATTCTCGGAATCAACATTCTCTGGGCCACAGGTGGCGGAGCCACAAACCTTATCTCGGATCGGCTTGGCGGGATCGTCTTTGCGGGCCAACGGGGCCTTAGCGGCGATGAAGCTGTGGCAGCCCTCTATTTCGCCGCCGGCCTCGGACTGTTCATCGGAATGATAGTGGCCCGGCGGATCGGGACTTACTTCGAGACGCAGGGCAACATCCCGCGCTTCATGGGCTGGAGTTTGTTTATCCAGGGAATCGCTTTCGCGCTCATCGGAGTGGCGCCGAACCTTTGGCTGGCTTGTGTCCTCATGTTCCTGGGCCGGATCCTGCTGGGGGCTGAATTTGCTGTGCAGGAGACGCTGTTGATGCGGCTGGTACCTGACAAGTTGCGAGGCCGAGTGTCCACCACCGACCGCGCCACAGAACTGCTGGTTTGGAGTTTGTCGACTCTGGTAGCGGGATGGTCTTTGCGGCTAATCACGCCGCGACTGTTAACTCTTGTGGCCGGCGGGTTGTCAGCTACTTCGGGAATTGTGTGGTTGTTATTGTTTGCGTCGGGAAAGGTGAGGTTACCCGACCGGTTGCAATCTGTCAGGCGCCAGGACGAAAAACGTGCGGAGGAGATAAGTTGAAAAAGCTGGCGCGCCCTGGCAGTTAGTTTGACAGTTCCTGTCGGGAATGAATCAACCTGCGAATTCGATCGGCGAAGAGGACATCGATCTTTCGCGGTTCGATGAGCGCGGTCACTTCACCTGAGCCCCAGATTGGATGGCTCATGGTTTGACCCGTCCGGTAGGTGCGGGTCCGATCGTAAGGCTCACTACTAACCGACTTTGAACGTTCCTTGGTTACTTTGGCGCTGTTGGCAAACGAGCTTCGCGTGCTGCACTTCGGGCAAGTGACGCGCGAGATCAAACCTCTCTTGGTCACGGATGCCACGACATGACCGCGTTCTTCGTCACAAACCGCGCATAGTTTTTCAACTCTGTCACCGACCGCATAAGTCTGCTTTTCTACTGTCTGCTTTTCCATAAATCCCTCTTTGGTAAGTGGTAAAATCGTGAAGGGTAAATAGTTAAAAACTCAAAATGTTTCGAATGAGATATGGTGAATGGCAAATAGGGCCAGGCACTTGCTATTTGCCATTCATCTTTATTCGTGGTCTACCAGCGTGGCGAGCGGTCACGTCCGCCGCCGCCGCCGCTGCCACCACCATAACCACCGCGTCCGCCACCGCCGCCACGATTGCCACCATAACCGCCGCGTCCGCCACCGCCGCCGCGATTGCCACGATCTTCGCGCGGTCTGGCTTCATTGACGGTGAGGTTGCGACCGTTCAGGTCGGTGCCGTTGAATTGTTGAATAGCCTTTTCGCCTTCTTCCTTCGAAGCCATCTCGACGAATCCAAAGCCGCGCGATCGACCGGTGTCGCGATCTTCAACCACTGTCGCTGATTCGACCGTGCCTGCCTGAGCAAAAAGTTGCTGTAGTTCATCACTCGAAGTTTGAAACGAGAGATTTCCTACGTAGAGTTTCATAGCCATATCTGTCAGTTTTCCTTGCTCGCTTGGAGCATAAAGAGAAGCTTCGAATCAAAGGTGGCTTCGGAGAACGGTCGCAGCGAAGGCCCGGGGTTCGGGCTCTTTTGAGCAGCTTCTTCAGATTTTCATTGCCCGCTCTCGACCATCTAAAAACGCCGAAGCCAATCAGACAGGCGTGGCGCATCACCGTTGATGCAGGAGAGAAGGAGTAACAACAAAATAATGCACTATCTTGAGGGTTGGTGCAAGTTTAAGCGCCCATGGGTGGTTAGGACACTATGCGCCCGTGCATAGTGGTCGGTTTGATAATCATGAGACGACGCAAAGTCAAAACAAATTGAGTGGGGAAGGTCATATCCGTTGTAATGACCTCGTTTACTCGAAACCGGCGCACCAACCACGCAGGTCACACAATCCCAATAATCTCGACCCTCCCTCCCGCTCTTGTTGGGGATACCCACAACCGGCTTTGATTCAATAAGGTTGTATTTCGCGAACACTCGTGATTGAAGTTTGTTGGATCTACCCCCTTACACAAGTATTACAACCTCAGGGTTTAGGAGTTGTTAGGATGGTTTAGCAGGCATTGGCAATAAGCCGGTGCCGGGAATTTGATGGGGGTTTGGATGAACAATAATTCCAGCAATCTTAATAAACGCGGCGCGATCATGTGGAACACTACAATTTTCATGATCATCTTTCATATCGGCGCGATCGCTTCGCTCTTCATGCTCAGTTGGAAAGTAGTGCCAGTCACACTCGTTCTGTGGTGGGTTTCAGGCAGTCTTGGCATCGGCATGGGCTTTCACCGGTTGCTCACGCACCGCGGCTATAAAACACCAAAAGTGGTGGAATACTTTCTGACATTCTGTGGACTGTTAGCGCTTGAAGGCGGCGCCATCAATTGGGTAGTTACTCATCGCATTCATCATGCGAACACCGATGCGTTGGGCGACCCGCACACGCCGCGCGACGGAGGTTGGTGGTCGCACATGGGCTGGATACTCCGTGGCACCGCGCAACAACACGATGACGCTGTGATGCGCCGGTACGCTCCTGACCTGATGAAAGATCCTGTTCACCTGTGGATGAACCGGCTCTACTTTGTGCCGTTGGTAGTTTGTGGAATTGGTCTGCTGTTACTTGGTGGCTGGTCGATGATGTTTGTTGGAGTCTTCCTGCGGGTCACCGTTGGTCTGCATTTCACCTGGCTCGTCAATTCCGCCACCCACATGTGGGGAAGCCGCCGTTTTGAAACTAGTGACGACTCGACCAACAGCTGGTGGGTCGCCTTGCTGACCTTTGGCGAAGGCTGGCACAACAACCACCACGCCTTTCCGAGAGCGGCGCGACACGGTCTGAAATGGTATGAGATCGACGTTAACTGGTGGGGTATTCGCGGTCTCAAGGCGCTGCGACTGGCTCGCGAAATCAGGCTCATCAGCAGTCAACAGATAAATCAAGCCGAGGACCTGCAACTTCTAAAAAAAGCGGCTTAGAAGAGACGGGCCGGTCTGCGCCTCCCACGGACTGGTCTCGAGGCCTCAATCGGGTAGTTTCCAGGGCGGCATGCCGTTTCATCCTTCATCCTTGCGCCGTCATCCCTTAGAATCATCGTATGTCTGTCGGTCGCCGCAAGTCGGTAGCCTTTTTCATCACGTTGGGTGCCAGCCTGGTGGCCGTGGCTACAGCGCTGAATGTTGGTTGGATAATCCTCAACTGGCGCGAGGTGGCGCTGCTTGTCTTTGGCATAATCTTCTTCCTCTTGATCATCTTCGGGCTTGTCATCAACACCACCTTTTTGATTCGCGAGATACGCCGCAATGAACAGCATGATGCTTTCATTAACGCGGTCACCCACGAATTGAAGACGCCCCTTGCTTCCATTCGCCTTTATCTCGAAACACTAAAGACGCGCGATCTCTCCGAAAGCCAACGCCAGGGTTTCTACGATGTGATGCTGGCTGACAACGAACGACTATTACAGACCGTGCAGCAGGTTCTGCGTGCCGGCAGTACCGGACAACGACGAAGACGAATAAACCTGACCATAGTTGATGTCCCGGAGATGGTAGGCGAGTGTCTCGACATTGCCCGCACGCGCTACAACCTTGGACCGGATTCGTTAACCTACCGGGAATCGCTCGACGGCCAACCCGCTCGAGTCGCCGGTGATGCTGAGGAATTACGCGCCGCCGTCTCAAATCTGCTCGACAACGCGGTCAAGTATTCGGACCAGTCGGTGAAGCTGTCCGTCGAGGTTGAGGCGATTGATGCTAAGCAAGTGGCCGTCAGGATTGCAGACCGCGGCATCGGCATCCCTGCCACGCAATTGAAGCGCATCTTCAAGCGGTTTTACCGGGTGCCGGGACGTTTCATGGCACGAGTGAAGGGTACGGGCCTCGGACTGTTTATCGTACGTTCAGTGATTGAGAAACACGGCGGACGCGTTTTTGCCGAGAGCGAAGGTCCCGGACAGGGCAGTACTTTTACCATCCAACTTCCGAGAGCATGATGCGATGAGCGCTGTGTTGGTAGTCGAGGACGAGCGGCACCTTGCTGATGGCTTGCGGTTCAACCTGGAAGCCGAGGGATTCACGGTCGAGACCGTCAGCGACGGCGAAACCGCTTTGTCTTTATTGTTGGAAGAGCAGCGGCGCTTCGACGTGTTGGTGCTCGATATCATGTTGCCTGGGAAAGACGGCTTTGTGGTTGCGTCCGAACTTCGGGCCGCCGGCAATTTCATGCCGGTGTTGATGTTGACTGCGCGCGGGCGTCCCGAAGACGTGCTGCGGGGCTTCGAGTCCGGGGCAGACGATTACCTGCCGAAGCCTTTCGAACTGGCAGTACTCCTGGCTCGTCTCAATGCCTTGCTTCGCCGCCGTGAGTGGTTTCACCAGGACCAAACCAATGAGACACCAGCCGCGACCACGCCGGTCGAGGCAGACCCTGAGGAATTCAGTTTCAAAGGGCGCACCATCGATTTCGCGAACCTCGAACTGCGAACTCCCCAGCAGACAATCCGATTGACTTTGATGGAGGCGCAGTTGTTGCGCTATCTGATCAAGCACGAGGGGAAAGTGGTTTCGCGCAAGGCGATTCTGGAAGACGTCTGGGATCTCGACGAAGACACCGACACGCGGGCAATCGACAACTTCATCGTCCGGCTCAGAAAGTACATAGAAGACAACCCTTCCAATCCAATCCATCTCCTGACCGTGCGCGGCGTTGGGTATCGCCTGATTGCAGATCCGGCCGCATAGAAATCCTTCAAGGTGTTTGACGGGTTAGGTTAACCTTCAGCGGTGATAATCGAAGTGCGCACGCCAAGCAAGTCCGAAAAATCCTTCGAGTAGATGGCGTCAACTTTGCGCACGCGACCGATCGTCTCCACGAGTTCTTCGGTGGTGATGAAGCCGTTTTCAGTGTGGGCCACGGCCCAGGCGGGGAGGTGAGCGGCGGTGTGCAGCAAGTCTTCCACCAGCCTCAGATACTGCTGTTTGCTTTGCACCCGCGACCCAAGCCTGCCGGCGCGTTTTGTTTCCAGGTCCTCCCAGAAGTCATTGCCGCCTTGCAGCCATTCTTCACGCCAACCCTGTGGCGATTGCTGCAGTGACTCTGTTTGAGTAGGCACCGGCAATCGCAGAAACAACAGATCAGTGTGGCGGCGCTCAGCCACGAATGCACGGACGTCCTGATTAGAGGCCTTGCTGCGCAGTGAGGTGTCGTGCGGAAAGGGAATGATGTCTGCCATCCGGCAGAAAACGCGCGACAGAGAGAGCGGCTCGCGCAAGTGCCGGCTTTCATCAGTAAAAGACAAAACGTAGTCCCCAACCATCATCCCGAGCGTCAATGCAAGCGAGCGCCGGAAAGGGGTGGTAAGCCGCTCGGCATTAAACCGAACATTATCAAACCACCAGGCGTCGGTTTCATTGAACCAATTTCGGAGCGACGGGTTGTCGAGCCGCTCACGCGGCACATAAGCATCTTCAATAACCGAAACAACTTCGTCTTCGGTGAGCCTTTCGGAGTTGTTTTCAACCAGCGCGGTGGCTTTCGTGAATGCCCAGGTCATCGGGTCGTTTGCCGCCACTCTGACTTTCCAATGCTTCAGTTGAACACACATGTCGGGTTCGCCGGTGAAGGGCAGCGCGATGGAGGAGAATTTCAACCGGCGAAGCACGTTTAGCTCAAAGCCTAACCAGCCATTGGGGAATGTTGTGGTCGAGATGTAGGTCACTAAGAGTTCCTTCACTTCACAAACGATGAAAAAAGAGTCCAGCCCTCGTCTGGTGGAGGTGCGGCAACCGGTTCTTCCGGGGTCGCAAATGATCGCAACTCGGCGAGATCGCCGAGCGCGAGAAAGGCTTCCACTACTGCCGGATCGAATTCGATTGCTGCGTGCTCGATGATCTGTTCTTTCGCTTCTACCTCAGTCAGCGCCGGTCGATATGGGCGGGCGTCAGTCAGCGCGGCGTAGGAATCCGCGAGGCGCAGGATTCGGGCGCCCAGTGGAATCTCAGTCCGCCTCAACGCGTCGGGATAACCGCACCCATTCCACCATTCATGATGCCAGCGAACCAGCAACTGCACCGCGCGATCGGCACTTGCCCGGGCGGCTTCCTGTTCTCCAACTACAGGATGACGAGACAAGTCGATACGCTCTTCATCCGTCAGCGACCCGGCTCGTTGAATGTAGTCTCTTTCCATCGAAACTTCGCCGAGGTCGTGCATGTGGGCCGCAGTTAGAAGTGATTTCCGATCATGCTCAGCGAGAAGAAACGCTTCAGCGATCGCGTCGGCAATCGCGGCGATGCGAACAGCGTGCGGATGCGGGTATTGCTCAAACTGGTCCGCCGCTTCGGCGAGTTGGAGATAGGCCTCCCGGGCCAATCGCTCCTTAGCAGTCTCGTGGAGTTTTGACATTCAACCTTTCTGAAAATCCAATGCAGATTATTATCCGGTCTTGCCGGAACCCGGCAACTTTCGCAACAGCGCGCGCGCACTGGCGTTGTTGGGATCGAGAGCCAGCGCCCGCTCCAACTCGGTCTGGGCACGCCGCGGAAATTTGAGCTCAATGTACAACTCCGCAAGCAATATCCGATAGGCCGCGCTGGACGGTTCGAGTTTTACGGCCGCCAGGAGCTCGCTTTCCGCCAGCCTGCGGGTTGGCGCGCTGGCAGCGAGTGCCCGGCCATAGTTTGCCCGGTAGCGGGCCTCATCCGGCGCCATCCGCGAAGCAATTGCCAGGTGCGTGACGGCCGCGCTGACCAACCCTTCCTGGAACGCCGTCAATCCTTCCTGGAAATGCTGTTCAGCTTCGCCTGCCTGGGCGGAGGACTCTGTTCCAGGTTCGGTTTCCGTTTTCTTACTCGCCTTTGAGGCTGCTTCGGCAAACTTGCGGGTCCGTTTCAGCGAGGCGTCGTAAGCGGCGCGAGCCTTCGCATCGGTGAGCGTTTCGTATGCCTGGGTAATCCTCGCGAACGCGGAACTGATCCGGGCATGGATCGGCGTCCCTGACTGGAAGTGGAATCTGTCGGGATGGTAGAGTCGCGCCAACATGTAGTAGGCCTTCTTGATCTCATTGGCCTCGGCCGTTGGAGGAAGTTCGATAACTTCGTAGTAGTCGGTGGCGTTGCTCAGCCGTTCCAGAAAAGCCTCCACTTTTTCACGGTCGTCTGGCGGTTTGGGTTCGGGCTCCGGGGTTTCCAGCGCCGGTTTGGTCTCGGGTTTCAACTTTGTAGCCTTAGGCGCCGCGGATCGAAATGCATTGTGCCAGTATTCGCGTTGCAGGTGACCGCTCAAAGCAAGACCATAGATCACTCGATAGGCCTCGAGATCTCTTAAGCCACTGATTGCAACCAGTTCTTCCAGCTTCACAGGCACGTCAAGACGCGACAGCAGAAAACCCTCGGACGGAGTGAAACTGTTGCCAAGCGGCGTTCCCTGAGCGCGGGTGATGACCTCTTTCGGATTGAGAAAACGCAAGGAAATAAACTTCAAGGGCATTCGCTGCGCAGCTTCTCTAAGCAGACTCGGCATGTCGACCTTTACTCGAATAGTCTCGTTAAAATGGGCACGCTCGTCGAAGTGCCAATTGCCCTCAGTCCAGAGCAGGGCGACCAGTAACGTGTCAGACACTATAGTCGCGAACAGCGCATCAACGCTGTCCTGTTGGAGCTTGCCAATTCCGCACAGCAGGGACGCCAGCTTGAGATCCGGAACATCTCCCATGGTGGCCAATTCTTTCTCCGAAACCAGATCTCGTTTTCGCAGATACTCGCGCAGTCTTAAGGTGCGGACATTTGAAGCGGCGAAGATGACCTGACCTTCCTCAAAATAAATCGCTGTTTTCGCGCGGTTATGCTCAAGTCGCAAGGTTCCGGACAGGCCCTTGGTTGCGACCTCGCGCACGAGTTCCGTGAGTGGTTGATCTGTAAGAACGCCTTTCATTCGTTTGATAGCTCGGCCCTGAGCAGGTGTGAAACAACCTGGCACAGCATGATAACGCACGATTTAGTTAAAAAAGAAGCAAGGCTTTGACACTCATCCGGTGCAGTCTTATATTGAACTTCCCGAAACAATAAGGCGCACAGCGAAAGAAGCTGATTAGTCGAGACGCTGGCGATTGATTACTCGAGCGAACCGCCTGAGTGGTCAATCGGCCGGCACTCGATCATCTTTTCATGACGACAAAAATATTGCGGGACGAGCCGGCAAACCACGAGACCGCCGGAAGCGAAAATACTAACGACGCGCGAGTGGCTCACCTGATCGAGCAGTTGCAGCAACGAAGTGCTGCCCTCGAAGAAGCCAACCGGGAGTTGCGTCACGTTTCACATTATCGTTCACTTTTTCTGGCGCGAATGTCGCATGAGTTACGCACACCGTTGACCTCGATACTGGGTTTTACGGAAATCTTGCTGGACCAGGAAAAGCTCTCCGAAACTCAGCAGCGCTTCTGTCAGAAAATTCAAAACTCGGGAATGCAGCTGCTGACGAGCCTTAATCAACTCGTGGATTTGTCACGGCTCGAGGCGGGTCCGGCAGAGATTTTCCTGCATGAGTTTCCGGTACGCGAAACGCTGCGCCAGACTTGCGCGGCTGTCAGTCGACAGGCAGTCAAGAACCAGGTAAAGATTGATTGTGAGCTGGCCCCCGATGTCGATACTATCGTTTCCGACCAGGGCAGACTGCGACAAACTCTCTATACGTTTCTCGCCTGGGCGGTGAGCCGCAGCGGCGAGGGCCAGAGTGTGAATGTCTACGCGGACATGGTGGAGCCGGTAACTCTCCGAGTCAGAATCGAAGATGAAGGGGAGCCGGTGAAGGACCTGTTGCGAGTTTTCGATCCTGTAGAAGCGCCGCGGGCGGGGAAAACCGATCTGAATGAGCTCGGTATTATCATAGGACGTCGTTTGCTCGAAGTGATGAAAGGCAAGGTCACTCTGGAAAATCGTGAGTCAGGCGGACTGCGCATGTTGATTGAATTGCCAGCCGGACCTAAGGCATGACCCCCACCACGATGGATGAAATCGTAGTCCGCGAATGTGCGACCATTGAAGAGTTTGATAGTTGCGTCAGGTTGCAGAGGGAAGTGTTTGGACTTCCAGATCTGGAGATTTCTCCGCGCCGGCATTTGATTGTAAGTTGTGAGGCCGGGGGCTGGACGCTGGCAGCCTTTGCCGGCGAAACGATTGTTGGGTTTGTTCACCACCTGGCGGCCATTCGCAATGGTAATGAGATTTTTGGTTATTCGCACATGATGGCCGTCGCACCGGAATACCAGAACAAAGGCGTGGGCGCACTGCTGAAATGGAGCCAGCGAGCCCATGTGCTGTCCGAAGGCAGGAGCTTTATCAAGTGGACCTGGGATCCGATGCAGGCTCGAAATGCCCACTTCAATCTAAACCGGCTGGGGGTCACTGTTAGTAGTTACGCCGCCAACTTCTACGGCACCGACTACCCGAGCAGCCCGACAGCGCAGGGCCTGACACCCGGCATCGACAGCGACCGGCTGTTTGCCAGCTGGCAGCTTCAGACGCGTCGAGTAAATGAACTTGCCGGCGGAACGCCTGCTACCATCCAAGCGAGACCAGCCGTCACGATCGCTGTACCTCGGAATTGGGCCGAGCTTGTTAAGACAAAACCCGCCGAGGCGAAAACGGAACAATCGCGTGTGCGCGGCGAGTTTCAAACCGCATTTTATAAAGGCCTCGTCTGCGCAGCTTTTGAACGGACTCCGGAACAGCCACGCTATCTGCTGTTCGAACGCGAGGCTTTGCAAGCTGAAGGGGTTGTTCAGTAGCGGAACCCTGGCGGTCACTTCCTGTAGTAACTGGATCCCGAGATGATTTTCACTCGTTTCGATCGATACATTGACCGGCATGCACTGACGTTTGCAGAACGACTGCAGGCGCTTTGCCGGATGCCTTCCGTCGCCGCGCGCGGCACGGGCATGCGCGCGATGGCGGAAACGGTCGAACAGATGATGCAGCGGGTGGGCATTGGTACGCGCACGTTTCGGGTTGGAACCGGTTATCCAATCATCTACGGTGAATGCGGTGCTGGCGCCCAGAGTTACGTCGTTTACGGTCACTACGACGTGCAGCCTGTCGGCCACTTGAGTGAGTGGTCTTCCGGTCCGTTTTCCGCCTCGATCACCGACGGCCGGCTTTACGCACGCGGAGCGTCAAACAGCAAGGGCGATCTCGTCGCCCGGCTTGCGGCCGTGGAAGCGTATCAAAAGACATATGGTAAGTTGCCGGTGTCGCTTCGCTTTTTCGTGGAAGGCGAAGATGGATTGGGCAGCCCGAGTCTTTATCGTTTCGCGGCGGAAAACCCCGACATGTTTGCCGCGCAGGGCTGCATCTGGGATGAGGGTTACAAAGACACCAAGGAGCGTCCCGTAATTAGTCTGGGATTCAAGGGAATTCAGTTTGTAGAGTTGAGGGCCCACGGCGCGCGGATCGACCTCCACTCAAAGTGGGGAGCGATCGTTCCCAATCCTGCGTGGCGTCTGGTCCAGGCTTTGGCGACGATTACTTCACCGAAAGGCGTCATCACAATTGACGGCTTTTCGTCGAAGATTGCCCCAGTCAGCGACGAAGACATGGAGGCGCTGAAATCAATTGAGCTTGACGAAGCCGGTTTGAAGCGCGAGTTTCGGATCGGAGGGTGGTTACGCTCGATGAAGGGTTCGGCCCTCGTTAAGGAGCACATCTTTGGTCCCACTTGCACAATCTGCGGCATCCGAACGGGACACACCGAGGCCGGCATCAAAACGATCCTGCCCAGCATGGCAATGGCTCGTCTGGACTTTCGGCTGGTTCCTGATTTGACGCCCGCGCTGGTCCTGGAAATGCTACGCGAGCACCTCGACGTTCGTGGCTTTAAGGACATCGAGATTATTGAACTGGGAAACGCGCCGCTGGCGAAGTCCTCAGCAGGTTCCGATGTGGCGCGGGCCGTGATTAGTAGTGCCACGGAGGTTTATGGAGTTTCGCCGATGATCTATCCGATGGATCCTTCGAGCGGGCCGGTCGGCGCCGTTTGCGGCGCGTCGACGCCTCCCACGCCGGTCGCTTCGTTTGGCATCAGCTACGCCGGGTCAAACCCGCATGGGCCCGACGAAAACATTCGAATCGATGACTTTCTCCAGAGCATCAAGTTCATAGGACGAGTCATACACAAGCTTGGCGAAGTGAAGCCTAAGACTGCCGCGTTGGCGAAAGTCAGCGGGATTCGCGAAAAGGCCGGAAGCGCTCTTAAGGGCTAGCAGTCGAGAGAGTCTGACGGTCAAAACTCTGAGCCCGCGCAGCGGGTGGCAGCTTAAAGCCTGGAGTGGAGCGCAGCGAAATCCCAGGAACCGTTGGTTGGATGTGACCACACCCCGCGAGCGGGTGACAGCCTATTCGGTGAGGCTTTCGCCCACTCCGCGGGCTGAAAAGATTTCTACGCTTTTGCCCTGGGGTTTCGATACGCTCCACCAGGCTTTACGCTTCCGCCCCGCTACGCGGGCTGCGCTCAATTCGTAACCTCCAGTCAGCGACAGTCAAATGCAAAAGCGTCAGTCAGTCGGACAAAAAATCGAAAAACTGCGGGAACAAATCCGGCGTCACGAGGAACTTTACTACGTTCTCGACAGTCCCGAGATCTCGGACTTAGAGTACGACTCGTTGCTTGAAAGCCTGCAGAAACTCGAGCAGGAACATCCGGAATACATAACCCCTGACAGTCCCACCCAACGCGTTGGCGGCAGACCGGCAGAAGGCTTTGCTGAAGTGGTCCACCGTCGGCCAATGCTCTCCCTCGACAATAGCTACAACATCGATGAGCTGCGCGCTTTCGATCAACGTTGCCGGCGACTGTCTGATGGCCGCGGGCTCGATTACGTTGCCGAGTTGAAAATCGACGGACTGTCACTTGCTCTTCATTACCAAAACGACCTTCTAGTTCGCGGAGTCACGCGCGGCGATGGCCGGATTGGCGAAGAGGTGACTCAAAACGCGCGCACCATTCGCAGTATCCCTCTCAAATTGCGCGGCAAGCGGAAACCGATTGCACGAGAATTTGAGGTGCGCGGCGAGGCATTCATTCCCAGAAAAGTATTCGAGCGAATCAACGCCGAGCGCGAAGAGCAAGACGAACCTCGCTTTGCCAACCCGCGTAACGCCGCTGCCGGCACCATCCGCCAGTTGGACTCGAAGATTGTCGCCTCAAGAAAACTGGAAATGTTTGCCTACGATTTGTTGACCGGCGATCGCAAACCTTTCGCGACCCACTGGGAGGCGTTGAATTGGCTCGAACAGGTCGGCTTTCGAGTTAACCCCAATCGCACTCGATGTGACTCAATTGACGAAGTGATCGACTTCGCTGCGAAGATGGAAGCGCAACGCGACGATCTGGATTATGAGATCGACGGGCTGGTCGTCAAAGTAAACTCGACCGCGTTGCAGGACGATTTTGGAACTACCAACAAGGCCCCGCGCTGGGCCGTGGCATACAAATACGCCGCCCGTCAGGCAACCACCCGAGTCAATGACATCGTGGTCCAGGTTGGCAGGACCGGGGCCCTCACGCCGGTGGCAAACCTGGAACCGGTCAGTCTGGCGGGAACCACCGTCTCTCGCGCCACCCTGCATAACCCCGACGAGGTGAAGCGGCTCGGGATTCGCATAGGCGACTGGGTACTGATTGAAAAGGGCGGCGATGTAATTCCGAAAGTCCTGAAAGTTATTGAGTCGAAACGTACCGGGCAAGAGAAGCCATTCCGGATGCCCAGGAAGTGTCCGGTTTGCGGAGGTGAGATTTCGCGGCCGGAAGGTGAAGTCGTTTCGCGCTGTGTGGCGGCGGATTGCCGGGCGCAATTGAAAGGGCGTCTATTACATTTCGCATCCCGGCGGGCGATGCGCATCGAGGGACTCGGTGAGTCGCTGGTCGATCAGTTTGTCAACAGCGGCAGGGTACGCGACGCCGGTGACCTCTACAGCCTGACATTGGAGGATATTGCGAGCCTTGAGCGAATGGCTGCCAAATCTGCCTCAAACTTGCTGGCTCAAATCGAATCGAGCAAGCGCCGGGAACTTTCGAATCTGATTTACGCACTGGGACTCCGCCATGTTGGGGACCGCACCGCTTCCACACTGGCGCGACACTTTGGTTCGCTGGACGCCCTCAGCAAGGCAACTGTTGAGCAGCTTGATGACGTTCCTGAGATTGGTCTAACGGTGGCGCAGAGTGTTCGCGACTGGTTTGACGACGAAGGCAACATTGAATTGTGCAAGCGCCTGGCCGCCGCGGGCGTGAAGACGGAGATCGAGAAGACGAGCGGACAAACCAGTGAAGAGTTTTCCGGCAAACAGTTTGTTCTGACGGGCACGCTTGGTTCTTTTACTCGCGACGAAGCACGCGCGGCGATTGAGGCGCGGGGCGGTCGCGTCACGTCGTCAGTCAGCAAGAAGACTGACTATGTGGTGGCGGGGGAAGAAGCCGGGTCGAAATTGGATAAAGCAAATTCTTTAGGTGTGAATGTACTTGATGAAAAGGGTTTCAAGGAAATGTTGGATTAGGGCGCAACCTGTCGCCAGCGGCAATAGCCCGGCCGTCAAGCGGGCAGTAGCCCGACCGTCAGGGAGGGCGTAAGATACAGCTCCGGATTCAAGCGGGCATTCGTTGAAGGAGACAAAATGGCATTACCGGAAAATAAGAAGAATAATCTTGAACTCATGTATACGCTTTTTTGCGACGACGTCCGCCTCGAAGCCGGTAACAAACTGTCGTTCATGGGAGTGTTTCAGAACATGCTGGTCGAGCAACTGCCCGTTTCGTTGATTAAGTTTGCCGTCGTCAATCATTGGCGGGGCGAAGGGACACATCTCTCGGAAGTCAGAATTCTGACGCCGGATCGCCAGCACCCGATAGTTGTCTCTCAACCCACCAGCTTTGTGATCGCGCCAGGCGGATTTGCCGACAACATTAGTTTCTTTGTGAATGTCACATTCCCGACGGTGGGAAACTACTGGGTGCAGACGCTGGTCGATTCCAACCTGTTTGATGAGCAGCAGTTAATCGTGACGGATGGACGTCAGGCACAAACGGACAATTCCTCGGAGGCGGTGAATTAGTTAGAACCTGCGGATCGCACGGGCAGGGCCCAGGCAATGTCAACCAGTCATTTGTCAAACTTTCGCTCTATCAAGACCAGCCAGTCCCGAATGGCGAGCGAATGACAAGTGAGAGTGGTCGATGAATCTGAAAAATTGTCAGCTGCCGAGCTCATCGACAAGGGCGCCACTTACCACTTCAATACTCAATACCGTACAACTTGATCTTGGAGTAAAGCGTGGTTGGCTTGATGTGCAGCAGTCGGGCTGCCTTCGCCTGATTTCCTCCGGAGTGGTCAAGAGCCAGCTTGATCAAGCCAGTCTCGAAACGCTCCACTTCGCCATAGAAGTCGACTCCCTCTGAGGGGTCGATGGCTTCAAGCCGGTGGGATACGTCAGTAAAAGCCTTGTCGCGCGCCAGCGTTTCGGCCTCTCCGAGCATACTGTAGGCCAAATCAAGCAGACGCTGAACTCGGTCTCGCTCCGGGCGCTCCGCTATTCTCAATTTGAGAGGTACCTCGACAGTTGAAGAATTCTGCAACTGACTGCTTCGAATTGGTTCGATAGTTTCGGTTTGTTCAGCTCTCATTGAGTGGTCCCCTCGGATCTGGTTCTGAACTAAGTATGGAAAAGCCACACCGTTACCGGTGCGGGCGCGGGGAGCACACGTTTCAACGCTGAACGGGGTCGCTTTGTTCCAAAATCAACAAAAATAAAAGCGAGCGCCTTCTGAGCAGCTCGCTATTACTTCCAAATTTGGTGCGGATGAGAGGACTTGAACCTCCACGATGTCACCATCACAGGCTTCTGAGACCTGCGCGTCTGCCAGTTCCGCCACATCCGCATGCGGTGAATGCATTATGCGAACGCGTCGAGAGAGTGTCAAGAAACGAGAAAGTCGGGTCGTGGGTAATTCGGGTCGTGGGTAATATGCGGTGTTAAATCGGTTCCAAAGCAATGAAGGCTTGCGTCAACAAGGTCAATTCTGTATCAGAACCGGGAGCCGTAGCGACCGGGTCACTGTCGCCGGGTTCAAGTCTGTTCGGGTCTTTGAATGGCTCAATGTTGGGGGAAATCGAGCTTGACGGTTTGCGCGGCCATGCGAGTTGAGTGCGGAGCAACGACCCAGTTCACGATTCTTGCTCACCGAGGAACACGCGAGTATGTGCAAAAACCGCGAGTGGCGGGACCTGCCCACTCGCGGTTACAGCATGCGCTACTCCATTCGATTCAGAACGAGACCGCCAAAAATAGCCTCGATCGCCAGCGGTCCTGCTACCGCCGGTCAAATCGCCGATCGAGAAGCACCCTGCGATTCACTCGCCGACGACGAAAATCGTCATCTCGATCCCAATTGCGGTTTCTCCAAATCCTGCGACGCAAACTCGAGCCGCTGATGCGCCGGCGAGGACCGCGACCATCCCAACGGCCATCACGGGCATCGTGGCAATTAACGAACTTGCCGCACTTCCGACCATCCAGGTTACGACCGCGACCGCGACCGCGCCGATCGCCAAAAGCAGTGACCGGAATGATCATCGTCAGCAACAGAGCCACGATGGTAATCGAAAAAAAAGTTCCCCTTCGTTTGGACTTCTTCATACAAGCTCCTCCTAATCTACCCATATGGCCCAGGACCTATGGCTAGAGTTCCTTTGCGAAGATTTCAATTTGAGGACCGGGGGCGACGAATTTTGCAACAATCATCGTGCCAATCCGCCTTCGTCAAATCCTCTGAGAAAAAATCAAATGTCGCCGTACGTTGACACCCCAAATCGGGTAGATAAGAAACTCCATCGTCCACGGTTTGGGTAACAAATAGGCAAGTGCGACCTCCGCACTGATCTGATAAGGTAAGTCTGAATAACATCAAGTTTGAAAGCTTTACAGTTCTGTTTCGATTCGATTGTCGTTGATCCATGCAGGAAGCATTCGAATACCAGACTTTGCGTGAACGAATCGAGAACGTTCGCCAACGAGTTGCCGGGGCCGCCCTTCGTGCCAACCGTTCCGCAGACGACGTCACCCTAATCGCTATCAGCAAGACTCATCCACCCGAAAAACTAAGAGCGGCGATCCAGGCCGGCATTGATGACCTGGGCGAGAACCGCGTTCAGGAGGCGGAGTTCAAGATCCACGAGGTTGGTCGTTCCAGAGTTCGATGGCACCTGGTTGGCCATCTCCAGGCAAACAAGGCGCGCAAGGCAGTTCAACTCTTTGATTGCCTCCATTCTCTGGATTCCGTTGATCTTGCGCGGCGCCTGGATCGAATGTGCACCGAGGAAGAGAGACAGGAACTACCCGTATTAATCCAGATTGACCTCGGAGGGGAAGAGACCAAGACCGGAATTGATCCAACTCACGTTCCGGAACTGGTCGAAGCAATCTCTGAATGTCCGAGACTAAGGTTGATTGGTTTGATGACTCTGCCGCCGTATTTTGAGGACCCTGACTGCGCGCGTCCGTATTTCAAGACCCTGCGCGGCCTGAGGGACGAACTTGAGCGACAGGGGGTGTTTGGCGATCGAAGAGGCGAGCTCTCGATGGGGATGACTAACGACTTTGAAGTTGCGGTTGAAGAAGGCGCCACGATGGTTCGCGTGGGAACCGCGATATTTGGAAAAAGGAGTCTGGAGTCTGGAGTCTAGAGCCTGGAGTCAAGGTTGGCGATTTGAGGCTTCAAGATCGGGGTCCAATCCCAAATTGGGAGTACTCTGCGTTAGACTCAACCTTGATGTTCGGACTCTGGGGGCCAGCTTTCCGACTCCAGACTTCAGACTCCAGACTCCGACTCCAGACTCCAGACTCTTATGATCATTCTTGACCGGATCTATTGGTTTGTTAGTTGGGCGGTTATCACACTGATCGTTGCGATAATCGTCGCTATGATTCTGCGGCTGATTGCCAACCAGGCCGACCTGAATCCTTTCGGTTGGAGCTCGCGGACGATTCGTAGTCTCACCGACCCGCTTATCGATCCGGTGCGGCGTGGGTTAATCCGGTTGAGAGTGGATCCTAAATATGCTCCCTTAGTCACCATCCTGCTCACAATTCTCCTGGGCTGGTTTGCGGTCCAACTGGTTGCGGGTCTGGCGAATACGCTGGCCGGGATTCTTGTGGCCGTTGAAAGACATGCACCAGTTGCGCTGATCGGCTACGTTCTTTACGGGCTGATTAGTTTATTCAGCTTGCTTGTTTTCATACGCATTATCTTCTCGTGGGGCACGGTCAGCTATTCAAATCGCATCATGCGATTTCTGGTACATATCACCGAGCCATTGCTGGGCCCGCTGCGGAGGTTGATACCGACGGTCGGGATGTTTGATATTTCGCCGATTGTCGCTTTTATTATTCTGATGTTGCTCCAGTCGGCTATTGCCGGAACACTGCTTAAGGGTTGGACGATTTATTACTTCACGTAAATCGAAGTCCAATGTCCAATGTCTGGATGACCAGAGGTTCAGGATACGATATTCGCGTCGTCGTTCAGAAGTGTGCTGCAATTGCCAATCGTGGATTCAACTTTGAAGGGCAACCGAACCTGGTCGTATCCTTCGTGAGGATTTTTGACTTGACCGGTAAAAACAGTTCAAGTCAGAAGAACGAAATATTTCAGCAACGTTGGTGTTGCACTTCGAAGTTGAATCCACCAATTCAAGGGTTCGGTGTGTTGAATGGAGAAACGGCGGTTGTGCTGTGAAAGGCTCAGGTAGCGTTGGGGGTCCGGACATTGGACTTTGGATCTTGGGCTTATGAAAATGATCACCTTCTCCGAAAAGTCTGGAGTGCTGGTTTTCAAAGTCCGCGTGGTGCCGCGCGCTTCACGCAGTGAAATTGCCGGTGAACACAATGGCGCGTTGCGTGTCAGAATCGCAGCGCCTCCGGTGGACGGGGCGGCCAACCAGGAACTCGTGCGCACGCTGGCGGCGGCTTTTAAAGTCTCCAAAAGGTCGGTTGAAATTTCCTCCGGTCAGAGTTCCAAACTCAAGACAGTAAAGGTCTCTGGAATCAGCGCGTTGGATCTTGAAGCGCTGAGTAGGAAGGAAACCAAGGGTTAGCTTGCGCTGGGAGTGGGTCCACCGGGTCGTGAGTAAGTTTTCGAGTAAGTACTGACCCACTACCAGCTCGACCGGGCTGGATGTTCTCTGCCTTTTGTTATGATATATTTTCGTCCCTAAACACAAACCCCAGTTAAACTTCTTTAAGGATCTAGACCCAAATGTCCGGACACTCGAAGTGGCATAGTATTAAACACAAAAAAGGCGCGCTCGACGCCAAACGCGGGAAACTGTTCACCAAGTTTATTAAGGAAATAACGGTCGCCGCGCGTTCCGGCGGTGGTGATCCCGACGGCAACGCGCGCCTGCGCAAGGCCATCCTCGACGCCAAGGGCGGCAACATGCCCAACGACACTATCGATCGAGCAATTCGACGCGGCACTGGCGAGGAAGAGGGCGTCAACTACGAAGAGATTACTTACGAGGGATACGGTCCGGGCGGCGTCGCCTTGTTGATTGAATCGGTAACTGATAATCGCAACCGGACAGTGGCGGAGATCAGGCACATCTTTTCCAAGAATGGCGGCAACCTGGCGGCTGCCGGAGCTGTGGCCTGGATGTTTGAGAAGAAAGGTTATATCGCAGTTTCCAAAGAGGCCAAATCGGAAGATGAGTTATTCGAAGTCGTAACGGATGCGGGCGCCGAGGACCTGCGCGACGATGGTGAGAATTTTGAGATTATCACCGCTCCAGCCGACTTTGACGGCGTGTTGGAAGCAGTCAAGAAAGCTGGAGTCGAGCCGCAGGTCGCTGAGGTAGAAATGGTGGCGAAGGAATACAAGAAACTCGAAGGTGCCGATGCCCGCCAGATGCTCAAGTTGATGGAAGCTCTGGAGGATCACGATGATGTCCAAAAAGTTTCTGCCAACTTCGACATCAGCGAAGCGGACATGGCCGCGGCTTCGTAACAAGTGCTAAGTTCTGAGTCCTCAGTCGATGAAGACTGAGAGTGAGTATGAGATCGGACTCCACACACTATAGACTCCAGACTCCAGACTGGAGACTACAATCATGTTGACCTTAATTCGCGGTAAAACTAATTGATGACTAGATAGATCGGCTTTAGAAGATCTGGTCAGGCCCTATACCAACGTAGTGGTTGATATGGGGACTGGCGATGGCTTGTTTCCCTACCGTTTGGCCGGCGCCAGGCCAGACCAATTCTTCATCGGCATCGACGCCAATCGTCGCCCGCTCGAAAAAATCTCTGAAAAAACATATCGAAAACCGTCGAAGGGTGGTTTGCCAAACCTCCTGTTCGTTCAATCGGCAGTTGAGAGTCTTCCGCCTGAACTGGACGGTATCGCCGGCGAGTTGCATGTGAACTTTCCCTGGGGAAGTTTGCTTGCCACTGTCGCCGGAGCAAATGCGGCAGCGCTAATCAACCTGCGGCGAATTTGCTCCGTTGGCGCCGCTCTGAAGGTTGTGCTGGCAATCGATGTCGAGCGCGACGCAGCTGAGATAAAGCGTCTCAAGTTGCCCGCTCTGTCGGTCGACTATGTTGATTCAGTTTTGGTTGCGAGATACCGGGATGCGGAGTTCCAGCTAGTGGGCAGTCGCACGCTGACCGCATCAGAGTCTGCTCAAGTCGAAACTTCATGGGCGCAACGGCTGCGGACGAATGCAGCCCGCAAAGGATTTTCAATCTCTGCCCGGGCTCTTTAATGCAGCCCTCGCGGAGCACCACGCAGACAATTGAGGTCCGGCTTGGCCCTCGCTGTTCTCGTTTGTGGTCTAACGCGAGCACCTAAATGCGGCAGCGGGCAAAGCGGCGCCAGGCCGCCGCACTCCAAAGAGGTGATACTATCGGTTTCGTTATGACGTTACCGATCAAACCACCCTACCCGCCGATGGAAGCTTTGTTGGTTCCTGAGATCCCGCGTGGAGACGATTGGGAATATGAACCCAAGTGGGACGGGTTTCGTTGCCTCGCCTTTCGCGATGGAGAAAAAGTCGAGCTACAGTCGAAATCGGGACAACCGCTTACTCGTTATTTCCCGGAGATCGCTGACGCCCTCCTCAAGCTAAAGGCAACAAAGTTTGTGCTCGACGGCGAGTTGGTCATTCCGGTGAAGGGGGGATTGTCGTTTGATGACTTGCTTCAGAGAATTCACCCGGCGGCCAGCAGGGTGCAGAAACTTTCAAAAGAGACTCCCGCCCACCTGATCGTGTTTGACTTGTTGGTTGACGAGACAGCAAAGCAGGTTTTGCAGGAACCGCTGGTGAAGCGTCGCAACCGGCTGGAGAAGTTTGCCAAAAAGTATCTGAGTCGAAATCCGACTATCGAGCTTTCACCGAAAACCGAGGACTATGCGACCGCGAAGAAATGGCTGTCAACAACTGGACTCAAGCTGGACGGCGTGATCGCGAAGCGGCGCGATCTGCCGTACCGTTCCGGCGAGCGAGACGGCATGCAAAAGGTGAAGCGAATGCGCACCGCAGACTGTGTCGTGGGCGGATTCCGCTACGCTTCGAAAGGGAAGGTCATCGGATCGTTGTTGCTTGGTTTGTACGACGACCAGGGGCTACTCCATCACGTGGGCTACACCTCCAGCTTCAACGAAAAGGAAAAAAAGGATCTGACGAAGAAGCTCGAATCCCTGATTGCGCCTCCGGGATTCACCGGCAACAGACCGGGAGGACCAAGCCGCTGGAGCACCAAGCGCACAAGTGAGTGGGAACCGCTGCGAACGAAGCTGGTCGCGGAAGTTCAATACGATCATTTCACCGGCGGCCGCTTTCGTCACGGCACCAGATTCCTGCGCTGGCGTGTGGACAAGAAGCCAAAGCAATGTGATTTTGGTCAGATTGAACATTAAATCACCGTTTTCTGGTACGAGGGTTGAGTAGGTAATAGGCTGGCGAGACTCGAGAGACCGAGGGGAAAGCCAGAAAAGTTCGCATTTCACTTCCGCGGACTCACATCCGGGCCGTTTACTCCTAATCTTTAGAGCCTGGCGCCCAAGAGCAGTTTGTATCGGACGTAGACACAAATGTCCCAATTTCATGCTGCGAATGGCGCGGTTGCCGACTATTTATTCAGGGCTTGGAATCGAGATTAGTGATGACTCAGCCCATTCAGACAACGCGAAAAATATTAGGGTCGCCGCATGCAAGGCTCTTTTCCACCGGAGCGTTGTTTCCCAGGACGCGTTGTGCAGTGATTGTTGCTCATCCCGCCGATGAGATAGTGGGTGCTGGCTGTCTCATCTCAAAGCTCGTTGATGTCAGTGTCCTTCACCTGACCGACGGCACGCCGGGCGACACGAAAGAGCTCGTGGCCGCGGGCTTCAGCAGCAGGCCGGAGTATGTTCAAGCTCGACAGCAAGAATGCATCTCGGCCCTGGCGCTCGCCCATGTTCCCGAAACCCGGGTAATTGATTTTGGGATAGCCAACCACAAAGCATCGTTTCACCTGGTCGAGCTGACCAAAAGAGTAACCAGATTTCTTCAGCAGTCTGGCGCCGATATCGTAGTGACGCATCCATACGAGGGTGGACACCCCGACCACGACGCAACGGCTTTTGCGGTGCATACGGCCGTGCGATTAATGAAGGAGAATGGTCTTAGCCCGCCGGCGATGTTCGAGATGGCCTTGCGTCCGGGCAAAGACGGAAAAGCAAAATTGCCCGAGTTCCTGCCTGGCAGGGGAAAAGAAGTAACCACGCTTCTGCTTGACGAAAGAGCAAGGACACTAAAGCAGCGAATGTTTGATTGCTTTGAAACACAACGCGACTGTCTGCGTCTGTCGCCGGCCGGTCCAGAAAGATTTCGTCAACCAGTGTCTTACGATTTCACCTGGCCGCCGCAGCTGGGCAAACTTCATTACGAAAGTTTCGACTGGGCAATCCGAAGTCGTGACTGGCAATCGCTCGCGCGCCAGGCGCTGTCAGAGCTCTTTCAAAACAACCACCGACAAGCTCTGCGCTGGGTAAGCTGATGCAAAAATTCTTGCATCGTTCGTAAAAACCCTTTTCCCAAAATAGGCGCAGACTAAAGTTTGCGCTGTAGTATACTGCCTGGCGTCGGGTGCATTTTGATTTTCCAAAGAGTTAGCAACGCGGCCGCTCAGTCTCCTTTTGTTATGCGTATCTTAGGAATCGATCCCGGCAGTGAGACGACGGGGTGGGGTGTCATCGAAGGTGATGGCCCCCGCTATCGTCTAGTTGAATGCGGAATTGTTCGCGCCCAACCAGGACAGAAGTTTTCCGCCCGCCTCCTGAAGATTGCCAACGCCCTCGAGGAAGTTATCCAGCGTCACAGTCCGCATGCCTGCGCGATTGAAGACGGTTTCCTGGCAACCAATGTCAAGGTCACCTTGAAACTCGGTCAGGTTCGCGGAGTGGCTATGCTGGTGGCGGAACGAGCTGCGCTGGAAATTCATGAGTACTCTCCCAGACTCGTGAAACAGACCGTGGTTGGTCATGGCAACGCTGAAAAGTTTCAAGTCCAGCAGATGGTGAAAACCCTCCTTTCACTGGCAAGCATCCCTGAACCTCACGATGCCGCCGACGCCCTGGCGGTCGCGATCTGTCACTTCCACCACGCCGCTTTTGCGCAGCGGATCATCGCTGCGCAGGCAGGCGCGAAATTAACCAGTACCGGCCAACCCCGCCGCCGCATTTCCCGCTAAAACCCCAGGCGCAGGCTCTAATCGATCACCCTCCGTCGCCCAGTAGTTTGAGGAGGTTAGTTCGTGCAGAGTCGTTCCTCTCGTAGATTTCTGGCGATAACTTTTATCGTCCTGTCCGTTTCCCAGCTTACTGCACTGGCTAAGAGACGCACTCCGCCACCGGGTGGACGTGTGGCAGTCGTGGTAGATGAGCGGTTGTCTGCGTTGCGCTCGACGCCTGAGCTTCGGGGAGCATTGGTGCGGCGCATGGGCCGTGGGAATCTGGTTGCCATTCGAGGCGTGAAAAGGAGTCACGATGGAATTGTCTTCTATCGCGTTAACGTGACCCGAAGAACCGGCGGGTGGATTCAGCGCGACGCCGTCGTTTCACCCGCGCGCGTTGGCGACGACGCGCGGCTGCTAACTCTGATAAAGGCTTCTGAAGACTTTGACCGGATAGCCCGTGCTCGAATCTTCCTGGACTACTTCCGGCTTTCGCCGCTACGCCCGCAGGTGCTGATCTTATTTACGCAGGCGGCCGAAGATGCGGCCAAACATCTTTCACACGATGCCTCACGCAGGCTCGATGAGGTCGAAATGACCGCCGGAGGCGCGCCGGTTTTTAGTTATTTCCTGAACTACAACGGACTTGATCGCTACAACCGTCAGGGGATTACGTTTATCTTCGATGCACGGCAGAAAAGATTTCATTACGACGGTGAAGGTTGGCGCGAGCTCGTCCATCGTTATCCACGCAGTCCCGAAGCGGTCGAGGCAAGGAAGCGGCTTGAGTCAACCTCAGCCGGGCGGTGATTTGAGATCAGCAATGAGTCTTTTCCAGGTCATTCCGTTCGTTTGGGGCGGCACTCTGTGGCCCTGAGAAATAAAAACTGAAACCTTTGGGTCGCTGATGAAATCACGCTCGACTCGTTTGATGGAACGGTTAAGCTGAGCGAGTCTACCCGTCGTTAGAGCAAGGATCTTGAAATCAAGGCATCACTGTCACTCGACCAGGCACCCTGCCATCCAAACTGGCGTACTCTTGTTTTCGAATCTTCCCAAGTCTTATCCGGTAGGCTATGCTTAGCGCCGTCTACTTTTCCCAGTTTCATTCGTAACTCCGTGACGGACGCCAACCGCGGAGAAACGCCCCCGTCGCGGAGAGACCTTCATGGCTCAATCGAGAACCGCCATCGGTTTTGGGAAAACCACTCGGCGTGACGCGTGGTGGCTGGAACTGATTCCGGTGGCTTTGGTGCTTGGCGCGTTCAGCGTTTATGCCACGTGGAGAGCTTTCGAAAACGCTTTTTATGAATGGGGCCCTTACCTCTCCCCGTTCTACTCACCTCTATTCAAGCCCAGTTGGTGGCCGTTATCTCCGGCGCTCCTGATTCTCTGGGCGCCTCTTGGCTTCCGAGCGACCTGTTACTACTACCGTAAAGCCTACTACCGCGCATTTTTTCTTGATCCACCTGCCTGCGCGGTCGGTGAACCGAGAGGGCACGGATATCGGGGCGAAGCTTCTTTTCCGTTGATCCTGCAAAATGTCCACCGCTATTTTCTTTACGCAGCTTTGATCTTCCTGATCATCCTTTGGTACGACGCCATTCACGCATTCTGGTTTGACGGCAAGTTTGGGATTGGCGTGGGCTCGTTGGTTCTGCTGGGAAACATCAGCTTTCTCTCTTTATATACATTTTCCTGTCACTCGCTGCGCCACCTACTCGGCGGCAACGTCGATTGCTTTTCCTGCACGGTGGCGGGAGGCCCTCGGCACGCTGCCTGGCGTGGCCTCAGTTTTCTCAATGAGCATCACATGCTGTTTGCCTGGTTGAGTCTGTTTTCGGTTGGACTCTCGGATTTTTACATTCGACTGCTTGCCTCCGGCGCAATTCAAGACGCGAGACTGCTGTGACCGCAGAATACGAAACTCACGAACATGATGTTTTGGTAATTGGCGCCGGTGGCGCCGGGTTGCGCGCCTCGATCGAGGCGTTGGGCCAGGGGGCGAACGTTGGCGTGGTTTGCAAGTCTCTGCTCGGCAAAGCGCATACGGTCATGGCCGAAGGCGGGATTGCTGCGGCTATGGCCAACGTCGACAAGGCTGACGATTGGCGCACACACTTCCGCGACACCATGCGTGGCGGCAAGTTTCTTAACAACTGGCGAATGGCGCAGATGCATGCGCAGGAGGCGCCGGAGCGTGTTACCGAACTCGAACAGTGGGGCGCGCTTTTCGACCGCACCAACAATGGAGAAATTCTGCAGCGCGCGTTTGGTGGTCACAGTTTCAAGCGCTTGTGCCACGTTGGCGATCGCACCGGCCTCGAGATGATCCGGACGTTACAGGACCGTGGCGTTCATCTTGGGATTGACGTCTATATGGAGTGTGCGATCACGCGATTGTTCAAAGACGGCGATCGCGTTGCGGGGGCGTTTGGATACTGGCGGGAAAATGGCCGCTTCGTTGTCTTCAAAGCGAAATCGATCGTGATTGCTACTGGCGGGATTGGCAAAGCCTGGAGCATCACTTCAAACTCCTGGGAGTACACCGGAGACGGGATGGCGTTGGCCTACGACGCGGGCGCCGAACTTATGGACATGGAGTTTGTTCAATTTCACCCGACCGGCATGGTCTGGCCACCGGGAGTGCAGGGAATACTGGTTACCGAAGCGGTCAGAGGCGAGGGTGGTGTGTTGCGAAACAAGGATGGCGAGCGATTTATGCAGCGCTACGACCCCGAGAAAATGGAATTATCAACGCGCGATGTGGTAGCGCGCGCCATTTATACAGAGGCGAAGGAAGGGCGAGGCACTGAACACGGCGGCGCTTACCTCGATATTTCACACAAGCCGGCCGACTATGTGAAGAAGAAACTTCCGAGTATGTATCATCAATTTCGCGAGCTCGCCGACGTTGATATCACCAAGGGGCCGATGGAAGTTGGTCCCACGTGTCACTACATGATGGGCGGAATTCGCGTTGAGGCAGAGTCTGCGGAATCTACCGTGAGCGGATTGTTTGCGGCCGGTGAAGCAGCGGCCGGATTACACGGGGCCAATCGTCTCGGTGGAAACTCGCTTTCCGATCTTCTGGTTTTTGGGCGGCGGGCAGGACGCGCGGCTGCCGACCATGCCGGTAAAGCGAGTTCGTCAGAGATCGCATCTGAGCAGGTCGACGAGGCCGCCCGAGAACTGGTTGAACCGTTTGCACGAACCAATGGGGAAAGTCCCTACCGGATTCATGAAGCGTTGAAGGAGACGATGCAGAACAATGTCGGGATCTTTCGAAACGAACAGGACTTGAAGACGGGTTTGGCGGAGATTGCCGAATTGAAAGAGCGGGCGTCCGGTGTACGAGTTGAAGGTTCCCGGCTGTTCAATCCAGGTTGGCATCTGGCGCGCGACCTCAAGTCGATGTTGATAGTTTCAGAGGCGGTAGCATTAAGTGCAGTGGAACGCAAAGAGAGTCGCGGCGCGCACAGCCGGATTGACTATCCAAACTATGATGAGCAGTGGGGAAGGCAAAACAACATCGTGGTTCGCGATGGAGAGGAAATGAGCCTGGCGCAAAGTACAATTCCTGACATGCCCGCCGAATTGCGGCAGATACTTGACGAGGGGAAGTGAATTTAGTGACTTGTCGTTTCGCTCCAGAGGAGCAAGACGTTTATAGCAAGACTCGACCTAAATAAACTCGCTCCGTTAGGAGCGAAATGGTCCCGGCAGAAGATTGACGACTTAGCAAAACGACGTTGCGCTCCTACGGAGCGCCGCGGTTCAAAGAGAGGAACACCGGGGCTATAAACATTTCGCCCCTACGGGGCAAAGCAGTTACCCAACGTTGCGTTGCACTTCAACGCGATTCGCGACTAACGACTGATTGATCCAGACAAGATGTCTAACGCAACATTCAAAGTCTTTCGCGGCGACGACGGTGGTGGCGACCTGGTCGACTACCAGGTGCCCATCGCCCCGGGGATGGTTGTCCTGGATGCGCTACATTACATTCAAGCGCACCACGCGCCCGACCTGGCCGTGCGTTGGAATTGCAAAGCCGGAAAATGCGGATCATGTTCAGCCGAGGTAAACGGCCGGCCTCGCCTGACCTGCAAGACTCGTCTGGACGCGCTGCCGCTGGACCAACCCATCATCGTGAAGCCGATGAAGACGTTTCCGGTGATTAAGGACCTGGTGACCAATGTCGCCTGGAACTACCGGGTGAATCAAAAAATCCCACCATTTACGCCACGTGCCGGGGTGGAGTGGAAGATGTACCAGCGCGACATCGATCGGGTGCAGGAATTCCGAAAGTGCATCGAATGCTTCCTGTGCCAGAATGTTTGCCACGTGTTGCGCGACCACGAAAAGCTGGAGCAGTTTGGTGGCCCACGCTTCTTCGTTCGAGTTGCGGGTCTGGAGATGCATCCGCTTGATGGCGTGGATCGAACCCCACTGCTGAAGGAGGAACTGGGGATTGGCTACTGCAACATCACAAAGTGCTGTACGGAAGTCTGCCCCGAGGACATTCGGATTACGGACAATGCAATCATTCCGCTGAAAGAGCGAGTGGTTGACCAGTATTACGATCCGGTGCGATGGTTTCTACGTAAGCTCAGAGGAAAAAGAAAGTGAGAGCAGAAGGCAGCAGTCGGCAGGGACGGTACCGACCCTGACGCGCCACCGGCCGCTTGATTAAGGAGAGTCCAATGGATCTTCAACTCAAACCAATTTCGAAAGCCGGCATTCCTGCGGCGATTTCAAAGATCGAAGTCTATCGTTACTTGAACGAGCCTGGCGAGGCCGAGTCGATCTGCCGGGACATTCTCGCAATTGAACCCGACCATCAGGAAGCGTTGCGATTACTTGGACTGTCAATTACCGATCAGTTTACCGGCAACGCCTCTGATAGGTATGTGGAGGCCAGAGATATTTTTCAGAAGCTGGGCGACCCTTATCAGAAAATCTATCATCTGGGACTACTCGATGAACGAAAAGCCAAAGCTCAGTTGAAGGCCGGCGTTCCACCCCATACCGTCTTGCCGACGTTTGAAGGAGCAATGGACTACTTTCAACAGGCGTCAAATATCAGGCCGGCCGACAACGACGATGCAATCCTGCGTTGGAATCGCTGTGTCCGGCTATTGCAGAGTCGTGTCGGTCCGGATTGGCAGAAGGTGATGGAAGAGTTTGACGCGAGCGAAGGGCCACCGGTTTAGCGCGACTCAAGAGGAGGAATCATGGCGATAGCGGATAGATTGGGCGGCAGAAACCTGGGGATGCTCTTGTTGGCGATCTGGCTGATTCTCACGGGACTCCTGCCGCTTCTCAGTGTGAGAATTTCTTCAACGGTAAGCATGGTCCTGTCGGTGCTTGCTGTCCTGGCTGGCGTGCTGATTCTGCTACGCCGTTGATTTGTCGCGCTAGACACATTGGAGCATCGTTGGCGCCTACGCCGATGGCGCTGCCTGCTGTCCAGTCCAATGTTGCTTCAACCCCCCGGAATCAGATTCTCGATCTAGCCAACCTCTGAAAGAGTGCATGGGGATGTTCGCTCGATTCATCAGCCCAAACTCGCTCACAAAAATCGGTGAAATACTGGTCAAATCCAGCAAACGCCTTTAACTTTCTAATATTCGCCCCTCAAAAGTGTTAATAAACCCTTCTGAGACTCGTTTGCAACAGTGGAAACGATTTTCAGGAGGGCACTGTGCAAGCAGCCGTTAGAACCTTGAGACTACTTCCCGAAACACCCGGCGAGCTTGAGACGCTTTTCCGAGCGCATCACGACCGCGTGTTCCGCACGGCTTATCGCATCACCGGCAGTCCGGCCGATGCCGAAGACGTGCTTCAAACGGTTTTCCTGCGTTTGGTAAAGAGTCACGAGACCTACAACCTTTCGGAGAATCCGGAAGCCTACCTGGGAAGGGCCGCAATCAATGCGTCACTCGACTTGATGCGTAGCCGCAGCCGGTCCAGATCCGTCGGGATTGATGACGAGGGTCTGGCCCAGGTGGCAAGCAAGGCGCAGAGTCCCGAAGCACAACATGCCGATCGCGAACTGCAAACATTGATTCGCCAGGCGGTGGCCCGACTGGGAACAACCGCCGCGGAAATGTTTGTGCTCCGCTACTACGAAGGTTACGACAATCAGGAAATTGCGAAGCAGCTCGGAACTTCACAAATGGTAGTTGGAGTGGTTCTGCATCGCGCCCGCACGAAACTACGAAAAGAGATTGGGCACTATCTGGAGAAACATCATGAACAGCAATAATGATTTTGACGCAATCCTCGACAAAACAACCACTGAAATTCGAAACGACCGGATCGATTCGTCGGTGGTTAATGCAGCGGCCGGGCGTGTTTGGGCGCGTCTGGCAGTTGAAACAGCCGGTCAATCCGCAACTGAGGCAGAGCGAATTGAAAGTTGTGCAGACTTTCAGTCGCTGATTCCTGCCTACCTGAATGGGAGTCTGTCGGAAGCCCGTTCACTGTTGCTGGTGGACCACACACATGAGTGCATTCCGTGTCGTAAGGCGATGAAGGAAGCGCGTTCGCGCAGTTTGGCGCCGGCGAAGAGTTTGGTGGCCAACCGCCGTTTCAGTATTCAGCCAGTCGTATTGCGCTGGGGCATTGCGGCGGCGCTGGTGATTGGCGTGGGGCTGGTGGCCCTTCCTTTCATTCAACGTTTCTCGCCATTTGGCGGCGAACTTGAAGCCACGGTGCAGGCGGCCGAAGGTCAGGTTTATCAGATTGGTGACACGAGTAGCGCGGCGATTAGTGCCGGCCAGAAATTGCAGAAAGGCGACCGAATTCGCACCGCAAAGGATGCGCACGCTTTTGTTCGTCTGGGCGACGGCTCAGTCATTGAGATGAAAGACCGGTCGGAGTTTTACATTACTAAAAATGCGCAGGGTACGACGATTCATTTGAACCGGGGCGCGATCGTGGTTGAGGCAGCCAACCAGCGCAACCAGCACCTGTTTGTCAATACGCCTGATTCTCGCGTATCGGTCACCGGCACGATCTTTTCGGTCAACAGCGGCACGAAGGGTTCACGTGTCTCAGTCGTTGAAGGCGAAGTTCATTTAGAGCACGCAGGCAACGAAAAAATCCTGAAGGGCGGTGAACAGGCCGCTACCAGCAAGGCAATCCAGAAGATTGCCGTCAAGGATGAAGTGGCCTGGAGTCGGAACGCCACTCGTTATGCTGAAACGCTGGCTGCGTTTACAGCGTTGAATCGAGACCTCGGCAGGGTCCAGCAACCTGGACTTCGCAACTCGACTCACCTCCTCGACCTGATGCCCGAAAACACGATTGTGTACGCGGCGTTGCCTAATCTGACTACTACGATTGTTGAGTCGCACCAGATCATGAAGGAGCGCATCGGCCAAAACGCGGCGCTCCGGCAATGGTGGGAAAAAGAGCAGGGCGGCCAGCGCGACGCCAATGTCGACCAACTCATCAGCACGATACAGGAGTTTAACAACTACCTGGGCGAAGAAATTGCAGTTTCAGTCTCGATGGACGAGAAGGGCGGCTCGGTTGCGCCGCTGGTGCTGGCGGAGCTAAAGAATTCGACTGGCTTTCGCGAGTTCCTCGAGCAGCAGATAGCGAAGTTGACTGTTAGAGAACAGAATCGACCTGCCATCCGGTTTATCGAAGATCCGTACACCGCCACTGTCGCGGCAACCGCGACGGGCAAGGGAAACAAGGAGATCTTTGTTTGGATTCAAAATAATCTGTTGGCGGTGACGCCGGATTTGAGCCAGCTTCAGAGGCTCGCTTCCCTGGTCCAAAAAGGCAGCGCAAATGGTTTTACTTCCAGTCCGTTTCACAATCGGATTGCGCAGGTTTACGGCGAAGGCGCAGGCCTGGTCGTTGCTGCCAATCTGGAGAGGATCGTGGCGCAGACTAAGCCGGAACGAAGCAAAACTAACGAGGCGGAGCGCCGGGAGGAAGCTTTGAACAAGCTGGGCGTGCTGAGCGTCAAATATTTGGTTTTGGATCAGAACCAGAGCGCGGGCAAGACGCATACAAAGGCGTCGCTCTCCTTCAACGACCCGCAGCGGGGCATTCCTTCGTGGCTGGCCTCGCCTGCACCAATGGGCTCGCTGGAATTCATTTCCCCCGACGCCAACGTCGTGGCCGGATTCGTGGTGAAGGACCCAGCCCGATTGGTAGACGATTTACTCGGCGTGGTTGAGACCGTATCACCCGAACTACGCAAGAACCTCGATAAGCAGCAGGCCGACCGCGGAGTCAACATCCGCAACGATATTGCCGCGCCGCTGGGCGGGGAGTTTGCCTTCGCGATTGATGGGCCAATTCTACCGACTCCATCATGGAAGATGGTCTTTGAGGTAAACGACTCGGCCCACCTGCAGCAGACGCTCGAGCGAATCGTAGCTGAGATCAACAAGGAAGCAGTGAGATTCGGCAAGGGAGGTTTGACCTGGGAGCGCGCCGAGATTGGTGGTTACCCTTACTACACGCTCAAGTCGACCGACTTCGGAGTTGAAGTCAACTACACTTACGCCAGAGGCTTCATGGTAATGGGCCCAAGCCGTGCAATGGTTCAGCGCTCGGTGGATTCCCAACAGGCGGGATACACGCTGTCACGTTCACAGCGCTTTCTCGCCGGCCTGCCGGCTGACGGCCAGCCAAACTTCTCGGCGATCTTCTATCACAACCTCGCGCCACTCGTGCAGCCGTTTGCCGAACGCATTGCCAATTCGGCCGGCAACCTGCCGCAGGAGCAACAGCAGGCGATCAAAGCGATGGCGGCGGACATGCCACCAACGCTGGCCTATGCTTACGCCCAGGGCGACAGCATTACCTTTGCTGCCAACACAGAGGGCGGGCCATTTGGTTTGAGTCCGGCAACGCTGCTCGGCGTGCCGAATGCGTTGGAGATACAACATATTCTCCAGCAGGGCATGAAAGGGCCAGGTAGCAGATAACACTATCGGGCGGGGCTGCTCGCGGGTCCCGCCCGGCTTTTTGGGCTTCGAGTTTCGAGTTCTAGTGTCATGAGGTCAGTACCACCACGCGGTAGCAAGCGGGTGGGTGGTAGGTTTGGGCTCCGACACATCGGATCATCGGGTATTGACTTAGTTAAAATGCGAACGCACCCACCCGCGTGGTGGTACTGACCTCATGACACTACGACCCGCAACCGAAACTGGAAACTGGAAACTGGATTAAGAAGGAGAAGTATCATGAAACGTGATCTCAGCCAGTCATTGAAGTTAGGGGTCCTCTTCATTGCTTTAGTTGCCTTTGCGGCTGCTTGCACTCATCAAAAGACCGTTCAGGTTGGTTCGCACAAAGTCACAGTGTCCCGTCACGGCTTCGAGAAAAAGCTTCACGTGGCCAAGGATTCCGGTGTCTCGACATTCAATTACGAAGGCGTCAGCACTGCGGGTGACAAGCTAAAGGTTACGATCGAGGGTGACAGGGTGACGGTAAATGGTCGCGATTTTGGAAGGTTACGCGAGGGCGATAGCGTCTTCGTCGGCGATGACGGGGTTGCTGTCAACTCGATGGATTACGGTGAATCGGAAAAGTACTTGCGCGCGAATAACTCTTCGCCAGATTCAACCAGAGTGAACTGACGTATTAGAAGTGCGGAGTACTCAGTACTCAGTACTCAGAACTCAGCACTCAGTACTCAGCACTCAGAACTCAGAACTCAGCACTTAGCAAATAAAATGAAACTCATACTCATCTCACTCGCGTCCTGGTTGATTGGCCTGACTGCCATCCTGTTAACGTTCTTCGTGGTTGAGGGTCAATACTTGAGTGCCGCCGACATCAAGGGCGCCACGGTCATGTCACTCATCGTTGCTGCACTTCTTTTCTCACTCGCTTACGCTCCATCTCTGTTCTGGCTGCGCCGGCGCCTCGGTGGTTGCCGGCCCGCGGCTGTTTTCCCACTCGCCTCTGCCCTATTGCTCAACATTCCAGTGTTCCTGATCGGAATTTTGGCAATTGGTAGAACTTTAGGAGCCGGGGAAGCGTTTGCTTTCATCGGTGCATTCATACTAATGGGAACGGCCTTCGGCCTCGGTTTTGTTTGGAATTATCAGAACAGAGATATAAAGTCGGCAACATGGCGTTAGCGGAACCCCTTCAAGAGCAGAACAGCCTTCGCAATCCAGCGAACTTTGCTCCCGTCATCGATCTCAACGATCTTAGTGTTCAATTCGGCAGGCGCCCGATTCTCAAGGGTTTGCGCGGCGAACTACGAGGACGGGCCATTGGTTTGCTTGGCCCCAACGGCGCGGGCAAGACCACGCTGATTCACACCTTGCTGGGATTTCATCCGCCCTCTTCGGGCACCGCGCATATCTTCGGCCGCGACATCATCACCGATGCTCAGCAAATAAGAGCGTTCATTGGGTACATGCCGGAACGGGACTCATTTATCGCGAAGATGAGCGCCGTCCATTTTGTGCGTTTGATGGGTGAGCTTTCAGGTTTGCCCTCCGACGCTGCGCTCGAGCGGGCTCACGAGGCGCTGTTTTATGTTGGCCTGGGCGAGGCCCGTTACCGCAGCCTCGATACTTATTCGCTGGGGATGAAACAACTTGCGAAACTGGCCCAGGCCATCGTTCACGGTCCGCGCTTGATCTTTCTTGATGAACCAACCAACGGGCTGGACCCGCCGGCTCGCCAGCGAATGATCAAATTCGTCCGCGAGATTCGTGATAGCGGAAAGGCAAATATCGTTTTGTCGTCACACTTGCTGCGCGATGTCGAGGAGTGCTGCGAAGAGATACTCATTCTCAAAGAGGGCCGGCTCGCCGTCTACTGCAATCTGGAGGACGAACGAAAAGCAAATCGCAAGTTTCTCTTGCTCGAAACTCGTGGAGATCAAACTCGCTTTGCCGAAGCGGTCGCCGCGCTCGGTTGCGAGTACGCGTTGACCGGGGCCAGCCGCGTGAAGCTGGTTTTGCGCGAGGGCATCGAGGTGCGCGATCTTTACCGCATCGCTGCGGAGCAGGACTTGCAGATTAGAAGACTGAGTTACAAGCGGGATTCGCTCGAGGACATATTCCTGAAGGCGATGGAGAATGGCCATAGCGGTTTATGAGCATACCTACAAGCCGTACGCCGGAAAGCTGACGCCGGAATGGAGCCGGTTTCTGATCATTCCGCGCCACGCGCTTCGCGATGTCTTCAAGTCGAAGTTGTTTACCGCATTCTTCGTGATCTGCTTCGCGCCGCTGCTGGTCGAGGCGATTATGATCTATCTCCATCACAACATCAGCGCGCTCGCGATTCTGAGAGTAAATATTCGAGATTTGTTTCCCATCGACGCCTCGTTCTTTCAGACCTTTGTGAGTATCCAAACCGGCTTTGCATTTTTCGTGACCCTACTCGTGGGCCCACCGCTGGTCGCTCGCGATCTCAGGAACAACGCGTTACCACTCTATCTGTGCCGTCCGTTTTCTCGCGCTGAATATGTACTGGGCAAGATGTCGGTACTGCTGATTCTGCTTTCGGCAATCACCTGGGTGCCCCAACTTCTGCTCTTCCTTTTTCAGTCGTACCTGGAAGGCACCTCCTGGTTTTTCGACAACCTGAGAATCGCCAGCGCGATCTTTGTCGGCAGTGCCGTTTCAATTCTGGTGCTGGCACTGTTATCGCAGGCGATTTCGGCTTTGGTTAAGTGGCGAGTCATCGCGAGCGGCGCCCTCCTGGGGTTGTTCTTTGTGCCGTCGGTGTTTGGGGCGTTTGTGAACGCAATATTTCAAACTCGCTGGGGAAGTTTGATCAGTCTCACCGCGTTGATGGGCAACGTCACTTCCGGGCTATTCGGCACGTTCCAGCGCACGACGACGCTGGTTGCCGATTTTGATGAAGAGGTCGCTTCACAGATCACGATCACTGAGCCGCCACTGTTGGCATCGTGGTTTGTCCTGTTTCTTGTGTGTGCGGTTTGCCTGGCATTGCTTTCAGTAAGAGTGAAGGCGTACGAGGTGGTTAAGTAGGAATTTCGAATTTCGAATTTCGAATTTATCTGGATAGAGGCGGACGCCAAAGCGGGAATTGAAGCATGCGTAACGACAAGACGGGAACTGAAGTAAGCGTAATGGTGGGACGATGAAGAGTAGTGTCCTAATTCCAATTTGCTCCGTGCTTCCTCTGTGTTCTCCGTGTCTCGGTGGTGAGTATTTGCTTAACGGTTTATTCACCACAGAAGACACCGACAACACGGAGGAGTCACAGAGAATTTCAAACCAGGACACCACCCGCTGGAGTAGGACGCGACAACTAGCATGAGCACGGAAACCCGAAATCCGAAGTCCGAAATCCGAAATTCCATGATCGTCTTCGACGATGTCTCCAAATTCTACGGTGACATCCTCGGGGTCAACCGTGTCAATCTGCAGATTGCACCCGGGATCACGAGTCTCGTCGGACCCAACGGAGCAGGGAAGTCTACCTTGATGAACCTGATGACTGGATTGCTCCGTCCCACCCGTGGCTCGATCACCATTCTTGGCATCAGGACTGATGAACCGGAACGTCTGTTCCGCAAACTTGGTTACTGCACCCAGTTTGATTCTTTTCCACGTGGCCTGACCGGGCGCGAGTTCATCAGATCGTTTCTGCTGGTAAATGGTCTCAGCCGGAAAAAGGCAGATGAGCTGACAGTCACGGCGCTGGAGCGGGTGAGTTTACTTGGAGATGCCGATCGAAAAGTAGCGGCTTACAGCAAGGGGATGCGCCAGCGTATCAGGCTTGGCCAGGCCATCGCGCATCAACCCGACGTTTTGATCCTCGACGAGCCGCTGAACGGTCTTGATCCGATGGTTCGGGCTGAGACGATGGCCTTGTTTCGCAAACTGGCAGATGAAGGTCTGCACCTGATCATTTCGAGTCACATCCTGCATGAAGTAGACACGATGTCGGACCGCGTGATTCTGCTGAACAACGGGTATGTGGTTGCGGAAGGAAACGTTCATGGCGTGCGCGACGAGATGGAAGAGCACCCGATGCAGATTCTCATTCGGTGTGACCAACCGTCAAAACTGGCATCGCATGTTTTTGCCCAGGACCACGTCGTAGAGGCACGGCTACATGACGATCGTCGCGGCCTCTTCGTGAAGACTCGTGACGCTGATCGCTTCTATCTCCTTCTGAATAGAGTAGTGGCTGAGGGCGAAATTAACATTGAGTCAATCGCGCCGGTTGACGACGACCTGAATGCGGTTTACCAGTACTTGATTGGCTCAGAGGGAGGCAGTTCGTGATCTGGACTGCGGCTGGCTCGAAATACTGCGCAGATTACGCCGATTACATAGATTCAGAACAACGCCCCGGCAAAACGGGAAGGCAAAGGATGGAGTTAGACATCAAGATTTCTTAATCTGTGTAATCTGCGGATAGCAAGTCAAGGTTCCTTATGAGTTCAACTATCGACATTACACCGGAATCCCAGATCGAAAACCGGTCGTTGCCCTGGTCGCTTTGGCTTCGGCAGATCGCCGCCATTTTTCGCCTGGAGGTTGAAAAAAATTTCCTGGGACGCCGCTCGATTCTGCTCTATTTACTGGCGCTGCTCCCGATCCTGCCGCTGGCAATTGTTGCCCCTTTTACCCCGCCGGGCCGCGAATGGCGCGACTTCACGCAATACAACATGATCTTCGCGATCTTCTATGGCGGGTTGATCCTCCGCACGGTCGTTTTCTTTGGGTGCGCCTGGATTTTCATGAATCTCTTTCGCGGTGACATCATCGACCGGAGTTTGCATTTTTACTTTCTCAGTCCGGTGAGGCGCGAAGTTTTGGTGGTTGGAAAATATCTCTCCGGACTGGTGACGGCCATCGTTCTTTTCACGCTCACCACCGTGGTTTCGATGCTGCTGCTCTACCTGCCGCATTTCCCGTCCGAAAGCTCTCGGTTCTTCTTTGACGGTCCCGGCATGGGCCAGCTTTTGACTTACGCCGGAATTACGATCCTCGCCTGCATCGGTTACGGCGCGTTCTTTTTGGTGGTCGGCCTTTTTGTCCGCAATCCCATTATCCCCGCGCTTGCGCTCTACGGCTGGGAATGGCTCAACTTCCTGTTGCCTCCGCTGCTCAAGAAAATCAGTGTGATCCACTATCTAAACTCCCTGGCGCCGGTGCACGTTTTGGAGGGGCCATTCGCGGTGGTTGCCGAACCAACCCCTGCCTGGATTGCGGTGCCGAGTTTGATTGTGGTGACGGCGCTGGTATTGATCATCGCCAGTTACCGCATACGGCACATGGAAATCCGCTATGGCGGCGACTGAAGAGTCTAACTGCCTGCCGCTCGGGTGCCTACGGCGAAACACAATGCGACGCTGGCAGCAGAAAATGTGGGTCGACTGGATTAGGCGTTCTTACGACGATGCGCCGAGACGAAGGTTTGTTTCATGCTGATAGAGAACTACGCGGCCGTCAGGCAGCCGGCGAACAACGCCCTGGTTCGTGTTGATCCAAAGCGAGCCGTCGTCCGCCTCGCGCATTTGGAAAATTATTAAGGGGCGATTCGGATTTGCGGGCAAATTCAAACCGGCTTTCTCAAAGTCGACCTTGCCGTTCTGTTCGCGCAAGCGATAGAGGTCATCGCCGGTATACCAGATATTGCCGGCCCGATCTTCCAGGATTTCACCGCGCCCGTTACTGAGACTAATCGAGGGATGAGTTTTGGTCTCATGAAACTGAGCGAGAACAGGATATGCCAGCGAAGGAGCAGCGGCAAGAGTCAGGTAGAAGGACTCGAAAGCGAGATAGGTAAGCCCGGTGACGCGGAGTCGGAAAAATAATCACATCCTTTGAACCTGGCGTGTTGAGAAAAACTAGACCGTCTCCGGCCCAGAATCTTTCCTGCATTCCAAACACCGCCCGGTAAAACTCCAGCGAGCGATGCACGTCCTTAACCATCAGATGAATGTGGGTTAGCCCGCCTGTGCTGATCATGACTGCTGTCCTTTTGTGGTGGACGGTTGACTACACTATTGATTGTCAGAGCGGAGTCATTGTGAGAGGAACTCGCGAATTACCTTGCGGTCGCTTTCTTGCTTCAAACGGGTGAACAGCTTCTCTCCCAGAGTTTTGATTGTCTCAGGACGATCAAACGGAAGTTTCTGGTACATCGTCCCACCCTGGAAGTGGCAAGGCTGGCAGCGCCCTTCCATGATCGGTTTCACCTGGGTGGTGAAATCGACCCTCGCGGGCGCAGTCGCGGTGGAAGCTGCGGGTTGGTTATTGAGAGCCATCGAGGACGGCGAGTGAAGTTCCAGGTTCGCTGCAGAGCTGGTAGCTTGCAAACTTGTAAGACCACACATGCTGGATGTTGAAGAGAGAGCTAGAACAATAACTATCACGCCGGTCCGCATGAGGCAGATCCTACCCTGTTCGAGGAACTCAAGCAATGAAGCCTTGGGCAGCACTTGCTCAGCTACATTCGAGCTCTATTCTGTATAATCCTTACAAATGCCGACGGTATTGAGAAGTGGACCTTACCGAGTCTATTTTTATAGTCATGAACCCAATGAAATCGCCACATGTCCACGTTGACAGGGACGACCTTTCGGCCAAATTTTGGTTGAATCCGATTAGCCTTTCGCGTAATTTCGGGTTTAGCGCTAAGGAATTGAGGGTAGTTGAGCTAATCTCAGAAAACGAAGCTGACCTGCTGGAGGAATGGAATGGGCATTTTGGCATTAGCGGCTGATGAGCGAGTCGCAGATGTGAACGTAGGTGAGGACGAGTTGAGCGTTCGATTGAAAGATGGACGGACGATTTCGGTGCCCCTTGCATGGTATCCACGTCTTTTACACGCGACCCAAGAGCAGAAGGCCAACTGGAAGATTAGCGGTGCAGGTTATGGAATTCACTGGGAAGATATCGATGAAGACTTAAGCTCCGAGGGTTTGCTTCGCGGTGCGCCGGCCGCTCGAAGGTCCAGAGGAACCACTGAGTCAGGAGAATAGGCGTCAGGGTAATCCTTCGTTGAGTGCACTCTATCAATAAGAGGGCAAAACTTGAGCGGGGAATTGAACAAGGCGGCGGAACGACAGTCCAATACTCTTGCAAGCATTCTATCAGAGACCGAGCGAGTTGAATCTTTTGCGCTGAGAATAACCTTCCTTATTGATGAACGATTTGGTCAACCGCCCGCAAACTGAGGCTATCTTTTCCTAAAGCTACCGTCCGCTAACGTAGGGATTGTCCTTCACCCAGAAGCGCCAGGGCTTAGCGACCCATTCGCCGGCGTAATCGATGCCAATGCGTGGGCCGGACGCGATTTGGGAGCGCGGAATCTTCTTGCCCTCTTCGAGCCAAACTCTGCTTCCCAGCAAATCTACGCCGTCGAGTTTGCGATCAATTCCCATAGCGACACACAGCTTGCCTGGTCCGTTGCTGAGGTTGTGATCCGGTTGGCCGCGACGACGTTTTCTCATCAGTTCGATTCCTTCAACTGGCTCGACGGCGCGAATCAGAACTGCGTGGGGAACTTCCGCGGCGTTCGTTACCACATTGAATTGGTTGTACATCCCGTAGACGAAGAAAACATAAGCGGTCCCGCCAATTCCATACATTGGCTCGGTTCGTTTTGTGCGCCGGCCGTCGTAGGAGTGAGCGGCGCGATCCTGCGGGCCACGGTAGGCTTCTGCCTCCACGATAAAACCTGAAACGCGAGTGCCGTTGCGTGCTGGAACCACTAAGAGCTTGCCTAATAATTCCCGCGCCACCGTGAGGACGTTGGAACGAACGTAAAACTCGCGTGGGAGTTTTGGGGAAGTGTTCTTTGTTTGGGTCACTAGTTGAATTTATCGCGGCTTGGCCGCCCTCCGTGTGGCAAGGCTCAGCCTTACCACACGGTATCCAGAATCTTCGTGAGGCTACGCCTTTCCGGAGGCACAGCCTCAAGAATTCTCAAGCCGGATCCGGTAAGGCACAGCCTTACCGCACGGAAGGCGGCAAGCCGCGTTAACCCCAGAGCTTCCATAGCATGGCGAAAGTGATGACAAATCCAATTGCCACGATCGCGCGACGCACCGTCACCTGTCCGACGCGTACCGCCGTCTGGGCGCCGAAGTAGCCACCAATCAGAGCGGCACCAGCCATTAGCAAGGCCACCGGCCAAACCACCAGACCGGAAATGCCGAAGCTCAGGACGGCGATGCTGTTAATGCAAATTCCCAGAAAATTCTTGATGCCGTTTGCACGGTTAAGTTCGTGCAGGCCAAGCAAACCCATCGCCGCCAGCATCAGAATTCCATTGCCGGCGCCGAAGTAGCCTCCATACATCGACGAGAAAAACTGGAAGACAATTGCGCCCAACCACCAGGAGGTCTTTGGTTTATCGACGATTGGCTGAAGGCGCAGGCGGCGATTGATCGAACCACCGGCCATGAAAAGAATTGTCGCAAATAGAATCAGGAAGGGAACCAGGCGAGCAAACGTCGGCGATGGCGTCCAGATCAGCAGCCACGCCCCGATGGCGCCACCAATGACACTGGTGATTCCGAGGCGCAAGAGTATGGTGGAACTGTTTTCAAGTTCGCGTCGATAACCAAAAAGACCGCCGAAGAGACCGGGCCAGAGCGCCACCGTGCTCGTTGCATTTGCAATTTTTGGATCGAGGCCCAGCCAGATGAGGACCGGGAACGTAATCAATGTGCCGCCACCGGCAATCGAATTGATTACGCCCGCGGCGAAAGCCGCAGCCACCATCATGAGACTGGGGAGCAGTTGAAGTTTCAAGCTTTAGCTGAGCGCCAACAAATGAAGACTCGCCGACATGTTAGAATGAGCCACGCGATTTCACCAACCAGAACAGCCATCAATCATTGAAAACCTGTCAATCACAAGATCAGGGAGCCAGTCTAATCAGCTCGGGGTCGGAAACGGCTGCTTGCTCCCGCTTGTCGGCCGGTACAAGACCGTCCCGGGTCAATTATTTGCAGGCCTTTCCTTTGCTGGCCCTCCTTCTATTAGCAACTTGTTTCTCTTATGGTCCAACGGCCTTTCTAGCATCGCGCCACGCGTCAAGACAAAACCTGCGCGTGATGACTTACAACATTCACGTTGGTGTAGGAATCGACAAGAAATTGGATCTGCAAAGAATCGCCGATGTGATCAACCACGAACGCCCTGACCTGGTCGGCTTGCAGGAAGTTGACCGGGGCGTGAAGCGCACCGAAGGCAGAGATGAAATCGAGGAGCTGGCCGGCATGACTGGAATGCAGTACGCCTTTGCACACAACCTTGACTATCAAGGCGGGCAGTACGGCGTCGCGATTCTGTCTCGCTTTCCGATTCGAACCATCGACCATCGAAAGTACGAAAACCTACGCGAAGCAGAACGTCGCGGCATGATTCGCGTTGAGGTCGCGGTCGGTGGTAACACGATCAACTTTGTAACTACCCACCTTGATTACCAGTACGCCGACGGCCGGCTGTTTGAGGCTGAACAAATGCTGAAGTTTCTTCAGCACGTGAAGGGTCCGTTGATTGTGGTTGGGGATTTCAATGACGAACCGTCAGGGGCTACCTACAAATTGTTGTCGCAGGGGTTTCACGACGCGTGGCTGCGCGGTCGTGGCAGTGACGCCGGTCTCAGTTATCCCGCCGACCGGCCGGCAAAGCGAATTGATTTTGTGTTCAGCCGAAAAACGGACCGCGTGAAGACGAAGAAAGCGTGGATTGTGAATACACTCGCCTCGGACCACTTGCCTGTGGTCGCTGACCTGGAGTTGAAATAGCCTTCTGCGCGCTGACGAGAACGCTCGGCGAGTTCTCACTGATCCACGTCGATCACCATCTCCTGGATGAACGTTATGTCACAGGGTGGTATCAGCGAGGTTGGATTTGTATTTGGTGTTCGTCTGGCGATCGTTTATTTCGATGTAGATATAACTCGGCGGAACCTCCTCCGTCTCCAAGGCAAACCAGATCCCATTGAGATTCTCTGCTTTCCCCAGGGCGCAAAAACCGTTCAACCTCTTGCCCCTTGAATCGTAAATATCCACCCAGCTGCGCGAGGAGTTGGTGTTGGCTCCGCAGGGCGGCAGTGCGGGAGCCGCAGCGAACATCGCATCCGGAAAGGCGGCAAAGTTGTCAACGTTGTACCGGTAGCGCGTTAATTCTTTCCCGCCCTGACTGAAGTACTCGGCTCCGACAAAATACAGCACGGGATTTGGTATTGGAGGTGGAGGAGTGGCTTGTCCGGTCTTACCGCTAACGAGCATCATGAATGCAATGCTGGCTAAGAGTAACGCGAAGCTTTTGATCAGTCTCATGGTTTGTTCCTTTCGCTCGGAGGGTGAAGAAAAGGCGTTATAGTTCTTATGCGAAGAGCACCCATACCATGCGCCGGCTTCGGGAGGCTCCGCAGAGAATCACACGACGAACACTCAGAATAGAATTCCAGTCCTGCATAAGTTGAGAATTATTGCTATGTCAGGCGTCGATCAAATGGGAAAGCGAAGATCCGGGTTACTCACCCTGCATCATACTTGATAATCGTATCGCCAATCTAGGTTTGTTTCATCTCGAGCCTGAGGAACCCAAACGAAACGGCGACAGACGAAACGTTTGAGTGTCTGGTGACCGGAGCCCTCCTTAAACAGTCGGGCTACCGCCCCCGGACCACGCCGCGTCCCAAACGGCTTACCGAGGCAACAACTCAGTAGTTGTGTCCCGGCGCTTCTTTTGTGCAAAGCCGCGAACAAAGTGCAGTGAACCCGGCGTGTCGAATTTTTCGCGGTAAGCTCGGTCGACCTCATCCTTGATCCGCTCACTTCGGGTTTCTACGGCCCGCACCTTGATCTCGCGATCACCGATCTGGATAACCCCGCGCGGATCTTCGAGAAACGTGCGATACCAGCTTCTTGGTTTCAAACTCCATGACCGCACAAACACTCGTCCCTCAACCACCACCGGCCAGATGCCGATGATCCGGTGCGGCTTCATACCGGCGCGGACTCCGAGGATTTTGCTGTCGCGAATTGCGGTCACCACATCCCCGGGTAATCGACGTTTTGTTTTCGGGCTCCGGGATTTCATCGGATCAGCGGGTTTTCGATCTTGCGATCAGTGAGTCGGGGTCCAGTTTTTTCTCGATTCGTCGATCGGGAATAAGCCACATGATTGCGGCCATTACGTAGATGCCGCAAGCCAGCACCGGCTTTACAAATGCGAGTGGAATCGCCACGAGATAGATGACGATCGATATCTTGCCTTTGAAGTCTCTACCGAGCGCCGTCGCCAAAAACGAGTCCTTCCCGTGCAGGGAGAGCAGTGAACGAACGAGGATGAAGTATGCGATTGCGGCAAACAACAACACCGTCCCGTAAAGCGCAACCGCCCACGACCCAAAGTGGTTTTCACCCATCCAGGCGGTCGCGAAGGGAATCAGGGACAACCAGAAAAGCAAGTGCAGATTCGACCACAGCACGCGGCCGTTTACGTGACTGACTGCGTGCAGCAAATGGTGATGATTGCTCCAGTAGATGCCGAGGAAGACAAAACTCAACACGTAGCTAAGCGCTGTCGGAATGAGTGGTGCCAGCGCCGCCAGGTTATCTTCATGCGGCGGTCTCAACTCCAGCACCATGATGGTGATGATTATCGCGATCACACCGTCGCTAAACGCCTCCAGTCGTCCTTTGGTCATCGCAATCTCGTCAGTCCGCCTTTCGATCCGGCAATCGCCGCAAACTTACAATCAGTGCAATTACTGCCAGCGCCACCGCCACTCCTTTGATTACTAAAACCCACTCTGCACCGATGGCTGCGGGATCGCCCTGGCGCAACCGTACACTCTGCAACTGTCCGAAGAAGCTGTAGTAGCCCAGTCCGCACGCAAAGGCCCAGGCTGCGGCGAGGTATTTCTGACCCGCGTAGATGTCCTTGCCGGCCCGCCATGCTGCGTAAAGCAAAAACGCACCCAGGATGTAGTCGTCGAAAAGATTCGCCGGGGATTCGCGCCAGGTACTCCACCTGCGCATCGTCTCGGCGAGTGGCGTTAGAATACCGCCGACAATCGCCAAATACCGGCTGAAGTGAATTGTCATGCGCTCTTCGGCGCTCTGCCGAACCAATTCTGTTCCGTCGCGAAATACGTCCACCACATAACAAACAACTGGAAGGGCACCCGAACCAGCAAGTAAACCGGGCCCGACCCGTGTCCGCCAAACTGAATGTGGTTAATTGCTGAATATACGTTCGCCGGCAAGACAGCGATGAGCATGAGAATTAGGCAGATGCCGGTTAGTTTCGTCAGACGAGGAATCCAGACGCCAATAGCGCCGAGCAGTTCCAGGACACCGGTCAGATAAATGATCGCGTTGCGGTAACCGGCTGCAAATGGGACCATCGCAGCCATCTCCTCGGTCCTGACGAAATGACCGAGGGCGGTAAACAGAAAGAAGAGCGACAAGCCGACGCGCGCTCTCTTGGCCGCTGCAATTTTCCATTTCGTGACGCGGTCCACCAGCGTCAGGATCAGAAATGGAAGCACTAGAAGGAAGAGGAGCAGGAGCAGTTGCATATCGGTGTAATAGTTGCGTTACGTGTCAGACATATTCGAAGATCGTCAACCTGGAGTAATCCTGCCACCGGGCAGCCTACTGATTCGTGACCAGCGGCAATTCTATAAAGCTCGCCTGACCCGGTGTGTGATAGATCCGCTGCGTAGCCTTTTGATAATCGCCCGGCCTGGCCCACATGATGTTTGGCACAAACTTCTGCGGATTCCGATCGTAGAGTGGAAACCAGCTTGACTGTACCTGCACCATGATGCGGTGGCCCGGCAGAAATACATGGTTTGCTGTGGGCAGTGCAAACCGGTAACGCAGAGGCGCATTTGCCGCTATCGGCTTTGGCGTTTCAAAGCTCTCTCGATAACGCCCGCGAAACACGTCAGCGGAAACCATCAGCTGGTAACCGCCCATATTTGGTTGACCGGCAACTTGATCAGGATACAGATCGATCAATTTCACCACCCAGTCGGAGTCGGTGCCGCTGGTTGAAGCGATCAGGTTCGCTATGGGCTCGCCACTGATCTTCACCGGCGCGGTCAGTGTTTCAGACACAAACGCCACCACGTCCGGACGCCCTGATGCCTCGCGCTGATCGTCTACCAGCCAACGCGACCAGCTACTGCCGTCGATCGGCCGCGCCCGGTACGGCACCGGCTTGGCCGGATCAGAGATGTACTCCTCGTAGGGTGAGTCTCCAGCCTTTGGTGCTACAAAGCCGGCTTTCAAACCCGCCGCGAGATAAAGAGGAGTTGCTTTCAACGTGCAACCGCTGGTGCAACCCGCCGGCCACGATGACAGGCGCCGCCAGGTATTCGTGCCGGATTCAAAAGCTACCACCGGTGCGACGTTCGCCTTCGGCGCGCCGTCCTTCAAGTATTGGTCAAGAAACGGACGGAGAACTTCGCGGCGAAATGTCAACGCGGTGTCGCTGTCAAACTTAATCGCGCCCAGCGAGCTACCGTCTCTGATCATCTGGCCGTGGAACCAGGGACCCATGACCAGAAACACTTTGTCGTTGTTCGTGTCCTTGGGTTCAATCGCTTTGTAAACGGCAATGTCGCCATAAATATCTTCCTGGTCCCAAAGACTATGGACCAGCATGACCGGAACTTTCAGTGGCTGTTTGGCGAGTATCTTATCCACGGCCTGATCCTGCCAGTAGGCATCATAACTCGTGTGTTCCAGAATTTTTCGCCAGAACCCAACCTGCTCGAGTCCCCGGCGGCGGCCCAGCTCGCCGGCCGAGCCTGCCTGCATGAACATGTCGTAGTCGTCGTAATGACTGGTCCACCACTTGATTTCATTCTTGCGCGTAGCTTCCTGATCATAAATGTAGCCCATGCCCTGCTGGCGAAAGGCGCCATTGTGAAACCAGTCGTCACCCATCCAGCCATCGACCATTGGGTTCATGGGCACCGACACTTTCAGCGCAGGATGTGGATTGATGAGTGCCATCAAAGGCAGAAAGCCGTCATAAGAAATCCCAAGAATGCCGACCTTGCCGTTTGTCTCCGGAACATTCTTCACTAACCAGTCAATGGTGTCGTAGGTATCAGTAGCATGATCCACCGGCGTGGGATTCTGTGGACCATGCAACGGCCGGTTCATCACGTAGTCGCCTTCCGACCCATACTTGCCGCGAATGTCCTGGACCACGCGAATGTATCCGCCCTCGACGATGACGTCAGTGGCATTGTCGTAGCCGTACAATGTCGAGCCGAGATCTGAGCTATTCGAGCGGCTGGTGAGCGTATCAGCGTCATACGGGGTGCGCGTCAAGAGCATCGGGGCTCCTTTCGCACCCCTGGGAATGAGAATAACTGTGTGCAGTTTGACGCCGTCGCGCATTGGAATCATCACGGTGCGCCTGACATGGTCAAATCCGTAATTTGTCGGCTCGAAGTTTGAGGGCATCTCGCTCGGTAAGCCGGGACTCGGTTGCGGAGTTTGAGCTGAAGCCGTGTCAGGAAACGTGTAGGCCCCAACCATCAAGGCCGCGATCAAAATAGTCAGGCGCGCAGTTTTCATTGTCATCGTTTTTTAGTCCTCAAAACTATCCGCCGATTACAGATTACGCAGACAAATGAGCTAACCTGCGAACGAGATAGCAGGGTTGCGCAGAGAGTTTGCCCCCTGGCGCCTGCCGCTGCCTCCCGCTCCTGGTCATTGAAATCTGTGTAATCCGCGGACAGTGGTTTTCTCAGTTCCACATCATCGTACTCGAGCCCGCCCCAAAAAGAAGGCGCAAAATCACCGGAGAGTTCGCCAGGAGCATGGTCAGCCAGGTTCTTGGTCGGTGAATGTCTTCAGCTAAATAAAACATTCGCGGTGGAAAGTAAATCAGCAGCGCAAGAAAACACAGAACGAAAAGTCTGCCGCCGAACTCCAGAGCACTCGACGGCGAACCCAGATCGGCAAATGCCAATAGATTCCAGGCAACCTGAAACAGGATCATGTTCAGAAAAAGGCAGATGTCGCCGAGGCCTTCGCTCCTGGGGTCATTAAGAAACGCGATTCGCGCCGGCTTCTTCGGCGGTAAGAAATAGAGATAGATCAAGATGGTCTGAATAACCGTCAGGATAAAACCCACGATGACGAAGCTGACGAAGAGAGGCTCGTTATTCACCAGTCGCTTACCGAAAAACACCTCGGCCAAACCAGTCATGATTGCTGCGGTCAATACCAGGTTTAGACAAAAGTAGAAGATCGGATTGAACAGGCATCCAGCGAGCATGGAGTTTTCCGGATCAAAATTTCTGCCTTCTTCCTTGAGTCGACGATGAAGCTGTCGGCGTTTCAAGACGGCACCCAACGCGGGCAGGATCCACATTGCCACGGCGGTTAACGAAAGCCCGAGTTTGGCAAATATATCCTCGGCCGAAACCATCTGAAACAGATCGATGAACAAGCCGGTCAGATAACGCATCAAAAAAATGTTCGCCAGGAAAATCAGGATGTCAAACAACATCCCGCGGTTGGTCTCAGCGAAAAGGTTCTGAGCCAGGTTTTTCGCTGTGATCTTTGGCGAACCTGTTGGGGCCTTTGACGAATCTGTAGATTGGCTGGTTGGTCTCTTCTTCGCCATTAGGGAGTAGGTTTTATCCGCAGATTAGCAGATGTTGGGAACAGAGCGTCGCGGCGGAGCCGCGACGCTTACCCGCGTGTCAACTGTCGGTATTTGATCCGGTGTGGCTGTTCGGCAGCGGCGCCCAATCGTTCTTTGCGGTCGGCTTCGTATTCAGAATAATTGCCCTCAAACCACACCACCTTGCTGTCCCCTTCAAAGGCCAGCATGTGCGTGGCAATGCGATCCAGAAACCAGCGGTCGTGCGAAATCACCACCGCGCAGCCGGCAAAGTTTTCCAAAGCTTCCTCCAGCGCCCGTAGCGTGTTGACGTCGAGATCGTTGGTGGGCTCGTCGAGCAACAAAACGTTCGCGCCTTCTTTTAACATCTTCGCCAGGTGCACGCGATTACGTTCTCCTCCGGACAACATGCCGACCTTCTTCTGTTGATCGGCTCCTGAGAAATTGAAGCGTGCCACGTACGCGCGAGAATTGACTTCACGCGTCCCGAGTTTCAACAAATCGGTGCCGCCGGTGATCTCCTCCCAGATGGATTTGTTGGAGTCGAGCGCGCGACTCTGATCTACGTAGGCAAGCGCGACAGTTTCCCCCTTGCGAATCGTTCCGCTATCCGGTTGCTCCTGCTCGGTGATCATCCGAAACAATGTCGTCTTACCCGCGCCATTCGGACCAATGACACCAACAATACCGCCGGGAGGCAGCTTGAATGTCATCTCCTCAACCAGCAGGTTTTCACCGTAGCCCTTGGTAACGGCTTCGGCTTCGATCACGACATTGCCCAGCCGCGGCCCCGGTGGAATGTGAATCTCAAGGTCTTCGCGTCGCTTTTCCGACTCCTGCTGTAACAATGCTTCATACGAATTGATTCGCGCTTTTCCCTTGGCGCGCCGCGCTTTGGGTGACATGCGAATCCACTCAAGCTCGCGCTGCAGAGTCTTTTGCCGTTCGCTTTCCGACTTTTCTTCCCGACGCAAGCGCTCCTGTTTTTGTTCCAGCCACGAAGTGTAGTTTCCCTTCCAGGGAATTCCTTCGCCGCGATCGAGTTCCAGAATCCAACCCGCAACGTTGTCGAGAAAGTAGCGGTCGTGGGTCACGGCGATAACAGTTCCGGGATAGCTCTGAAGATGATGCTCGAGCCAGGCGACTGATTCCGCGTCCAGATGATTTGTTGGTTCGTCCAGAAGGAGAATGTCCGGTTTCAGCAGCAGCAAACGACACAAGGCTACGCGGCGACGCTCTCCGCCCGACAGAATTTTGACTGGTGTGTCGGCCGGTGGACACCGCAGCGCATCCATGGCCATCTCCAGACGCGAATCGAGATCCCAGGCGTCGAGCTGGTCCAGTTTCTCCTGCACCTCGCCCTGGCGTGCCAGCAGTTTGTCCATGTCCTCATCGGACATTTCCTCGCCGAATTTCGCGTTTATATCTTCGAATTCTTTAAGCAAACTAACGGTTTCCTTTACCGCTTCTTCCACCACTTCGCGCACCGTGCGCGAGTCGTCGATCAGCGGCTCCTGTTCCAGAAATCCGACGGTGTAGCCGGGTGAGATGACGGTCTCGCCGTTGAATTCCTTGTCAACGCCGGCGAGTACGCGCAGAAGCGATGACTTTCCGGATCCGTTCAGGCCGATCACGCCAATCTTGGCGCCGTAGAAGTAGGAAAGGTAGATGTCCTTGAGGACGGCCTTCTTGTCGTAGTACTTGCTGACTCCGACCATTGAATAGATAACTTTGTTTGGTTCAGTAGACATGGCAGTGCACGGATTTCGGATTTCGGAATGCGAATTTCGGATTTGATTCTATCCACAGATTACACAGATTCGGGAAGTACAGGAAGCGGGAGGCAGGAGCAGGAGGCAGGAGCCTCCTGCTCCTGCCTCCTGCTCCTGCCTCCTGCTCCTGCTCCTGCTTCCTGGGCTTAAGGTTGGCGCGCCTGGTAAATGAGCACTTGCTTGCGCCCGCTGCGTCCGACGAGATACCCAATCCCGGCTCCGGCTCCGGCGCCAAGTACGGCGAGCCCCGCCGTCACTGCATGATCGAGCTTCTCAAAGTCGAAGCCACTGTCACCACCAGTTCCGGCTTTGCCCACCAAAGCGCCGGCACCTGCTCCAACCCCAAGGCCGATGAGAGTTGCTTTCTTCGCCGATTTCTCCGTGGTTTGGTGGACGGTGAAAACATCTTCGCGCATTAACTCAACCGGTTTGTCTTTGACAGACAACGAAAGCGCAGTCTCAGAAACCCCACTCAGCTTGCCCTTGACAGTTTCTCCGTTCTTGAGTTTTACGACCAGCTTGCTTCCGGATTCGAGTGCCGACAGCCGGGACCAGTCCGAATTCATGGTCTGGGCAGTTAACGTCATCGTTGAGAGCAATAGCGATGCTATCAGAGCAATGCTAACCGTAAACCGTTTCCTCACGTTGCACATAACGTCCTCCTTCAGAAGTAAGCGACCTACCTTCTAAACGCGTCGTTTGTGCGTGGAAGCTATCAGGAAAACAAGGTGAATAGGGGAATTGGGGAAAGGGGAAAAGGGGTAAGGGGTAAAGGGGAAGCAGAATCTGGAGCGCTGTTTACCTGTTCCCCTTTCCCCTGTTCCCCCGGCCTACTACTTGATCGGCAGATAGGAAAAGGCCTGCGATTTAGTACCTGTGCCCGCATCGATGCTGGCGGTGAGTGAACCATCAGCGGTCTTCTTGTAGATGATGCGCTTGGGAAAGTCGTGCTGCGGGTTCTCGAAGACAGCCTCATGTCCGGCGAGGCGGGTGAGTTTGAAGTCGGTTGAGGGGCAACGGGCTCCTGGGCTCGCAACGTAGTAGATTGCATCGCTGCGTTGCTCGATCCGAAGAAATTCAAACTCGACGGTCCGACCGCCGGCGACGGTGCGGCTCATGCCCAGCATCGAGCCGCCGGACGGGATCATCCATTGCTCCTCAATCTGCACTCGCCCACCGGCAGCGGTGCGCCATCCACCGGCGATCCACGACAGATCTGAGATCGTTGGCGAGTTTTCAGTGGCGTGCGTGAGCGCCGGCGAGGTCACCGACCAGATGGTTATGAGTGCGACTGCTACAAACAGCGCGGCGCCAGCTCCGAAGGTCCGTCTTCTAGTCATGATTTTTGCTCCTGTTGCTGTGCAGCAATCTAGTGGTTCCCCTAAACTCGGGTCTCTCTGTGCAGCCTTTGTGTTCTCTGTGTCTGAATTCTCACGCGCAAAACATCCACCACCGAGACACAGAGCGACTGAGAACGCACAGAGACTTTCAGAAATTAGCACAAGTTACTCTTCGCCTTACCCTCTTCCCCTATTTTCCTTTGGTTTCAGGCAGGCGTATTGGAAAAATCCGACATGCGTTGTTTGCGGGTGAAGACTTCGGTCAAAGGGTTTGATTCCGCGAACAGCACTGAAGGCGTTTGGCCGGCAAACTGTTGAAAGTCACGAATGAGATGGGCCTGGTCGTAATAACCGCAATCCGCAGCAACTGCCGCCCAGCTTGCGTCGTTTCCCTCGACGGCGCGGAAAACCTGCTGGAAGCGCAGAATTCGACAAAGCAACTTGGGGCCGACGCCGATGTCGCGAAGAAATCGTCGTTCCAACTGCCGGCTGCTGATGCCGGCATCGCTCGCGAGTTCATCAACCGTCACCTGGCCACCGCGATAAACGACCTTCGCCGCGAGATTGGCAAGATGGGAGTCACCTCTACCGTCTGTCAAACACTTCTCCAGTAGTTGCTCCAACATTGCAACCTTCTGTCTCAATGCCGAGACCTCTCCTATCCTGGACACCAGGTGTTTTTCGAGTCCTCCGGACAAGGCCGACAACTCGACCACCCGGTTCGTGAACTCCTGCATTGGAACTCCAAAGAAGGGAAGTGTGCCGCCTGGATGAAAACGGATGCCGATCAATTCCACCTGACCGTCCGCGGTGATCATCATCGGCCGCGTCATCTGCCCGACCAGGAAATTCCTCGGTTGAATTTCCTTTCGCCCATCATCCAGATGCTCTCGAAACCGCGTTCCGAAATTGAGAATCAACTCGACGCAGCCGTCAGGCAGGATTCGCTCCGGCTGGACCTCGGCGACCTGGCTCGTTGGACATTGTGTCGGTGAAACACCAGATGTGTTCCCGTCGCCTTCGAGCGTCCAGAAACACTCGACGAACCGAGCGAGTCCTGGTCCAGGTTTGATTTCGCGATAACGCATGACTATCCACAGATTACACAGATTCCGAAAAGACAGGAAGCT
>JAXIOV010000169.1:0-39263 GCA_045403245.1 Pyrinomonadaceae bacterium | reverse complement strand
GCTGTTGTGATACGGCGTGTTGTATGCCGATCTGTCGCTCGAAGTAGCAGCGACCCGGTCGCTACCGCTCCCGGTTCTGATACGGCGTGGTGTAGGAACAACGGTCGCTCGAAGAAGTTGACCAGCCGCGCAATTAATTGGTCGGCTCTTTTAATTGGTCGGCTCTTTTATTCCGACTGCAGTGAAACCCTTTGCTATGGCCGCAAGTTTTGCTTGTTGCGTAGCTTCCGGCTGCGTTCGAAACAGAGTCCGCGCCGCCAGAGTGACACCGCGGCGGCTGGCGCTGAAGTCCGAATTACGAGTCAGATGTTGAGTCAGTGAAATGTAAAACAAGGCTGCCAGTTCTGCCGGCTTGAACACAAACTTACCTTGCGCATCTTTTGTCGTGATGATTTTGAAGGCAGCGAAATTGTGAATCCCGCTGTTTATGTGAACGCCTCCCCAGTCGCCGGATCTGGTAACCGGCAGATTTCGATATTGACTCATCTTTTCCGGTTGCCCGCAGCGAGAAGGCTTTTTTAGATCTCGGAGCGGTCTACCGTCATTGCGCAATCCCGGTCCTAGTTCCCAGGACCACTGGCTAATGTCAGCCTTGTCGCTATTCAGGATCAGGATGCCAAAAATGTCGGAGTAGGATTCGTTTAGCGCGCCCGATTGGGACGCATACTCCAGTCGAGACGTTAAATCGGTTACCCCGTGAAACATCTCATGGCCGACAACATCCAGAAAGACCGCGAGCGAACGAAGCTTCCCATTGTGAGGGACCTGGCCGTAAACCATCTGCCGCTTGGTTGGCGTCCAGAAGGCATTCAACCAACTGTTGCCCCCGGGGCTCTCGGCGGCGACCACGCAGTTGACTGTGGAAACCAGGGCGCCCCCCTGGTTGTCAATGTTGTTTCGCCTCAAGACATCCCGCAGAAACGAAGCGACCGTGGTGGCATTGGCATGCGCGCTGACCGCTGCGTTTCCCCACGGGTTGGGTGGATTACTAACAGCGCTGCCAGGCAGCAGGTGCCCTTTCCGATCAGGATCGCTGAATTTGAAATCGTGCGTGCGAATGTTGAGAAGGTCGTCGTTCAGCAGACGGCGAGCAGCACTCTCCTTCAAGATGCGGATGCGCCGAGTCTTGCCGAGGCCATCGAGCGCGTTCTCCTCGATACTTGCTTGTCCTGTCCGGGGCATTTCAGCCACCAGAGCGCCAGTGTGTGCGTCAATAACGTAGTCCATGACGCGGGGAAACGGATTCTTTCCACTCTTATCTTTCGGATTGTTTACCGGGACGTCCTCGACGATGTAGACCAGTCGCCAGTGACCTTTTTTCTTATCGAAATAGTAATTGAGCCGAGCTGAGAGGTTATCGTGCTTAGTTTGCCCCGCGAGTTTGGCTGCTTTCTTCACTGCCTCGGCGGGAGCGACTTTGGCGGCCGGATCGATTTTCGCGGGCGTACCGAGTGCCGAGTTAATGGCAAGGCATTCATTATTCTCATCGAGCTCGACTGTTATTAGTGAGCTGTACACCGGAATCTTGTTGAAAGTCTGCCGGAATTTGACGGTCGTCGTATTAGTCAGGGGCAGAGTCTCCACGCCGAGACTCTTGAACTCACTTTCAGCGCCACTTGCTTTCGGAGCCGTGAAAGAAGCGACCGTCTTGCTTTCAAGTGCTTGTTGGACATACTGACGCGCCAGTGTTTCGGGATCCAGGTTTGTGATTCCTACAGTCGCCGCCAGGGCGAACGCTGGCGAGCTACTTTGCTCGGCTCGTAAGGCGGAGAAGGCGCGTTCACCCTTTCGGTCACCAGCGTGTATCGCAAAAGTGCGAAAGCCGGATTTTGCTGAGGTCGCGCTCTTTCTCCTCTGTTTCGTAGAACTCTTTTTTGCAGGCTTTTTGGTTGGCATGTTTACTCTCCTCAAAAAGTCAAAAGCCTCAAGGGACGCCAGTCGGGGGTTATGTCTGAGGCCGGAAGTAGGTTGAAGCGTCGGAAGAAACTGCCTCGCTATCTCGCAGGCAACTTCACCGGCTTTGGGAAATCAAGAGATGCTCCAAGTTGAACCAGAACCGCATAACCAAATTTGTGTCAGTAAGCAGACATCTTCAGTGAGTCGAGGAGCCAGTCTGATGCGAAAACGATCGTTGAGTGGGTGGTAATGTACTTAGCGATGCTTCAGGAGTCAAGGATTGGTACTGCTTCCTTAGTGGGTCAGTTTGTGCTTGTGCCCGCAGGATTAGTCAGCGGTAACTTTGCCTTGTACCTTGATTTCAGTCGAGGTTCCGTCGTTGGTCACGTCCACGGGCACACGCCATACGAGCGTCTTAATCCGGCAAGTACCGGTATTGTCTTCCCGGCAATAGAAAGCCGTTAGTTGCATTCGCAGTTCTAACGGACCTGGCTCAAAGGTTTGAAACGGAATACTCAACGGAAGTTTGAGGTTCTTTGCTGTTTCCTGAACGCTGCGGTCACCAATTGCTCCGGTGATACCTGGCGAGAAGAAGCCAAATTTTGTTGGACCATTCTCAACCGAAAGCCGGTAGCGTTGGGGCGCCGCTGGATTGAGGTGATAGCCGGCGGGAAGTTCGACGTTGACGATCAACTTTCCCTTGCTGTTCGCCCGGAGACGTTGCGTAACAACCTTGATCTCCTCAGCGTTTGGAGCAGCTTCACCGCTAACCGTTTTTTCGGCGCCGGCGGGCGGCTCCAGACCGCTTATTTTCAGAGTTGAGGTCTGGTTGGTTTTCAAATCGACAACCCGCACAGCATGATTGTTGGTGTCGGCTACATAGAGCTTTCCGTCGGCGATGCTGAGGCCGGCCGGCTCATAAAACGAAGGGAAAGTGCCGTCCACCTGTCCCGGCTTGCCCGTACCTAAAAGGGTCTTGACGGTCCGCGCTTCAGGATCAAGTTCCTTGATCTTGTGATTGTAGGTGTCCGCGATCAGAACTTTACCGGCTGTTGCAAGGATGCCGAGAGGGTGTTGGAGACGAACGTTGTCACGGCTGCCGTCTACGTCACCAAACTCAAATAGGTCGCCTCCGACCAGAGTTTCTACCTGGCCACGTTCCGGATCGATCTCACGAACGATGTTCGACTCGCTGTCGGCGATAAAAAGTTTCCGGCCATCAGAAGTAATGCCGGAAGGCTGCGCGAATCCAGCATCTGCCAGTGTGCCATCTGCACGCGCTTCTCGTCCGGATCCGGCAAAGGTCGAGACTTCCTGCTTGTCCAGGTCCATTTTCCAAATCTGATGTGGTCCAGCCATGGCGATGTAAAGGACCCGTCCCACCAGCTGCAAGTCCCATGGCGAGCTGAGCGCAACTGTGCGAGCCGGCCCCTGCTTGAAATAGTCTCGCGACTGCTCACCCGTGCCTGCGACGGTCACTACTGTTTTTGCTTTCAGATCAACTCGACGAATCAAGTGGTTCTCAGTGTCTGCGACGTACAGGCTGTCTCCATCCAGAGCCATGCCCTGAGGGCGGTAGAACGCTGCCGCTGCTGACGTGCCATCATTCGCCCCGCGCTCACCGCTCCCGATTGTTTGAATCAGAGTGCCATCCAGTTTCGTCACGACCACCCGATTGTGATTTGAATCCGCGATGAAGAGACGTCCGCTCTTTGCGTCGGCCAGGATTTTTCCGGGGAAGGCAAGCGGCAAGTCACCAACTTTGGCGCGCTCGAGGGTCAGTTTGAGAGGCTCTTCGTTTAACTCTCCCCGTTTGCGAGATTCGTCGATTGCTTTCGCGACCACTCGATCGATCAGCTCATAATTCCCTTCACCTGATACCGCCCCGATCACGTAACCCGCCGGATCGATCAACACCTGAGTGGGCCAGGCCCGCACGCCGTAACTTTGCCAGACGCTGAATTCCGCATCGTTGTAAACAGGGTGTTCGATTTCATATCTCAGGATGATGCGTCGGATGTTTTCGGTATCCTTCTCGTTTTCAAACTTGGCCGAGTGCACGCCGATGACTACCAGCTGGTTGGCATACTTTTCTTCCAACTTCTTGAGATCGGGAATGATGTGAATACAGTTGATACAACCATAAGTCCAAAAATCCAGCAGCACGACCTTGCCCTTCAGGGCCGCGAGCGACAAAGGCTTATCAGTATTCAGCCAGCCACGACCGCCGGTTATTTCCGGGGCGCGAACGCGAGTCTTTTCCTGAACCGACATAGCAAAACCTTTCATTGCGTTGGAATGAAGGGGGATTGTAAACGACGATGCGACGACTAGAGTCACCGCCAGCGCTAAAACCGAACTATGAGTTTTTCTTTTCAAGCAATTGATATACGAAGTTTAGACGGTTATAGATTTCTCTTGCCTGGTGCCTCGTATAAGGCACACGCCCTCCCTGACGGTCGGGCTATCGCCCGTTTCGCTACTCGTGCTGGTGCGGCGTTGCTTCATTGACGTTTTCGCCGTTCAAAGTCCGATCGAGGCGATCGATCGCGCGGCGTAAGTGGGGAATGGTAATGGAACCGCCAACCACCAGCGCCACATTGAACGCGTCGAGAAACTCGGGTCGGGTGACGCCGGCGGTCACACACTGTTTGATGTGATAAGTAATGCAATCGTCACAACGAAGCACGGTTGAAGCTACCAGGCCCAGTAACTCTTTCGTACGTTTGTCGAGCGCACCATCTTCGTAAGCCTGGGTGTCGAGCGCAAAAAACCGTTTGATTCCGAGATGATTGCTGCCAAGCAGCTTTTCATTCATATCAGCCCGGTAACGATCGAATTCGTCCATATGAGAAACCTCTCTGTTGCGGCTCGAGTTCCTTGACAGGCTTCCGTTAAGAACGCCGGCCCGGTGTTTTAGTGCAAAGTTGCAGTGCAAAACATTCTATCCCGCGACGACGGAATACAAGAACCGCAGGAAGGTCGTGAGCGTAGAGCGCTGGTTTGGCTATGGTAACGCCAACTGTTAGTTTGCGGGTGCGTTGAATGCCATTCATTCGCCGCAAACTAACAGTTTGCTTTACAAATGATTGCAGTACCGTCGTGAACCGTCACAACGTTTGTGGTGCGGCTTCGCGCTATAATGTTGAGTAATGAATTCTTCCGCTCACAGAATGCAGATCTTCAGCGTAGGTTCGCGTCAGTTTGCTGTTCCCGCGGATCAGATCTCGGCGGTCGCAGAATGGCGCGAACCCGTGCCCTTACCACACGCTCCCGTCGCGGTCCGCGGTATTGTCAGTATTAAGGGAAGCATGTTGACTCTGCTGGATCTCGCAAGGTTGTCCGAAAGCCAGAAACCGTCTGCTGATGACACCGCTCGTCAGATCGTGGCTTTGCGAGGCGACGAGCAACTGGCCCTGGCCGTTGACTCGATGGGCGAAAGCGTTGAGGCTCGCTCGGAGGACTTACCCAAAACCAATGATCTGGTGAGTGGCACCATCAGCCACAACGGCGCGGAGATAGGCGTCTTGAATCTTGAAAATCTCTTCCGCAGCGTCATTCGGGGACGCGAACGCCGCCGCCGCAGGTTCTAGCTTCCCTGGTTATTGCCGCCTGACTGTCAAATTCTCACTCGAATGTTAGAATTGAAAACACGTTACGAAAAGAAAGTTTGATAGTAGATGACAGTAGACGCCTCCTCTTATTGGCTTTCCACTCGTCAATTGCCGCCGTTAACCAATGCACGACCAGGCATTCAGAATTCTTGAGTACAACGAGCTGAGGGCGCTTGTTCGCCGCGGCGCGCAAACCACCATGGGACAGGCGCGCGTTGATCGTTTGGAGCCGCTATCTGACGTCACTGAATTGCGGCGACAAATAACGGCGGTTGCTGAATGCGTGGACTTACGAAAACGCGGCGGCGCCTGGACATTTAGTGAGCTTGGCGATCCCGATGAGAAGATCGCGCTGCTCCGGGTTGGTAATGCAGTCCTTGAAGCAAACGCCATTCTTGAACTTAAGACCCTGAGCGAGCAGGCCATGTCTGCGAGGGCATCAATTCTTGCCGAACGAGAAAACTCGCCGGTGCTCTGGAGTTTGGTTGGAGATCTGCCTCTCGAGTTGAACCGTCTTATCGCCCGGATCGCGAACAAGATTTTGCCTGGTGGCGAGATAGACGATCGCGCGAGCCCGGAGTTGGGGCGAATTCGGCATGAAATCGGCACGCTGCGCTCGCGTATCACCCGCACTCTTGAAAGCGTAATGCGAAAGTCCGGTGAAGCCATTCAGGACGAACTGGTCACGCTGCGAAACGATCGCTTTGTGATTCCGGTGAAGTCTGATCATCGAGCGCGCGTCAAAGGAGTCGCGCATGGCTACTCTTCTTCCGGCGCCACCGCCTTCGTCGAACCGTTGGAAACGATCGATTCCAACAACGAGTTGCAGGCGCTTCATGAAGAAGAAGCGCGTGAGATTGCCAGGATTCTGTTTGGCCTGACTGAAGAGCTGCGAGCGCAGTTGCCGGCGATCGAAATGGCGGCCGGCGTAGTTGCGGAACTCGACTTCATCAGCGCGAAGGCGGTGTTTCACCAAAGATTCAACTGTGTGGTTCCGCTAATTGAAGAGGCGCAAAACCGACTCCAGTTATTCGAAGCTCGCCATCCCTTGCTGGAAGAGAATCTTCGCGCGGCCGGAGCCTCTGTGGTCCCGGTCTCGTTGGCGCTCGATGATCAGAGCAACACGATGGTTATTTCCGGCGCCAATGCGGGCGGCAAAACAGTTGTCCTCAAGACCGCCGGTCTGCTCTCGCTGATGGCGCTGTCTGGTGTGCCAGTTCCGGCGTTGGAAGCCCGCATTCCTTTTTATCGTTCGGTGCTGGCCGACATCGGCGATCACCAGTCATTGGCCGCTAATCTTTCTACTTTTACTTCTCATGTAGCCAACATCTCTCGAATGATCGAGCTGTGCCAGGCGCCCGCATTAGTCTTGCTTGATGAGGTGGGCACGGGCACCGACCCGGAGGAAGGCTCAGCATTGGGTGTGGCGGTTGTCGATCACTTCCGCAACGAGTGCGCTGCCCACGTGATGGCCACAACGCATTACAGCGGGCTAAAGATGTATGCCGCAAATGAAGCGGGCGTGCTCAACGCCAGTGTCGAGTTTGATGAAAAGACCCTTCAGCCGACTTACCGCTTGATAGTTGGAGTGGCCGGCTCATCGTCCGGTCTGGAGATCGCCAGGCGGTTTGGGATTCCGCGAGGCGTCATTGAAATAGCGCTGGAGTCAGTCAAGGATTCATCCCAACAGGCTGTCGAATATTTGCGCCGGATCAAGCGTGAAGCTGAGGAGGCTGAAACGTTGCGCCAGGCGCTCGAAGAAGAGCGTGCGGCCGTGGCTGAAAAATTTGCTTCGTTGGAAAAGCAAGCGGAACGGCGGGAGCGAGAGCGGCAGGCAACATTCGAAAGCGAGCTGGCGCGAAACGTCAGCGAGCTTGAAAAACGATCGCGTGAGCTTTTGTCTAAGATTCAAGACCGCGCTGAGCGGTTGAAAGTTGAGCGAGAAGCTCAAAAGCGAGTGGGTGAACTAAAGCGTGAGGCCCGCAGCGCGATAGCGGATCGGCCCGGTCAGGAGGGAAACGTGCCGCAGCCGGCTCGCAGCGTGCGGATAGTGCGGGATGGCGTGCCGGTCTCGAAAGAAAGTGAGGCGGCCGTCGACGAAAAGGATGTTTACCACACTCTAACAACTCGCGAGATTGCCGTCGGCGACAAGGTAAAGCTAAAGTCTTTCGGGTCGATCGGAATAGTTGATCAGATCAAAGGCGATGAGGCTGAAGTGCGCGTGAAGTCGGTGCGCATGAGAGAAAAACTCGACAACCTCGAGCTGGTGGAATTGTCAGCGCCTGCGAAGGCAAGGTCCGGCAAGCTCGAGAGTTTGCGTGGTTCTCGCGGTACGGAACTGCATCTGAAAGGCGACGACGGTAATGGACGTTCCGAGCTGAACGTGATTGGGCAGACAACGGACCAGGCAGTTGATGCGGTGGACAAATTTCTTGATGAAGCCTCGATCGCGAGCCTCGTGAAGATTCGAATCATCCACGGTCACGGCACCGGGGCTTTGCGGAAAGCGATCACCGAGTTGCTGAAGGACCATCCGCATGTGTCGCGATTTTCTCAAGCACCTTACGATCAGGGGGGTGCGGGCGCCACGATCGTTGAACTGAGACAATAAGATGCTTGTCCAACCAACAAAGACAGGTCACCGCGTTTTTGCGACAGCCTTCACATATGAATCCAGGACGCAGGTGACTATTAGCGGCGGGAGCTCTGCAGGAGTGAAACGCGGAATGAAGTTTCATGTTCTCGACTCGAGTAAATCTGATCAGGTTGTCGTTCAGAGAGTGGGCCCGCGCGAGTCTTCCGGCGTGATTGTTCGTTGGGTTGAAGAAGATCCCAGGAAGCGTTTCACTCAATGGTCAGACTATCCGCGATATCCTGCAATCAAGGTTGGGTGGAGATTGACAACCAGCATCTACAAATACCTGGACGAGAGAAAAGAAGAGGAATCAACCGCCGACCTCAACACCCGTTAGTAATGCGCTATCCCCAAACATTCATTGACGATCTCAAGCGCCAGGCAGACATCGTGCGCGTGATCCAGGACTACGTTCAACTCAAGAAGAAGGGCGCAAGCTGGATGGCCTGCTGTCCATTTCACAAAGAAAAGACCCCGTCCTTCTCGGTCAGCCCGACCAAAGAAATCTTCTACTGTTTTGGCTGTCACAAGGGCGGATCGGTGTTCAACTTTGTGATGGAGATGGAACGCTGCGGGTTTCCGGAAGCTATCAAGATTGTTGCTGAAAAGATTGGGATGCCGTTGCCGAAACTGGTTGACGATAGCCGCTTCGAAGCAAGGCGACAGGAATCCGACCGGGTCATCGATCTGAACAAATGGGCCCTTGAATGGTGGGAACAGCAACTTGAGTCGAGTTCGGAAGGGCGCGTTGCCCGCGATTACCTCAAACGTCGCGAGATAACGGATGAAACACGAAAAACATTTCGACTTGGCTACGCTCCTGACAGCTGGGAAGCGCTTTCCATTTATCTCCGGCAGAAGGGAGCGCCTCAGGAACAGATCGAAAAAAGCGGGCTGGTGGTAAAGAAGGAAGAGGGTGGTTCGTACGATCGTTTTCGAGGGCGTCTAATCTTTCCGGTGATGGACATTCAGGGGAGGCCAATTGCGTTTGGGGGCCGCACACTCAAGGACGAAGACGCTAAATATATCAACTCCCCCGAAACCGCTGCCTACGTCAAGGGCCGAAATCTTTTTGGACTTAACCTGACGAGAGATGAGATCCGCCGCGCCCAATTCGCCATTCTGGTAGAAGGTTTTTTGGATTTGATCGTCCCATATCAATTTGGTGTGCGTAACGTCGTAGCGAGTTTGGGAACGGCGCTGACACCCGAGCAAGCGAAATTATTAAGCCGGTTTGCCCGTAAAGTCGTCGTCAATTATGATGGCGATTCGGCGGGAGTACAGGCTGCAAAGAAGGCAATTGAAATACTCTTGCCCGAAGATCTTGATGTAAAGGTTTTGGTGCTTCCGGATGGCTCCGATCCGGACGAGTTCATCAGAAAGTCTGGCGCCCAGGAATACCAACGACAGCGTGGTGAGGCACTACCCCACATACAATTCGTAATCGATCAGGCCGTGCGGGACCGTAATCTTCATCGGCCCGCGGAGAAGGCTGAGGCCGTCGAGGAAGTGCTTCCCTATGTTCGCGCTGTCCGCAGCCGAATTCAGAAGCGCGAGTATTTTGATATTGCGATGGATGCATTGCGGATTGCTGACGCCACGCTGCGACGAGAGTTGTGGCAGTCTGTCAAGAGCGGAACGATGGACAGCGCGCGAGTTAGTCAACGAGTTATCGGACAGACTGAAGCCAAACCGACGGTGGCCGAGCAGCGACTTCTGGAACTGCTTTTGGCGGATGAAGACTTGCGCCGTACGATTGTGCCCCGACTTGAATTAGACGACTACACTGACCTTCCGACTGCCCCCATTTTTGAGGCCATCGTGCAAGGTGAGCGTGACGGCACAGCGATTGACTACGATTTTCTCAGCAAGCGAACCGAAGGAAGTCCAATCGCGGATCTCCTGCCGAGCCTGCTGATGGGTGCGGAAAGCTCGGACGAAGAAGCGACGGACAGCGTCCCGGTAGCAGCGCAACGCTGCATTAACGCGTTGAGATTGATGAAGGTGGATCGCCAGATTAGCGATTTGACCTTAGCCATCGCCGCGGCGGAACGGAATGGAGAACTAGAACGCCGCGACCGGCTGGCGACTGAACATTTGGAGTTGGCCCGGCGCCGCAGCGGTTTGCTTCCGCAAGCACAAGCGGCCCAGGCCGAAAACGGGGTAAGCTAGAACGACTTCTCACGGCACTCTGCGCCGCGAGGCGCTAATTACAACGAACGCCGAATCGAAGTGAACATCGAAGATAAGGATCGTGATGATGTGATGGAGCGCCTCCTCGAGCTGGGCGGCGACAAGAAATACCTCACTTTTGATGACCTGAATCGCGAGCTCCCCGACAATGTCGTCTCTCCTGATGACATCGAAGACGTCCTCCAAAAGCTCGAAGGCTCAAATATTCCTGTAGCCGACTCCGAAGAACGATTGCTTGAGCAAGCCGCGGCCGTCGCGACGGATGACGAAGACGGTCTCGACGAGGACGTCGAACTCGATCTGTCTGCCGGCGCTCTGGAAAAGACCAACGATCCCGTGCGTCTCTACCTGCGCGAGATGGGTGTGGTCCCATTACTAACGCGCGAAGGTGAAGTCGCCATCGCAAAGAGAATCGAGCGCGGACAACTCAAGACTCAAAAAGCAATTGCGCGTTCGCCAATTGCAGTCAAAGAACTCTTGAAAGTTGGCGACGAACTGGAGACGGGCACAGCCAGCATTCGCGAAATAGTTAATTTCTCCGAACAGGCCGAACTCACCGGCGATGAAGACAAAGCGGAAGAGTACAGAGCATGGACCATTGAGGGTATTCAGAATATCCGCAAACTTGCGAAGCAGGCATTGAAAGAATGGGAAAAGCTGCGCGCGGAGCAAAAGGAAACCCGCGGCAAGAAAAGCAAGAAGGCAATGCGTCTGCGCCGCAAAGTAGCGCGTTTGCGTCTGGAAATCGCCCAGGAAATCGGCCGGCTTAACATGACCGAACGCGCTCGCCAGCGCCTGATCAACGGAATCCGAGCGGCGCAAAAAGAGATACGCGACGCCGAACGGGAAATTGATAGTTTCACCGAGAAACTGAACCGCAAACGGATTAAGATCGACGATCAGAAGGAACACAAGCGTCATATTTCAACGGCTAAAAAGCGCTTGCAGCAAATTGAAGTTGACCAGAATGTCAGTCCGGTCGAGATCAAACGCTCACTCCAATCAATTATTCTGGGTGAGCAACAGACCGGTCAGGCAAAACGTGAACTGGTCGAGGCAAACCTGCGACTGGTGGTTTCGATAGCCAAAAAATACACAAACCGCGGACTCCAGTTCCTGGATCTTATCCAGGAAGGCAACATTGGCTTGATGAAGGCCGTTGACAAGTTTGAATGGCGACGTGGTTATAAGTTCTCAACCTATGCCACGTGGTGGATTCGCCAGGCCATTACCCGAGCGATTGCTGATCAAGCGCGCACGATTCGCATCCCGGTTCACATGATCGAGACGATCAATAAACTGATTCGCACTTCGCGCGCGCTGGTGCAGGAACTTGGACGCGAGCCAACGAGCGAAGAGATCGCCAAGAAAATGGACATCCCGGTGTCGAAAGTTCGGAAGGTCTTGAAGATTGCCCAGGAGCCGATTTCACTCGAAACCCCAATCGGCGAAGAAGAAGACTCGCATCTCGGCGACTTTATCGAGGACAAATCGATTTTGAACCCGGCAGACGCCGTGGTCGCGTCTAATCTGCGAGAGATCACCGATGAGGTTTTGGCCACACTGACTCCGCGCGAAGAAAAAGTCATCAAAATGCGTTTCGGACTTGGGACGACAGGGTCCGAACACACGTTGGAAGAAGTGGGCCAGCACTTCGCCGTTACCCGCGAGCGCATTCGACAAATCGAGGCAAAAGCGCTTCGCAAGCTGCGTCACCCGTCACGTTCACGCAAGCTCAAAGCGTTTCTCGACAACACCCAGCATTAAGTTAGACAAACATTTTCTGGTTTGTCCTTCTCACTCTTCCAACAAATGGCACGAGCAAGCGTGGCCGTGTTTTCGATTCAGGTAGAGAGGGCCCGGGTGTGCTTCTATTTGAAGGTTAAGAATGCGGTGCTCTTTACGGTGTGATCAAACTCGTACTCGTAGGTATATCCGGGAAATTCAATGGGACGTTTGAAGTGGACTCTTACGATCACGCGATTGTCCTGTCGTTCACTAGTAATCTCCGCATCGGGTGGAACCCCAAACTCGGGTGCGGCTTTGGCAAGTTGTTCCGATGCCCACGCCGGAGGATAGCCCTGCGTAGCTGCAACGTCAGCGTTATGCTGCATCAAATCCTTGAGCAGGAATTCCTGGTATTTGACCGGAATCACCGTGTAACCGACGTAGCCTAAGACTCCGAGCACTGCAACAACTATCAAGAATTTGAGCCGGGCTGAGCCGCGTTCAGAGCTTTTTACGATGATGTTCATAGTCAGTTGAGTTTATTTATTGCTCAGTCCGTCGCCCAAAGAACGCTTCAGCAACTGGGAGCTTATCTCTTTTCCGCCCACGATCCTCGGAGTGCCGACCCTTTCAAGCAGGACCCAACGGATTTCACCCTCGGCGCTTTTTTTGTCCCGCCGCATTAGGTCGATAAGCTGGTGCTGGTCGAGATCGTCTGCGCGGGGAAGCGGACCGCAAGCTTGCACCGCTCGCCTCAGCAATTCTAACTCTGTTTGCTTCAACAAACCTAGATTTTTCGATATTTCACCGGCTACCAGCATGCCGTGACCCACAGCCTCGCCGTGTCGAAATCTGCGATAACGGGTCACTGCTTCAAGAGCGTGAGCCACCGTGTGTCCGAAGTTGAGAATTCGGCGCGAACGTCGATCGGTCCGCCCAACATCTTCGCGTTCATCGGCCTCCACTATTGATGCCTTGAATGCACAATGTGAAGCGACGAGTTTTTCCAGGCTCGGTGAGACCAGCAGTTTCGTTGAATTGAATTGGTTGAGGAAGGCGTTTGTTTGAAGGAACAGTTTTCGGCTACCCACCGCTCCTTGCTTGACGCATTCGCACCAACCGGCCATCAGCTCACGAGCAGGTAGCGTAGCCAGCGTTTCGATGTCGGCAATTACTGCCGACGGCTGATGAAAGCTGCCAACCAGGTTTTTGCCAGACCGAAGATTAACGCCGGTTTTGCCGCCGACCGACGAATCGACTTGTGAGAGCAGCGTGGTCGGGATCTGAATTAGATTGACGCCCCGCAAGTAGATTGCGGCCGTAAATCCGGCGACATCACTTACAACTCCACCCCCCAAAGAAACAACACCATCGCTTCTTTCGAGGCCGATATCACTATAAACCCGAAGCACTTGCTCGGTAGTAGCAAGGGATTTGAAGCGTTCCCCATCTCCGATTAGCAATGGAGAAACGGAAAACCCGTTTGCCTTGAGACTCGTGAGTACCGCTGAGCCATAAAGGGAAAAAACCGCTTTGTTTGAGATCAGACAAATCCGCCGCGCGCGCTGACCGAGTGCCTGTCGTGCTTCTTCCCCGGCTGTGACAAGAGTGCCGCGACCAATGATGATCTCGTAGGAAAGCGGTCGCGCTTTTGTGCGAACGTGCAGCCGCGGCAATTGGGCAACTCTCCTCCCGGAGGACGTAGTCCGGCTCGGTCTCAGGCAACACAATAGCCCGGAGAAGCGCGCATTCTAACACGCGGTCAAGTTGCTGTTTTGAAATTGGGAATCAGAAGGTATGGCGGAAAAGCGAATGGGCGCGACAAACGTGGGAGTACGTCGCGCCCATCCATATTCGTGGTCACTGTCCTCACCCCAGCAACCACTTGAGACGGAGGATTCACCAACCGTCTCTCTTGCCCCACAATATACATCGCAACGCGCATGCCGTGCAATAGGGTTCTCGGCAAAGAATTTGAAAGCGCGGATTTCCTAAGATTATCGTGCGAGGCCGGTTTTCATTGGCTAAAAACGAATCCGCCGAAGCTCAACGACCGTGTAATTCTTGCAAGTTAGGAGCGTAAAAATTCCTCGATTTTGGGCCCACTAAGTTCCCAGAGTTTGTTTGATCACAGCTGCCAGGTTATTCGCTTGCTCCTCGATCTTCTGCTGACTCTCTCCTTCAATCATGACCCGTGCCAAAGACTCTGTCCCTGAATACCGCAAGAGCAGTCTTCCCCTGGAGCCAAGTTCCATTTCAAGGTCGCGCGCTGCCTCCCGGATCGGCCCGACTTCCGCAAAAGGCCGCTTTTCTTTCACTTCTACGTTCACCAGTATCTGTGGAAGCGTTTCGAACCCCTGGGTTAACTCGGCGAGTGATTTTTCGGCTTCGGTCATCGCTCGCAAGAGACAGAGCGTGGTGATCAATCCGTCCCCGGCCAGGCTCAATGCGGGAAAGATGATATGGCCTGATTGCTCACCGCCGAGACTTGCCCCGGACCGTATTAGCTCATCTAACACGTATTTGTCGCCAACATCGGTTCGGACCAAACGAATACCTTTCGACTGCAAGGCGATCTCCAGCCCCAGGTTGCTCATTACCGTCGCGACCACGGTGTCGTGCCGGAGTTCATTACGCGCTTGAAGATAGCTCGCCAGTACCCAAAGGGTTGCGTCACCATTAATGAGCCGTCCGGTCGCATCAACAAACAAGGAACGATCGGCATCACCGTCGAAAGCTACGCCGAGATCGACCTTGTGTTTGACCACCTCCTGCTGCAGCAGGTCCATGTGAAGTGAGCCACAGTTGAGATTTATGTTGCGGCCGTCAGGAGTGTTGTTGATCGTAGTGACAGTTGCGTTTAGTCGTGCAAAGACTCGGGGCGCCACATCAGATGCCGCGCCATTGGCGCAATCGACCACCAGGTTCATTCCCTTTAACGACATGCCTCGTCCGATGTCGTTAACGAGAAAATCAACGTAACGAGTCTTGAGCTCACTCTCCCTTGCACTGAACTGTGCTGGACCAACCGGCGGTGGAGCACTCGCCATCGTTCCCGGACCGTTCAGAACATCGCTCTCGATTAGTCGTTCCGTGTCTTCATCGAGTTTACGTCCTGAAGGCGCAAAGACTTTGATGCCATTGTCGCTGTATGTGTTATGTGAAGCGCTTATGACCACTCCAGCATCGGCGGGCAGCGTGCGAGCCAGGAACGCAACGCCAGGAGTAGTGAGAACGCCAGCTGATTCGACCTCGCCTCCGGCGCCGCTTGCACCTTTTATCAAGGCCTGTTCAATCCATTGCCCAGACTCGCGCGTGTCCCTGCCGATGAGAATTCCTGGGGCTCGTCCAAGCTTTGCTCTCAAGTGAGTAGCCAGTGAAGCACCTACAGTTTCCACCGTCGCGGCGTCCAGCGGAAATTTTCCCGCTTCCCCGCGCATACCATCAGTGCCAAAAAGTTTAGTCATCCAGATCTGCGTTGAGTGGTTGGACTACCGGCGATGATTGGGAGCGGAGACCCAGGCCAGCAAAGGCAGGTCGTCAGCGGAGGCAACTCTTAGCTGAACCTCATCGTGCCTCTTTTCGACGATCTCAACGCGAACGTCGACGGTCGGATCGAGAATATCGACCTTGGGGTCGGCGATGTTGATCTGGACGCGGGAAAGACTAAAGCTCTCTTTCCTGCCGTCGAGCCAGACTGTTTCAGTCATCGCTTTTTGCAACGCGTGGATGCGATCGGAGGGCCCGCTCAGCCTGACTCTGGCTGGATTGGCGCTGACGCGGGCGACCTCGTAACCGTCGGCAAGCTTGCCTTCAAGTTTGATCTCCACCTCAACCTCGGCTTGAACAGTCGGCTCGAGGCGAACCGGAATAGTGGCCGGGCGGAAGCCATCGATCCTGACGCCTGGTGGTAGTTCAAGCTTGACCCTGTCCAGCGAAAGTCGAATGATTCTTTCGCCGGCTTTCTGGTCACTCACATCGATGGTAGCGACCAGGCTTCGCGGTTCAATTTCATTGAGTCTCCCGGGACTACCGGTCAGAATCACTTCCAGGCTGTCAGGAAGGTCATTGCTGATCTCAAATCCGCCTGGACGCAGAAAGTTGAGTTGAACTCCGGAGATACGTTGGGTAATTGGTTTGTTCTGACCGGTAACGGCCAGCCAGAGCGCGAGGGTGATCGCCAGCGCCAGCAGTTTAAGGCCCCAATCTTCGAGAAATATCTTTCGCGCCCAGCGTTCGACAGGGCTGGGTGCTCGCGGCATCTGCGGAGCGGTAGTGTCGTCTAAATCCTGAAAAGGCATTCGCTCGTTTTCACCTTTAGATTGATGCTATCTCTTCAGTTTCACCATTAGGTTCGCCCTTATCCACTTTCGGCCGTTCTCTTTTTGGGGTCACCTCAAAGGCTTCTCTGATGGCGAGCCGAAGTTTCGGAGCGTCCAGTCCGCGTTTGATTTCCCCGCGCTGTACGACGGATATCAGGCCCGACTCTTCTGAAACGACGACCGCGACGGCGTCGGTGTCTTCAGTCACGCCCAGCGCGGCACGGTGGCGAGTGCCCAGTTCTCGCGAGAGGCGCGGATTCAAAGTCAACGGCAGAAAACACGAAGCGGCTGCCACGCGGTGACGCCGCACAATGACGGCGCCGTCATGAAGCGGTGACTCGGGATTGAAAATGCTGATGAGCAGATCGTAACTGAGTTCCGCATCCAGTTTGACTCCGCCATCAATGATGTTTTTCAGGCCGATGTTACGCTCGATGACAATCAGCGCACCGGTCTTGGTAGACGCCAGGGTGGTGGCAGCCAGGATCACCTCGTCGTACACACCCTCGCCAAATTGTCCCAGGTGGCGACGCACAAAAGGCATCCGGAAGCGATTACCGAAAGTTATGAGTGCCTGCCGGATTTCGGATTGAAAGAGAACAATGATGGCGACGCCGATGTAGAGCAGCGCTCCCCGCAAGACAAATTCGAGCGTAGCGAGTTGTTGTCTGACTGCGATCAGGTAAAGGAGGGCAAAGGCGCCGATTGCGGCGGCCATGGGGGCCGCTCTGGTTCCACGAACAAGTTTCAAAACTGCATACACAAGCAAGAAGACGAGCACGACGTCCGCGATGTTTCGCGGCTCACCTAGTCTTCCCAGGTACTCTGTGTATGGCAGTAGTGACAGCATCTAGTTTCAGATTCCAGACTTGCGATTTGCGACCCAGAAGGAGCAATTTTGTTTTCACCAAAACCGTAGTAGAAAAACCTTCCGACCCCTTTTAACCTATGTGCTCCGGAACCACGTCTTGCTGATCGCTGTCACTTGAACGAGCAGCTTCCAGAAAGATCATTTCAACCTTGGGTTCCGCCTGCTTGATTCGTTCTTCAATTTCTTCAATCGTCTGTATTATTTGACCGGTCACCATATGGTCTTTCAGGTTCACGTGCGAATTGATCAGAATCTGCTTTGGCGCCAGGTGCATCGTCAACAATTCAACAACCTTCTCTACATTCGGGTGGCTTTCAATCGCTTGTTTGATTGCCTGCAAACTCTTTGCGTTTGCAGCCTCACCAAGCAATAGCCCGCGTGAGGTTCGCGCCAGGACAAATGCGACCACCGAAAGCACCAGGCCGATGACGATCGAGGCCACGCCGTCCCAGTAAGCGCCACCACCGGGACCGGCGTGATGCTCGGTCAGATAGATGCCGGTTCCGGCGATCACAATGCCGAGTAGCGCAGCCGAATCTTCAAAGAGCACCGTCTTGGCCGTCGGATCCTTCGACTCCCGAAGGTATTCCCAAAACGTCAGACCTTCATGATGGGCCTCTTTCACTTCCTGATAGATTGCGAGGCCAATCGAACCCGCTTCCAGGACAAACGAGATGCCGAGAACCCAGTAAGCCCACATCAGATTCTCCGGCGGATGCGGATGACTGAGCTTAACTATGCCTTCATAGATCGCATAGGTAGCCCCAACGCCGAAGATAAAAATCGCAGCTATGAAAGACCAGAAAAACCTCTCTTTTCCATAGCCAAACGGATGTTTTTCAGATGCGGGCCGCTTGTAGAAACGCAACCCCAGCAACAGAAATACCTGATTTGTGGTATCGGCGGCCGAGTGCAGAGTCTCCGCCATCATTCCGGCGGAGCCGGTCATAAGCGCTGCAATCAACTTGAGAACCGTAATCAGGCCGTTGGCAAAGAGCGCCCCAAGTACTGCCAGCATCAACCGTTTCCTTAGTTTGGAAAATGAAAGCTCCGTTCGGATTATCGCGAAAAAGCGAGACTGTGGCAATGGCGACTGAGGTGGATCTTTTCTGACCCAATCAGGTAGGACGAACAGCTGACGCAACGGAGGCGAGCAGCGCAGGTTGCGTTAAGAAACAGTGGCGGTCAAAGAGGCGAGCAACCCAAAGTCCGCTGACTCTAGCGCCGCATAAGCTTGCCGCTTTGGAGAAACCCAACCAGGTCACCGCGAGAATCGATTACGGCAATCGAGCCTACTCCGTTTTCGCTCATCAGTGTTCGCGCCGAGTCGAGGCTGGTTGAAGGTTCGACAAAAAAGCCGGGAGCAATGGGACGCATCACGCTTTGCACACGGGTGCTGGCCCATTGATCACGCGGCAGTGCCTTGAGATCCTCGAGCGACAGAATTCCGTGCAGACGGCCACTTACTGCCACTGGAAAAGTTGTTTGCCGGTGAAGCGGCAGAATGTCATCGACCAGCCTGCTGATCGGCAGCCCCGGCTCAATCGCGATTGGTGGCGACATCGCATCAGCCACCGTAATCAGGCGGGATTCCCTGACGCCTTTGACCACCTTTACTGCCGCATCCAACAGAAACAATCCCACCAGAATGGTCCAGCCGCCCATGAAATAAGGCTGCGAAGGTCGCCAGTTGGGCGCCACCAGGATGTAGACACCAAACAGAATTAGCGTCCCGGCGATCAGGATTCCGCAGATTCCTGCCTTGCGCGTCGCATCCTGCATGTCGCCGCTCTTGGCCCAGAGAATGGCGCGTAGGACGCGGCCGCCATCAAGCGGGTATCCTGGAAAGAGATTGAACAAGACCAGTAGAAAATTGCCGGCGGCAATCAGAAAGAAAACGACGAACGTTCCAGCGTAATTTCCAGCAGCCGAAATTTGGGCGGCGGCAAAAGCGAGAACTCCGAAGAGAAAACTTGCAGCTGGTCCGGCAATAGCGATACGTAGTTCCGCCCGCGGATTCTCAGGCGCGTTTCGCATCCGCGCCAGACCGCCAAACGGATGCAAAACGATCTCGTCGATCTCGATCCCCTCTGCTCTGGCCATGAGGGCGTGCGAAAGCTCATGGCCGAATACCGAAATAAAAAGGCCCGCCGTAATGATCAGACCGAGTATCCAGGCCGTGGCTCGCGGAAGAGGCTGAAGATGAACGACGCCAAGTTGAATGGCGTGGCTTTGCAAGTTGCTCGCGATTAACCAGACGCTAAGTGCTACTACAGCGAACCAGCGGTAGTCGATGCGTACTGGAATTCCGTAGACGCGCGCTATGGTGAGTCGGCGTTCGAATAACTGGGTGAAACGCATAGCAATTTGAAAACGCCGTTTTGTTTGAGCTCGTATGATCCGGTCGCCTCGTTCTACCTGGTGAGGCAGGAAGACCTAAAACGCGCCGCTGGCTTTCTGCCAGTCCACCTCCCACAACGGAACGGGTTGCGCCCGATTCTTCACCATGATCGCTTCGCGAGGTTTTAGTTTGTAACGACTGCGGGCTGCCTGCGCCGTCGCGTCGCTGACCAGGATCTCGCCGCCCCGGGCGTTAGATTCCAAACGGGAAGCCGTGTTGACGCTGTCTCCGATGGCGGTGTATTCCGATCGACGTTCAGACCCGATGTAACCCACGGTGACTTCGCCGGTGTGCATTCCAATCCCAACCGCGATCTCGGGAAATCCTTCCTGTTGAAGTTCCAGGTTGATTCCCATGATCCGGCGCTGCATGGCAACGGCTGCATTAAGCGCGTTTGACGCATCCTGCGGCGTGGTGGTCGGCGCGCCAAACAGGGCCATCAATCCGTCTCCGAGATATTTATCAAGGGTTCCACCATGAGCAAAAATAATGTCAGTCATGGCCGAGAAATAACGGTTGAGCAGGCCGACAATTTTTTCCGGCGGTGCGTGTTCAGAGATACGGGTGAAGCCCCGGATGTCGGCGAAGAGCACGGTAATCGTCTGGTTGACGCCGCCGAGCTTGAACGAGTCGGGATTCTCGAGCATCTGCTTAACCACATACTCCGGAAGGAACCGGCTGTAGTTTGCGCGGGCTACCTCCTCGCGCGCGAGTCGCTCGTGTGCCCGGGCATTTTCAACGGCTATCGCGGTTTGAGCAGCGACGGCACTGATTAATTCCAGGTCGTCCGGCTTGAAGGCGGCGAAAGGATCCAGACGATCCGCATAGATAGCGCCATGAACTCTCGACTCACCAACCAGCGGGGCGCAAATCGTAGAACGAACTCCCTGAGACACAATCGAATCCACGCCGGCAAACTGTTCGTCTGAGGCCGCATCCTGCGAAAGCAGCGCTACGCGATCCTTCATCACTTTTCGGGTGATGGTGCGGCCAATCGTTAACTTCCGCGCGTGGTTGTTCAGACTCTCATCACGCGCGCGCATGGCAATTGGGTTTAACGGAACGTCCTCAGGGTTTTCCTTCCCGTTGCCTTCGGCGAGTAACGCGACTACGCGGTCGGCGGGAGTTGAGCGAAAGATAATGTCGGTCGCCTTGGCAAAAATCGCATCAAGGTCGAAAACCGAGCCGAGCGTTTTGCTCATCTCATAAAGCGCGCTCAGGATGTTTGCCTTGCGCTGCAACGTCTCGAGCATCTTGTCTCGTGGCGCGGCGGTTCCGGAGTCACTCGGCTTCGAATTCAATACCGTGGTCATCACGTCGTTAGCCGAGATCAGCAGCTGCGTGTGACCGAGCGGTTTGTCGTCGTAACGCACGTCAGTAGTGCGTTCTTCCGCTGGTTGTTCAAACCGCAACGTGCTGGCGCCGATAGTTACCCGGTCACCGTTACGTAGTGCGTACTCGTAATGTGGCCCACCGTTAACGAAAACTTTGTTGGCACTGCGCCGCAGTTGGCCATTGATAATCGCGCCATCAACCAAAGTGAATGAGCCATCGTCGTTTGCTTTGATGTGAGCGTGATAACGGGAGGCGCGCGGATCGTCCAGCACCACCGTGTTGTCGGGGGCGCGGCCAATCGAAACCACAGCCATCGGCACAAAGCTGTGTTGCCATTGGCGGCCGCTTGCATCGGTAATTTTCAGGAATGCCATGTCCAGGTGTTGGTATTTTCGCCAGCCTGCGACAGCCTAACGCAGGTGCATACCGGGCAACTAACCTTCACTACTCGAAAAGCTGAAACGATTCCGCGCCGATCCTAGCAGCAGGACTTACCCCTGACAACTAAATACGTTTAGACAGAGACAACGCCGTGGTGTTCCAGTATCATCAACTAAACTCCGCAGACCGAAGGTCATGGATTTCCACTATGAGTAAGCTCGTTCGCATCGGGACTGCTTTGGTTCTGGCGTTTTACTGCACCGGTCTGCACCACGCCTACTCACAAACTAAGACTGGCAAGAAATTCCCAACCGGAAGTATTTCCGGGCGCGTGACGCTCAAAAGCAAGGGGAAGAGCGGAATAGTCGTAGGAGCACGAATCGGCGAGTCTCGCAATCAAACAGCGCCCGCCCTCAAAGCTACGACTGACCCGGATGGCAACTACCAAATCACAGGCCTGGTGGCCGGTACATATGAAGTGACACCGCTGGCGCCGGCCTTTGTTGTTGCTGAGATCAGTGCTCATGGAATTAGAGGGGAGCGGGTCATCTTGGCTGAAGGAGAAAATGTCGAGCGCATCGATTTCTCTCTGACGCGAGGTGGAGTAATCACCGGGAAGGTGACTTTCGCTGACGGCCGGGCGGTTATCGATGAACAAGTAAACATAGTTGAGCAGGAAGATCAGCGTAGCGCGGCGACATATCCGACGATGCCTCAAGTGACCGACGACCGGGGCATTTACAGAATCTATGGCTTGCCTGCGGGTCGCTACAAAGTCTCGGTCGGACAACCGGACGAAGGCAACTTTCGCGGCTACAATCGCGGCAAAACCACGTACCAGCGGGTCTTTTACCCCAGCGTCACAAACATTGATGAAGCCAAAGTGATTGAACTGGCGGAAGGTGGCGAGGCCACAAATGTCGACATTAGCGTGAGTGAAAGCATCAAGGGCTATGCAGTCAGCGGGCAAATTGTCGACGGTGAAACCGGCAAGCCACTTTCGAGTATGCGACTGGGGATCAGGAAGATGGGCGCAGATCACCGCTATCCGACATTTTTCGGCGCTGCCGCAAACGCCCAGGGCGAGTTTAGGTTGGAAAATATAACTCCGGGTAAGTATTCCACCGTCATGATGCCCCAACCCAACAGCGATTTGAACGCCGATCCAGTTGTTTTCGAAGTAATGGATCAGGACCTTACCGGGATCATTGTGCGAACCCGGAAGGGGTCCGTCTTGTCGGGAACTCTGGTGCTTGAAGGGACCTCGGATAAGGCTGTGCTCGCGAAGCTTTCCCAATTGCGACTTGACGTCTACGTGTCCGCTGAAGGCGACTCCAGCGGCTCATCACAGTCTTCATTAATAGGCGGAGATGGAGGCTTCCGGCTCGGAGGATTGACCGGAGGCAAAGCAACGCTGTACCTGCGTAGTCAAGATCGTATGCCTCCGAAGGGTTTCATGATAGCGCGAATTGAACGCGATGGGGTGGTCCAACCACAACGCACTATCGAGATCAAACCTGGAGAGCAAATTGCGGGCATCAGAGTTGTTGTTCTTTATGGGAGCGGAATCGTGCGCGGCATCGTGAATTATGTGAATGGTCACCCTCCGCCGGTAATGCGCACTACGGTTAGACTCACGTCTTCGGGAGGAAACTCGGAAACGCGGCCGGTAGAGGCCGACGCGCGAGGCCACTTCCTTATTGAAGGCATACCATCGGGTTTATACGAAGTGCTCGCTGTTACATTTATTCCGGGTTCGGGTGTGGTGTCGTCTGACAAACAGCCTGTTAACGTGACGGAAAACGGGGTCACAGACGTTCTGCTATCGATCGACCTGAATCCAAGACAACCGAAGCCATGAGGCAGTGGGGTTCATAAAACGCGCGGTCATGATTTCTGGAAACCATTTGGGTGTCGGCTGGTTGATTTCACTCGCTCTGAGTGGTTGCTTGTCAGTTAACCTCACGGCACAGTCAAAAGACGAGCCGCAAAGTGCGCCGGCTCTGGGGTCGATCACCGGACAGGTTGTTTCCGAATCCGGCCACGCGATTCAGAATGCCAACGTTGTCATTCGCGCTTCTATTCCGATGTTTCAACCCCGCGTCGCTTCGACTGACAATGAAGGAAAGTTTCAGATCAGTGGTCTTAGCCCGTCGCTTTATGCGGTTTCGGTATTCGCATCTTCGTATGTTTACCCACTTCGCGATCCTGACGCTCCTGCGGACTATTACCGTCCAGGCGATTCGGTGAGCATTACTTTGATCAAAGGTGGAGTCATCACCGGAACCGTAACAACGTCGTCAGGTGATCCACTGGTACAGATGACCGTGCAGGCCATAATGCTCCGCGACGCAAATGGTCACGGGCCAAGGGGCACCGGTTACCAGCAAATGAAATTGACGGATGACCGGGGGATCTATCGAATCTATGGTCTGCGGCCGGGCACTTATGTGGTGGCAGCGGGCGGCCGGAGTTTTTCGGGACCATTTGCCGGAGCGTATGACACAAATGCACTCACTTACGCTCCCGCATCGACGCGCGATACCGCGGCGGAGTTTGAGGCGCGCAGCGGCGAAGAGACGAGCGGCGTGGATATTCGTCATCGCGAAGATCCGGGTCATGTGATTAGCGGCCAGGTTATTGGTCCATTCGATCCCAATACTCCGACCGGCGTTAGTGTAACGCTCACGCAAGTAATAGAGGGCAACCCGGTGTCGAGTGCCTACTCGTTCCAGCCACCGGGCAGCAAGGGGTTCGCATTCTACGGAGTGAGCGACGGTGACTACGAGTTGAACAGTCAGACGTCGGGCGGTCCTGGCGAAACGTCGGTCGATTCGCGTCGGATTACGGTCAAGGGTTCCGACGTCACCGGCGTTGAGTTAACTCTGAAACCACTCGGAGCGATTGCAGGCCGTGTAGTTTTTGAGAAACTGACTGCCACGGAGTGTCAAAACAAGCGGCAACCCGCGTTTGCTGAAACCCTGGTGCTGGCCCGGCGAAACGAAAAGAGTGTTCCGAAAGACCAGCCACGAATGCAATTTTTTTCATCTCAGGGAACGCCTAATAAGTCCGGCGATTTTCAACTCCGAAACCTGAATCAAGGGCAGTACAACATCAATACTCGCTTCTTCGCGAAATACTGGTTTTTGAAGTCAATATCACGTGAAGTCACCCAAACTCAGCTGGCTACTCAACGGTCCGGTTCAGCGCCTCGCCAATCTGATCTAGCTCGACTTGACGTAAGCTTGAAACCTGGTGAGCGCGTTACGGGCGTGACCGTAACGCTATCTGAAGGTGCAGCATCACTAGCTGGCGCGATAAAGTTAGAGCCCGGACAAAGCGTGGCGCCAAAGCTCTACCTCCATCTCGTTCCGGCAGAAAAAGAAGACGCTGAAAACGCGTTGCGATTTTTCGCCGCGGGAATCCGTTCAGATGCAACATTTTCACTTACCAACCTGCCGCCGGGTCGTTACTGGGTGCTGGCTCGCATTGCGGCTGAAAGTGAATCCCTTTTGGAATCGAGAGTACGGCTGTCCGAGGAAAGCGAACTACGTCTTAAGTTGAGACGCCTGGCAGAGGCCGGGAAGACCGCGGTTGAATTCAAGCCCTGTCAGAACACAGCTGACTACTCCTTGTCGTTTGCGACTGAAACGCCGCACCAGTAGCCCGCTCATTGCATACAGGTCTCGAGGCTTCCTTTGAAAATTGCTTTTTCGAACTTTCATAAATCGCAAAAGTCAAGGCACCAGAGCCGCTCAGACCTTTTTCCACTTGGCCTGTTCAGGTTGATGTTTTGAAATGCTTGACGCTGCGCGAGAGCGCTTGCTAGACTCGATTCACTTACCAAATAGGGCCCGGCGCTTAGATGCGTCGCTCGGATTTCCCCCAGACCCGCGCGTGCGGCGCAGTCTGATTTTTCAAAAACCGATGGAGGTGTCGCGGTGGGCTTCAAAGTCGGCCAGAAGGTCGTTTACCCTAATCACGGAATCGGTACTATCGAGCAAATTGAACAAAAGCAAATAGGCGCTAATTGTCTCCCGTTCTATACGCTGCGCCTGGCTGCTAACAACTCCCTGGTACTCGTCCCCGTCTCAAACGCAACGGAAGTTGGACTCCGATCCCCAATATCTTCCGGCGAATGCGAGATGCTTTTTAAAGTGTTGGCTGATGATTTTTCCTTCCCTGCCAACGATTGGAAGGACCGCTTTAAGGATTTCTCAGAAAAGATGCGCACCGGTGACATTTTCGAAGCTGCCGATGTGCTCAAACACCTGACTTATCTCAGCCATCTCAAGCCTCTCTCATTTCGTGAGCAACGGATGCTGGAGCGAGCTCGCTATCTGGTGATTTCCGAACTGGCCGCAGTTTGTCGCCAGCCGGAGTGCAACATCGAGCCTCGTGTGGAACAAGCTCTCACTCGTGCTTGTGCCAAACACGATCGCAGGCCTGCGCGCGCACGCGCCGCCGGTGCCGCGGCCGGCCACTAGAGAAGCGCCAACAACCCGTAGCTTTTGCCACAACCGAGGCTGACTAACCAGTCAGCTCTACGGCAGTCGTCTAACCTAACAATTAACGGGTCGACGGGCGGTAACGCATCCGCGTTAATCAGCGGCCAAATATCCAGTTGCCTACAAACACCCACTAACCGGCGACCCTGGGGCCTAACGGGCGCCAGCGAGGAGCGTGTTATAATCGTCCGGTGCTCTACAACTCGGGCCTAAAGACGTGAGGTAAAGCACACTCCACCTCAAAATATGGACGACCTTCCAAGTTACTGCTCGCTCTTACTCGCCCTGCAAACCGAGGTTGCGAATACTACGGTAACAATCGTTGCCCTCAAGCTGCTGGCCGTCCTGTTTCTGGTTCTTGCCAACGGGTTCTTTGTTGCCGCTGAGTTTGCTTTTGTCGCAGTTCGGCGTTCACGTATCGAAACCCTGGCGGCTTCGGGAAGTCGTGCGGCAAAAAGGCTCTTAGGTTTGCTCAATAATCTGAATGCGTATCTCTCGGCATCGCAGTTGGGAATCACGCTCGCTTCGCTTGCACTGGGTTGGATCGGTGAACCTGCGATTGCCAGATTGTTAGAAACCCCGCTCGCGGGATTGTCAGACCCTATTCGGCATGGACTTGCCTTTGGCATCGCATTTTCGATTATCAGTTCGTTACATATTGTGATCGGTGAACAAGCGCCGAAACTACTGGGTCTCGAACTTGCCGAGAAAATTGGCCTGGCAGTGGCGTTGCCAATGCAGGCGTTTTACTGGGTGTTCCACTGGCCCATTCGGGCTCTCGATTCTACGAGCGTTCGTGTCGTTAGACTCCTGGGGCTGAAAGCTTCGCTCGCACATGCTTCGAGCTACACTGAAGCAGAAATCCGCCAGCTCATTGACACTTCCCGGGAAAGCGGACATCTACGCGCCGAAGAGCGGCGGTTGATTCATCGAGTGTTCGAATTCTCAGATACGCTGGTACGCGAGGCAATGGTGCCCCGTACTGAAATGGCGGCTATTCCCGCCAGCAGCACGCTCGAGGAGATAACGAAAGCGTTCGAAAAGTTTCGCTATTCCCGCTTGCCGGTCTACCGGGATTCGCCTGATGATGTGATTGGATTCATCCACAGCAAAGACATCATGCCCTTCCTGCTCAGGCCGGAGCATTTTCAGCTTCAGGATGTTCTGCAACCGCCGCTTTATGTCGTCGACACTGCGCGGCTCGAAGACGTCCTGCGCCAGATGCAAAAAGCAAAAGCGCATTTCGGCTTTGTGGTGGATGAACACGGTGGACTGGAAGGCGTTATTACGCTGGAAGATTTGCTGGAAGAGATCGTTGGCGACATTTCAGACGAACACGACGAAGAAGTCAACGAACAAATTACGCCGGTCAAAGAATGCGAATTCGTTCTCGCCGGTGGGTTGGCTGTTCGTGACCTGAATCGCCGGTTAAAGTTGAATCTGCCGGAGTCGGAGTCCTACACCACAGTTGGCGGCTTTCTGATGACGCAAGCGGGCCACGTGCTCAAGCCCGGAGAAGTAATCGAGTACAACGGGATTAGATTCGAGGTGGACCGGGTTGAGCGCCGGCGCGTTGTCAGCGTTCGTCTTAAACTGCCCGCCGAACCAACCTCTGCCGAAACCAGGGCCTCGGCGGAAGCTCGCGCCGCCGGTTGAGTCGCTGCCGCCAGTCAGAGCCGTCCCTATTTTCGATTCCAACTATCGCGATGATAGAGTTGCATCCGTTAACTCTCAAATTTATTGTGCTTGCCGGAGCAAAACACGATGAGCTGGATTGAGGAGCTACACGCGCGCGAAATACTGGATTCGCGGGGAAATCCGACGGTAGAGGCTGAAGTTACCCTGGCGGGTGGTGAAGTGGGGCGTGCCGCCGTGCCTTCGGGAGCGTCAACCGGCGAACACGAAGCTGTCGAACTCCGCGACGGAGATCCGAAGCGTTATTTAGGTAAGGGGGTCCGGAACGCCGTCAACAATGTCAACGAGATCATTGCACCCGCGATCACCGGCATGGATGCGCTCGATCAGGCCGAGATCGATAGCGCGTTGATTAGTCTTGACGGCACCCCAACGAAGTCGAAGCTTGGCGCGAATGCAATCCTTGCGGTCTCGCTGGCAACCGCGCGCGCAGCCGCAACCTATTTGGAAATTCCACTCTACAAGTATCTGGGAGGATCCAATGCCCGTCTGTTGCCGGTGCCCATGATGAATATCATTAACGGAGGAGCGCATGCCGACAACAACGTCGACTTTCAGGAGTTTATGATTGTGCCGGTTGGCGCCGAAACCTTTCAGGACAGCTTGCGCATTGGGGCGGAGATTTTTCATACGCTGAAATCTGTACTGAAGAAAAAAGGCTACGCTACCAGCGTTGGCGACGAAGGAGGGTTTGCTCCAAATCTAGGTTCAAACGAGGAGGCGGTGGAAACGATCCTCGAGGCGATTGTGCAAGCCGGCTACGCTGCCGGAAAGGACTGTTTGCTGGCGCTTGACCCGGCGGCGAGTGAGTTTTATGAGGACGGCTCCTACGTTTTCAAGAAGAGCGATAAACGGAAGCTGTCCAGCGATGACATGGTCGCATACTGGAAGGGATGGGCCGAGAAGTATCCAATAATCTCGATTGAGGACGGCATGGCGGAAAATGATTGGACAGGTTGGAAGACCCTAACCGATGAACTGGGCAATCACATCCAACTCGTAGGCGACGATCTTTTCGTGACGAATACCGAATTCCTGCGCAAGGGAATCGAGCTTGGCGTGGCTAACTCGATTCTGATCAAGGTCAACCAGATTGGCACCCTGACTGAAACTCTGGACTGTATTGAGCTGGCCAAGACCAACAATCGAACTGCGGTCATTTCCCACCGCTCCGGCGAAACCGAAGATCCGTTTATTGCCGACCTGGCGGTGGCTACAAATGCGGGCCAGATCAAAACCGGTTCGTTATCACGCACGGATCGCACCGCGAAATACAATCAGTTGCTCCGCATTGAGGAAGACTTACGGGGAGCCGCTCGCTATCCGGGGCGTGACGCGTTTTATCAACTCGCCTCGGATCATACCGAGGAAGTTCGCGCCGCAAAAAACTGAGCGGGCAGCAAAGGATCTGGAAGGCGAAACTGATTGATGACTTCGGCGCGTGAATGGCAGCGGGATGAATACACCATTAGCACCGACCAAGCACGCCTGAACATTCCTCTTATCCACGATTTCATCTCTAATCATTCCTACTGGGGCCAGGGCCGGAAGATCGAAATTGTGCAGCGGGCAATCGATCACTCCTTAAACTTCGGACTCTACAATAATAGTCAGCAGGTTGGCTTCGCGCGGGTCGTAACTGACTACTGCACGTTTGCCTGGCTGGCCGACGTTTTCGTCCTGCCGGAGCACCGTGGTCAGGGTCTGTCCAAATGGTTAATGGAAGTCATCACGTCGCATCCGGAGTTACAGGGTTTCCGTCGCTGGGTTTTGGCGACCAAAGACGCTCACAGTTTGTACGCTCGCTTTGGATTTATCGCGCTCCATCGCCCAGAGCGCTGGATGGAGCGTCCTGATCCCAACATGCAGGAAAGCCCGGACTACTGGAAAACTTCAAGTTAAGTCAGTCTTAGGAGGTTCCATTTGAATATGCGCGGTCCGTTAGCGCTCATTATCATCGATGGTTGGGGTTTCTCACCCGCGCGCGAGGGCAATGCCATCGAGTTGGCCGCGACCCCTCTCTACGATGAGTTAAGAGAAAACTACCCGCAGACGTTGCTTGAAGCTTCCGGCACGAGAGTCGGATTGCCTGCTGGGGTGATGGGTAATTCGGAGGTGGGCCACTTGAATATCGGCTCTGGCCGGGTCATTCGCATGGACGTATCGCGAGTTGATCACGACATCGCGACCGGAGCCTTCGTCAAGAACGAAGTGCTGGTGGCGGCAATGGACGGCGTCAAGCAGCGAGGGAGGGCGCTCCACTTGATGGGACTCCTTTCCGATGGCCAGGTGCACTCTTCAATTGAACACCTCTACGCGCTGCTACGCCTGGCGCGCGATCGCGGGCTCGAACGCGTTTATGTTCATGCGTTTCTTGACGGCCGCGACACTCCGCCGGCTTCGGGGGCGGACTATGTTCGCTCACTTCAGGAGAAGATCAAGGAAATCGGCTGCGGCAAAATCACCACGCTCGTTGGCCGGTACTATGCAATGGATCGCGACAAACGTTGGGAGCGAACTCAACGCGCCTTTGAGTTGCTGGTAAACGGCAAGGGTGAACCGGCCCGTGATCCGATCGATGCAGTCAAGCGGTCTTATGAACGTGGCGTGACCGATGAATTTGTCGAACCAATTGTCATTGTGGATCCCACTGGCGAACCCTCCGGCACCATTAAAAATGACGATGCGGTTGTCTTTTTCAACTTCCGTCCGGATCGCGCCCGACAACTTACCAGGGCCCTGGCAGTTCCCAACTTCGACGAGTTTGCGATAACCGGACGTCCGAAGATCCGCTTCGTCTGTTTCACGGTTTACGATCGCACATTCAATCTGCCTGTAACGTTTCCTCCCTCCGACCACAAGAATGTGCTGGCGGAAGTTTGGGAAACCCCTTGTGTCCGGAACTATCGTCTCGCTGAGACAGAAAAGTATGCGCACGTGACCTACTTTTTCAATGGCGGCGTCGAGAAAGAACATCAATGCGAACGCCGGCTTCTCGTTCCTTCGCCGAAAATTGCAACCTACGATCTGCAACCCGAGATGTCAGCCTTCAAGGTGACTGATAATGTGTTGCGCGGAATCGACGCGGGAGACACAGATGTATTTATCGTTAACTTTGCAAATCCTGATATGGTGGGCCACACCGGCAAACTCGATAAGACCATCGAGGCTTGTCAGTATGTCGACACCTGCCTCGGCCGGATAACAAAAAGTGTAAGACAGGCTCGAGGGATTACCTTGATTACTGCGGATCACGGCAATGCGGAGCAGATGATCAATCCCCAGACCGGTGGCCCGCACACGGCCCACACCACCAACCCGGTGCCGTTTCATCTGATCGATGAAGGGTCTCGCGGTTTGAAACTGCGTGACGGCGGAGCCCTCGAAGACGTTGGGCCCACGATACTTGGTCTGCTGGGTCTCGATCAGCCACCCGAGATGACCGGACGCGACCTGCGTAATCTCGACTGAAGTAGGGGGAGGTGGAGGCAGAAGGCACTCAACGGTCAAAGTACCGCACAGTGTTCGAAGTACAAACTCAACACGAACAACCAACAACTGACGACTGACGATTGGCAACTGACGACTGACAACTGACGATTGGCAACTGACAACCGACGATTGACGCCATGTTCGATCCGCGCAACATCCTGGTGATTGATTTCGGCCAACTGGGCGACGTGGTGCTCAGCCTGCCGGCCTTGCGAGCGATTCGCAGTCGATTTCAGGGAGCGCGTATCACTGTTGCCGTAGGCAAACCTGGGGCTGAGCTGGTCCGTCTGTCCGGATACGCAGATGAGACCTTGGTGGTGGATCGAGTGGGGTTGCGCGATGGCTTTGTGCCCGTTTCGATCTTTCGCGTTTTCCGGATTGTGAAAGAGGTCAGACAAAAGAAGTTTGATTTTGTAATCGACCTCCATAGCCTGTCTGAAACAAATCTCCTCGGTTTTCTGTCAGGGGCCCCGAAGCGGCTTTATTCGCGCCGCCCGGGACGGTCGTTGGATTACCTTTCAAACTTCAAACCGCGTCCGCCGGTTGAGACCGATCATCGCAAGCGACATTTGATTGATCGCTATCTCGACGTCCTCATCCCGCTTGGAATTGAGAACGCTGAGCGCCTTCCCGCGCTCAAGACAACCCCAGCGGATGACCTTGCCGTTGAGCGAATCCTGAGGAAAGCCAAAGCAGAAGCAGGCGCGCCTTTGGTTGGTCTCTTCCCAGGGGCCGGGCATCCGAGCCGCTGTTGGCCGGTTGAACAGTTTGCAGGCCTTGCTGACTATTTGATCCGAAATGACCAGGTGAGGGTGTTGGTTTTTCTGGGTCCGGAGGAGCGTGCTCTGGCGCGAGAGGTGCGACACCTGTTTCCACCCTCGATCGTCGTGCTCGACAACCTCACGATACCTCAACTCGCGGCGGCCCAGGCCCGTCTGGCCGCTTTTGTATCAAACGACACTGGCCCGATGCATATCGCCTCGGCAGTTGGGACTCCAGTTGTCCTTCTGCTGGACAAACGTGCACCCGACAGTTACCTGCCTCAGGGTGATCGGCATCGCGTGATCTACAGCAGCGTCATCGGCGATATTAGTGTCGACGAGGTTTACGAGGCGACCAGATCGGTTATTGCGTCGGGTCGGACTACAACTCTCTTCGCTAGTTAAACTGTTTCCGTAGCAGGTCTTCGCACTTCGAATTTACAAACAAATGAAAAGTAAAGAAACATCAGGCGCACTGCTTTTAAAGAGTGTCACGATCGCGGCTCTGTTCATCGTTTTCATGCTGTCGCTTCGACCGCAACTGGCCGGGCCGGCCAAAGAGGAGAGTCAAAAACCGAAGGTTCTCGACACCTCGGCTACGGCTGCCGGCGACGCCGAGCTACGCGAGTATCTAGACAAATTGATTGAAGCCAATGAACCTGGGACGGCGCGACTGGGCGTGTCGGTAGTCTCGCAAGACGGGAAAGTTGTTTACCAGCGCAACGCTGACAAGCTTTTCACGCCCGCTTCCAACATGAAGATCTATACAACCGGCGTTGCGCTCGATCTTCTGGGTGTGGATTACCGGTGGAAGACTTCTGTTTATGCTGCGGCGCAACCCGATTCAACCGGTACCGTCAGCGGAGATCTGATTCTCTATGGTCGAGGCGCTCCTGATCTGGTTTCGGAAAGCAAAGAGGAGAATCGAAGCTCACTCGCGAAGCTGGCGAACGATCTCTACGAACGAGGTTTGAGGAATGTCACTGGTAACGTAGTTGGTGACGAAAGCTACTTTCGAGGCGACGCCCTTGGCGATGGCTGGCAGTGGAACGATGTTCAATGGTACTTCGGGGCTGAAGCCAGCGCGCTCTCGATCAATGGGAACGAGGTTGACGTCAATCTGATCCCTTCCGATAAACCGGGCGACGCTCCCACCGTGAAGACGAGCGATCCGACTGGATACGTGCTCGTGCAAAACCGAATGGCAACGGTCGAGCGCGACGGGCGTCCAACCATTGGAATGCATCGCGACCTCTCCGGCAACAACGTCGAGGTTTGGGGAGAGTTTCCTCCCACCTCGAAAGGCTTTGGCGCCCGGCTTTCGGTTCACAATCCCGCGCTCTGGGCCGCGAAACTGTTTGTGAATGTTCTTAAATCACGCGGAATTACAGTGACCGGTCAGGCTGTGTCCAACAACTCGCGTGCGCCGAAAAGCGAGAGGTTCGATCCGTCGCGCGCGGTGGAATTGGCAAGCGTGTCAAGTCTGCCCCTCAGCGAGATTGCGAGACGAACCAACAAGCAGAGCATCAACCTGTATGCAGAACTCATTCTACGGACCCTGGGCAGGGAACGTGGAGATATGCTGACTCAGCCGGAACCGGTTGAACGTGAGCGGGGCGACGATGAAGCCGGATTGGGAGTGATGCGGTTGTGGCTGACGCGGGCCGGGATTCCCAGTGCCGACCTGGCGTTACATGATGGATCCGGACTCTCCAGGCTAAACCTGGTAACTCCGGAGTCGGCGACCCGGTTGTTGCTGTCGCTTTCTCAGCGAACGGCGGGCGAGACGTTCAAGCAAACGCTGCCGATTGCCGGAGCGGATGGGACCCTCGCGGGCCGGCTAAAAGCGGTTAACGGACGGGTGCTTGCCAAGACGGGCTACATAACCTACGACCAGTCATTGTCAGGGTACTTGACCAACTCTCGGGGCCAGATTCTGGCGTTTTCAATCATGAGCAACGACCGAACGGGACGCGGCAACAGCACCCGCCTGATCGACCAAATCGCCACTCTGCTGGCCGATTTTCCCGACCTCCCTCCCCAAGACGCCCAAAAACCCTAACAAATTTCCCCGCCTCTCATTGTTGGGTATAGACAAACCGCGTTTAACCAGTTATTATTGCCTTGCCGGGGTTCCCGGTTAGTCCCATGTTGTATCCCCCGTCAGGTTAGCCTCACCCAAGTAGGTTGAAAACAGTCCCACCTCTTCAGTCAGGAGTGAAATCAAATGCCAGCTCGGATCGGAAGTTTGTTGTGTAGTGCAGTAGCACTAGTAGCTTTTAGCGGCTCAACATTGGCGCAGTCCAACCTTACCGCGAAGGCGAATGTGTTTCCGGCCACAGCCCCGAGCGCCGTCGAAACCGACCGAGTCAGGGATGGATTGGTTGGTCCGGTGCGGAGAGTAAGAACTGAGATCGCAAAGCTCTCAAGCGAATCCGGAAGACAGGTCGAAGGCAAGCACGCCGTCCTTGAGATTGTGGCCTACGACATCAAGGGCAACAAGATTGAAAACCAGTACTTTCCTGTCGCTGGTGGGAATCTTACCGGCAAAGAAGTTTACAAGTATGACGAAAAGGGAAACATCAGCGAGATGACCTTGGTGAACGGCGATGGCTCCCTGTTAAGCAAAGAAGTCTACAAGTATGAATTTGACTTCGCTGGTAATTGGAACAAGATGACGACTTCGGTCGCAGTCATTGAAGGCGGCAAGCTCGCTTTCGAGCCGAGTGAAGTGACCTACCGGTCAATCATGTACTACCTCGACGAGAACATGATGAAACTGGCTCAGCCCGCGAGCCAGCCGGCGTTACAACCTGCGGCTACTTCTCCCGCTCCTTCAAGCAGTGTCGCGGCCAATTTGAATAGCAAACCAACCTCTGGTGCTGCGGTTGCGCCGGTGAAGAACAATTCAAGTTCCGCCCATAAGACCTCGCCATCATTACCATCTTCCGGACTTAACGCCGACAAACTAAACAATGTCGGTTCGGTCAGCTCTGCCACCCCACAATTGGAAGCTGATTCAGCTCCCGTCAGTGTCAACGTTGACTCAGAACCGCCGCCTCCAATGCCCGTCGGCCCACGGCCAATTCTCAAACCCATTTCCGGTGGCGTACTCAACGGCACGGCGATCAACTTGCCGTCGCCGATTTATCCGGAAACGGCAAAACGAATAAGGATCCAGGGCGTGGTGACGGTTGAAGTTGTTGTTGATGAAACTGGAAAAGTGATCTCGGCTGTGGCTACCAGTGGACCACCACAACTGCGCGATGTGGCCGTGCAGGCCGCGCAGCGAGCGCGGTTTTCGCCAACGAAACTCTCAGGCCAACCCGTGAAGGTATCGGGCCTGATTCATTACAAGTTTGCTTTAACGCAATAACCTCGGGTCACGACGCCAAACAGTTCAGCGGCGTCTCACCCATTTGACACTTCCCCAACTACTCTCTCCATATGAGGAGCAAAGTCTAATGGCACTAACCGGACACCTCAGCGACCTTTCGCTTTCAGAATTGATAGAGTTCTTCTGCAACCAGCGGAAGACTGGACAACTCAAAGTGCTCTATCCGCAAGGTCCCGGGCATTTCTACTTGCAGAGCGGTTCTGTGGTGGACGCTCGAGTCGGCGTACTTCGTGGGATCGATGCGGTTTATTTTGCGCTGACGCTGCCCAATGCGAAATTTGAGTTTAGCGGGGCGTTGGAAGCTACGGAACGCACCATCAATCAGCCCTGGACTCAGGTGGTGCTCGAAGGTTTACGTCGTCTTGATGAAGGGATAACTCCTGCGCAGGCATTTCCTCCTGAATACCAGAAGGAAAGCGAAGCCCAGGAGCAAAACCAGTCTGAGCTTCCATACGAGGAGCTCCAGGACTTACGGGTTCCGTCGTTCCTTTCATTCATGAGTGGTGAATCATTTGGCAGGCGAAAGTTCGTAGTTGCCGGCGCCGTCGCGGTGGTGGTGATCGCCAGTGTGGCAGCGATTGGCGTGCCCGCTGGGTGGTACGGCCGTGCGAAAACGGTCGAGGCCGCAAACCAGTTGGCGCCTCCCGTATCAACCGAAACTTCAACAGCATCTGCGCAACCAGACGTTTCTCAGACTGAAACGCCCGTAACTGAAGCCTCAGAGCAGAGTAACGACGACGCAGCGTTAGCAGCCAGGAGACAACGCGAGAGAGAAAAAGAAAGGGCGAAAGCGCGTGAAGAAAGGGCCGCCAGCCCGTTGAACCCAGTCACCTCTTCGGCTTCGTTGCCCACATCCGCGGGTTCTGATTCGAGGCCGGGTCCAAAGAGAGTTGCGGTAACTGTAACATATGATGAATCGGGCCGCGTGACGCAGGCATCGGGCGGCGACCCAACCGCGCTCCGAATTGCGCGCCAGAAACGCTTTCCAGCAGGCAAGGCCGGCTCAGCCACGATTACGATTCCGATAAACTGACACCCAACAACCGGGTAAACGGTAAGGGGTAAAGGGAAAGACGAAACGATCGTTCTTACCCTTTACCCCTTCCCCTTTACCCAGGTGTTTTCTCAGTTGTTTATCAGTCCAACCACGCCCAGGAGCACCAGCAACCCGCGCTTCAGTCCAAGGTCCCGTCCGCTCGGATCGTACCATTCGGTGAGCGTATGCGAATTGCCAGAAGTGCCTCCGGCGCCTAAGGTAACTGCCGGAATGCCCAATGAGATCGGCAGGTTTGAATCGGTGGAAGCCTGTTCAAGCCGGGGCGTTGACCCAACGGCTTCAGTGGCTTCCCGTGCCAGCTTGACCAGCGGTGACGCCGCCGGCGTTTCGCCGCTGGGGCGTTCGCCAATTAGTTCAACGCTGAGATCCAGTGCACGTTCTCCGTTTCGACGATTGGTATTCTCATCTTCGGCCGCCTCGCGCATCGCCCTCCGAAAGAAAGCGTCAAGTTTCAGCAACTCGTCCTCGCTTGTCGAACGAAGATCGACATCCATAGTCGCGTCTTGGGGAATTGCATTGATACTGCCTCCCCCTTCAATCCGGCCAACGTTGAATGTGGTGCGAGGTTTCTTCGGCGCCGGATATGAAGCTAGCTTGGAAATCGCCCGCCCGAGTGCGTGGACCGGATTGGCAACGCCAAAGTCGCCCCATGAGTGTCCGCCGGCGCCTCGCAACCGCACGCGATACCGTCGCGAACCAAGAGCGCCGTTGGTAATCCGCTCGGTACCGGGCCCATCAAAACTGAGAAACAGATCAATCCGGTTGGCCCATTCACCGCCAGTTAGCAGGTGCCTTACACCTCTAAGATTTCCTGCGCCTTCTTCCCCGACAGTGCCGACAAACAAGAGCGAGCCTTCGGTTTCGATTCGAGTTGACTCGAGCGCTTCCACCAAAGCTACCAGGGCAATCAACCCACAACCATCGTCAGAGATACCGGGCGCCCGGAGTTTGCTGCCGGCCTGGTGAACCGTGAGATCGGTTCCTTCAGGAAAGACGGTATCCAGGTGAGCGCTCACTACCATCAGTGGCGCCAGTGAACGGCCCTTTCGCAAGGCCAGGCAGTTTCCTTCAGCGTCAATGCGCGCATCCGCCAGCCCCAGATCCTGAAGCCGATCGCGGAGATATTCCGCGCGGCGTTGCTCGCCAAACGGCGGCGCGGGAATGGAACAGATCCGAATTTGCTCTTCGGTAAAAGCGTTAGCGTGCGTCTCGAAAAACTCGAATGCACGCTGGACAACCGCAGATTCAAGCAATTGCCCAACGCTCTTGTTTCCCACCGATGTCAGAACGGATGCCATAAGAATCAGTAGGCAGTAGGCAGCGTGCAGAAGGCAGAAGGAGGGGTACCCCCTTAAACCAACTGCATGATCTCCTCGTCGGCTAACACCGCCGATGCTTGCTTTGCCCTGTCGTAAATGCGGCTTACGCGATCCTCACTGGCTTCGATTCCACGTTTCTCGAGCCAGTAGATCACGTTTGACTTGCCGCTCATTGGACCGACTTCAACTACCTGCTCCAACCCAAACTCGCCGGCCGGAACGCCGGAATAGACCAGATCGGCAAGTTGCGCGTTGCCTTTCTTATAGCTCTTGATTACCGCTGCGGCGTGAACGCCCGTTGCAGTCCGAAAAGCATCGCGACCAAACACCGGGTAGTTGTACGGGATCGTCCAACCGCACGCCTCGGATGCAGCGCTGCAGTACTCACCCAGGCGCGATAGATCTTTATCAATCCAGCCCATCAACTTCAGGTTGACCAGCAATTGATCCATCGGTGTGTTGCCGACGCGTTCACCAATTCCCAGCGCCGAGCCGTGGACCTGATCGGCGCCGCCCTGTATGGCAGCGATTGAATTTATGACCCCGAGCCCGCGGTCCTGGTGACCATGCCAGTCGAGTCGAATTCCTCCACCCTGTTCCTCAATAATGTTCTTCACGAACCGGACCACCGAACGCGCGCCGTCAGGCGTTGAATGTCCCACCGTGTCGCAAACGCAAACTGCTTTGGCGCCGCACCGGATGGCGGTGGTGTAGAGCTCGCGAATAGTCTCGGGATTGGCGCGCGTTGTATCTTCGGTTACGTACATCACTGGCACGCCTTCACCAACCGCAAAACTCACCGCCTCTTCGGTTAGTTTCAAGAGCTTGCCCAGCGTCCAGTCTTCTGCAAAAAACCGGATCGCTGATGATCCGATGAACGTACAGGCTTCGATTGGGATGCCGGCGCGTTGCGAAATTTCGACGATCGGCACGATGTCGCTACGAATAGTGCGCGCGGCGCAGTTTGGACGGATCTTGAGTTTTTTGTCGGCGATTTCGCGGGCCATTTGCTCGACGCCAGCCGCATGGGTTCCACCCGCGCCGGGCAAGCCGATGTCGGCAGTATCTATTCCCAGCGCATCCATGAGGTGGAGCATTTCGATTTTTTGTTCGATACGCGGTTCGGAAACTGAGGGCGACTGCAAGCCATCCCTGAGGGTCTCATCATCAAAACCGATATGGCGTTTGGGAGCTATTAATGCAGGATCGACCGTATTCCAGTCGTAAACTAATTCTTCGAGGGACACTCGCTAAACCTCCAGGCATCTGATCTACAACTTCAGGTTACCTTTTTCGGAACTCTTCAAACCAAAGCTTAGACTCTGGATCGTAACGCAAACTGTTAGTTTGCGTTGGCTCGCCACTCTACGCTGTCTAACCAACGAACGCGCATACTAAAGGTTCGCGTTACGAAAGGTCTCCCAAGTTAGCCACTCATCTGTCGCCCACGCAACTGCGCGGCGCATTGCGGAATGGGAGAAAATTGATTACAGCAACCTGCCACGACGAATGTCAAGCCACTGCTTTAGCCACTCACTTTTGACGCCGAGCGCCGCTCTGTTATAGCCTCTCACCCGTTTTACCCGGCAGAAAGTTTCACTTGGATCAGCTTTGAAACAACAGGCCAGGGACCAGGTTAAGACCATCGCTTTAGGCTC
>JAXIOV010000092.1:0-5744 GCA_045403245.1 Pyrinomonadaceae bacterium | reverse complement strand
CCCCGCTTCGATGCCCGGCTCACGTAAGGGCCTGGCCACGCCATCGAGCACGGTAAAGGTCTCGCCAAACTCGTTTGTTGGGGCGACCGAAACCAGGGTATCGGCATGCATTCGCATCCCCTCAAACCTTTCCAGTTGGTCGGGCGTGCCTGCCGCGTTCAGGATGAGAGTAGTGAGGGTCACGGGTACCGGAGGCGCGTTTCCACTGCTGGTGACGCTGACGTCGCCCGGGAGCGTGCTCTCGACCTGGGTCAAGTTAAAGAACTCGCTCGCCTCTCCGACGACGGCGACGGCCTGGCCGACCAGGACGCCTGGAGCGCCGCCGGTGAATACGAAGATGCCTTCAGACGTGTTGGGGTTGAGATCATGGCTGCCGTCGAACTCTTGCATGAAGAAGCCGTTGCTCTTCAGGGCCGTGACAAGGCCGCTGGTGCTAACGAATTGACCTAAATGGGGAGTTGTCGCACCGCTGCCCTGGATGTCGTGAATGGCCAGCGCGATCGGCGTGCAGCTGTTGGTCGGCGACGCGGTGTTGCGCGGGTTGGGTGCGCTGATCGAGAAATCTATGTTGTTGTTGTCAGAGTCGAAGCAACCACCGCGCTTGCGCAAGGCCGCACTAGTCGCACTCAAATTCCCGGTAGGACCGCTCCCCTCAGAGCACGTGGCGGTAGTGCCATACCCGACAAGGTCCACAGCGCAGCTAGGACAATTTCCGCTGAAAGGAGTTATCGAGCTGGACAATGCAACTTTTCCAGCGCCAGCGGCCATGGCGATCGTGCCAGGGTCATCTGGCGTCGGCAGCGGGACACCGCACGGACTGCCCGAACAACCAGTGCCGGTTGCCTCCCGAACCAGATAGTAGCCGCCCGGCGCGATAGAACCGGTGAGCTCTGTCACCTGCCACGTTCCGGTGCCGGCTGCCGAGTTGTATTGCACCGACCAGCCCGTAAGGCTGACGGGGCTAGCTCCACGGTTGTAAAGTTCGATGAAATCGCTTTGGACTGGTGCGCTTGCGTTCCCACCGCCTCCATAGACCTGGCTGATCACGATGTCGGCCGCTGGTGCCGGGCAATCATCATTGTTGATCGTCCCAACGCCCTGTCCATCTGCGAGCGTCGCACCGGAAATGATGGTGACATTGACGAAGAAGGTTTCGTTTGGCTCAAAGTCGGTGTCGCCGTTCACTGTAATGTCGTACGTTTTTGATTGGGCGCCTTCCGCGATTGACTCGCCTGTGAGGTTGAGTTGCTGGTAATCATTGTCAGCCAAGGTAGCCGAGTCGTCCTGCGTGGCAATGTTGTATGAGACACCACCAACGGGTGCGGGCCCGGAAAGGCTGACACTGAACGTGTAAGTCGTGCCGCCAACGTCACCTTCGCTATGGGTCACGTTGTCTATTGATAGCGAGACGCCCCCACCACAGGTGGCGGTATGAACACCAATTCCAGTGAATGTGTCGTTTGCAAAGCCATCCCATTCTGGCGCAGGGTCGAAAGCATCCGCGGGATTAGTGTCGCCCTGGCAGACCGTAGCCTTGCGGCGTATCGTGTTGTCGGCAGTCGATTGCAGACCAGTTCCCCATTCCGTTCCGGGATCAACGCCGACCTGACCGATCACATCGACAATCGGTCCGCTGGCTCCGCCTTTCCGCAAAATAAATGCATCGTCGCCGTTGTGATTAATTACACTCCCGTTGGTCACGTCAGCTTGCGCGAGAATAGCTGCGTTAGCACTCGGGTGGGCGAGAACAAGAACATCGCCATCGGCAATTGTTCCGGTGAGACTAAGACTCTGACTCGGAGATGCAGCTCCGTTGCTGAAAAGCTGCAAAACATAGTTTCCGGTAGCAAGATTTACGGGCGCTCCTGTCCCGTTATAGATCTCCAGGGCTTTGTTGAAGGAACTGCCCTCTATGTATTCCGAGAAGAAGACATCTGTCGGCGCTGCTGAGGCGGCTGGAGGTTGCCAGGCGAAATAAACAGCTGTCGAAAGCAAAAGAAGAGCAATTCCAAGACTAATCAGCAGACGAGTTCGCGGCAGAGGATGACGGGTGAATTTCGGATTCATAGGGGCCTTTCTCTCAATCTTCAAGATCGAACTTCCGCACGCTTGTTGTAGGGATACCCAGAGGTTCAGAAGACAAAGCTGTCAGGAACGAGGGAGCTTTTTATCAGCATTTAGACGCTGAGGTCAAGGCGAGATGCCAAATTTCTTGTATCGATATCAGCGGAAAAGCAAAAAGTTATGCATCAACAACTCAATGGGCTGACAAACCCTCCGCGCGTGGGCATAATTGCTGAATTCTAAGTTACGCAAATCTTTCCTGATGGGGTCTGGCATCAAGTGATCATTTCCTCGGTAGAACTCCGCGAGATTCGTCTGCCGTTAATTCACTTCTTCGAAACCAGTTTTGGACGCACCACTGAACGACGCATTGTGCTCGTGCGCGTCACCGACGCAGACGGCGCCGCCGGCTGGGGCGAGTGCACCGCCGGTGAAGAGCCCTTCTACAGTGATGAGTGGACCGAAACTGCCTGGGAGGTGAGCAAAACATTTCTCGGCCCAATGGTGCTAAACAAACAGATCCAGAAGGCGTCGGAAGTTTGGGGCTTGATGCGGGCCGTGCGCGGGAACCGCATGGCGAAGGCGGCCATTGAAACCGCTTGCTGGGACCTGGAAGCTAAACGATTGGGCTTGCCGCTGTGGAAATATCTCGGTGGTGTTCAAGAGGAAATTCCCTGCGGAGTGTCAATTGGCATACAGACGACGCCGGAGATCCTGGTTGAGAAAATACAGAAAGAACTGGCGGCGGGTTACCAGCGCATCAAGATAAAAATTAAACCAGGTTGGGACCTGAAGATTGTAGAGCTGGTACGTAAACACTTCCCGGACATCCTGCTAACGGGCGACGCAAACTCCGCTTACACGCTTGACGACGTTCCTCTTTTTCAGGCGTTGGATGAATTTCGCTTGATGATGATTGAACAGCCGTTGGCCCACGACGACATCTTCGATCATGCTGAACTGCAGAAACAGATCAAGACACCGATATGTTTGGATGAGTCAATTCGTTCAAGCGCTGATGCCGCACATGCGATTGAGCTCGGCTCGTGCCGCATAGTTAACCTGAAGCTGGGCCGCGCCGGCGGACATTTGCAGTCACAACGCGTCGAAAACGTGTGTCGAGAAAACCGGATTCCCGTTTGGTGTGGGGGAATGCTGGAGGCCGGAATTGGCCGGGCCCACAACATTGCAATGGCCACGCTTGCAGGGTTCACCCTACCGGGTGACGTGTCCGCCAGTTCCAGATATTGGGAAGAGGACATTATTGAACCGCCCGTGACTGTTTCGGCGCGAGGAACCATTCGCGTACCGCAGAAGCCGGGGATTGGTTTTAATGTCAACCTCGCGAGGGTTGATCAGTTAACAGTCAGGAAAGAGTTAATCATGTAGGAAAGACATTCCTGTCTGTCCACTCCTTGTTTGATTCAGGAACCGCCGCTATCAACGACAGACAGGAATGTCTGTCCAACAAAGTGAAGCTCGTGACACTACCAGCAGAAAACATTTCTACTTTGTCTGATTACTTTACAAGTCGTCAGCAGCACATACTGGATCTTGCACGCCGGCTCGTGGAAATCGAATCCCCGTCCGGTGACGTGGCGGGCAGCCGCGAAGTGGTATCGCTGCTCGTCGCAGAGACGAAAAAGATCAGCGGAGTTGCCTTTGAACGATTCTCAGTCGAAGACTACGGAGAACACTTGCGCGTGACTGCTTTCGACAAGGGCAATGAACTCTCACCGATTGTTCTGCTGGGTCACACCGACACTGTTCACCCGCGTGGTTCGGTTCATGAGCGTCCGTGGCGCGTTGAATCCGGCAAAGCCTTTGGGCCGGGCGTGTTTGATATGAAGGCAAACTGTGCGCTGGCCTTGGAAGTGATCCGTGCGTTTGTGGAGACGGGCGTCCCATCAAAGCGTCCACTGGTTTTGTTATTGACCTGCGATGAAGAAACGGGAAGTTTGAGCGGAAAAGCACTGGTCGAGGCCGAGGCCCGAAAGGCGCATGCTGTTCTGGTGCTTGAACCGCCGGTAATTGGAGGCCGGGTGAAGACTGGCCGGAAGGGAACTGGCATCTTCTCGATCGAAGCGCGCGGCCGGGCAGCTCATGCGGGTTTGGAACCGCAGAACGGAGCCAGCGCCATTCTGGAGTTGGCGCGTCAAACCGAGAGGCTGCATACCTTCAACGGGAAAGCGGGTGGAATCACTGTTAACGTTGGTGTGCTACGAGGCGGCACCCTCTCCAATGTGGTTGCGGCCGAAGCGAGAGCCGAGGTCGATGTACGGTTCTCGACGGCTGCCGAGGCTTCGCGGATTGAATCCGAGATTTTCAACCTGCGTCCGTTCGACGACCGAGTTCAGCTCATCGTCACAGGAGGGCTAAACCGCCCTCCGCTTGAACGCAGCGAGAAAGTCCTGAAACTCTACGAACTGGCGCGAACCGTCGCGCAGCAAATAGGTTTTGAGCTGGGTGAAGCTCAGGTTGGCGGCGCGTCTGATGGGAACTTTGCCGCTGCCGTCGGCGCTGCAGTGCTCGATGGCCTGGGCATCGATGGCGATGGGGCGCACGCGGTGCACGAACACATCATTGTTGACGACATAAGCCGGCGCGGAGGGTTGCTCGCCGGATTGATTGCATCGCTCTAGAATTTCGGATTGCGGATTTCGAACTTCGGATTTGAGGCAGCGGCTGTGATCAATGTTCTGCTGCATCCCTGTAACCGCTATCCGCAGATTACGCAGATTCATACAACCACAAATGCAGGCGCCAGAGGTTAAACTCAATTTCGTCTTTATTGGTTCTTCGGATTCTGTCTGTGTCATCTGCATAATCTGCGGATAGCAGGACCGGGGTTGGAGTAGAACATTGATCAAAGCCGCTGCCTCAAATCCGAAATTCGAAATCCGCAATCCGAAATTCTGATGAAGATAGCTACCTGGAACGTCAACTCGATTATTGCACGCCTGCCGCATGCGATTCGCTGGTTGGACGGGGTGCAGCCCGATGTTCTGTGCATGCAGGAAACCAAATGCACGGACGACAAATTCCCTTTTGAAGAGTTTTCGAGAATTGGCTACTGCGCAAGCGTCTTTGGACAGGCGAGTTATAACGGTGTAGCCATCATCGCGAAGCGGGAATGTGTGGAGGTGCAGCGCGGCAATTACGAAGACCAGGAAGGGGCGCATGCGCGTCTGTTGGCCGCAACCATCGATGGAGTTCGCGTCGTCAACGTTTACATTCCCAACGGCCAGTCAGTTGGTTCGGAAAAATTCGAGTTTAAGCTCGACTGGATGCGACGACTTCGAGAGTTTTTTGACCAGCACTATTCATTTGATTCCCCGGTCATCCTCTGCGGAGATTTCAATGTGGCGCCCGAGGATCGTGATGTTCATAATCCACAGCTCTGGCAGGAGCGGATCATGTGCAGCCAGGCAGAACGCTCGGCGCTGGATACGGTGAAACGCTGGGGTTTCACGGATTCATTTCGGCTTCATCATGTGGAAGGTGGTCAGTTTTCGTGGTGGGACTACCGTGCCGGCGCGTTCAGGCGAAACATGGGTTTGCGCATCGATCACATCTGGGCGACCAAAACCCTGGCCGAGCGAAGTATTAATACCTGGATTGATATTGAGCCGCGGACCTGGGAACGGCCTTCGGACCACGCACCTGTCATCGCTGAGTTT
>JAXIOV010000205.1:0-3268 GCA_045403245.1 Pyrinomonadaceae bacterium | reverse complement strand
ACCTCCGCCGCGGGCAAAAATTCGTGACCGGCATTTTCGACAATCAAATGCGCACTCCGCGAAAAACCGCGCCGCACTTCTTCAGCCTCAGACGGAGGTGTATTCGGATCAAGAGTCCCACTGAGAAACAACGTCTCAATCTTGCTCCCTATTCGAGATCGGAATTGCCGCCCGAGGTCGGAGCTGCCAGTTAACTTGCAGATGTCAGGACGCCACTGAAGGTTGACGTTACTCATCAAAGCCCGCTTTGCTTCCTCATTAGTGCGTGCCAACCGTTTTGAAGACCATCCCGCCGCGCAGTCTGTTGCCAGACTCATTGCCGAACTTCCAAAACCGTTGAATAGTCGTTCGATACGGCGCGTAAGGATGGAATGCTCACCCTGGTTGACGGTAAAAAGTAGGGCCGGCAGGCTGGCGAAGTTTCTCGCATTACTCAACTCTCCGCGGATTAATGTCTGCAACCCAATCTTCCCAACATTCATCTTCATCGCGCTATTTCCACGCTGACTGTTGATTTCGATGGTTACAGGATTGCGTTCTAGTCTGTCCAGGACCTGTCGCATCAGGGCTTCCATGTCAGGGACCAGCTGGTTGATGCTGGTATCTTCCCCTACGAGCTGCGAGATTCGTTTGACGTGTGCATCCCAGACGCTTGGCAGTTTGAGTAAATTATCCGGGCCCCGTGTGCCCGCGAGCACGACTCGATTGAGTCGTTGACCGTGCCGGCGAATAGTCGTCAGCGCCAACTCGGTGCCGTAGCTCCAAGCCAGAAGATTTAGTCGTTCGGCGCCCAGCGCTGAACGCAAATCCTCCAGATCATCCGCGCTTTCATTGCTGTTGTAAGCCGACAGGTCAACTTTTTCCGCGCGCCAATGGCTAGCGCACTTACTCACAAACTGCGAATACGCTCGCAAGAAATTGTCCGTGGTCTCAAATACGTCAGCCGGAAACTCCGCTGGTGGACATTGAAGATTAGGGGACGACAAGCCGGTGCCGCGCTGGTCGAGAAGAATCACGTCCGACACCGCTCGCAACTGTTCAAACAAACTGTAATACACGGGCACCTGGGCCAATCCGATTCCGGGAATACCGGGACCGCCTGCGAGAAAAACTATAGGTGAATCGGGTTGCGCCGACGTGCTCTTGAGACGCACGAAGGCAAGTTGAATAAAGCGGCCGGTTTTGGCGTTGCGATTTTCCTGTACCGACAGCCGTCCAAGTTCGGCCGGATGCTCCTTTCCGTCGTAAGTCCTGAGGTTGTAAGGCGACAGCTGAAGTTTTCCTGCGCTCATTCCCTGAGCGTTGACAGAAATTATTCCGATCGCAACGCAGAGTAAGCAGAACAACAAGGTTCTAGATTGCGGCATCTTGAATACTCTCCAGCGCGATCAAGGGTAGAGGTCTGTCAAGATGTAGACGCAACGGAGGCAGATACTGTTAACGGAAGAGTTTGAGACCGTGGGGATGCAAACTGCGGACAGTAAACAGCAAACAGGAGACAGCCGACAGTAAACAACAAACAGCAGGCAGCAAACAGCTGGCAATCCGCCCAAACAGCGGCAGGCAGATGGAGGATGTCAGACTACTGATCCAACTGATTCAACAACTCCTGAGCCATTCTGAGCATTTCTCTTCGCCTGAGTGCGCCACAATCGTGGTGCCACGTTTCGCCCTGACCCGGGATCTCAACATGCATCCACCAGCCTTTTAGTTTGGGGAAATCACCCTTCGCCGCTCTAATGCGCCGCGCATTCATCTTTCTTGCCGGTTTCTTTTTTGTCGGACCGCTCGCCCACGGCAACGGCATATCGGAGGCATCATCTTTCCAGTCGTCCGTTGGCACTTGAAGGGGAATGTCAATGCCATTACCGGCACAAAAGGCCATGATAGCTACAGTCGGCAGGAGCACTCCATCCTTTGGAAGCCAAACGTCGATGGTGTTGTCCGCGTTATTGCCGCCGCCGGTGAAAGCGGCCATCTCAATTTGAATCGAAGCCTGCGCATTCGCAAACACGGGGCCGTTTCCTACCAGCGCAGCGCCCTGGTGCGCAAGCGAGCGACATTGAATGATGCGGCCATCACCGACAATGAAATGTGGCGCACTATGAGTCTCGTTTAAGGTCTTGAAGGACTGTTCGACCGAAGGGTTTTCCGTGGTGTGCAGTACCCCAATCTGCGTGTGGGAATTGAACATGAATTTCGCATTATTGCGACGCGGGATCACACGTTTTTCAACTTTGAATCCAAAAATCTTCTCTGGAAATTCAATTGGCATAAGAAACCTCCAAGGGTCTAAGCGACTTTGGCCCAGCTGCCATTCATCGGGTTGATGCGGTAAAGATCGCCGCCTTCAATTGAGAACAGCGAGCCGGCGGCGCCAAACAGAAATTGCGTGTTCCCAAATTCCGATTTGCCGATTTGCTTCCACGCGCCGGTAGCCGGATTCGTCTCATACAAAGCGCCGCTCCGTTCCACCGTGTAGATTCGTCCGTTGAGTGTGGTCCCCACAATCGTGTCTTTCCACTCGCCGGCGCCGCCTACGCCACCCCAGGCGCCGTTCACAGGATTGACGCGATACAAACTTCCATCCGCCTCAATCGTGTAGAGACTCTGACCGTCGGCAAACATAAACGCGGTGTTGCTAAACTCCGCCTTTCCCAACTGCACCCACTGACCGCTGGTTAAGTCAGTGCGATAAAGCGCGCCGTTTGTTTCGATGCTGTAGAGATTGCTCTTCAGAGTCACTAACGCGACAGTGTTTTTCCAGTCGCCCGCCTGTCCAAGTCGATTCCAGACTCCATTCGCTGGATTGATGCGATAAAGGCTGCCATCGGTCTCAATCGTGTAAAGATTTTGGTTATCGGCAAACAGGAAAACGGTGGCAGCAAAGTCTGACTTTCCCAGCGCCGACCACCTGCCGCTGTTAACATCGGTACGGTAGAGGGCGCCGCTCTTTTCAATGGTGTACAGACCTCCGTTTAAAGTCGTCAGCGCGATCGTGTTGCTCCATTCGCCCGGGTTCGTTGCGGGCATCAAACCGGCAGCTTTGAATTTGGCTTGCGGTGAAAAACCTCCGGCCAACATCAAAACGAACAAGCAACAAATCTTCAAACTGAGCTTAACTCGAGGTGTTGCTCTCAGTGTGTTGTTCGTTTGGCCGTAATTTATGGATGGGGGATTCATGTGGTGCTCCTTTAGGTTTTGGGGAAGTCGTGGTCGAGGCGGGATGGTAATTCGTCAGTCAGTAATAGTAAATAGGGAAGGGCAG
>JAXIOV010000150.1:0-10584 GCA_045403245.1 Pyrinomonadaceae bacterium | reverse complement strand
CTCCCGCTTCTGATGCGACGGTGCCGAGCAAACCCGGTCGCTACCGCTCCCGCTTCTGATGCGACGGTGCCGAGCAGACCCGGTCGCTACCGCTCCCGGTTCTGATGCAGGCCTGGCGGCGTATTTTTCCGCATTCCTGTCGTCATTACTGTTTCGCTAACATTTCATTATTGTTTCGCCGCATTTGGCAAGGCGTTCACGGCTTCACAGCTTTGCACAAAAAGTGCTTAACCTGATGAAATGGATTTGACGGCAAGCGACTAGTTGCGGTTTGCCGCCGCACAGTGCGGAAAGCCTATCCATGCAGCGGACATTCGATCATCTAGCGCACCCAAGCTAATGTGGGTAGAATGAGGCGCTCTATTAAGCCCAGGGGTCGAAACAGCACCTTCTGCTGGATCACTTAAGTGACCATTCCTTCGGGAAAGTATTTTAGAGCGCGGTGACTCTTCCCGCCTTGATTGAGACCTGGTAGTTTCGGGAGACATCCAAGAGAATCCTATTCGCAAAGAAAAGCGCCCCGACAAGCGCAGCACTCCAAACATGAAACGGTACCCCCAGTGCCATCGCCTTGATCGGACGACACGCTCGGCCACTGCCGTGTCGAAGCACTGCACAATGAGCGGAGCTGGGTGGATCTGCGTGTGTCGGCCCGTTGTTGACCAGGCCCGACTGAATTTTTAGATCAAAATATGGGTCCCGACGCGCAATTAATTCGCAGGTTGACCGAAACCTACACGGCTGCATGGTGCAGTCAGAACGCCGCCAGTGTCGCCGCCTGCTACGACGAGAATGGTTCACTGAGCGTCAATGAAAACCCACCCGCCGTCGGCCGAGCATCGATCACGCAGGTGGCGCAAGGATTCATGACTGCTTTGCCTGATATGCAGGTCGTAATGGATGACCTGCATCTGCAAGATGACGGGGTCATCTATCACTGGACATTGACCGGAACCAATACGGGGCCGGGTGGGACAGGGCGCTCCGTGCACATCAGTGGCTTCGAAGTTTGGGAGATCGGCGCGAACGGTCTCATCGCGAACTCACGTGGCCACTTCGACAGCGACGAATACCGTCGTCAACTTGAATCCTAGCAGCGTCAGCATAACGCCTGGGGTGAAGCGAAGCGGAACCCCAGGATCGGATACCAGTAATCTCATCAGTCCGCGAAGGAGTCGGTCGGAAAACAAATAAAGGCCTTTCTCTGTGCATCCTCCGAGTCCTCGGTGTCTCCGTGGTAGATGTTTGTTGGTAATCCACCACAGAGCAGACACAGAGTTCACAGGGACGGCACAGAGGGTTCAAGGCCACTCCGACAGACTCCGAAGCGGGCGGAAGTGCCGTTTGACCGAACTCGTTAACGTAAACCCGAAAAGCGCGAATGGGATCCTCCGCAGGCTGTTCCCGGTGCGGTAGTCGCGCTCCAAATATGAAACGCTGCCCTAACTGCAACCGTCTTGAGACCGATGATACGCTCGCATTCTGTCGCGTCGACGGTTCACCGCTTGCAGAAGCTTCAAGTGAAATCGAAACCAGTCTTCTCCCGCAAGCTGTAACGGATCCCGGCCGTGCTCGTTCCACCGGCCCGACAACTGCCCTTCCCGCATCAAACGCTCAATCAACAACGCGCGAGTTGCAGGACGCAGAGTCTCCTCGCAAGCACGTTGCCTCAACCCGAAACTCACTGATAGCGGGAGCAATCGGAATTCTGCTAGTGACCGCTCTCGGTGTCGGAAGTTACTGGAAGTACGGTCGCTCAGATAGGCAGATCAATTCCATCGCCGTCATGCCTTTCGTCAATGAAAGTGGCAACACTGATGTTGAATACCTTTCGGACGGCATGACGGAGACGCTCATCAGCAGTCTATCGCAGCTGCCGAATCTGAATGTGAAGGCGCGTTCGTCTGTATTTCGTTACAAAGGCAAAGATACGAATGCACAAACAATTGGAAACGAACTAAATGTGCAGGCGATCTTGAACGGTCGAGTCGTCCAGCGCGGCGATCAAATAACGCTCAGTCTGGAACTGGTTGATGTTTCAACTGAAAATGCGATTTGGAGCCAGCGATATGAGCGCCGGCAGACCGACCTCGTTGCTCTTCAAAGCGAGATTGCCCGAGACGTTTCGAGCAAGCTCAAGTCGAAACTGTCGGGTGCGGAGGTCGCGAAAGTCGAAAAGACTTACACGACAAATCCCGAAGCCTATCAGCTTTATTTGAAAGGAAAATTCTTCTGGAACAAGCGAACGGGCGCAGCGCTCAAACAAGCGACTGAGTTTTATCAGCAGGCAATCGAGAAAGACCCGAACTATGCCCTTGCCTATTCGGGTTTGGCCGAAACATACGTTCTCTTTTCGAGTTACGATGTCGCTCCGGCAACCGACAGCATGCCTCAGGCGAAGGCGGCGGCTCTGCGGGCGTTGGAGATTGATGATTCGCTGGCAGAAGCACACACCGCGCTCGGATTTTATCTTTCCAATTACGAATGGGATCGAGGTGGCTCGGAAAAGGAATATCGCCGCGCTATCGAACTCAAACCGAATTACTCAACCGCCCATCACTGGCTTGGCGCTGACCTCGGCAATATAAAACGGTTTGACGAAAGTAATAAGGAGATGAGACGTGCCGAAGAACTTGACCCGCTTTCGCCGATCATAGGTACCAATCTCGCTGACATGCTCGTCTTCGCTCGCCGGTATGATGAGGCGATTGCACAATACAAACGCATTCTCGTTCGTAACCCAAACTTTGAATACGCTCACGTGGCTTTGAGTCGGGCATATGGCTCAAAGGGAATGTATCCGGAAGCCATAGCCGAATCGCGCACGGCTCTCGAACTGAATATTGGTTCTTCAACAAAGGGATATTTGGGGCTGTGGCTGGCGAGGTCCGGCAAGCGCGATGAAGCAATAAAGCTGCTCAGCGAGCTAAAACAGGAAGCGACCCGGGATTATGTTCAGGGCTATACGTTTGCAGTTATCTACGTTGGGCTTGGTGATAAAGCGGAAGCCCTGAACTGGCTTGAAAAGCACATGGCGGCTCGTTCAGAAACCGCCAATACATATGCGGTTGCCGCAGAGCTTGACGATCTGCGCTCCGAGCCGCGATTCAGGGAAATGCTGAAACGGATGAATCTGCCTCAATAAACGCATGAAACGCTGCCCCCATTGCAATCGCCTCGAGAATGACGACACGCTTGTATTCTGCCGCACAGACGGCACGGCCCTGGTTAGTGATTCGTCTCCGCCCGGTAGTGAGGCAGGAACGGCCCAACTAAGCTCCTCGTCAGCAGCAAGTGAAATCGGAACAAGCATTCTGCCGCACACGACCAAAGCAACCATCATTCGTAACACTGGGCCGACGACAGTGCTGCCGCACTCGATGCCAGGAACCACTCACGAGCTGACTAAGTTCAAGCGACGAAAAGCATTGATTGCCGTGGCCGCAGTGGTCGTTGTTATTGCCATTGGCATTGCGAGCTATTTCGTGGTCGTGAAAAGAGAGCGGACCATTGAGTCCATCGCCGTCTTGCCTTTTGAGAACAAAAGTGGGAATGCCGACTCGGAATATCTGTCAGACGGCCTCGCCGAATCGCTCATCTACCGTCTGTCGCAATTGCCGAATCTGAAAGTCAGTCCGACGAGTTCGGTCATGCGCTACAAAGGCAAAGAAACGGACGTGATCAAAATCGGCAATGAACTCGGCGTCAACGCGGTGATGTCGGGGCGCATCGTTCAGCGCGGTGAAGGCATAACCATAAGCGTCGAACTCGTGGATGTAGAAAACAATAAACTAATCTGGGGCGAACAGTACGAACGCAAGATGTCGGAACTTTTGGCAACCCAACGAGAGATTGCCACCGAAATCGCAAACAAACTGCAATTGAAACTATCAGGAGCAGACACAAAGGGATTAACCAAACGCTATACAGACAATGACGAGGCGTATCAGCTTTATCTCAAGGGTCGTTATCACTTTGCCAAACGAACCAAAGACGACATTCTGAAAGGTGTTGAATATTTTCAACAGGCGATCAAACTTGATCCGAACTACGCTCTGGCGTATGCAGGAGTCGCTGATTCCTACAACGGCATGACTGCTTATCCTTATCTCTCCCCGAAAGAGGCCGTCCCGCAGGCAAAGGCGGCGGCAAAACGAGCCTTGGAGATCGACCCGACGCTTGCGGAAGCCCACACAGCTTTGGCGAACTCTCTTGCATGTTTCGATTGGAACTGGGAGGAAGCTGAACGCGAATTCAAACGTGCAATTGAGCTTAACCCAAATGACTCTGGTACACATTGGCGTTATGGGATGTTTTATCTGATGCTGTTGGGGCGCTCGGATGAGGCAATTGCCGAAGGAAAACGGGCAGTTGAGTTAGAACCGCTTAATCTTAATCACGGGGCGAATCTTTCAGGGATCTATTTCTATGCGCGGCAATATGATCGGGCGTTCGATCAAGCCAAACAAGTATTTGATCTCGATCCGAATTTCATTGTCGGCCGCTGGGCTCTTAGTCAAGCCTACATTGTGAAGGGAATGAACGCGGAAGCCATAGCATTAAACGAACAGGCACTACAAAAAGAGCCGACGAATCAGGTGTTCCTTCGGTTTGCCGGTTTAGCCTACGCAAAGGCCGGTCGCCGGCAGGAGGCGGAAGGAATAATAAATAGATTCAGAACCATCGCTAAAACGCAGTATGTGATGTCGTACCATCTTGCCCTGATCTATGCCGCGCTTGGTGATAGGGATAAAGCCGTCGCGGAATTGGAGAAGGCCTTTGAGGAACGCGATTATTTGTTGCCGCGCATAAAGGTTGAGCCGTTCCTGGATCCACTCCGCGACGACCCACGCTTTAAGGACCTGATCAAACGAATGGGGTTGCCGCAGTGATCTGAAAGCTCGAACGCGAGAATTATCATCCGGCACTGTTCTGTCAAACTACCCCGTTGCCTCAAATTCAATCTGGGTAATCTGTGGATAGTCCAACTAGTCTAAAGTCTAAAGTCTAAAGCGAGGGTTGCCTCAAAATTTCCGCCAGCGCCCCCAGTCGCGTTGAATCAGCAGAACTCCTGGCCTCACGAGCGCTCTTTTCCACCGACGGCGCCAGGCTATTAAGTTGTTCGAGTGCTTTGCGATAAAGACGTGTCGTCTCGGCAGTTTGAATCGCCTGCCGCAGCGACTTCATTTGATCTGCCGCCAGAGCTTGCGACCGCTCCAGTTGATCGAGGTAGGCCTTTGCTACGACCAACTTCCGCGGCCACTCGATTCTTTGCTGGCTCTGTACATTCAACTCGTCTACTCCAGCCGTTTTGGCGGCGTCGATCTCGTTCTGCGTGAGAAACTTCGTCGGCGTCAACTCAAAGATGTCCAGACCGCGCGCAATCTCTGAAGCGTAGATGTAGCCGTTGTACCAGTACGCGGACCAGGGGCCGCCGAGCACGAGCATTTTTGGATCGATCGGCCCGCGGTCGAAGTAAGCAATCTCAACTGGATGCGCCGCATCGGTAAAATCCATGAGGGAGATGCCGCCCTGATACCAAGCTTGCGCTGCGATGTCGCGCCCGGGAACTGGAACGAGTGAGCCGTTGTGCGCCACGCAGTTCTCGCTGTCGCCTTGCGCCGCGGGCATTTTGTAATAGCTCGCGAATTTCAATTTGTTATCTTGCAAGTGGAAGATCGCATCCGCGCCCCACTTGTTTGGGTCGGTCGCGCGGCAGCGCGCACCGAGTCCCCCGCCCCATTCATCAGTGAACACGACTTTCGTCCCATCGTTTGAAAACGAGGCAGAGTGCCAGTACGCGTAGTTTGGATCGTTGACCGCGTCGATGCGCTTTGGATTCACGGGATCTTTGATGTCCAGCAGGATTCCATTTCCGTCGCAGGCGCCGGCGGCGAGCCCAAGCTGAGGGTAGACGGTAATGTCGTGGCATTGATTGCTATCCTTCGGTTGCGGCTCTTTGCCATGCGTGCCGCCGCTGCTCAGCGCGTTGATGACGCCGGTCCGCGAATCCATAAACAGCCGCGGACTGGAGACGACGGCTGCATCCTGCGGCTTCGCCAGCGGTACCTTAATTACCTCAATGCGAAATAGCGCCGTGTTCGGATCCTTATCCGGCTTCTCACCTGAACACCCGGCTAACTCTTCGCCTTGACGGACGAAAGAGGTTCCCGAAACGTAGATGTACACGTTGTCCTTGTCATTCGGATCGACAACCAGCGTGTGGGTATGAGAGCCGCGACAAGTTTGCACCGCTGCCACCTGCTTCGGCTTTCTGATGTCGGTGATATCAAAGATTCTCACGCCGCGAAAACGATCTTTTTGCGCCGGCGGCGGAGGCGGATCCTTCTTTTTTTCACCGGGAGATGGAGATGGAGTTGGCTGGGGAGGTGACGGCGGAAATCCTTGTGTACCGCAATCGAGCCGGCCGTTCGGCATTTCCACCGACATGAAGAGCAGGTTTTTGTAAACCGATGGGTCGCCCTGCCCACCAGGACAAATCATCGACGTCAACAAGCGGGTTTTCGCCGGGTTATCGATGTCATAGATGTTGAGGCCATAAAAATTTCCCATAAACAGGCGATTGCCCTGGAATGCCAGGTCAGAGTTTGCAAACGCGAGTTGCGCAGTAGGCAACAGGGCTGACTTTTCAAGTTTCGATCTGTCGACGTTGAGCAGGTCCAGGGTCTTCTGCACTCTCGGATCGGCTGGATCGGTGGCGCTTAATTGAAACGCGTCAGGCTTTTTGACCAGCAGGACATGCCGTATGCCCATTGCTGCTTCGCCCGCGTCGTAAAACCCTGGCGCCAGTTTCACGCGCGGGTCATTGATATCAGAACCTGTCATTCCAGCTGGTAGCGGTTCCGGCTTTTCAGGAGCAAACGGATTTTCCGGCGTCGGTTTTGTGTCTGGCGTCTTCGTGGCGTCCTGTGACGGCGACGGCGTTTGCGTCAGCGTCGTGACGGTGAAACATAAGAATAAGACAAATGAGGTCAGTACCACCCGCGGTAGCGGGTGGGTTCCAACGCGAGCTATTAACAAACGGAAAATGATTTCGTGTACTCGATTCATCGGTATCCTCTATTGGTTTTATCAGTCTTGCGGTTTGATTTCCATTTACCTGTCGGCCAACATCTTCTCCATGATCCTGATCTCAGCGCGCTGGCCGCTATCGACATCGGTGGCGAAATTGAAGAGTTCAGCGTCCTCTCCCGCGCCGGCAGTATCAAACAAATCCTTCACCATAACCAAGGCGCCATCATGGTGCTGAATCATGCCAGACAGAAACAAACGATCAAACTCTTCGCCTTTCGCTTTTCGCAACGCTTCCATCTGCTTTGCAGTAAGCATCCCGGGCATGAGCATCTGATGGCTCGACGTGTGGGTTGCGTGGCTTTCCGATATCGCCGTCGACGTTGGCTTGCCCCTGGCCTCGAGCCATCGTTTCATAAACTTCATTTCGTCTGATTGCGACCGGCTGATTCGCTCGCCCAGCGTTCGGAGCTCCTTGTTCTGCGTATGCGATTCGATCAGCGCGGTCATCTCAACCGCCTGGGCATGATGGACGATCATGTGCTTCATGAACTGCACATCCGTCGGCGAAGTTGCAGGCAATGTGGCCCTCGTCGACGACGGTAGAGTTTTAGTCGGCTGTCCCGGCGCACCCGGCTGGACGACGACCGGACTCTGCTGCGCGAGTACCGGCAGCGATAGCAGACACACTAGCGTATAGGTGGCCGATATCCACCTTCGCCAAGATGCAACTCTGAGTACTGATCCCAATTTAAGCACCTCGGAGTCTGTCGGAGTAGCCTTGAACCCTCGTGCCATCTCTGTGCACTCAGTGTCTCGGTGGTGGATTACCAACAAACATCTACCACGGAGACACCGAGGACACGGAGGATGCACAGAGAAAGGCATTGCTCGCTGGAATGAAAGCGCTTCATTACTACCAGGGCAGCACAAGCGTGTTAGGGTTTCCCTCCGGAGATTGGCTCCAGTTCGTAGTAGCCGCCGGCTGCCATCCCTGATAAGAACAGGTGCCCATTCTTGATGGCGAAGTTACTCACAGCCGCGCCCTCCGTCACGATCTGGTCGTGAAGCGATCCAGGACCACACCTCCCGCTTGTCCTCGACCAGGATCCAAAATGTAGCTGACCGGTTGCGGTCGCTCTCCAAGTGCTGCTGCCCCGATTGCAATCGACGCGCACTATTACCCTGCCATTACTGCCAAACTTAATCGTGTATTTCGATTTGTCATCCGGCGCAAAGGTCCTTTCGTCGGGCCCTTGAAACTTAACTAATTGCCAGGATGTGCCGCTCAGCGGGTTTCGAGCGCCCGACTTCTGCCCGCTTGCAAACGTGAGTGCTGAACTTAATGCGGAGGAAGTAATCGCGACACTCGCTAACACTAACATTACTCGGAGGGTATTGGTTTTTATTTCTTGATCCCTTTCAATATCATCGGCACGGAACGGTCGCACAGCTGCAAATTTCCTGGACTTGAAAGCTGGTACCACCCGCTAGCGCGATGGTACCTACGTCATGAGCCCGGGAGCGACAGGCGAAACGCGGCCATCTCCTCCCCGTTGCGAACGAGCAGCACATTGCCGGCCACTACCGGGTGGCCCCATGTTTTGCCCTTGATCGCCGGGATTCGCGCAAACTCCTTAAACTGATCGGTGGTCGCTCCCACCAGCGCAACCTCACCTTCTTCCGACAGCACCAGCAGCAAATCCTGGTCGGCCAACAGGACCAGTTGGCCCTGGCCATAGCTTCCACCCTTCCACTTGCTCTGGCCGTCCTTAAGATCCATACATGCAATGCTGCTGCCTTTGAAACCGAAGACGTGACCTTTGTGGACCACGAAGTCGCTGAAATAGGGATTCACGCTAAACGAGTTCCAGCGCTCTTCGACGGTCCAGCCACCGGGTCCGTTGGCTAGGGCAAGACGGCTCATCTCGTTAAAGTCGCCCACATGGACCAGAACGTCGCCCTCTGCCGTCAGGGCCGGCTGCACAATGCGGGCTCCAGGCGCCAACGGATGCTGCCAGAGCATCTTGCCATCGCCTGGCGCTACGCTGGTCGCGCCTTTTCCACTCAGCAGCAGGATTTGCGGGACGTTATGGATTGTCAATAGATGTGGCGAGCTGTAGCCATCGCCGTCGGTCGGCCCCACCCAACGCGGCTGGCCGCTGGCCAGATCGTAAGCGACCATCGTGCCGGCTGTGGCGACGACGACAACCTCGCCGACTATAAGTGGTGAACTGCTGAAACCCCAGTGCGGTAACTTCACCTTTGTATCGGACGCCGCGCTGCGCGACCACACGACGGAGCCGTCGTCAGCCTTGAGCACGTTCAGGATTCCGGTCGCACCCAACGTGTAGACCCGGCCGTTGCTGAGGGTCGGCGTTCCGCGCGGACCGGCGCCGCCATTCGACTCCCAGAAGCGGGCCGCGTCTTTGTGTCTCCACACCGGTTTGCCGGTGGTCACGTTGTAGCAGGTGACTACTTCTTCGTTGCCGCGCTGCTCCTGGGTGTAGAAGCGGTCGCCGTGGACCGCGAATGAGGACCAGCCCGGTCCGATCGGCCGGCGCCACATCTCAACTGGCGGCGAAGCAGACCAGTCGGTGGCGATCCGGACGCCGTGCACAATGCCGTCACGATTAGCTCCGCGAAAGCCAGGCCAATCGGCTCCCGTCTCCGCTCCTGAGGAAGTAGACAGGGTCATTGAAGGCGCTGCCGGAGCTGCCTGCTCGTCTGCGGCCTGGGCCAGGAGTCGTTCTTCAGGAGTCTTGGACCAACCCCAGTGCAAATCTTGAGTGAATTTGGATGAAGCGCCACCGGTGCGAATGAGTGTAAAAGCTCCGCACGTGAGCAGGATCAGGATCACCAGCGACGCGCGGCGAAGTTTGTTAGAAAAGCGGCGACTGGCTACCGCCCAGATGACCAATGCGAGACAGAGTACAGGAAAAATCAAGACGTAAAACAAGAACCCCATGGACCCGTTACTAATCGATATGTGGATGATGCGCGAGGTCACAAACACCCCGGCAACCATCAGAGCCATCGCACCCAGGCGTTCGATCCAGGGCGCGCGGCTAAAGAAAACCCACCAGGCGGCGATAGCCAATATTGCCCCAAGGCTTGCCATCAGCCCGTAGAGAAACGTCTCAGGGATGACGGTGGGAACAACAAACCACGCCAGCACGAGCAGAACCGCCGCGGCCACGCCGGGCCAGAGCCGGAGCGGCTTTCGAGGTGTTGATTTGTTGCTGTCTTTGAGCGTCGGTTCGTCTGTCTGCGAATTGGCTTTGTCGATCTCGGTGATCGGCTCGGGGAGCGGTGTGGTTTCCATGTCACCTATACGCCCCTCAACAGGCCGTTTGTTTCATGGTTTGTTGGTAAGCTCTTAACGCCGGAGGCGTCACAGATGGTAGCCGGTGGTCCACAGACCACCGTCGCATCAGAACCGGGAGCGGTAGCGACCGGGTCTGCTCGTCACGTCGCCTCAGAACCGGGAGCGGTAGCGACCGGGTCTGCTCGTCACGTCGCCTCAGAACCGGGAGCGGTAGCGACCGGGTC
>JAXIOV010000009.1:0-84563 GCA_045403245.1 Pyrinomonadaceae bacterium | reverse complement strand
TTCCCCTGTTCCCCCGTCTCACCGCAGCGGCTTCGCGAAATATCCGGGGCGATAACGGAATTTCAGTTTTTGCGCCTGCAGTTCGGAATTTGCGACCTCGATCCGCATTTGTCTGAAAGCGCCATCGCGTTTCTTGTTGGTGGACGAATAAGCAATCAAGTATTGCGAACGAAGTTCCTGTTCAATTTCTCCAAACGCGGCCTTAAGATCGGCTTCCTTCTTTGGGAAAAATGCGCGACCACCAGTGGCCTCGGCCACAAACCGTAGCGATTTGCGATCAACTCCTTCGTACTTGCTGTCGCCAATGCCGATCGCATAGATCACCGTCTCGGCAGCGAGGGCGCTATCAATTGCCTGGCTCCGCAACAAACGACTCGTGGTGTCCCGTCCATCGGTTAGAAGAATGATCGCCCGCCGTCTGAGGCTGGGACTCTGCCCCAGTATCTGACTCGCAGACAACACTATCGCCTCCCAAATGGCCGTTGTGCCTTCAATTGGAGGTCGCTTCATTCCTGGGCCAGACACAATTCCGGTGAGCGGGCGCCCGGAACCGAGATACGCCGGAGCCGCCACTTCGACGCGCTCGAGCGCACGATAAATTGCCAGCACATCGCGGGTTAAGCCCTGCTCAAGAAATGCAGTGCCGGTGAAAGGAATGATCGCCGCCTGGTCCTTCTTCGACTGGATCACCATTTCGATAAAAGAACGTGCCGCGGCTTTCTCCTGTGGGAGCGTGCGTTCTTCAGAGATGCTTACATCAATCAGGAAGGCAATAGATAGCGGTCGATCCGTTTCGCGTTGAAAAGTCAGGACCTTCTGGGGAACCCCGTCCTCAATCACGCGAACGTCTTCCTCTTTCAAATTGATCACGTAGCGGTTGTCTTTGTCGGTGGCAGTAAACGGCAGGTTTGTCAGATCGGTGTCAACGCGTATGACATCGTCTTCATCGTCGGGCGTTTGGGCCAGCCCGGCCGCACCGCCGAACAGAAGAAACACTAACAGCGTCGCGACAATCTTCGCTGGCATGGAAGTAAGTGTAAAGCAAACTGTTAGTTTGCGTGTGCCTGAGTAGCGGATCATTTCTGTCCTGCCCTCAATGTGAACGGGAGACGACCTTGAACAGCAAAACCGGGGTGGCGGCAGAAATCACTTCAGGCCCTTGATGGTTGCCGGTTTGGCAAAAAACGCGGTTGCGATCGGCTGGTTGTATTCGATGGATTCGTAATTGATGCGACTAAACTGTACTCCATTGACGTAGCGATCGATCACCCACGGCGCGGTGACACCGGCGACGGTGATATGTTTTGCCAGACGATCTTCCTCAGTGACGTCTTCAGTCTCATCCGAATCGGGCTTCTTACGGGTGCGCATGTAGATTACTTTCGCCGGCAAACCGTCGCGCACGCCAAACTCATATTCGATCCAGAAGTTGTTTGGATAGACGATACGGACCGCATCATTGCGTTTGGCGAGTCCAGCTTCGCGGCGCCCCATATACTTCAACGTTGCGCCTTCCTTGCGCCACCAGCCATGCAACAGATTCTCGACCGTTGTGATCATGGCTCTTTTGAAGTCTTCGATCTGCGCGGCGTTCATATCGTTTAAGCTCTTGGTCGCACCGTCGTAGAGCCAGCCAACGTCGCCCGAGTTTGTTTGAATCTGCTTTACCCCGCCCGAAATAAACTCTGTCCTTTCACGGTCCGGGTAAGCTATGTAGTCCACAAACCTTACCGGAACCTGCGAAATGCCATCCCGGAAAGTTGTATAGAAGCCGCGACCGACCACGGTGCGCACGCCGAGAAAGGAATTGCCACCCACCGCTTCGGTCGCGCGCTTCAAAACTGCCTCTGCTTTTGGATCCTGCGCGGCTGAGGGACCTGCCGGGGTGCTCGTCTGCGCCACAACTCGGTTTACACCAATGGCGCCACTCAGCGCCAGGAACAACAGAGAAAGTCGTAAGTTTGAAGTCATTGTCGGAAAATTTATCATAGACACGAGGGATTCATGGAACTGCACCCAGTGGCGCATCGATTATCACCGTCTCATTTGAAGCCATTTGAATTGCTCCAGTTGCATGAAGCTTGCAAGCAGTTGGATCTGGCGGAGCAGCCGCGCCGGGGCAGTAGCCCGACCGTCAGGGAGGGCTCATCAAGCACTGGATGATTGAGTGTTGGGTGACCCGAACCCTCCTTAACAGGCGGGCTACTGCCCCTGGGCGCAAAAGCAAAAGGGCGTCAACGAACAACGTTGAAGCCCTGATCTCTTTGGATGACGCCGGCGGTCCCGTCGTCTAATTCAGATTTGCGTTTGTGCCGGCGACCGGCTTAACAACTACCTCTCCGTTTTCCACCTCCACCACAAACGACGTCGCCTGTTTCCACTGTGCCGTCAATGGAAGTTTCACCTTCTCATCGATGTGACGCTTCAGGAAGCGGGCGCCGTAGGCCGTGTTGAATCCCTTTTCGGTCAGGAAGTTTAACGCCTCGTCAGTGACGGTCACGTCTTTGCCCTGCCGCTGCATTTGGCGTTGCAGTTTGTTGAGATAGAGCTCGGCGATTTGTCGCACTTCATCCATGGTGAGCGGCGCAAACACTATGATCTCGTCGATGCGATTGCGAAACTCGGGTGAGAAACGCATTTCCGCGGCTTTCATTACTTCATTCTTGACGAAGCGAAAATCACTCGCGGTCTTGGTACCGAAGCCCAGCGGTTTCTCATACTTCTTGAAACTCTCGGAACCCAGGTTTGAAGTCATGATCACGATCGCGTCTGACAGGTACACTTTCTTGCCGCGTCCGTCGGTCAACCAGCCCTCATCGAAGCCCTGCAGAAACAGGTTCATCAGGTAAGGCGATGCTTTCTCAACCTCGTCAAGCAACAGCACGGTGTACGGGTTTTCCCGCAACTGCTCAGTCAGGATTCCGCCTCTTTCGGAGCCGACAATGCCGCGCGGCATGCCAATCAACTTCTCAACGCTGACGGTGCCATCGCTGTATTCCGACATGTCGATGCGCACCATCTTTTCCTCGTCTCCGAACATGAATTCAGCTACCGCCTTCGCCAGCTCGGTCTTTCCGACGCCGGTTGGTCCCAAAAACAGCAGCACACCATCGGGTTTGTAGTGCGACTCTTTCAGCGGGCCTTTGTTCAATCGCAAGCGTTGCGAGACCGCTTTGATCGCGGCCTTCTGCCCGATTACGCGTTGCGCCAGCATCGCCTCGGTCATCGAGAACCTTTCGCTGGTATCGCGGAAGATCATGTCGCGCGGAATCCGCGACTCCTGCGAAATCACTTCGATGACGTGTTCAGGCTTGACTACCATAGTCTGCGGTTCGTTGATTTCAACTTTGACCGCCGCCGTGTCGAGCCATCCAATGGCCTTGTCAGGCAGGTGCAGGTTGCGAATGTATTTCGGCGCCATTTCCAATGCCGTGTTGATGGCATCGTCGGAAATCTTCACTGAGTAGTTTTTCTCGAGTCGCGGCCGCAGACCCAGGAGAATCTCTCGCGTTTCGCTGATGGTCGGTTCAACTACCTTGACCAAACGGAACCGGCGGGCCAGCGCCTCATCCTCACCGATAAACTCTTTATACTCGGTCAGGGTGGTAGCGCCGATGATTCGCATCTCGCCGCGGGCCAGCGCCGACTTGAACATGTTGGCCGCATCAGACGACGTACCGAGCGCGGCGCCGGCGCCGATGATGGTGTGCGCTTCATCGATGAAGAGAATCATGTTGTCTCGTTCTTTGACTTCATCGATGATGCCCTTGATTCTTTCTTCAAACATGCCCCGCAACATGGTGCCGGCCACGATTCCGCCCATTTGCAATTGGACCAGGTGTGATCCGCGCAAGCGAGCCGGAACTCTGTCGGGTTCCAATTCGATCATGCGAGCGAGACCTTCAACTACCGCCGTCTTACCTACGCCTGGTTCCCCGACCAGCATCGGCGAGTTGGCCCGTTCGCGGTGGCACAGGATCTCCACCATCTGCTGAATTTCCTGCTCGCGGCCGATGGTTGGAGGAATCTTGTCGGCGCGGGCCAGCCGATTCAACGAAACACCAAAATGCTTCAAATAGGGAGGCAGTTCGAATTTCTTTCGATACTGCTCTTCCTCGCGTTCGCGCTTCTGCACCTGGGTTTGCACGTTCTCAGCAACGGCGTCGGGATTCGCGCCCATGTTTTTCAGGACTTCGACAAAGAGGCCGTCGTTGTTTGTCAGTGCGGAAAAAATGTCGGTCGCTTCAATTGTCTTGCGGCCCTGAGCGCGAGCCCGTTCCATGGCCCGCTTGAACAGGTCGGTGGTGTCAGGCGAGATCTTGAAGCCTTTGCCCAGATGTTGTTGGCGGCTTGAGTCCAGACGTTTGTCAATGGCGATCTTGACCGTAACCGGATCCAGCGAAAGCTCGCGCATGGTGGAATTGAACATATCGGGCTCTTCCTGCATAAGGGCCTGAAGGATATGTTCTACCGCCACAAAATTCTGGTCCCGCTGACGCGACTCATTCAGCGCGTGCTCCAGGATTCGTTGCCCGGTGTCGCCAAACTTGTCTTTATAGGATCCTAAGTCAACCATTGTTCTTCCTTACCGCCTAAAACGAAACCGCGGTGCACCATTTCGCATCAACGACTTCGCACTTTCCTTGGGCCGTTCTAAAAACTAACCCGGGGAGTGTGGGTTAGATGTCTTTGAGCATATTCGCCGTTGCGTTTCAATGCAATAAGTTTTCTCCCCAGCGCCTCCAAGCAATTTCTCGGCCATCTGCTGGGTCGGGAAACAAAAGAGCGACAAAATATTATGTTTTCCGCCCGCGATCGGCTGCCTGGCTAGTAGTCATAGTCGTCGCCCCCGCCCATTGGCGGAGCAGATTTCTTCGGTTCCGGGGCATCGGTAACTGCCGCGTCAGTAGTTAACAGGAGGCCGGCAATTGACGAAGCGTTCTGCAGCGCGGTGCGCACGACTTTTGTCGGATCGATGATGCCGGCTGCCGCCAGATCCTCGTATTCGCCGTTGGCCGCGTTAAATCCCCGGTTGCCTTTCAGCTCTTCCACCTTACCGGCAACCACGGCGCCATCCACTCCCGTGTTCTCTGCTATTCGCCGGAGCGGTTCTTGCAGCGCGCGTCGCACCACTTGAATTCCCGTCAAAACATCCGGGTCGTCGCTTGAAATTCCGTCGAGCACTCTCGCGGCGCGCACCAGGGCCACGCCGCCACCAACGACTATTCCCTCCTGAGCAGCAGCCTTGGTGGCATTGAGCGCATCTTCAACGCGCATCTTGATTTCTTTCAACGCGGTTTCGGTTGGCGCTCCAACTTTGATTACGGCGACACCGCCTGCCAGCTTGGCAAGCCGCTCCTGCAGTTTCTCGCGGTCGTAGTCTGACGTGCTCTCTTCAATTTGTTTTCGAATCGTTGCCACGCGACCCTGAATGCTCTTTCGATCGCCGGCCCCCTCGACGATCGTGGTAGCTTCCTTATCAACAATCACACGCTTGGCCGAACCCAAATCCGACAACTGAACACTCTCGAGCTTGATTCCGAGATCTTCGGTGATCACTCGCCCGCCAGTGAGAATTGCCAGGTCATCGAGTATCGCTTTGCGGCGATCGCCGAAGGCCGGCGCTTTTACCGCCGCAACCTTGATCGTGCCGCGCAGTTTGTTGACCACCAGGGTCGCAAGGGCGTCGCCTTCGATGTCCTCGGCGATGATCAAAAGTGCGCGCCCGCCACCCGCCGCCTGTTCCAAGACCGGCAGCAGATCACGCATCGCGGCAATTTTCTTCTCGTGCAGCAGGATGAATGGTTCGTCGAGAATCGCCTCCATCCTGTCGGGATTGGTAACGAAGTAAGGTGAAAGATAGCCGCGGTCAAACTGCATACCCTCGACAATTTCCAATTCAGTTTGCAGGGTCTTCGCTTCCTCTACCGTGACCACGCCATCCTGACCCACCCGATCCATCGCTTCGGAAATCAACTTGCCGATCTCAGCGTCGTTGTTTGCGGAAACGGTCGCCACGTTTGTCAGATCTTCTTTGCCCTTCACCTTCTTTGACACTCGCTGAAGCTCCGCCACGACTGCGTCCGTCGCAATTTGAATACCTCGTTGGAGCGACATGGGATTGGCGCCGGCGGCCACATTCTTGGATCCATCGCGAAAAATAGCCTGCGCCAAAACTGTGGCGGTAGTGGTGCCGTCGCCCGCCTTGTCGTTGGTTTTCACGGCGACTTCCCGCACCATCTGCGCGCCCAGGTTTTCGTACTTGTCTTTGAGTTCGATCTCTTTCGCGACGGTGACGCCATCCTTGGTAATCACCGGCGAGCCAAACTTCTTGCCGAGCACAACGTTGCGACCTTTCGGACCAAGCGTTACTCGAACAGCGTTCGCAAGCGTATTAACGCCTCGCAACATCGCATTGCGTGCTTCTTCGCGAAACTTGATGTCTTTTGCAGCCACTCGGGTTCTCCTTCTGCAAACCGCTTAAGTTTGAAATCTGAGATCTCGTTTTACTCAACCGCCCGGGCCCTTTCCGAAAGGCGTCCCACCTTAACACGCGCCGGGCGCAGCAAGCGCTCGCCGATGCGGTATCCACGGGAGTATTCGGCCAGGACTTTGCCCTCATCATCCGGCTGGACATCCGCCGTCTCCACCGCTTCGTGCAATTCCGGGTCAAATGTTTGACCTAACGAATCGATTCGCTCGACGCCTGCCGCAGCCAAAGCACTCTCAAAACTGGCGGCAGTTCTTCGAATACCCTCCGCCACGTCGTCCGCTGAAGCTCCTGACCTGGTAGCGTCACTGGCACGTTCAAGATTGTCGAGCACCGGCAGCAGCGCCGCGATGAAATCGGCCTTCTCGCGTTGGGCCCGATCATCAGCGGCCTTGTTCAGACGCTGCCGGGTTTCGTCTGTTTCGCTTTGCAGCTTCTTTCGCAATTCCTCGAAACGAAATTGCACTTCCTGGATCTTCTGCTCGGCCGCCCTGGTCCGCGTTTCCAACTCTTCCACGTAACTTGGTTTTAGATTCGGAGTTTCGATATTTCCAGTCGCACTTGTTTCGCCATCGTCAATTTGAATACGGCGCCTATCGGTGACGCGGATTTCCGAGTCTTCGCGTGATTTTCCTCTTTGGTCCCTGCTCGACATAAATGCTTCCCTTTCCGTTGCTGTCTCGGTCGTGCTTACGACACCTTGATTTCAATGCGACGCGCTTTCTGCTCGGTGCCTTTGGGTAGATGAACCTTGAGGATCCCGTCCCGGTAGCCGGCCTTGATACTTGCTTGATCAACCGAAGAGGGCACGGTGAAAGTCCTGAGGAAGTTTCCGGAAGGACACTCACGACGGTGCTGGGTCTTGTCGTTTGCGACGCGGGTTCCCCGGATTGCCAGCCGGTTCTCGTCAAGACCGATATCCAACGTTGAGCGGTCAATTCCCGGCAGGTCAACAGCCACGATAAACTCGCGATCGTCCTCATAAACGTCCGCTGCCGGGTACCAGTCAGCTTTCTCGAGTTCATCACCTGCCTCGTGTTCGCTTGCCCGCCGATGAGTGGCATCCTCGAAGAGCCGGTTCATTCGATCCTGCAGGGTCACCAGGTCATGTAATGGATTCCAATGGGTCATTTTCAAGTCTCCGCCAAATCTCTTACCAGTTACTCTAATCTCCGAATGCTACTCCGGCTTTGCCGCCTTCCGTGCGGAAAGCCTCTGGCTTTCCGATCACCTCGCATTCACTTGTGAGGCTGCGCCTCCGAACCCCAAAACAGGCGCAGCCTTCCGCTCTTGGACCGGTGTCGGAAAGGCAGAGCCTTTCCGCACGGAGGGCGGCAGAGCCGCAGTTACCTCCTGCACTCCGCTCTTATGCCGCCGCAGCCGCCGTCTCGATCTTGAACGTCAAATGGTCGCCGGCGGCCGATACGCGCACAGTCTGCCCGGGTACAATTTCCACATTCAACAATTTCACCGCCAGTGGATTCTGGATCAGCGTTTGAATTGCACGCTTCAGTGGACGCGCGCCGTAGTTTGGATCGTAACCCTCACGTGCCAGTAACTGTCGGGCGGAGTCATCCAGTACGAGTTGAATACTGCGTTCACCCAACATCTGCCGCAGGCGTTCCAACTGCACATCGATAATCTTCGCAATTTGCTCCCGCGAAAGCTGATGAAAGATCACGATATCGTCAATGCGGTTGAGAAACTCCGGTTTGAAATTTGACTGCAATTCGTCCATCACCGCCTCACGCACCTGCATTTCGTCACCTTCAGCCGCCTGAATCTCACGCGAACCGAGGTTTGAGGTCATGATCAGGACCGTGTTTTTGAAGTCGACTGTTCGACCTTTCGCATCGGTCAGCCGGCCATCATCCAGAATCTGTAGTAATACGTTGAAGACGTCTGGATGCGCCTTTTCAATTTCATCAAACAGTACTACCGCGTAGGGGCGACGGCGCACGGCCTCGGTCAGTTGACCACCCTCTTCGTAGCCGATGTAACCCGGAGGCGCGCCAATCATGCGCGCCACTGCATGCTTCTCCATATACTCCGACATGTCGAGCCGGATCATCGCGCGCCCGTCGTCGAAAAGAAATTCAGCGAGCGCCCGCGCCGTTTCAGTTTTACCCACCCCGGTTGGACCGAGGAAAATGAATGAACCGACCGGACGGTTTGGGTCCTGCAAACCCGCGCGCGCGCGCCGGACAGCATTCGCCACTGCGGCGAGAGCTTCTTCCTGACCAATGACTCTTTTGGCGAGACGCTCTTCCATGGTCACCAGCTTTTGCATTTCGCCTTCGAGCATTTTCGAAACCGGAATGCCGGTCCATTTGGCCACCACTTCCGCCACGTCCTCTTCGTCGACCTCTTCCTTCAACATCACGCCGTCGACCTGAACATTTGCGAGTTTTTGCTGTTCAGCCGCGAGCTTGCGTTCCAATTCAGGGATTTGACCATACTGGATTTCAGAGGCCCGCCCGAGATCGCCGGCGTTGCGAGCTTGATCGAGCTGAAGCTTCAATTGCTCCAGCTCGGCCTTTGCGGTGCGCATGCGCTCAATGGCTTCCTTTTCTGATTGCCACTTGGCTTTCATGCCGGAAGACTTCTCTTGCAGATCTGCGATTCGCTGTTCAATCTCCCGCAAACGCGCCTTCGACTTCTCATCTTCTTCGCGCTGCAACGCCTGACGCTCAATCTCCAACTGAACGATCTCGCGTTCCAGCTGGTCTATTTCCTGCGGCAAAGAATCGATTTCGATTCGCAAGCGCGACGCCGCTTCATCGATCAAGTCAATGGCCTTGTCAGGAAGGAAACGATCGGTGATGTAACGATGAGAAAGCGTCGCCGCCGCGACAATCGCCGAATCCTTAATGCGAACGCCGTGATGAACTTCGTAACGTTCTTTTAGTCCACGCAGAATTGCGATCGTGTCTTCGACAGTAGGTTCACCAACATAGATCTGCTGAAAGCGTCGTTCGAGGGCTGCGTCCTTTTCGATATATTTCTTGTATTCATTGAGCGTCGTGGCTCCCACGCAACGCAGCTCGCCCCGCGCCAGCGCCGGCTTCAACATATTTGAAGCATCGATCGCGCCTTCCGCGGCGCCCGCCCCGACGAGCGTATGGAGTTCGTCGATGAAGAGGATGATCTGGCCCTGGGCGTTTTCAATTTCCTTCAAGACAGCTTTCAACCGGTCTTCAAATTCACCTCGATACTTCGCCCCCGCCAGCATCGAACCAAGATCGAGGCCTACTAAACGCTTGTTTCTCAAGGTCTCCGGCACATCGCCTGAAACAATTCGCTGGGCCAGACCCTCGACAATTGCGGTCTTACCTACGCCCGGTTCACCAATCAAAACCGGATTGTTTTTTGTCCTCCGTGAAAGCACCTGGATGGTGCGGCGTATCTCGTCATCGCGTCCAATTACCGGATCCAGCTTTCCTTTGCGCGCTTCTTCGGTAAGGTCTCGCGCATATTTTGAAAGTGCCTGGTAATTTTGTTCGGCATTCTGATCCGTGATATGCGAACCACCACGCACTTGCTCGATGACCTTTTGCAAATCTTCCAGCTTAATTCCGTGCTGTCGCAGTATTTTGCCGGCCTGACCGTCCTTCTCCTCGGTAATCGCGAGCAACAGATGCTCGGTCGAGTTAAACTCGTCCTTCATCTTGTCGGCATGCTTCTGGGCCGCCGTAAAAACCTGACTGAGTCTCGGGCTAAGGTATTGCTGGCCGCCTTCCACTCGCGGAAAGCGCGCGATCGCAGCCTGCACGTCATTGAGCACCACCGGCACATTGACGGCGAGTTTGCCCAGAATTGGTCGCACAATTCCCTCTGGTTGCTCCAGCATTGCCGCCAGCAAGTGCTCAGGCTCGACCTGTTGATTCTGGTTTCGCTCAGCAAGTTCGATCGCTGACTGGATCGCCTCCTGAGCTCGAAGAGTAAATTTCTCTAATCGCATTTTTCTTCTCGTCTGACTTTAGGCGGGGCACCGGTACCGATAAATCAGTCCGATCACCCCGCCTCTATTCGTCAAAAGTGTTCGTCAACACCAGGAGGTCTTACCTGCCACCAGCAGCCTTGCTCGACTTCTCGGCGCCGGCGGCCTCCGCCTTGGCCTCGATGGTCTTACCCGAGGTCTCGGCGCCTTCCCCGGCAATCTCAATTCGTCGCGCTTTCGTTTCTTCCCGCTTCGGTAGAGTCACGCGCAACACCCCATTGCGATATTCAGCAGTAGCACCTTCTGCGGACACTGTCTGCGGCAGAGTGAAGGAGCGGGTAAACGAACCGTAGGAACGCTCTACCCGGTGGTAGTTATCTGTGTCCTCCTTCTTTTCAAACTGGCGCTCGCCGCGCAATGTGATGACGTTGTTTTCGACCGAAAGCTCGAAGTCTTCGCGTTTCATTCCGGGCAACTCCGCTTCCAGGATGATGTGGTCCTTATTCTCGTAGATATCGACGCTCGGGTTCCATGCGCCCCGGCCAATGCCTTCCTCGCCGAATCCTCTCGTCAGGTTGGTGGAGAACAGACGGTTCACCTCTTCCTGCAGAGTGCGCAGATCACGGAAAGGGTCATAGCGAACAATACTCATGATCAAACTTCCTCCTTATTTAGACTTCACGCCTACCGCCGGGGTCAGCCTCCAAGCTCCTTCCAGCTGTGAGCGCATCGGAATAATAATACCTGAGTCTCGCCTTGTCAAGTTCACGCAAAACGGAAAAAGCCCAGCAAAACTAGAGATAATCTCGTTTGGGAAGCCCGCAAAAATCCCGCGTGTGGGTAATGGAGTCGGGAGGGCTATTTCATTCCGAAGAACCGCTTTATGGAGGATAAGATGCCTGCCCTTTGCGCGGTTTCTGAGCTTGAAACGGTGGAGCCGGCCGCCAGACCTTGCATTCGCTCGGCGATGATGTGGCTCAAAGACTCCACCAGGTCGGGGTTGGTATCGAAGACTTGCTTCATCGCGTCGTGGCTGATTTCAAGGACTTCGGTCTCTTCGATGGCCACGATATTCGCCGTACGCGGCTCGCCCGTAAACAGCGCCATTTCGCCAAAGAAGGCGCCTTCGCTCAAGGTAGCAACTGTGCGGGGCCGGCCCCTTTCGCTCACCTGAACGCTGACTCGGCCTTTGTGCACTACAAACATCGACGAGCCTTCGTCGCCGGCTCGGATCACTGTCTCGCCGGGCGCGAACACGTGGCTGGTTGATGCCTCGGCGAGCATTCTGGTTTCTTCCGCGGAAAGTGGCGCGAAGATATCAACGGCAGAGAGTCGTTCAGTGACAGCGCTGCCGTCGCTGTCCATAATCTTCGGCCTGCGCTCAATCAGGAGAGTCCGGGTTGGATAAGCGAAGTTCAGACCGGCGCGACGAAATGCGTACCAGATTCGCTGCCGAACCAATGCGTCTGTGTCGTTGTATTTGGCGTAGTCGTCGAGCCAGTATTTCACCTCATAGTCAATTCCGTTGTCGCCGAGATTTCTCATCCTGACGATCGGGGTGATGCGCTGCGAAACGTTATCGGCCTCACGTACCGCTTCGCGAACGACGTGAATCGCCTTGGCCGGAGAGTCAGTGTAGAGAGTATTAAAGAAAACGAGGCGAGCGTTTAGGTTATCGCGAGGACAGACTTCTATTGGTTCCTTTGCGGCCGTGCTGTTATTGATGACGACCACGTGATTCTGAAACGTTCTAATCTTGATCGCCCGCCAGCTGATTTCCTCCACCACCCCGGTGTATTTGTTGGCGCCGACGGTGATTACGTCTCCAACCTGGAACGGCCGATCGGCCTGCAGTGAAATTCCGGAAAAGAAATTCCCCAGAGTGTCTTGCAGCGCCAAGCCGAGTATGACGCCGAAAATAGCGGAAGTTGTAAAGAGCGCACCGAGGTTAACCCCGGGGAACGTATAAGTGAAAATGAGGAAGAACAACGCCGTGAAGGCGACAATCGAAAAGATGCTGCGCACCAGCGATGGCGCGTCATAGCCACGGCGATAACGAAACGCTCCAAAGATCAACGTATTGAACGCACGGACCACCAGGTAGGCCATCATCGCCAACAACAGCAGCCTTAGCGCGTCGACGATCGTATCTGCTTGCGCAGCCAGGCCGCCCATTCGCGCCCTCAAAAACTCACGGAGCAGGAAGTCAAACTGAATTACCAGATAGAGCGCCAGGAGAACTATTGGCGCAACAACAAGGTAGAGAGCAAATTTGTTTCTGGTATAGGGACGGGGCACGGTTTATCGACCGGTAGCGCTCTTTAGTCAGGTCCGAACGGGCTATCTTTTATCACTGATTCCCGGCGTTGGCGAGAAGGAATGTTACCACTTCGGTTCATTCAAAAGCGGCTCCTAATGCGAGGCTCAACTCCCTGGAGCAGTGCGCCGACCTGTCGGCGCTTTGGCCTAGCCGTTGGGGGGGCTGCACCTTGATTGCGTGAGTGCTGCAGCGTCGCGGCGCCTGGCCGCCGCAGGCCAAGGAGGCGCCTGATGCGCTTGGCCGCCGCTCAAGACCCCAGCCTCAAAAGCTGAAGAAATTCGGGAAGAGCGTAGTCAGGATAAGCGAGACCGACAACAACGTAACGACGATAGCGGTCAACCAGGCTGCGAAGTTGAACAGCGGACCATTGACACGCGCGCCCATCAAGTCGGGGTCGTTAACGAGTCGCAGGATGGCGAAAAGTATCACGGGCAGAAGCAAGCCATTGATAACCTGCGTTACCAGCAGCACGCGAATCAGTGGCAGGTTTGGAATCACGGCAATTGCAGCTCCCACGGCCACCAGAAAAGTGAAGACGCCCAGGAAGATTGGGGCCTCGCGAAAACTCCGCGACACGCCTTTCTCGAAGCCCAGCGCTTCGCTGATCGAATAGGCGGTCGCCAACGGCAGCACGCCTGCGGCCAGCATTGAGGCGCCAAATAGTCCAACTGCAAACAGCGTTAGAGCATACTCGCCGGCAAGCGGCCTGAGGGCCCTGGCCGCGTCAGCTGCCGTTTCGACGTGGATGCCAAACCTATGAAGCGTGGCGGCAGTCGAGACGGCGATGAAAAACGCGATCACCATCGCGAAAATGGTCCCAACCCACACGTCGGCTTTCGTCTTCGCGTAGTTTTCCATCGTCACTTCTTTCTCTACCACCGACGACTGAACGTAGACCTGCATGTACGGTGAGATGGTGGTACCAATGACCGCCACAATTGTAAACAAGTAGGCGTGTTGAAAACTGAAGTTTGGTTTTACCAAACCAATTGTTACCGCACTCCAGTCTGGGCGGGCCAGGAAAGCCGAGACGATATAACCCAGAAAGACCAGCGACATAAACAGAAACACTCGCTCGACGCTTTGATATGAACCTTTGACCACCAGCCACCAAATACAAACCGCCGACAACGGGACGGAGACGAGGGCCGGCACGCCGAACAGACTGGTCGCCGCCGCAATGCCGACGAACTCCGAAACTGTAACGCCCCCGTTGGCGATCAGGAGCGCCAGCATTACAACTGCGGTCCAGCGCACTCCGAAACGTTCCCGAATCAGATCTGCGAGTCCCTTTCCGGTGACTGCGGCCATGCGGGCGCACATTTCCTGCACCAGACCAAGACTGATAGTAATTGGAATAAAGATCCAGAGGAGGGTATATCCGTGTTCAGCGCCGAGCGAAGCAAAAGTTGCGATGCCGCCTGCATCATTTCCGGCGCTGGCAGCGATCATCCCCGGGCCGAGAATGGCAAGGTAGCCGAGGATTCTGCGGCGGGGCGTCAGCGTGGCGCGCACACGGCGACCCCCACGCCGCAGTAAGCGCCGCCCGGTAGCTCTCACCGCTGCTCGTGATTTCGACACTTGGAGGGTCTCCGTCAGTCATCGCTGGAAATCAAAATGTTGGAGAAGAAAATAACTTGCCGCGGATTTCGCGGATGAGCGCGAATCTGAAATTACGGACCAGTGAAGTTGGATGTTCAGATTCTCCTTTTTCGTCCTTTTGCGAGTTATCAATCTTTGAGGGTTTCAGATTCGCGTTCATCCGCGAAAATCCGCGGCCAATTCACTCTTGAACCACTAATCGATCCTGCGATCAAATCAACCAATCAGTCTTGGTAAGCGCTGTCGCCAGTCTTTCGGCAACAGAATCTCCATCGCGTCGTCAACCGTGATGATTCCAAGAATATCGCCACCGTCGTCCACTACCGGCAGGGCGAGCAAGTTGTACTCCGCGATTCTCTGGGCCACGTCTTTCGCCGTCTCGTCAGGGTTTGCAGTTTGAAACTCTGTGCGCATCACCTCGGCGAGTGGCGCGGATGGATCCGCCAGGATCAAACTCCGCAGCGCAATTACCCCGAGTAGTTTCCACTGCCCTTCCACCACATAAAGGTAGTAGATCATGTTTGGCGTTTCCGCCATTTCGCGCAAACGCGCCAGCGCTTCGCCAACCGTCAATTCTCTGGGCAGCGTGACAAACTCCGTGGTCATTAGCCCGCCCGCCGTATCGTCTTCGTAGGGGAGCAGCTCAGCCACTTCGGCCTGCTCCTCGTCTTCCATCAAACCCAGCAACTCTTCCGCTTTCTCTTCCGGCAAATCACCTAAAACGTCCGCAGCTTCATCGGGTGACATCCACTCCAGAATGTCGGCGGCGCGCTCCTCGTCCATGTCCCCGAGGATCCGCGCCTGACGTTCCGCCGGCATTTCTTCCAGAGTCTCTGCCGCCGTCTCATCATCGAGCGACTCAACTACCTCGGAGCCATGGTGATATGAAAGCGCTTCGGCAAGACGCGCAATCTCCACTGGGTGAAGTCGCGCAAGTTTACCGCTTGAGGACTTGAGCTGGACGGTGGCAGCGTCTGTAGCCAGATAGCCAACGTCGGACCAGTCAAGTACCTCCACCGGCCTGCGCGTGCCCATGAAACCTGCCGGCGCCAGCCTCCTCCAGAGTCCCTGCAAACTGACATCGGCGCCAGTCACTCTCCAATCCCCACCCGCTTCGATTAACTGGACATCGTTTATGCGCACCACGCGTTTCCCGTCTACATCGATCAACTGCTTGTCGAGCACATCACGAGCCAGCAGCACTTCACCTTCCCGACGAACGAACGGACGCAAATCAATGATGTCGGAATTGAGCCTGACACCCTGCTCGTCAAGCTCAGTGACGCGCCAGCGTGAAAGAAAAAAATCTCGACGCCGGTAGCGGGCTACGAGCCCGGTGATCGGTGGATGATCATCTTTCCCCAGACGCACGATGACATCCTTGATGGTTGCCACACGCTCGCCTTCAAGATCGCGGATGGGGCGACCCAACACTTGCGACAGATAAAGCATTATTGATTCACCTGTGGGGTTTTATTTCCGCCGCGAATCATAGCATGGGGTTTGACGTTCGCGACGCTGAGTTAATTCAGGCGCTCCCGGGTGTCTCAGTTAAGGGAAGCTCGCACGCGAGTTAATTCATTTAACGCCAACTCCAACGCGCGATCGCGGCCGGAGTAAAGATCGTCGCGAGTGGTGACAACTCTCTCGTCGGCGTTCACGCCGCGACCCTCGAGGCGTTCGCCCCGGGCGGTTTGATAATCGAGCTCGCTAACGTCGAGCAACCCACCGTCAGGCAGTTCATGGCGAGTACGGATTGCGAGCACACAACCGCAGGTTGCTCCGCCAATAATTCGCGCACGTCTTGATGATTTTAGAGCAGCTACCAGTATCTCGGCGGCGCTCGCGCTGCGTTCGCTGGTTAACACCACCAGTGGCAGTTTTGGTTGTTCATTCCTGTTGTTTCTGACCTGCGAATTTGGCCAGGTGAAGATTGGGTAAACTGATCCCGAGCGGCTGATAAACTGCCCCAGGCTGGATCCCTCTTTCAGGAAAGCTGACGCCACGGCGGCCATTACCTGGGCGTCGCCGCCGCCGTTGTTTCGCAGGTCGAGGACCACGCCTTTGCTGCCTTTCAATTTCTCTTTGAGTGTTCGCGTCAAAGCGGAAGCGATAGATCGGGTAAACGCATCAATTTCAATAACCGCAAAGCCGCCACTTTTCTGATGAACGCGCAACCCCAGCTCGCGCTGTTGCCAGTGTCGTTGAAACTGAGCAGACTTCTCTTTGCCGTCCTTACTCCACCAGCCAATCTGTACGAAGCTTTCCGCTGGTCCATCCAGTAGTTTCGAGAAGACCCGAGCGCGAGTAGAAAGGCTAACGGGAGCCGGTAAATTCGCCAGGCGGTCACGCATGAGCGAAAGCGCCGGCTCCCCGTTTACCGTGTCGATCACATCCCCAGCCCTGATGCCGGCCCGTTCCGGAGAGGAGTCCTTCTCGACCTGCACCACCGTCGCACGATCGTCCACTTCACGTATCGACACCCCAATGGTCACAAAGCGTGGACGCCACCAGTCAAATTTTTCTTCAGGCGCAAAGACGCGGGTGTGAGGGTCGTTCAGAACGCCAATCATTCGGCGCAGTAAGCCATAAAACTCCTGGCTTGATTTAGCGTCGGCCGCAAGGGACCGAAAGGTCTCTCTTTGCGCTTTCCAGTCGAGCCCGTGAAATTCGTGATCGTAATAACGTTCATTGACAGTCGACCAGACGTCGTCGAAAACTGCGAGTCGACCCTCGCGGGTGAGGGTTGAGACGGGAGTGGAATCGCCGGACCCCGGAGGGTAAACAGGGGAACGGGGGAATAGGGAAACAGGAAAAGCGAGCGAGAGGCAGAGCGCCAGGAGACCTATTACTCTACTTGCCTTTCCGATCCCCTTTCCCCTGTTTTCCATTTACCCATTTCCCCTTTTCGCCTATCGCGGCGGCTTCCGGAAGTTGTAACGCAACAAGACGCGAATTGGAATAGCAACGCCGTTCCGCATGGCCGGAAAGAAATGCAGCTTTCGCACTGTCGCTATCGTCACCTGGTCTAAACCAAAACCGGCCCAGCGCGCCACGTCAACGCCGGTAACTTCTCCCCTTACGTCCAAATCTACGAGTACATCGACGGTCGCTTCGGCATCAGCCTCCGCCGCGGTCTCCGGGTACGGCGGCACCAGGCGACGGTACGGCCGTGGCAGGCGAAGACCTGTCGCTTCAGCTAGTTTGTCATCGTCAGGCGCTTCCTCGATGACCGGCACGTTGTTCTGAACTATCAGTTGCCGGTCACGACGTTCAGCTTCCAGGGCCTGGAGAATTGAAGCCTTCTGGCGCAGCGCAACATCGATGGACGCAAGCTCAGTCAGCAGACTTTGTTCAGCTATCGCTTCCGTGACGTTGCGAAAGTTTGGACGCTCCCAAAGGACCAGTTTCCCTGTTCGCGCGCTAACCACAAAGATCGATGCGTACGCATCAAAGTAAATCGGGCCCGATGATGGAGACCGTCGCTGGGTTCGCGCTTCACCGAGGACAAAAAAATCGCACCCTAAGGCCGCACCAAGATCGCGTGCTTCGCTCACGGAAAGATTTAGCGATCCGTTGTAACCAGTTCCGCGCGCGGCCGCGCGTGCTTGATCACGATCGAGGACTGTCAAACCGGCTTGAGATTTTAAACTGGCGGCAAGTTTGTCAGCTGCTAGTCGGCCCAGCCGATCGTTGCCAAGATCGAGCACTGCCAGGGTGCTGGGACGCGCTGCGGCCTGGGAGTTTGCGCGTGCCTGGAACCCGGAATGGGTTAACGTAATGGTGAAGAGACAAATGAGCGCAAAGATCTTCATCGGTGATCGCGGCCCCGGGAACACTTGGCCTACCTGACTTCATTGGCGGGTCTGGAAAGACGGCTTTTGATTTCAGATCTGATTTCTGTCTGATTTGAGGTCTGAGACCTCAGATTTTGAGATTTGAGGTCTAACTCCTTTTCCATAGGTTTTGAGACGGAACGCGGAGCGCCCGATTAAACTTGCTGGAAGAGTTTTCCCAGGCAATAGTCGCAGTTAATTCTACCAATTCGTCCTCGTCATAAAACTGTCGCAGCCGACCGAAAAGCTCGTCACTGACCTCCCGGCCGGTAATAGTCATACAGTCGGCGTATTCCAGCGCGACCCGCTCGGCGTCGCTGTAGAGATCGCTGCCGGCGTAGTTGACGAGCGCGTCAATCTTTTCGTCCGAAACCCCCAGCCGGCTGCTCACGGCAGCGTTAATGTCCTGTCAAAACTCGCAACCGTTGATCGAGGCAACGCGGCGATTGATCAGCGCCAGCAGCGCCCGGTCAATCAACCCCGAACCGTCGATGCCCGCCCACATTGCTCGCGCGCCTCTAAAGATACCGGGCCGTCGCGCGTAAAGAAGATGGTTGAGGAGCGGACCTCCCCAGGTTTTTCTTTGCGCTTCGAGAACCGCCTTCACCTGGGGATCAGCTTTTTCGAGATCGACGTCCGCTATTCTGGCCATTGCCCTAGTCTCCAGTTGAAGTGCCTTGGGTTCGCGCCGCCGGGCGTTTTTTGGGCTCCAGCTGGTGATACAGCCTGTAGACGTCGTCCTTAACTTCGGCCGGAAAACAAACGCGGTGTAACTCATAACCGCGTTGCAGCCCGCGCACGACATCGCTTACTTCGCTAATCTCGCGTATCCGCGGTCGCGCATACCCGTCTTCGACGTAAATGCGAGTTTTCGGCTCCGCGTCGTCGGCCGTGTAGTAGCTGTAATAAGGAACATCGCTGGCCCGATCTTCGATGAAGTAATACTCGGGATCGTAACCAGCCTGGCTGACACATTCTTGCGCGGCCGCCAAAAACTCGGGACGTTCATTCACGGGCATGTCGAGATCGATTGCCTTGAACAGTCGCCGGCCCGTAAAGCGGCGGCTCAGATCTGCCAGGATCGCGTCATTGGACCGTTGCCATTGCTTTATGTGAAACAGAACGTCGGAATCGTCGACCGACAAATGTTCTGTAATAGACAACGCCTGCCGGCGCAGTACCTTCTCGAAAGCGGTTTCCGGCGCGTACCAGACAGGTTCGCCGTTTTCAAGGAGCCATAGCGCGCGCCGAAGAATCGAGCGCAACACTGCTTCCGCCGAACGCAATGTGCGATGAAAATAGACCTGGCGGAACATGTAGTAACGGGCCTGGAGATATTCCTCAACGGCGTACAAACCTCGCGCCGCTACAAAAATACGATCGCCTTCTTCGTCTATCGCCAGCGCGTTGATGATCCACTCGAGATCGTAGATCCCATACTTCGCCCCGGTCATCAACGAATCGCGTAACAAGTAATCCATTCGATCCACGTCGAGTTGAGAAGAGACTAGTTGGGCCAGGGCCGCTGGCTGAAACTTTCCTTCAATAATCGCGGCCACCTTCGCCGGCAGTCCGGGCGCATACGCGCGTAAGAGCTGCCCGACTTCGGTCGCCTCGCTTAAAACGACTTCCACGGTCAGATGCTCATGATGAAAGCCGAGCACCTTTTCCATGACGTGGGAAAACGATCCATGACCAACATCGTGAAGCAGTGCGGCGGCGCGTGCTGCTGCCCGATCCTGGCTATCGATTGAATGCTTTTCGCCCAGGCGATCCAACACCCGACTCATCAAGTGAAATGCGCCCAGCGAATGCGTGAAGCGCGAATGTTCGGCGCCCTGGTAAGTGTAAAGGCCCAGGCCCAGTTGTTTAATACGCCGGAGACGTTGAAACTCCGCCGCATCGATCAAGCGCATCATCAGTTGACCTTCATCTGTGTCAGTTCGAAGCCTGATGATGTTGTGGACCGGATCTCTGTAGATGCGTTCAGACATTTTGGGAATTTCTTAATACTCGCAAAAGTGTTGAAAGGCAATGCGGGGAGCGCGATCTTTAAACACCTCTACACTCTGGATCGGGACCGCAATTCTAAATGACATAGCATGCGCCTTCAGACCGTGGCATGAACGCGAGTTGATTTATGGAGGTCGGTGCTCCTTAAGCGCCCTGACCGGAAACACGACCTGGCGATTTGGCTTTGCGAAGAATTAAACGCGTTAGTCCGATGATTATCCATCCGTTTCAGTGAAGCATGACTGCTGGTGGCGTTTTGATCTCCGATTCGAATCTTCCGGAGTTTTCCAACAAAGACCCGGGTCACAGTAATCCAGAAACAGTGGCTTCAGTTTTGGGAGGAAGGGCGGTTGAGCAAGCGCTGCAGGTCCGGTTGTGAATTCTGGATAGTTCCCATTTTTTCGGATGGGGCGTGTCACTTTGACCGAGCCAAAGGAGGGTTTTTGGCAGGAATTGCAGCATTACGTAGGCTTACCCACTGTGGGCATACGAGTTGCAAAATTCAGCGCAGCAATATGCAGTTTTCTCCAGAGTCCCATCATCGTCACGTCGTCGCGCCCCGTCTGGAGGGCTCGGCTTTCCCGCGGAGTGCGGAGATCGTCAGCGGCGGCTCTCAGGTATTTACCATTACAAGAAAGGATCAGTTAAGCATGAAAAACAGCATGCGCTTTATCGTCCTGTCGCTGTTTGTACTGTGCTTCTCGCTCAGCGCGTTTGCACAGTCTTCGACGACAGGTTCAATTGAAGGGACAGTCACCGACAGTAACGGTGCGGCAGTGCCGAACGTTACCGTTTCCGTGACCAGCCCACAGCTGATTGTGGCGCAGTCGGCGCAGACCGACAGTCAGGGCCACTTCTATATTGCGAATCTTCCTCCAGGAAAATATGAGGTAAAGGTCGCCGCGACTGGCGGATTCGCTGAATATACCCAAGGGGATATCTCAGTGAATCTTTCGAAGACGTCGAACGTTCCAGTTACGCTGCAGCCCACGGGCGCAACAGCCACAGTGACAGTTACTGACACTGGAGCTGGCGTTGACACAACGGCCAACACAACCGGAACTAACGTTTCGACTGAACAGTTCTCAAACTTCCCGACCCAACGCACGGTCCAATCGCTTTACTCGATTGCTCCCTCCGTGGCTCGTTCGGGTCTCCGCGACGCTTCAGGTCGCGACCGCGACCCCTCAGTCGGCGGTTCTTCGGGTCCTGAGAACAACTATATTCTCGACGGCGTAGGCGTTTCCGACCCGGCATTCGGCGGCTCGGGAGCGAATCTACCATTCGAGTTTGTTCAGGAAGTGGAGATCAAGACCGGTGCTTACGGTGCCGAGTACGGTAAGAGCACGGGTGGTATCTTCAACGTTGTGACCAAGAGCGGCTCTAACGAGTTCCGCGGTGACGCGTTCGCTTACTTTAACCCCAAGAGCTTTGTTCGCGGGACCAAGCAGTTCGCTTACACGGGCTCGTCGCCAAACGGCTTCTCAGAGATTGACGCCGGCTTCGACATCGGCGGCCCGATCAAGAAGGACAAGCTCTGGTTCTTTGGCGCATTCAATCCGCAGCGGCGCAAGAACTCGTTCCTGACCCAGACTTTCCGCCAAGAGGTCGAGAACAAGATCACCACGCCCTTCTACGCAGGCAAGTTGACCTGGGGCATTAACCAGAACCACACCTTTAACTTCTCAACCTTCGGTGATTTCACGAAGCAAGAGGGCTTTTTGTTTGGTGGCTCGGGCTTTGGTGCCGACGAGAATAGCTTCCGCGGTGTAATTGAAACTGGCGGCTCCAACTATGCTTTCCGGCTGAATTCGAACTTCAGTTCGAGTTTCATCGGTGAGTTCTCGTTTGGATTGCACTTCCAGCGCGTAAACACTATTCCTGAGGCCAGCGTCGCCGACGTTGATTTGGTGACTGACAACTTCGCGATTCTGAAGAACGGTGTGGTCGCAGCGGCCACTACTACCGGCATTCAGGACATCCGTTGCATCGACACGGACGATGACCCGACGACCGCCTGTGAGAATCTAAATTTTGGCGAGGTGAGCTTCGTCAATTCTCCGGGGGGTTCGCTCCAGCGCAACTTCGTTCGCCGTGGCTTCGGCCTCTTTACCACTCAGGACCGCAATCGTGTGGAAGGCGCCGCCAGACTTCAGAACATCTGGGGCAAGCACACGTTCAAGTACGGTTTTGAGTACAACCGCAACATCTACGACATCAACACCGTCTCTTCCGGACCTGGCGTTACCTTTGGCAATCCACAAGGTCTGCTCTCCGGCACCGGCGGCGCTGATGACAACGTAGTTACCGGTTTCCGAACTACTAACAACCTGAGCGTCTGCACCACCCGCGGCAATCAGATCGTTTGCCCGAACGCCACTGCGGCGCTTCGTGCCGGCCTCATCGCTGCCACTGCCGGCTTCGCCGGTGGTGCAATCCAGGGATCGATTACGGCCGACGAGGCGCTTAACAACCCGTTCCTCGTGTTGTTGGCCACGCGCGTTCGCGACTTCAAGAACGTCGCCAACACTTACACCAACACCGAGGCTTTCTACATTCAGGACGACTTCAGGGTTACCAAGAACCTGCAACTCAATCTCGGCTTGCGCTGGGACTTCCAGCAGGCCTACGGTCAGAATAGCGCGACCTACCTGACGCTCAACGACTTCAGGTCGAACACGCAACCCCGTATCGGTTTCACCTGGGACTTCACGGGCAGCGGCAAGGGTAAACTGTTCGTGAACTTCGCGCGCTTCCTCGAGACGCCAATCCCGCTCGACGTAAACGTGCGCGCGGGCAGCGAGGAAAGCCAGACTGACAAGAACTTCAACGTCAGCCGCTATGCCTCGGCAGCCGGCTCGATCCTCGTGCCTGGCCTATTTGGCAGCTCAGGTAGCAACGCTTTGTTCGCGACTGCCAACCTCGGCGCGGTGCCGACTCCGATTGATCCCGGCCTCAAGCCGCAGACAGTCAACGAGTTTACTGGTGGTGTCGAATATGAGGTCAGCGATGGTCTCACGCTCGGCTTCCGCGGCATCTACCGCGCTCAGGATGAAGTTATCGAGGACGGCTCCTTTGACGACGGTAATAGCTACTTTCTGTTTAACCCCGGCCGCCGCGGCACAACCAGTCAGGTTACGACCGAAGACCTGGCTTGCAGCGATCCGGCCATCGGTTGTTTTGGCCCGGCCCGTCGCTACTATCGCGCACTCGAATTCACGGCCACGAAGCGATTCTCGAGTAACTATCAGTTCATCGCTTCCTACGTATATTCCAGCCTGATCGGAAACTACGAAGGCCTCTTCCGTAACGACAACGGCCAGTCTGACCCGAACATCACGTCTTTGTTCGATCTCGTCAGCCTGCTGCCGAACACCTATGGGCGTCTTCCAAACGACCGTCCGCATCAGTTCAAGCTTGATGGCAGCTATCGCTGGCCCTTCAAGCTCCTGACGAGCGCCTCGTTCCGCGCCCAGTCCGGCATTCCGTTCAGTGCGCTAATTCCGCACCCGGTCTATGGCAACAACGAGGGTTTCCTTAACCCTCGCGGCACGTCGATAGTTCCGCTCGTGCCAATCATAAACCCGGCCTTCCCGAACACGGTGGAAAGCGTCGGCAGCAATCGCACGCCGAAGACTTTTAACCTGGACTTGGGCGCTTACTACCCAATCCAGTTCGGTGAAAATCGGCAACTGCGGTTCCAGGTTGACTGGTTCAACGCATTTAACTCGCAGCGGGCCGTCACGCTTGATCAGACGTTCCTGATTAACAGCGGTATCGCGGGTGTGGCTCCGCTGGCCAACCCATTCTTTGGCGCGGGACTGATATTCCAGTACCCGTCGTCGCTTCGCCTCGGCGTGAAGTTCCAGTTCTAAAGGACTGGGTTTTCCCAATCACGCGTTATAAGCGTGAGAGGTTAAAAGGGAGGCGTATCCTTACGCCTCCCTTTTGTTTTGTGGTAATCTCATGCAGTCAATCCCTCGTTTGAGATTTGTGACCCCTTCCTCGGCAGCTGCTAAGAAACGGAGTTATCGGGATGTTGTTACATCGAACCACACCTAAGCCAGGATCTCATTACAGTACTGCATTCATGGCACTACTTCTGTTGCTTTCGGCTTCGACCATCACCAGCGCCCAGAGCGGCGGAGGTATTGATACCGCGGGCACCGGTGGCAGACACGCTATTTTCGGCCGGTTACTCTTTCCTTCAGGACAACGCGCAGATTTACGACTTAAGATCAGGCTGGAGAGCCCCGGGGCCGGCGACCTGTCAGTTCTTTCCGATATGAATGGAAACTTCCGCTTCCAGGCCTTACGACCAGGAAACTACACGGTCGTCGTCGAGGGCGGCGAGTTCTATGAAACTGTAAGAGAGTCGGTGTTCATTGAGTCTGCTAATGTCTCGACGAGAAGAATGCCGGGAATAATTTCTGTCTCGCGTCCTTTTAACGTTCAGATTTATTTACGTACTAAAGCACAAGTTAGCAATAAACCCGGTGTGCTCACCGCCGCGCTGGCGGCGATCCCAAAACCCGCCGTTGAGTTGTATCTTCAAGCACTGAACTCGATCGCGGAAGGCCATACTGACAAGGCAATTGCGGAGTTGAAGCAATCCCTGGCGATTTTCCCGCGTTTTGGACTGGCGCTCAATGAGCTGGGCGTCCAATACATGAAACAGACCCAATTCGATAAAGCTTCGGAAGCATTTCGTTCCGCGGTCTCACTTTTGCCCGACGCCTTTGAGCCTCGCCTACACTACGGAATCGTCCTGCTCTATCAAAGCAAGTTTGCCGAATCAGAATCTCAACTGCGAGAAGCACTAAAGAGAAATAGTTCGGCGATTACCGCGCACATGTATTTGGGAATCGCGCTGATTAGCCTTAGGAATTACCAGGAGGCCGAAGCAGAACTCCAGAAGGCGATCACCCTCGGTGGAAATCGGGTGGGCCAGGCCCACTACTACCTCGCCGGACTCTACTGGAGGGAGCGAAACTATCAGAAAGCTGCGGTTGAACTGGAGAAGTATTTGGAACTGGAACCCAAGGCCGCGAACGCGGAAAAAGTTCGCGCCACCATTAAGGACCTTCGCAATAAATAATTCTTCTTTGCCAACAACAACTCTTGACGGAGATCGGTGCTCCGCACAGTTTTCCCGACGCAGAATACTTTGGTTCAGAGAACTTTGGACGCGCAGTTGCAGTCCCCCTGGAATCATGCGCCCTGGAAAAACGCTCGACGTTCAAAATCCAACGAAATCATACTGAGAAAGGACTTATCGAAATCATGTCAGATTTGCTGAGCGTGCTCGCTCGCCATAAGTACTTCACTCTTGTATTTGCAATGTTGGTGCTTCTTCTGCCGGTAGACTCGGCTCGTGCCCAGGGCGGCGTGGGAAGTACCAGAGGTCTTCCGGAATCATCCGGGGGTTCGCACCGAATCCAGGGCTCTGTTTACCTGCCTAATGGCCGCCGAGCGGAGCAAGGTGTTTCTGTCAGGCTTGAGGGTAATGTGACTGGAACGCGCCGAGCCGCCACCGACCCTGATGGGTCATTCGCCTTCAATGCCCTCCCGGCCGCCGATTACTCCGTGGTCGTAGATGCTGGCCCCGATTATGAGCCGGTAAGACAGCAGGTCGTCATCTATGGAACGACTGGAGGCACGGACGGCGTCCGCGGTTCCGGGCAAACAATAATGCTCACGATACATTTGGTCCCAAAAGGCAGCCCCAGCGCTGAAACCAACCTCTTCGCCGGTGTGCCCCAGAAAGCCGTTGAAAGCTACAAGAAGGCATTGCAATCAGCGCGGGCGAAAGACAGCAAGAAGGCAGTGGAACAACTGAACGGCGCACTCGCGATCCACCCGAATTTTTCACTGGCCCTGAGGGAACTGGGAGTGCAACAGCTAATTCTGGGTCAGCCGGATAAAGCAGTGGAGGCGCTTGAAGCGGCGCTGAAGATCGCTCCTGACGACGCGGTATCAAGGTTGACCTATGGAATAGCCCTTCTGAACCAAAAGAAATTCGCGGCCTCCGAACAACAACTGAGAGCTGCCATAAAATTAACTCCCACAGCCCCGACCGCCCACATGTATCTCGGAATGGCTTTGATCAACCAGCAAAAGCTCGACGACGCCGAGAAAGAACTGCTTATTGCTGTCGAGTCGAACAGCACGGAGGTAGCCTCGGCGCATCGATACCTCGGAGGAATCTATTGGGGAAAGCGCGACTACAAGCGCGCTGCGGATGAACTGGAAGCGTATCTAAAGCTGGCCCCCTCGGCGCCCGACGCTGAGCGGACCCGAGCGGCGATCAAGGACCTCAGGAGCAAGCAGCAGTAAATCCCTTGTGATAGAGCCGTGCTTTCTAAACGAGGAAGGCCCCGAAGCAACAAAGCTTCGGGGCCTTTCGTTTGTTTTAGTGCCGCAACCTTAGCTGACGTTGAAATCCAGCAGGTGGCCCAACTTGGCTTTTTTGGTTCGCAAGTAATGCGCTGACATATCATTCGACTCCACCTGAATCGATACCCTTTCGACAATCTTTAATCCCGCTTCTTCAAGAGCGCGAAGTTTCAGTGGATTGTTTGAAATGACCCGGACCTTGCAGAGTCCCAGGTCGAAGAGGATCTCGGCACACTGCTTGTAATCGCGCGAATCCACTGCCAGACCCAGTTGCTCGTTAGCTTCCACCGTGTCCGCTCCCTTGTCCTGAAGCGCGTAGGCCCGAATCTTGTTCAAGATCCCAATCCCCCGGCCTTCCTGTTGTTGATAGACGACTGCGCCCCGGCCTTCCCGCTCGATCATCTGCATCGTCTGGTGGAGCTGCGGCCCACAGTCGCATTTGGTTGAACCAAACACGTCACCTGTCAGGCACTGCGAATGGATACGAACGAGCGTGGGGAGGTCGCGTCGCATCTCGCCCTTGAAGAGAACGACAAAGTCTTCATCGCTAATCAGCGAGCGATAACCCGCGATGTTGAAATCGCCCCACTCAGTGGGTAAGGAGGCGACCGCTACGCGCTCTACCGTAAGTTTTTCATCGGCTTCCTTGCAGAGGACTTCATCGGTCTTCGTGCAGGCGGCAGATGGCTGTTCTTTCAAACCGGGTTCTCCTGTTTCTGAGCCTGATGCAGCTCGGAACAACTCATTGGCTAGTGAAATCTTGTTTCCAGGCAAATTATAGGAGCAAGCTCACAACTGTCACAAGCGGAGCAGCCCCGCAATAGCTCGAGACTGCCGTCGCGTACGTCCACGGACAATAAGATTGCTACCACCCAACTCGCACGCTAAGATACATGAAGGTTTTGCCCAGAATCCCAAACCAGTCGCCTACAGCGGTTAGACCGAGATCGATGTCCAGCACCGATATCAACGAAGACGATTCCGGCAAGACCCGTCAAGCTAAACCGGCCAAATCAGCTCAAACCGAACGCCGGCCCGCTCTGGTTTCGCTTAGAGGCGAATTGATGGCCGTGCCGATCCCGCTCGAACGAGATCAGGTGATCATAGGACGCGCTCTGGAAGCTGACGTTAGGCTGAACGATTCCCGCGCCTCGCGACTTCATGCTCGCATTACGACTGAACGTGACGCTGGAAGTGAAACCGCCTCTTATCGAATTTCCGACCTTGGCTCGACCAACGGCACTCTGGTCAACGGTGAACTGATCACGGAAGCCGTGCTCAATGACGGCGATAAGATTGTGATCGGGGAACATCTTTTCCGCTTCGACATGCTCGATGAGATTGATCGCGAATTCCAGCAACAAATCCATCGGCTTCTCGCACATGACGAACTTACCGGGTTACTTACCAGCAAATCCTTTTTTTCTGAACTGCGGCGAGAGGCCGCGCGCGCTGAAGCTGAATCGCGTCCCTTTTGCGTGCTGATGATGGACCTCGACCACTTCAAAGAAGTGAACGACACTTATGGCCACCTGGTTGGAAGCAAGACTCTGGAAGACACTGGCCGCGTGATCAAAGAAGCCTTAAGGGCCGGCGATGTGGCCGCGCGTTTCGGTGGTGAGGAATTTGCCGCATTCCTGTTAGACGCAAATTATGCCCAGGGGCTGGTTGCCGCCGAACGAGTCAGGGTTGCGGTTGAGGGCCATACCTTTTCGGCAACGCGAATCGGGACGACTGAAGGGGCGACCCACAAGATAACCATTAGCGTCGGTGTGGCGGCCTATCCCGATGATGCTACTGATCCTATTCAACTGGTTGAGTTGGCCGATTCCGCGCTCTACCGGGCCAAACGAAGCGGTCGCAACCGCATTTGTGCCTATCGGCCTTCCCTGGCACTGACCGAAGGAGTCCTGCCCCCGCGGCGCGACTCCGAATCCCGTTGAAACATCTGTACGGGTTTTAATGAAACACCAGCCCTCGCGCCGGCGTGTAACCTGCGGGCGATTCAGGTTTCGTGGCCGGTTGCGCGTGTTTCTTTCGGGCGTGTATGCTTCTGGCGTAACGGGCTCTCGGAAATCTCCCCTTAAGTTAAGAAGAAGTTCCCTGTGACTACGAAACTCAATCTGGCAAGCAAGCGGTTTAGCAACCGTTCCCTCCCGTGGATAGTGTCCGCGCTCGTCATCGTCATTTCTCTGGCCAGTCTTGTTTATATCGTGCGGGCGACGCGCCAGGCTGGCGTCCAGGCCAAGGCTGTGCAAACCGACATTAATAACCTTACCCAGGAAGAGCAAGGTCTGCGGAAGCAGGCTGCAGCGGTAAAGGCGTCATTTACTACTGAGCAACTGCAAACGTTGGAAGCCGCACATGCGCTGGTGGATCGCAAACAGTTCTACTGGTCCCGACTGTTTGCAGACCTGGAAGCCGTGTTGCCGGACAATGTACGCGTCAAACGCATCGCAGTCCACGGCGTCGCCAGGCGAGGCGACCAGACACTCGCGGAGCTGGAGTTATCGGTTATCGCAAAGACCTCGACCGTGGTCACGGATATGATCGTGGAGATGAATCGCGGCGGAGTTTTTGAATCCGAGCTGCGTTCGCAAAACCTGCAGCGGGGTCGAGGTGAAATCGGAGCTGAGTACGAACTCTTCGTAAAATATCGTCCGCGGGCGGGAACGCCAAGGGAGGCGACCGCGCCGGGTTCAGAGGCAATTGGCATGGTTTCGAAGGGAGCAGTGCGATGAACGAACATCCCGCTCCGGCGCAAAAAGCAAGTCGACGTGACCTGTTCCGGTCACGAATAAGTAGCCTGCGCGCCTCTCGCCAGCAGGGGATCGTGGGGCCGGCCGAAATTGTGGCTCTGGCCGGTAGCGCGCTGATTCTGATTCTCGTGATTGCGGCCTACTTCTACTTCATGTTACCGGCCCGAACTCGGCTTGAAGCACTTCAACTGGAACGCGGTCGCTTGCAAACTCAAGTGCGGAATATCAAGGAGGTTGTGAAACAGGGCCAAAGCACCGAGACCACAGTCGGGAGGATTACGCAGAGTCTGGATGAATTCGAGAACAACCGCTTAATGATCGCCGAGCGTGGGCGCACGAATCTTTACGACAGTCTTAACCAGATCATCAGGAAGAATGGATTGCGGAACACATCGGGGCCAACCTACCTACCCCTCGACCCCATTGGATCAAAGACAGCCTCCGGGGCTGCCAGAGCGGCGAACACTAAGTGGCAAAGCATTTATCCAGGCGTGGCCGTCAGCGTAACCGTCGAAGGGCCATATCAGAATCTGCGGCGCTTTATCCAGGAGCTGGAAGCAACCAAACAATTCATCATAGTCAATAGCGTCGAATTGGAGAGGGCAACCGATACTAGTAGTGCGCCCGTCGCCGCTGAAGAGGGAGCGGCCTCCTCCGGGCAGACACGTTCATCGCCGGTGAGTCTTCGTTTGGAAATGTCCACTTACTTTCAACGTACGGCGACACCACCGGCGGAAAACGGGACGGGGAACTAAGACGATTTATGCAGATGACTGAAGTCAAAAACCCGAGCGAGCGGAATAAAGTTATCGGGGCCGCGGTCCTGGGCCTGGTTGCGATCATTCTGCTGTGGTGGACGTTCTTTGGCTTCGGCAGCTCGAGCAAGCCGGCTCCGCGACCGGCTACGACGACGCCAGCCAACTCAACCAGCCGTAGCGCAACTCAAACTCCTGCTCAGCCTCAAAGCGTTGCGGAAATGCAGGAGGACCTGTCAGTCCAGCTAAGACCGATTAACGATCCAGCTGTCGGCGCCCCCGTGCCCGAACCCAGGCGCAATATTTTCGCTTTTGTTGAGCCGAAACCGACCCCGGTGGCTAACATACCAACCCCCACTCCTACACCCGAGCCGCCAATCCTATTGGCCAGCCTGTCGCCTTCGATGATTTATGCGAAGACTGCTGATTTCACGCTGGAAGTTACCGGCGACAAGTTTGTGCCTGGCCTGCGGATAGTCGTCGAGAACAACGAATTACAAACTCGCTACGTGAGTCCGCAACAGCTTTCCGCGACCGTTCCCGCTTCCTTGATTAGTAATCCAGGGACGCGCCAGGTAATGCTCCGTACCAATGACGCAAAGCTTTACTCCAACGGCGCCACGCTCAACGTCGCCGCCCCGCCGACGCCGAATTACTCATACATCGGCATTCTTGGCCAGCGGACGTTTATTGATACGGCAATTCTACAAGACAAGGGCAACAAGGAAGTGGTCAACATCCAGAGAGGCGATCTCCTGGGAGGGAGGTTTCGGGTCACCAGCATTTCAGAGAAAGAAATCGTCGTGATGGATACTACTCTGAAGATCAAGCACACGATCGCATTCAGCGTGCAAGGTGAACGAAGTGGTCCTCAACAGCGACCAACGCCTCGAGTTGAGAGCGAGGATGATGAACCATAGCATTGGACCACACCACAAGATATGGACAAATGGCCCGCGCCGTGTGACAGCTCCAATTCCGCCGGCGGGCGTTCATTACCGGCGCTCGGAAGCCGGTTACACCCTCGTTGCCCTCCTGGCCATGATGACGGTGCTGGCGCTCTTTGCGATGGCGGCTGCTCCCAGCATTCAACAGCAAGTCCAACGCGATCGAGAAATCGACGCGATCTATCGTGGAGAACAAGTGGCCGATGCGATCCGCATTTACTACTCCGTGCAGCAACGTAAGTTAGGTCACGGCGATGGCGCTTTGCCAAACTCGATCGATCAGCTGCTTGAAGGCTTGCCGAGTGGAACCAAGAAGGTCCACATACTTCGAGCGTCGGCCGCGCATGATCCGCTTTCTGACTCTGGCGAATGGAGATTAGTGAAGCCACGTTCGGCCCAGTTATCAGACTTCACGCAGTCCCTGATGCTCTTTACCGAGAACGTCAGGCCACCCACCAACGACCCGCAACTTAAAGACGTAGAACAGCTTATGGCCCCGCCCGTGCTGTCGGCGCTGGGGATTTCGCGGACGGTCACCTCGGCGTCCGACGACGAGTCAACGTCTGGGCCAACCATCGGAGTTTCCAGTCGCAGCAAGAACAAAGCTGTGATCTATTACTACGGAATTGACAAGCACGACCAATGGGTCTTCACTCCACTCTTTAGATAATCAGCAACGCCAGAAGTGTGATCACTGAACTCGTGACCGCAAACATTTTGAGTTGAGTTTCCCGATCAACGAGGGCGATCTCAATGATGATTCTGCAGGGCCGATCGCAACCTCGCATCGCATCCTTTCAGGTGATCAATTCGCGCATGAGATCGCTTCTTTTTGGCGTTGCGCTCACACTCAGCCAGGCAAACATTTTTTTCGCTCCCTGTAATAAGTTGTTGACAACGCGGGCGTTTACGTTTATATAGCAAGATGTTGTGCGCCGTTTACTCTAGCCCACAAGACAGAACTAAACACAGTATCTTGTGGTCACGACCGAAAACCTTAAAAATCCAAAAAAGAAGGAGCAACACGAATGGCAACTAAGAAAGGTGGAAAGAAGAAGGCAGCGAAAAAGGGCGGCGGCAAGAAGAAGGCAGCAAAGAAAGCCGCCAAGAAGAGATAGTTCGAACCAGCAGGTTACAACATCAACCTTCCACTGGCGCACACAAACTTCTGAGGCCAGCATGGCCTTTCAAAAGGAACGACGAACACTTAATGTGAAACTCGTCGTTCCTTTTGTATTTCAAGGAGTAATCTGAGATGGTTTTTTTGCCGGGTTCTCACAGCGACTACCTTTGCATCTGGCCCGGCTCTTAAGTGATCCTCTTGAAATGATCCGCGTTGCGCTCGTAGAACCTGAGATCCCACCCAATACCGGCAACATCGCTCGTCTGTGCGCAGCCACGTTCGTTCCGCTCCACATTGTTGGAGTCACCGGTTTTCGGCTCGATGACAGGGCAGTGCGTAGGGCCGGGCTGGACTATTGGCCCGAAGTCACTCTCCATCGCCATCAGGCTCTCGCCGACCTTCATGACTCGCTACCGGGAGCCCGGTTTTTGTACCTTTCGACCAAGTCCGAGAAGGACTTTGCCGAATGGCCTTTCACCTCCGAAGATTGTCTGGTGTTCGGCAATGAAACACGCGGATTGCCAGAGAGTATTTTGCGGGCAAACTGGGATCGCTGCCTCACTATTCCAATGCTCAATCCGAGGATCCGCAGCCTTAATCTGGCCACTGCCGTCGGGATCGTTCTCTACGAAGCTCTGCGGCAGACTGGGGCCTTTCACGAGCAACTTGCAGAGAAGCCGCGGATTTAACGCGCACGAAGTCGAATTCTGAAAAGGAAAGCGGCATAAGCAAAACGTCCGGGAGACGACAAACCCTGGCGCCGGCGTAAGCGATCTTCCTGGCGTAAGCGATCTTCCGGGAGCTGTATCCCCGAAGATTCCCGTTAATCAGTTGCTGAATTTCAACGGACTTAACTGTCGCCGGCAGTCCTCCGTGGGAGTTATTCCCCGCAAAGTGTTAGGATGTGCAGTTTCGCTCCGGCGAAAATTTTGGACTGTTCGTGTCTGTGCAGAGGAACAATGACAGAGGAAAGAAAAGACATACGCAACATTGCGATCATCGCACACGTGGATCACGGCAAGACCACGTTGGTCGACGCCATGCTGAAACAATCGGGGACTTTTCGGGAGAATGAGCAAGTCCGCGATCGCGTGATGGACTCAATGGACCTGGAACGGGAGCGCGGGATCACGATTATGGCCAAGAACACGTCGGTCCGTTATCGCGATACCAAGATCAATATCGTCGACACACCCGGCCACGCAGACTTCGGCGGTGAGGTTGAACGCGTGCTGAAGATGGTTGACGGAGTAATGTTGCTGGTTGATGCTGCTGAAGGTTGCCTGCCACAGACACGCTTCGTTCTCAGAAAGGCTCTCGAAGCTCGCCTGCCCGCCATCGCCGTGGTGAACAAGATCGATCGGCAAGACGCGCGCCCGGAAGAGGTGGTAAACGAGATTTACGAACTCTTTCTCGACCTGGACGCCACCGACGATCAGATTGAGTTTCCGATTCTTTACTCAGTTTCGCGTGACGGAACCGCAAAGAAACACCTCAACGAAGAATCCATCAACCTTGGTCCACTCTTCGATCAAATCGTAACCACAATTCCGACGCCGAAGCAGATTCGAAGTGATTCTTTGCAACTGCTGGTTGCAAATCTCGACTACAGCGAATACGTGGGGCGGTTAGCTATTGGACGAATTTTCTCCGGCGAGATTGCAATTGGAGACCAGGTAACCGTCGCAAAGCCTGATGGGTCCCTGCAAAAGGTCCGCATCTCGCAGCTCTACGCCTTTGAGGGATTAAAGCGAGAACCGGTGCAACACGCCGGGTTTGGCGAAATAGTCGCGCTCGCCGGCGTCGACAACATCGAGATCGGCGACACCATAACTTCAGCAGAGAACCCCCAACCGCTTCCCGCTATCGCCGTCGATGAGCCGACCATTTCCATGATCTTCGGCGTCAACAACTCTCCTTTTGCGGGAAAGGACGGCAAGTTTGTTACGTCGCGCCAGGTCAATGAACGCCTGCAAAAGGAGATTCTCGGCAACGTCGCCATCCGGGTTGAAGACACAGATTCACCGGATCAATTCAAAGTATCGGGACGCGGTGAATTGCAGTTGTCGATTCTGATTGAAATGATGCGGCGCGAGAGTTACGAGCTTCAGGTTTCCAAGCCTGAAGCAATTACTCACCAGAGCAACGGTCGGACCCTTGAGCCGATCGAGCTGGTTGTGATTGATTGTCCGGAAGAATTCATTGGCGTAGTTACTGAAGCAGTTGGACGTCGCAAGGGTCAGATGACGAAGATGGTGAATCACGGCACCGGTCGTGTCCGGCTTGAGTTTGAAACACCTTCGCGCGGACTCATCGGGTTTCGTAATGAGTTTCTGACCGAGACCAAGGGAACAGGTTTGCTGAACACGATGTTCCTGCGCTGGGGTGAGTGGCAGGGCGCCATGCGCGGACGATCGACCGGCTCATTGGTTGCTGACCGGGTCGGTGAAACCACCACCTATGCGCTTTTTAACCTGCAAGAGCGCGGCACGTTGTTTGTTCGTCCCGGAACCAGGGTTTATGAGGGAATGATCATTGGTGAAAACGCGAGGGCCGTGGATCTGGACGTGAATGCCATCAAGGAAAAGAAGCTAACAAACATGCGCGCCTCGACTGCGGACGAAGCAATGCGTCTGGTGCCACCGAAAGATCTTTCATTGGAGCAGGCGATCGAATTTATCGCGGACGATGAACTGGTTGAAGTAACGCCGGAAAATATTCGCCTGCGGAAGAGAGTGCTTCGCTCCAACGAGCGCCCAAAGAAAAAAGAGGTATGACATCATCAGATGAGTTCCGTTTTCCTTGAGGTCCTGGGTGGTACTCATTTTTATCCGATTACCGATCGGCGACTTTCTCACCTGTCCCACGCTGACCAGGTTTCGGAGTTGAGCACTCGAGGCGCCCGGATCATTCAACTCAGAGAGAAGACTCAGTCACCGCTCGAGTTCTACCGTGAAGCCGAAGCGGCCATCCGTGTTGCCCGCAAACAGGGCGTGAAGATCATTATTAACGACCGGGTCGATATTGCTCTCGCGCTTCAGGCCGATGGCGTTCATCTTGGCCAGGATGATATGCCGCCCGGGGCGGCCCGAAAGCTTCTCGGAGACAAAGCAATTATCGGCTTTTCCACTCATAATCCTCGTCAGGCGCGGGCAGCAGTAGGCTTGCCTGTCGACTATGTAGCTATCGGACCAATTTTCGCGACATCGACAAAGAGTCCGGCTGATCCTGAGGTTGGCTTGGAAGGGATCCAACAGGTGCGGCAAGTCGTAAGTGACCTTCCCCTGGTAGCGATCGGAGGAATCACTTCCGAGAATAAGCAGCAGGTTGTAGACGCAGGAGCCGACGCCGTTTCGATGATCAGCGATCTTTGGATAGCCAGGTAGCCAAGGCCAAAAAAAGGCTTCTCAACAGTAACCCCTCCCACCCCAAAGCGCGCTAAACACAATTTACTTGCGTTTAGCGGTGTTTTGCGGGAAAATCAGCTAGCCAGTTGGGGGTACTAACGTCCATCTCGCGCCCGCCTTGTTTCGTCAGTCCTTCTCCGGAGCTATTACTCAAAATGAGTTTCTTCGACCTGCCGCCCATCATCGAGCGCATGCTGCTCGTCTCCGACAAGATTAGCGACCTTAATTTCTCCGTCGGACAGCTTCCCCAGGTAGAAATCAATGGGAAGCTGACGCCTGTGCAGCCCATGGGGATGCAAAAGCTCACACCCTATCAGACCGAGATTATTGGGATGACTCTCATGCAGGGTAATCCGGAAGCGGCTGAGCGCCTCGCGCGAACTGGCACGGCCGATCTCAGTTGGTCCCTGCCTTCCCGGGCACGTTTCCGCGTCAATATTTTTCAGCAGCGTGGCGTCTACTCGATTGTAATGCGAGTCATTCCGACCGAAATTCCCACCTTGAGATCACTTGGGCTCCCAATACAACTTGCTGAAATCGCTGACCTGCGAAACGGTCTGGTCCTCATTACGGGGCCGACCGGCTCAGGCAAGAGCTCAACGCAAGCGGCCATCATCGACATCATCAATGAAAAGAAGCACTACCATGTCGTGACAATCGAGGATCCCATCGAATATCTACATTCGCATAAGAACTCGACGATCAATCAACGAGAAGTGGGTCACGACACCAAAGACTTTCCGTCCGCGTTGCGGGCGACATTGCGCCAGGCGCCTAAAGTGATCCTAATCGGCGAGATGCGAGATTTCGAAACCACCGAGATTGCGCTGGAAGCTGCGGAGACGGGGCATCTGGTGCTTTCGACTCTCCACACGATTGATGCTTCCAAGACTGTCGACCGCATCATCGGTTTGTATCCCAAGAATGAGGAGGCCGTAATTCGAACGCGCCTCGCCCAAACTTTCCGCTACATCATCTCTCAACGGCTGATCCCCCGAGCCGATCGCAGCAGCCGAACTGCAGCGGTTGAGATTCTGCGGTCTAGCCCGCGGACCCGCGAATACATCGAAGCCGGTGAATCGGATGGCAAGTCGTTGCTGGACGCCATGCGAGATGGCAAGCTTGATGGCATGCAGGACTTCGATTCCGTAATCCGCGAGCTAATCGAAAACGGCACGATTTCCTTCGAAGACGGGCTGACTTTTTCAACTAATCCGAACAACCTGGTCTTGACTTTGAAGGGGGTTACAGCGGCGGAGGAATTCATGCGGCGCGACGTCGATGGAATTCCAGTGGTTTCCCGTCCTGAAGCTGGTTCCATGCTGGGAATGATCGAATAACTCCCCAACTCAATACCACATCGAAGGCCACCATGATCATAGTCTGTCAAAAGTGTTCTGCGCGACTGCAAGTGGACGAAACCAGGATTACGTCACAAGCTTTCACGGTTCGCTGTCCTAAATGCGACAGCTCGATGGACGCCGGCACGTCCAACCCGGCGGTCGAGCAAAGTGGCGTTGCGATCGGCTTCTCACCTTCAACGGGCGATCCGCGTTTGGAGCAAAAGCACTCACCGGCACCGCTCTTCGAGCTCGAATCAAGTGGCCAGCCAACGAACACCGGCGCCTCTGCAATCGAGCGCCTCGCCGAGTTACTTTCCGGATTAATGAGCCAGCCTGCCAATACATTCCGGGGCTCTCAGAATGCCCGGCCCGCCTGGAACCCCAGGAGAGCGTTGGTCTGCGTTCAGGAAGAGATGCGTGAAGCAACCGCGAGGTATCTGGCGGAAAATAACTATCAGGTTTTCGTGGCCGAAGACACCAAGCAAGCTGTCGATCGAATGCGCGAGAACCAGATGGATGTCGTTCTACTTGATCCACGATTTGATCCAGCGGAGCAGGGGCCTGTGTTTGTGACCCGCGAAGTAAATATCTTGAGGCCGGCCCAACGTCGCCGCTTGTTCTTCGTTTTGATATCCCCATCGTTACGAACAATGGACACTCACGCTGCATTTCTGAACAACGTCAATGCGGTCATCAATGTTAAGGACATCGAAGAGTTGCCGCGATTTCTGGAACAACGAATACGCGCGTACAACGAACTCTACGAAGCCTACAACGGCACCACCGGGGTTCCGGCGCTGTAGTCGGTTACGCTCTTCAACATTGTATTTTGAGGGCCACCCTTGAGTGGCCCTTTCCCGTTTTCGCCTCGAACAGGGTCAACGCCTGGCGTTGTAGACAGTCGATTTGTCTCGACCAGAGTTGGTGACGAGGTACGCTGTTTGTTGACTCTGTCGTCGCCTCGCCTAATTTGCTAAGCTTAGCCGTTATCACCCTCCATTTGCTTGGGAGCTTCAACTTCATGAGCGCACACAGTTCCAGTAGAGACGGCAAACTGTCTCAGGCCACGATCGCGGTTCATGGTGGAGAACGGAGTGCCGAGCAACCGTTTGGCGCGGTTGTGTCTCCCGTCTTTCATTCTTCCACTTTTGCTTTCGAGAATTTTGAGGAGATGCGCCGCTACGCGCGCGGGGAACTGCCGGAAGCTTATTTCTATTCGCGTTACGCAAACCCGACTGTTGCTGAAGCGGAAAGAAAGATAGCCGAACTCGAAGGAGCCGAAGGCTGTGTCGTCACGTCCTCCGGATCGGCAGCGACATTCTGTGCGCTGGCCTCCCTCTGTCAGGCGGGCGATGAAGTGATTGCCTGCGACTCCGTCTATGGAGGAACGGTCAAAGTCCTTACCAAAGTCTTCAGTAAATTCGGCATTAGTTCGCGTTTTATTTCGCTGGATGAGATCCCGCGCTTGCCCGAGCTGGCCACAGAGCGCTCGCGGGTTTTCTGGTTTGAGACTCCGGCGAACCCGCTCAACCGGATAGTCGAGTTGCGCATGGCTGCCGAAGTTTCGAAAAAGGCCGGATTGTTTTCGGTTGTTGACAACACCTTCGCGTCTCCGATCCTGCAGCAACCAATCGCGCATGGAATTGACGCCGTCATGCATAGCGCGACGAAGTATCTCGGAGGGCACGCTGACTTGACCGCAGGGGCTATCGCGGGAAGCCAGGACTTCATTGAACGCGTGAGACAAATCTCCGTACTGGTCGGAACCACGCTCGACCCCGCCGCTGCTTATCTTCTCTCTCGCGGAATTAAGACACTGGACGTGCGGGTGCGGACATCCTGTAACAACGCTCTGCGCCTCGCGCAGGCGTTACGCGCCCATCCGAAGGTGTCGAGGGTCTATTACCCCGGCCTCGATGATGATCCGGGGCATGCGCAGGCTCGCAAACAAATGAAAGCGTTCGGCGGCGTGGTCGCAATGGATTTGGTTGGAGGTGAGTCAGAGGTTGAGCGATTCTTCAATTCGTTGAGACTGGTGCGGACGGCCCCATCGCTGGGTGGTGTGGAGTCGCTCGCGAGTTATCCGCTTTATTCGTCGCATGCCGGCTTCACTCCAGAACAGCTCAAAGCCGCAGGAGTCTCGGCGGCGACGGTCAGGTTAGCTGTTGGAATTGAAGCGGCGGAAGATATCATCGCCGACATTGTGCAATCGTTGGACCAGATCTAGAGGTCGCCGATCGGGCTGGTCGTTCGAACCTTGGGCGTGTTGAGGAGTTTCCCGAAATCTGCCTGCGCCTCTCGTCATGGAAATCAAACTCTTGTTGACATTGGATCTTCGCGAACAGGCTGCATTGCAGGCGGCATTGGTCACCCACGGCGCCCCTGACGCTCTGGTCACGCTTGCATTGACCGGTGCGTGTCGACTTTCCTCTTCGGAGGAGGCCCGTCAACTTCGCAAGTGGCTCGCAGACGCGCGCTCGGATGGGGATACTGACTTTGCTGCTCTCCATGCCATTGAGCGAGCCCTGGTAGAGTTTGGCGTGTGAGCTTACTCCAAGGGCATCTTTCAAACGCCACCAAATGATTGAAATAGAACTGGCTTACGGAAAGGACTCAGTACGCTTCAATTTCGACGAGCGTCGCTACCGAGTTCTTTCCGGTAGCTCAGCCGATGACAGGCCACTTACCGATGCCGAGATAGGTGAAGCACTGGATAAGCCAATCGAGTCACCCCCTCTCGACGAACTCGTTGCGCCCGGAGATTCGCTTTTGCTCGTTGTTTCAGACGCCACCCGCGCGACCGCAAGCGCTCAAATCCTGAACCTGTTGGTGAGACGAGTGATCCAGAGCGGAGTCTCTCCGGCGGACATCACGATCATCTTTGCCACCGGGATACATCGTCGCGTTACGCCGGACGAGAAGGTCGAACTGCTAACTCCATTTCTTGCCCAGCGTGTCAGAACGATCGATCACGACGCTTACGACTTTTCCGGCATGATCTCGCTGGGAGTTACCGAACGCGGTACTCCAATTGAACTAAATCGGGCGATCCGGGATTTTGATCACATCATAATCACCGGGGCTGTTGGCTTTCATTACTTTGCTGGTTTCACGGGAAGTCGAAAATCGATCTGCCCTGGACTCGCTTCCGCGAAAACAATTGAAGCCACTCACATGCTGGCGCTCGACTTTGAAACTGGGGGGCGACGCGCCGGAGTAGGCACGGGCCAATTGGACGGCAATGCGGTCCACGAAGAATGCGAACGCATTGCCGGAATGGTCCAGCCGCGTTTCAGCGTTAATACAGTCGTTGACGACCGGGGCCGCGCAGTTCGTGTTTACGCCGGGGACTGGCGGGCAGCTCACCGGTTGGGATGTAGCCATTACCTTGCTGAACATTCGGTTGGCATCGATGCCCGGCGCGATCTCGTTATTGTCAGCTGTGGCGGTTCGCCTTACGACATCAATCTCATTCAGGCTCACAAAGCATTGGAAATGGCGGTCCACGCTTGCACTGAGAGTGGGACGATCATCTTATTGGCCGAATGTCGCGACGGGCTGGGCCGGCCGGATTTTTTGAAATGGTTTGCGGAGAGGGACTCGGCGGCGCTGGCTGATCGGCTCCGCGAAGATTATGAGGTAAACGGGCAAACTGCCTGGGCCCTGCTGACAAAGGCCGAGCGTTACCAGATTCACCTTGTTTCAGGATTGCCTGACGAAGAAGTCCGTCGGATGAGAATGAACCCGGCGCGCTCGTTAGACGATGCTGTGAATGGTCTAGATGGCCACTCTCAGGGATTCATTATGCCAGGAGGGTCTGCTCTGTTCCCTCAAGTGACGTCGCGTGATTAGAGAGTTGTGCCGGCGGCAAGGGTTCCAATGCCTCCGCCTGTGCCCGGAACAAACAGCAATTGATTGTGAGTGCCATCGGCACTAGAATCGAGCCTTTCAACAGTAAACTCCCTTGTCGGTTTCACCCACGGAGGCGGATATGAAAATGTTGCAAGTCTGCGCGCTGCTTTTGGTCACCTGTGCTTTGGTTGCGGCCCAGGAAACGCGAGAACGGCGCGTGCCGCTGACAGAAACTGCGGTGGCGTTTGATGCGGGCGGTATTGCGGTGCTTGAGGCCACTTTGCGAACAACGTCGCTCAATGGCGCCGTGGACTCGCCGGTAACCAACACTCGTCTGGTGGTAAAAAACTCGAGTAGTGTTCCTTATGAGTTTGTTTCCGGCCTGGTCACTTTTTACGACGGTGCGGGAGTTCGGTGCGGAGAGGGAATCTTCAAAGCCGGGGCCCTCGCGGTGGGTGAAGGATTTGAAAGCGACACTCCGGGCATTCGAATTCGTTGTTCGTCGTCAACGTGGCGCATCGTTGCATCTAACCTCGTGCCGCGCCTGGCGCCGAATGTGACAACTGCAACCGCCTTGCGTTCGAATTCGAACCTCGTCATCAGCGTGGACGGAGAAGAGCATCCCATTCAATTGGACAAGCCGATGGTATTGACAGTAGGGAACACTCAGCGAACGATTCGTGTCCGCGAAGCGCCATAGCTGAAAGCGTCATCCTTGACCACCACGTCTTTGAGTTTTAGGATGAATCCCAACGCGCCCAACCAGAAAGCAGGTTAGTTTATGGCAGATGACCGGGGCGGCAAGTGCAAGCATGTCGTGTGTGAATGCGCGCCCGAACAAGATAGCAAGTATTGCGGAGAGTATTGCGAGGACGCCGACAAGGCGGGTGTGATGGAAATAGCCTGTAGTTGTGAGCACGATCCTTGTCGGTAGCCATATAAAACTCTGGCAACGCAATCAAGTCAAAAAACCTCAACGTTTCCCCTGACGATCCCCTAATTCTGTAACTGCCATTTGCAACAAATTTGCAACCTGCACATCGTATCGTCAACGGCAACACCTCCTACAATTTCCTCATCCTGAAATTAGCCAATTTTCAAGTCTCCCGGCAGATAGTCGAAAATAACAGGTCCGGGGTCTCCGAGATCCGTGGGCCAACTCCAAACAGAAACAAGAGGTGAACACATGAAGAGTACCTTTTTGTCGCTGAGTATTTTGCTGTTGTGTGCGGTAACCGCTGTTGCTCAGAAAGCAGAAACGAAAACAACAGGCGAAGCGACTTCGCAAACTTCCGCGGCCACCAAGAATGTGAATCTCGACGCCGGTACGCAGGTGGCAGGCGAACTTCAGAATTCGATTGATGTCCGTAAAGCGAAAGTTGGAGATCAGGTCATTCTGAAAACCACGAAGGCGATCAAGTCAGGCGGCCACACCTTGGTCGGTAAGGGCGCTAAGCTCATGGGCCACGTCACGGAAGTGACGCAGAAGGCCAAAGGGAACGGCGAATCGAGGATCGGCCTGCTTTTTGATCGGCTGGAGCACGGGACACTGGCAATGCCGATCGCCGCCACGATAACTTCCATCACCAGTGCCCGCGCTAGTGCCCGAGCAAATCCCGACGATGGTTTTGTTGACATGGGCTCCAGCAGCTCTGCGCGTTCGACCACTTCCACCAGTTCGTCCGGTAGCAGTGGCGGATTGCTTGGTGGAGTAAGCAATACAGTCGGCAATGTAGTGGGCACCACGACGTCTGCAGTTGGCACAACCGTCAATGCATCCACCAATGCCGTTGGCAACACGACGACGAATGTCGGACGTTCATTGGGGCGCATTCAAATCTCCCAATCGAGCGCCACTTCGGTTGAAGGCGGTTCAACGTTGACGCTTCAGGGCGATAACCTGCGATTAGAGAAGGGGACGAACATCAATCTTGTCTTGACCCAGTCGGCAAGTGCCGGAACGGGAAAAACCCAATAGCACCCACCTCAGCAGCGTAGATGAAGCGGCGACGCGAGTTAATCGCGCCGCCGTTTCTGTTTGAAAGCACATGCACGTTAAAGTAACGGTCATGCTCGGAACGCTTTTGGAACTTCAACGGCTGAAACGACTGGATCGCACCGGCTGGACCCTTCGAGGTTTGCCAAACGGAACCGAGTCGGTAGCTGCGCATTCATTTGGAGTCAGCGTTACCGCAATGATGTTAGCGGATGAGATGAAGGCACACGGATTGTCAATCGACGTTGCGCGCGTTTTGAGAATGGCGTTGCTCCACGACTGGGCTGAAACACGCGTGGGCGACATGTCTAAAACAGCCACCACTTATTTTGGGCCGGAGGTCAGGAAAAAGGCTGAGTTGCGGGCCTTTGTGGACATCGTGAACAACGCCGGAGCCGGCAAATCGGAATATGAAAAGCTCTACGAAGATTATGAAAAGCGTAACAGTCTCGAAGCTCGCTTGGTTAAGGCGGCAGACGTAATCGATCTGTTGGTCGAGGCGCTTGCCCTTGAACGAGCCGGCGCCAGAGGGCTGGATGAGTTTTGGGAGGTCGCTCAGACCGCCGACTTTGAACTCCCGGAAGCGGCGGGTTTTGTCGTCAAAGAGGTTCTACAGTCACTCCTCGAAGCCCGTAGTAAGCAGGCCTGACCTCAGCTCAACGGAGAAGCTGCGATTAATGGAAGACCTTCTGACAAGTTTTCCTGGTTTGATTAGCTGGCGAAATGTCTTGATTGGTCTGGCCATTTTCCTGGTCACATTCTCGGCTAATCTGGTGTTGGTTTCCTTCATTATCGTTCGGCTACCCGCGGACTACTTTAAGGAGCAACACAAAGAGTTTCTGGCGGATAGCTCTGTAGCAATTCGCTGGGCGGCCATAATTGGAAAGAATCTGCTGGGAGTCTTGCTGGTCGCGCTTGGCATCGTCCTGTCTATTCCTGGAGTGCCGGGACAGGGGCTGCTTACGATTCTTCTGGGTGTCATGCTGCTGGATTTCCCTGGAAGACGGACACTGGAACGAAAGTTGATTAGTCGTCCACAGGTTTTGAACTCGGTCAACAAGCTGCGCCGCAAATTCGGTAAGCCGGAGCTGGTGCTGGACTAAGGGTCGGGATTCTGCATTTCAGAACCGCGACTATCTGGTTGTAGTTGGACAGAAACTGCTGCGTTTGATGATAGGTAAGGTCCAAAAGCGGCGCGTTGACAGGTAAAACCGTCTTTGTTAGGTTGAACCTTTATTTTTCCAGCGATTTACGGACTGAGGAGCATTCTCCGGAATCTTGTTCATACCCAAATCATCGGCTGTCTCCACAAGCGCTGCTCCCCGGCTTTCACTCCTTGTCGTATTGATACTGACTTCGGTGCTGGCTAGCGGGTGTGGACTTTTTGGAACCCGCTCGAAGATCCAGGTCCCTCAGTTGCTCACTCCGCTGGTTGACGCCGATAAGGCGCAGTTAATCCGAGAAGTTACCCGACTGGCTGCCGTTCGTTCGATTCACGGCAAGATAGACATCATTTTTGAAGATACCTCTTTCGCGGAAACGGGAATTTCCGAAAAGTACAAACGCGCTGATGGGACGGTCACAATTCAACGGCCCGGTCAGGTTTACCTCATTATTCAAGTTCCATTTATCGCGACCGACATCGCTCAAATGACTTCCAACGGAGAGAGCTTCCGGGTTGCCGTGCTCCAGGGTGACGAGCAGTACAAACGGTTTGTGAAAGGAACTAACAACGCCGTCTACGACAAGCTCGACATGGATGGAAAGGCGACTGAGACCGACAAATCGAAGAAGCGAACCATGACCGGGAAGGAAACCGTCAACGCTCTGTCCAATCTTCGTCCTCAACACCTGACAGACGCACTGATGTTGAGCGCGATTCCCGATCCTGCGCAAAGCGGTTTCGTTTATGTTCAAAGCGAATTCTACCAGGAAGAGGCTGATACTCGTCCCGCAGCGAAGAAAGGGATTCGCGTCGTCAGGGGTTACTATCTTTTGGAAGAGATTTCGCAGCCGGCATCCGGCGAGGCTCGCATGTTGCGCCGTTTCTGGTTTGATCGAGTAAATGGTATCCGGCTGGCCCGGCTGCAAACCTTCGACGATCGCGGCCTCTTAATCACCGATGTTTCCTACTGGGATGAGAAACCGTTCGGCGAAGCGGCCCAAACTCGACTGCCATCCCGGATTGAAATCACCAGGCCGCATGACAAGTACAAGTTGACTATTGCCTATCAAGCGCCCGCCTCGGCCGAAATGGATCGTGAATACCAGCCTGAAGCCTTTGTTCTGGAAAATCGGTGGCAGCTGCCGGAAGTCGATCTCGACGCCCGGAAACGCAACAAAGGCACAGTTAGTCCTTAGCAGTCCTTCCTCTAAGTAGCCATAAAGATGTGGCTGTATTAACATCACCTATCCGGGCAGTCTCAAGTTGGATTTTTGCCGCTGATGAGAACGATCCTACAAGCAGAGAACCTCGTAAAAACTTATCGTGTAGGCAAGGTTGATGTGCCCGCACTTCGAGGCGCTTCGCTCGAAGTCCACGAAGGCGAATTCGTCGCCATCATGGGACCATCCGGCTGCGGCAAGTCCACGATGCTTCATCTGCTCGGAGGATTGCTGACACCTACTACCGGTCGCATCGTCGTGGATGGCGAAGATCTGACTGCAGCCTCCGATTCGAAACGCACCGACATTCGTCGTCGAAAGATCGGATTTGTATTTCAGCGCTTCAATCTCTTTCCCACGCTGACAGCTGAGGGCAACTTGCGATTGGCTGAGCGCATTCACGGTAACGGCGGAGATGATCCAGAACGTCGCCGGGAGGTGCTACGACTTCTAGGGCTTGAGGATAAGTTGCATCACAAGCCGCTTGAGCTCTCCGGCGGCGAGCAGCAGCGGGTCGCATTGGCGAGGGCAGTAGTGACGAGGCCGGCAATCGTTCTCGCAGACGAACCTACGGGAAATCTGGATTCGGAGAATTCAGCCCTGGTTTTGAACATGTTTCAGGAACTGAATTACCGGTTTAACCAGACCATCGTGATGATTACTCATAATCCCGAAGCTGCAGCAATGTGCCGACGAATAGTACAAATGCGCGACGGTCACATTGTCGAACCTGCAACGAGCATTCAACTCTGAACCAACTAAACATCAGATTTACAGGGCATTTTAGACAAGTTAGAATTCTTGTGACGGCCTGCTAATTGGCGTGGCAGTTGCAAAACGGATGGTGTCGAGGAGCTTTTGACCTGTTAAACGCCCTCAAAAAGCTGTTTTTTTGGAACTATGCCAGAAACACCTGGCAGTGGGACGCGCTCTGTGTGGTCATTTTGATATTTATCTTTTTGACCCCAAAAGGCTGGTGGGAAAGGGGCGAACGGCTCAGCGCGGCGGCGCATCAAAACCCCACCGTGCAGACCGTGCTGGTTAGCCCGGAACTTATTGATAATGCGGAGGATAGAACTCAACTCGAGCAGCGTTTGAGGACCTTGACCGGACGCCAGGCTGTACAGGTTCTGGACGTTCGGAAACTGGTCGGTCCGGACGGCAAAACGCGTGCGGTTGAGGTTGACATACGGTAGGCATCACTTATAATTGCGAGGTTTTTTGGCCCCTGGTGGCATCCAGGGTCGGGCTTAACGCGATACTTGAGGAGTTTTAATAACGCGATACTTGAGGAGTTTTAATGAAGAGATTTCTTCCCCTGATTATTTTGTTGGCAATGGTAGCAAGCGCGGTTGTGGTGAGTTCTCCGAGGACCGCCAACGCGCAAGGCGCGGGACTCGTTAGTGCGGTGTTGAACCGGATGGAGCGAAATCGCCAGTCGTTGAGATCGCTCAAGGCAAGCTTGAGCATGGAAAAATATAACGCGCAGCTTCGCTATTCCGATAAGTGGAAGGGCTGGGTGCTGTACCAACCCTCGACAGGACGCGATGCTTCAGTGCGAATCGAATGGCAGGAACCGCAGCACGAAATTCTGGCGGTCGCCAACGGCAAATACACCTTGTTTCGACCGCGGCTGGGAATGGCCTATACGGGCAGTTCGAAGTCGAATCGAAACAAGGCTGGTGGCATTCTGGAGATGATGTACATGACGCGTCAGCAACTGGAGATGCGCTTTCAGCCACTTCAGGACGTCAGAGAAGAAACGCTCTGGGGCAGCGTAAGCACGATCCATTTGACGCTCGTGCCAAAAGGCAACGCCAGTTACAAGTATGCAGAAATTTGGGTGGACTCGTCAGGCATGCCGGTCCAGACAAAAATCGTCGAAAAGAATGACGATGCGACTACGATGCGTCTGAGCGGCATGGAAAGAAACCTGAAGATTTCTTCCGAACAGTTTAATCTGAAGCTGGATTCGAGCGTAAAGATCGTCAAGAGCTAAGTTCGCGCAAACAGACAAACCAAGCTCTGGGGCTCTGAGGTAACAGTTCAGAGCCCTTTCCATTTGCCGAAGCTGGAGCCGTAGCCCAACCGTTCGGAAGAGCCTGGATTCAGCGTTTTGGACACTACCGGCGGTTGCGTTTGTTTGCCTGAGTCGCCTATCCTTCGTTCACCTGGTACCAATGCGAAAAAGCAAATTCGTTAAGCAAAAGCTGCGGGAGTTTAGTTTCATCGGTCGAGCCCTGCTTTCAAGCAAGCACCCCGTGCTCGCTCATTTGATCCCGATGCGTCGCTGCAACCTCGCCTGCGGGTATTGCAACGAGTATGACCACAGTTCTTCACCAGTCCCTCTGGACGTTATCAAGAGCCGCCTGGATAAGCTCGCTGATCTTGGCACGTCTATCGTCACAATTTCGGGCGGCGAACCAATGATGCACCCGGAACTGGACGAGATCATTCACCACATTCGCGTTCGCGGAATGATTGCCGGGCTCATTTCAAACGGCTACTACTTCACCCCCGAACGAATTAAACGACTCAACAAGGCCGGCTTGGATAATCTCCAGATCAGCATCGACAACGTCGAGCCTGACGAAGTTTCTCGCAAGAGCCTGCGCGTTCTGGACAAGAAGCTGCGCTATCTTTCGGAATATGCCGACTTCCACGTAAACATCAACTCAGTAATTGGTGGCGGCATCAAGAACCCTGATGATGCTCTGACCGTGGCGCGCCGGGCAGTTGAGTTAGGATTTTCTTCAACGGTTGGTGTTATTCACGACAACGACGGAACCTTGAAACCGCTTTCCGACAAAGAGAAAAGCGTCTTCCAGCAAGTGAAAAAGATGGGGAATAAAGACCACGCTCGTCTGAATTGGTTTCAGGACAGCATCGCCGAAGGAAAACCCTACCAGTGGCGCTGTCGCGCGGGTGCTCGATATCTCTACATTTGCGAAGACGGTCTGGTCCATTGGTGTTCCCAGCAGCGCGGCTATCCCGGCATTCCCCTGGAACAATATTCGATGGTCGACTTCGAACGTGAATACAACACCGAAAAGTGGTGTGCGCCGACCTGTACGCTCCAATGCGTGCACCAGGTCGGCATCCTCGATAACTGGCGTGATCCTCAGAAGACGCCCGCCCAAATGGCTGAAGAGAGTAAGAAGAAAGCCGTTGGCGAGATGGTTCGAGTCGAGTAAGTCCAGGCCCCTGCCGCCCCGATCGATGACCCCTCAATGAGTCATACCAGCTGGTTACAAGGCCCTCCTTTTTATCTGCTCCTTATTTTTCTGTTCCCAAGACCCCAACGCAGCCGCTCCTCTTTTGAATTGAGGGCTCAGAATGACTCGCCTGTGAGTAAATGTGGTAATCCTTCGAGTCCGGCAACTCTCATGCAACTCTTGCATCTTCTTGTGGATCGAGCGAAACGAGTTGAGGTTGAAAACTGTCTGCTAGGCGAATAGACTCAGCATTCTCAACTCCCCGTTTCCTCGCTGGACTGGCCGCTTACAGTTTAAGGAGTCCTCCCATGCTCCACGCCTCCCGTTACACTCCCATCACCTGGGCATTTTCTGTTTCCCTAACGACTCTTTTAGCCAGGGAAACTCTCATGAAGAACCCGCCCACCACTTTCAAACTCAACCTTAACGCTGTTGCAAAACGGTTGCTATTGCTGCTCTTGGCTTGTTTTGCGCTTGCGGGAAGCTCCGCAGCGCAGACGGCGACAGACGCAGTCACGCCAGCCGCGCTGGCGCCTGGCTCGCCCGCCGGCTCCTACGCTCTGAGCGGGATGGACAGCGTTAATCTCTACAGTGGAAAATCTGACTTTCATCTACCGTTAATGAAAATCGGCGGCCGCGGCGAGGCGCAGGTGACAATGGCGCTGGATTTGACTCCCGAGAGGTGGATGACAAAAGGGATGGGCGCGGTTTATCAGTGGTGGACGGGGCTGAAACCTGGGTATGGGCCGGGTGTCGTGCAGGGACGACCGGCTGGTGTCAAGTTCGCGGGTCCAGGCGAAGGCTGTTCCCCGCCCGTTGGGAATGGAACTTTCTACTATAAGTACACGCGTACCACGCTGACCTTCACTGCCTCGGACGGAACTGAGTATGAACTGCGTGACAAGCTGACCGGTGGACAGATTGCCACCTCTCAAAGTTATTGCCCGGCGCCGTTTTTCCGCGGTCGTATCTTCGTCACGGCTGACGGCACCTCTGCCACTTTCATCGCCGACGCAGACATCTATGACAATACCAATCCGCTGCCTTCAAGCCCGAAACTGATCACGCCTTCGGGTTATCTGATTTTGCGCAACGGGATACGCTATCGCGTCATTCAAGGACTGGTGGATTGGGTTCGCGACCGCAACGGCAATCGGTTTAGCTTCAGTTACGATAGCAGCAAGCGAATTACCCAGGTCGTTGATTCACTCGGACGGACAGTGACCGTCACCTACACTTCCGGCTACGATCAAATCAACTTCAAAGGCTTCGGCGGCGCTTCGCGCACGGTAACCGTTTATCATGGAACGCTCAGCGGAACGCTCCGCGCGGATGTTCCGGGATTGAAGACGCGGGCACAATTATTTCCGGAGCTGGTGCCTTACGCCCCTGACTCGCCCTGGAACATTCCGGTAGTTAGCCACGTGACGCTGCCAAACAACCAGAGCTACAACTTTAAATACAATGAGTATGGCGATCTGGCCCGCGTGGAGTTGCCGACCGGCGGCGCGGTTGAGTATGACCCGTACCCAGGATCGGGCGTTGTCTACGGCGGCGTCGATGATGCAGAGGTCCAAATCTACCGCCGCATGAAGGAACGCCGCGAGTTGGATGAAACCGGGGCCGTGCGAGGCGTAACCACCTACAGCGCCGCGACCGGCTTTAGCGCTGCGATCGGAACCGACGTGACTACTGTCACGGTGGATCATCTAGATCCGCAAGCGAATCGCAAACTGCTGGCGCGCTCAAAGCATTACTTTTACGGAGACCCGGTGGCTCCGCTCTTCCCACCCCCATACCTTGCGTCAGCCTTGAATAGTCCGTCTATGATAGGCGGCCGCGAGTTTCAGACCGAAACGCTTAACGTAGAGGATGGAGTGGCGAGCAGTGTGCTGGTGGAAATAAAGAATGAGTGGGAGCCGGGCGCACCGCTCGTTGCCGGTGGGGAATCCGTCAACGGTCGCATAAAGGAGACCGTGACGCGGCTGGTGGATGTCAATCTGGTGTCGAAGAAGGCGTTTGCGTATGACATTTATAACAACGTCACCGCCACTGAAGAGTATGGCTTCGGCACCGGCGCTGCCGGGCCATTAGTCCGTCGCAGCACGACTACTTATGTGACGACACTCAACGGCCAGAACTACGACAATGATTCCAACATTCATCTTCGCAGTTTGCCATTACAGTCTTCAGTGTATGACGGTGCAGTTGAAAAAGCGCGCACGACTTTTGAGTACGATAACTACGTAAGTGACGGCGGCCACGCACCGCTGGTGAACCGGCCGGGCATTTCCGGGTTCGAGGCGGCGTTCTCGACCGGTAACGCGCCCCGCGGAAACGTTACGCGCGTCACAAACTGGATTCTACCAAGCGGCACTCAACTTCATTCGTACTCGCAATACGACATCGCCGGTAATATCGTAAAGGTCATTGACGCACGCGGGTTCGTCGCCACAGTAGATTACAGTGACCGATTCGGCGCACCCGACGGCGAAGCGCGCTTGAACTCGCAGCCGCTGGAGCTTTCTTCAGTTGGCCAGGCGAGCTATGCATTTGCGACCAGTGTCGCCAATCCTTTAGCCCATACTTCTTACGCGCAGTTTGACTACTACACTGGCCAACCGGTTGATGGTGAAGATGTCAACGGGATTGTTTTCAGCGGTTATTCTGAACTTGATCCCCTGGACAGGCCCACGAGAGTAATTCGCGCCTCCAATCAATCCGCCTCGGTCAAGAGCCAGACGACGTTCGCTTATGACGATGTCAATCGAATTGTCACCACGACCAGCGATCAGAACACTTATGGCGACAACGTGTTAAAGAGCCGGACGATTTATGATGGTCTCGGCCGCACGCTTGAGACCCGGCAGTACGAAGGTGTAAGCAATTACATTGCGGTCCAAAAACGGTATGACGCGCTGGGTCGCGCTCACCAGGCTTCGAATCCGTTTCGTCTGTGGCAAGGTCAGAACCCCGTCTGGACCACTACCAGCTTCGATTCGCTGGGTCGCGTCGAGTCGATAAAGACTCCGGATAATGCCGTGGTCACAACTGCTTACAGCGGCAGCCGCGTTCTGGTGACTGACCAGGCTGGTAAGCAGCGGTTGAGCAACACAAACGCGCTGGGTCAACTCAAAGACGTATGGGAGATCAGGTCGGCGGATCCGGCCACCGAATCAGTCTCCTTTCCGAATCACCCTGAGGTTACGGCCGGCTACCGCACGACCTACAGCTACGATGTGCTGGATAGCCTCACCACCGTGAATCAAGGCGCTCAAACGCGCACCTTTGTTTATGATTCACTCAAACGACTGACTTCAGCTACTAATCCCGAGAGCGGCACCATCGGTTACCAATACGACAACAATGGAAACTTGTTGGTTAAAACGGAGGCTCGTGGCGTCTCGGCCCATTACTCGTATGACGCGTTGAACCGCGCGGTGCGGCGCTGGTACAACAGTTCTTCGTTACTGACATCGACAACTCACAACAGCCCGGCCTTGCCCGCGAGCGTGGGCGCCAGCGATGAAGCTAATTACGTTTACGATTTGCAGGCTTTGCCTGCCGGCGCTCCCAGCTTCACGCGCGGCCCTGCGATCGGGCGGCTAGTCGCGGCTAACTATGGCACCGGCAGCAGTGCCGGCGACTACTTTGCGTATGATGCGTTGGGCCGGACGCCACTGAAGATTCAGCAAACGGGAGGTGTCAACCACCAGGTCGGGCGCAGCTACGATCTCGCCGGGCACATTAAGACGCAAACCTATCCTTCGGGTCGCACAGTTACCTACAACTATGACCAGGCTGGTCGTTTGGGCGACAAAGACGCTCAAAACCTCGCCTTCACCGGCAGCCTCGGCGACGGAGTGACTCGCACATACGCGAAAGGTATCACTTACGAAGAATCCGGCGGGCTCAAGGAGGAACAGTTTGGTACGCAGACACCGCTCTATCACAAGCTGCATTACAACGTCCGGGGCCAACTCAATGACATTCGCCTTAGCACCGTGGCCTGGGCATCGGACCAATGGAACTGGAATCGTGGCGCGATCCTCAACTACTACGCCACGGCCGACCTGGCCTGCCAGACAGCCGCATGCAGAGCGAACAGCGGACCAGACAACAATGGCAACCTCATCCAGTCGCAGCATTGGATCCCCGCCAATGAACAGATGACCGCCTATAACTGGACCGAAGGCCGTTACACTTACGATTCCCTCAACCGGCTCAAGTCAGTGGCCGAGTATCCCGGGACGCAGACGGCACTCGGGGCAATGTCTTTTACCCAAATCTACGACTACGACCGCTACGGCAACCGCACGATCAACCCGTCGACCACCAACGGGATGCCGGAGCCGCAGTTCACGGCCAGCAGTACGAACAACCGCCTGGGTGTGCCCGCGGGTTACACCGGGCGGATGGATTACGATGCGGCGGGCAACCTCGTGAACGACACCTACACCTCGTATGGCAGAACTGATGGCACTCCCACTCGACTCTACGACGCTGAGAATCGTTTGACTACAGCCAAGGACGGCAATCTTCAGGTGGTCAGTAGCTACTCTTACAATGCTGACGGGCGGCGCGTGCGGCGCACAGTTAATGGCGTCGAGACGTGGCAGGTCTACGGCATCGACGGCGAGCTGTTAGGTGAGTACGCTTCGGGCGCTGCCACATTTGTGCCAACCAGGGAGTATGGCTATCGAAACGGTGAGTTGCTGGTGACGGTGACCAGCGGCGACGACCAGCGGGTGAAGCGGTTTCTGCAGGCTATCTATTATGGCGCTCTTCAGGTTGACGCACCCTCTCAATGGATGACGGACAAGACAAATGAACTGGCCGTGGCAGGTGCGCAGAGTCAGGCGCAACTATTGGTGAAAGCTAAAGAGATCGCGCGTGCGCTGTTTGTCCAAACCACCTATGAGACTAATCCCTCGAAGAGCGACACGCAGTATGTCACGGATCTTTATTATGCGTATTTACAGCGAGGCCCGGATGCGAGCGGGTTGGGCTGGTGGGTGGGACAAGCTGCCGGCAGCGTGCAGAACCGTATTAACGTGTGCAATGCCTTCGAAGCTTCGGGAGAATTCCTGACGCTGGTCAACACGCTGTACGGGACGGCGACCTCGGACGGTCAACGCACTGAGAATTATGTAACCAACTTCTACCAGGGAGCCTTGGCCCGGCCGCCAGACTCAAATGAGCTGGCGACGAACAGCGCGACGCTTAACAACGCGGCGGGGCAGGGGCAGTCACAGGTGATCAGCGCGGCGGAGACTATGGGGCGCAGCTTGTTTGCGTCGCAGGTGAATGATGCGAGTCTGAGTAACACGCAGTACGTCACAAATCTGTACGAGGGTTTCTTACAGCGAGGTCCGGACGCAGGTGGACTGAGTTTCTGGTCAGGACAGGCGAGCGTGGGTTCGGGCAGGCAGAACGTGTTGAATGCCTTTGCGACGTCGAGCGCGTTCAGAGAATTGGCTGGAACTCTGTATCGAGAGGCCTACTGGCTGGTGGCGGACCACCTGGGCACGCCGCGGATGGTGGTGAACAAATCGGGTAGCCTGGCGAGCGTGAAGCGCCACGACTATCTACCGTTCGGCGAAGAGCTTTACACCGGCACTGGTGGCAGAACAACCACGCAGGGTTACAGCAACGACAGCGTCCGGCAAAAGTTCACCTCAAAAGAGCGGGACATTGAATCCGGCCTCGATTACTCAATAAATCGTTACTACTCGAACGTGCAAGGACGGTTCACCAGCGTCGATCCGGAAAATGCTGGAGCTTATGGCGGAAACCCTCAAACCTGGAACGGCTATAGTTACGGTCTGAACAACCCCATGCTTTACTCAGATCCGGATGGCTTGAGGGTACGAGTCTGCGATACTTCTGGAAACTGCACCGATAACAAAACTGACCTAACGGACGACCAGTGGAACCAGTGGTTCGGCCGCGACAAGAGTATCAAACTGACGGGCGGGAAGATCTTCAAGAATGGCGAGTTGATAGGGACCTATCAACAATTGAGTTGCGATTCCTGTCTGTACGACATTCATGCGATCGGACGACAAATAGTAAAAAATGACCCGGGCAACAGAGCGGCCTTCGCTTGGGGGAAGTCAGTCCTCGCTGGGCTTACCATTCCTGGTTCGGCGGTTGGATGGGTGGCCTTAGGGGTATTTTCTGTACTGGTGCCACCACCCGGTGAAGAAGGTCAAGTTGCGCTTGGTACCGAGGCCGATCGACGGGCGGCAGTGAAAGAGGCGTGGCAGCAAGAAGCCGAAAGGGCGAGAGCTGGTAAACCGACGAACACTCCATTCACAGCAGATGAACTTAGGGAGTTGCGCGATACCGGGAAGGTTTCTGGATATGAAGGTCACCATACTGAGAGCGTCAACGGCCATCCTGAATCGGCAAGAGACCCAAGCAAGATCAAATTCGTGAAGGGCAGAGGTGCACACCTTAAGGAGCATGGTGGAAACTGGAGAAACCGAACGCCGCTCATTAGGAAGAGATGACCGTGAATATTGAGAAACTAATCAAGTGAGGAGCGTCGAATGAACTCGGACGGGTACAAGGAACTCTTGAACACACTAGCAATTCCTGCGGTCAGTCTGGGCTATACCGCTGTTCGTGTTTATGGTGTTAATGAGTTGGAGGAAGCTCAAATTGGTTACGCTATTGATCCCTCCGGGACCTCGTTGGTCGATGGTGAACCCGGAAGCTGGGAGAGGAAATGGGTTGTCATCGGTCATGAAGACGGATGCGGCGATCCGATCTTCATTGATACTGAAACAGAAGACTTTCCTGTCTACACGGCAATGCATGGCACGGGAAACTGGGAGCCAAAACTAATTGCCACTGGTCTTCGGAACTTCGCGGTAGCGATGTGCGAGATTGGTACAGTGGCTAAGGGGCGAGAAAATCCTGTTCAGTTTGAGACTAATCCGATCACTCTTGCTGAGCGCGCGAGTGTTCTAGACAGAATTCAGCACGATAACCCAGGAATCGACCCGGCTTTTTGGGAGACTTGGTTAGGATGAACAGTTGCATCAACGATCCTTGTTGTGTCGTCCCTTAAGGAATGGATTAGTCGCAATGAAGATAATCGTCACTCTCTTTTTCCTGATTTGCTCCAGCTGTTGTTCTGCAATGTCTGGTAGAGCTATGGAGTTGACTGGTGCCGTGAAATCCGAATCCGGCAAACCTCTTAACGGAGTGAAGGTTCTGACCTACGCCCCTTCAAACGAAGGAAGAAAACTTCTTGGGGCAACTCTAATGACGCAGCGTTATGAAGTTACAACTGATCAAAACGGTTTCTTCAGACTTCCCTCTCATGGTCGACTCGTCTACTTTAGGCGGGACGATTTGCGACCGCTGACGAAGACTCTTGGTCTCTCAGTTAGTCGGATTAAAGTAACGATGGAAGAGGGGGCGCAGAGTTTGTGGAAAATCCCTCTCTGCTCATCGCTCGAGGACAATAGTCAGCGTTTTGGTCTTGGTTTCAGAATCCTCGTTCCGGAGAACATGCTCGTCAAGAAAGCGACTCAGTTTGAGAACGGCGGTTATTTGTTTGGTTATGATGTCCTGGGAAATATCGAGGTACTGATTAATTGGTCCGGATCGACCTCTCTCGAACCCGATGGAGAGTATATCCTCGGCTCGAAGGAGTTTTCCGAACGCGCCTGGGTTTCCGGAAAAACGTTGGGATACGAAATTCGCGGCGTAAATTCGGACGGCAAGCTATGGCGTCGAGTAAGTTTTCGTTGGGGTGCCATTACGTATCAAGGAAATTCAAAGGTAGCTGCTGAAGCCTTTGATCGTCTAGTTGATGGGATGTGCTTTGATGAACCCAAGCTCCAGTAACGTCAATTTGCTCATAAGTGCTCTGGGGAATGCCGACCCCTCGGCCTGCGTCATCTTACCTACAAAAACGCGCGCGCGTGAGTAATGAGAAAAGCCTCCACGTTTCTCGAAAGCGTTTTCGGAAAACAGATTAATACTCAACAAACCAGTAACCGTCCTGAATCACGGTGGTGACAGCGGGAGCACCCTGGGTGCTGGAACGCGGTCAATAGGAAACTGGTCAGCGCGGAGGCGCGGCTGTAAGTCAGACTGACTAGAACCGCGCAAAGGCTATCGAAACGGCGAGTTGCTGGTGACGGTGACCAGCGGCGACGACCAGCGGGTGAAGCGGTTTCTCCAGGCTCTCTACTATGGCGCTCTCCAGGCTGACGCACCGTCTCAATGGATGACGGACAAGACAAATGAACTGGCTGCGGCAGGTGCGCAGAGTCAGGCCCAACTATTGGTGAAAGCCAAAGAGATCGCGCGTGCACTGTTTGTGCAAACCACCTATGAGACCAATCCGTCGAAGAGCGATACGCAGTATGTCACGGACCTCTATTATGCGTATTTACAGCGCGGCCCGGATGCGAGCGGGCTGGGCTGGTGGGTGGGACAAGCTGCCGGCAGTGTGCAGAACCGCATTAACGTGTGCAATGCCTTTGAGGCCTCGGGAGAATTCCTGACGCTGGTCAACACGTTGTACGGGACGGCGACCTCGGACAGTCAACGTACAGAGAATTATGTAACGAACTTCTACCAGGGCGCTTTGGCCCGGCCGCCAGACTCAAATGAGCTGGCGACGAACAGCGCGACGCTTAACAATGCGGCGGGGCAGGGGCAGTCACAGGTGATCAGCGCGGCGGAAACTTTTGGCCGCTCGCTCTTTGCCGCACAGGTGAATGACGCGAGCCTGAGCAACACTCAGTACGTCACAAATCTCTACGAAGGCTTCTTACAGCGGGGCCCGGACGCAAGTGGACTGAGTTTCTGGTCAGGACTGGCGAGCGTGGGTTCGGGCAGGCAGAACGTGTTGACTGCGTTTGCGACGTCAAGCGCGTTCAGAGAATTGGCTGGAACTCTGTATCGAGAAGCCTCCTGGCTGGTGGCGGATCACCTGGGCACGCCGCGGATGGTGGTGAACAAATCGGGTAGCCTGGCGAGTGTGAAGCGCCACGACTATCTGCCGTTCGGCGAAGAGCTTTACGCCGGCACCGGTGGCAGAACCACAGGCCAGGGCTACAGCGGCGACAGCGTCCGGCAAAAGTTCACCTCCAAGGAGCGGGACACCGAAACGGGTCTCGATTACTTCGGGGCACGGTACTACGCCAGCACCCAGGGAAGATTTCAATCAATAGATCCCTACAATATCAATTTTGAACGACAACAATCTGAGGATCCGGGCGAAGCCGAAAAGGAGTTTTCAAGATACATCTCCCAGCCTCAACATTGGAATCACTATAGTTACGTCTTAAACAACCCTCTGAAGTTTATCGATCCAGACGGGTGGTCCGAAGCTGATACTTTTACTGCAAATCTCTTAGGTCAAGAAGTAACGATCATTCTTGATAAGAAGATCTTGAAGAAAGACCCTGATGCTTTGGCCAAGGTAAAGGAAGCCATAACAAAAGCCTTTGACAAGATTAACCAGGCTCTCAATGACAAGCCGTTCACTAAGGAACAACTCGATTCGATTCATCGTTTGGACAAGATTCAGGTAACCCCCAATAAAACTGGCGCAGAGGGAATGGGGGGCAACACGTTCTACCTTCAGTTTAATCATGCCGCCAACCCGAATACGGATATTCTTTCAGGGGATATCATGCACGACGCTAGGCATGGTGAGCAGGCGGCTAGGGGTATTAGTTACAACGAGAAAACTGCCATTCCGATGGAAATGGAGGCAAGTAATTTTGTGTTGGGAATCATTGTAACCCGTGGCTGGAGCGATTCCTCTATTCAAAGTTTTTGCGCTGATTCGGTTAAGGGGCATCTTAAACCCTTTTCTAAGTGGAAGGACAAAAGCACTCCTCAATCGAGGCAGAAACTTTTTGACCGCATGAGGGCTCCAGTCACAAAGTAGAACGGAGGAAAGAACTCTATGAGGCATGTATTTATCTTAGTTGTGACAAGTTTTCTCGCCCTCTTTGTTAGCCACTCCCCGTTGGTTAACGGACAGTCTACATCACCGAAACAGAAGCGACCGATGTTGATCGTCGAGCTGATTGCTGACAAAGTGGTATACAGACCCAAAGACGATATTAACCTGAAAGTAATGGTTAAAAATGATGGACTGTCAGATGACGTCTTTGTCTACGGGGATATGGGCTTTGGATATTCCGCAAGTTTCACCCTTTTCAGGCGTGACGCTAAGGGACGGGAAGTGCCAACGAGGTTTATTGACGATTATAGAGGGAACCCTCCAAACCTCGACGATCCCAACACCTTCGTTAAACTAAGCTCTGGCACCTTCTTGGGTATCGGTTATGAAAATTCAGTATACAACCTGCACCTGGAAAAGCCAGGGAAGTATAGACTTTGGGTTGAGTACCATAGTCCGATATCCAAATCAGAGGCAAAAGTTGCCCCCTTCTGGGGGTCGGAGGACGGTAACGTAAAATCTAATGTTTTGGAGATTTTGGTCCGGCCATAATGCCAACATTCTGGCCAGTTTTGGCGGACACCAAGTTTGGAATAGCAGTTGGAGACAGTGCGGCGGAACGCCCTGGCTTGAGGGCGGTAGGTGCGTTTGAGCATGTGACAACGTCTTCTACATATGCGAATAAGACCGACAGACAATTTCCGCACTGAGGGACAATCAAAATGAAGGCATATTTCAAGACAGGGTTATTCTTTTTGCTAGCCTGCAGTATTACCACCGCAGCAAGCGCGCAAGATAACAAAGAACAAGATTTGGATGAGGCCGCCGTGACGATGGCAGTCATACCCAGTTACCCGCTTACCGCACTTCACTCTCACACTACTGGGAAGGCTGTGATTGAGGTAAAGATCAATTCGAAGGGGGTAGTAATCTGGGCAGAGGGGATTTCTGGTTCTCCTCTCCTAGTTGGTGGCGCTAAATACACCGCCCGCCGCTGGAAGTTCGCACCCATAACAAATCAAAAGAGCATCAGAATAGTGAGGCTTACTTTTGTTTACCATCTTGTCCCGAGGGACACTCCAGCTGAAGAGCTTTTCGCAGTGTTCAGACCGCCTTACCATGTGGAGATCACTCATGCGCTGCCTGACGAGAACCCATTGCCGTAGTTCGCGCAAAGCCCCTCGATGGCCGTTGTGGTCCAACCGGACACTGAATGGAGGTGGCACGGAAGCGAAGTGGACTACGATTTAGGCGAATGTGCGTTGGTCGTTTTTCGGGGCAGGGATGGGGCATAGATTGAAAAAAGAAGGCGACGCGAGATGAAAGCAGATACAAATAAAAGAAAGTGGCCTGATTTTGCGTGTGGCTGCGATTCCTTGCAAAATCAATGAATTAGATTTAACTAGACCGTTTGGTTCGCAATGCGGAGGTCAGGGGTTCGATCCCCCCTCGGCTCCACCAATAACTCACATCACTCCAAGAACTTAGCCGCTCCTATCCAACCCTCGGTCCATATCCTCATGTGACCAAGAATCGTTATTGGGGTCAGGCTTGCGATTCTTGCGATTCTCTAAAACAGCGCGGCGGGACAGGGGCTGTCGCAGCGTGATCAGCGCGGCCTGGCAGGCTTGCTTGAGAAGTTAAGTCCTGGTGGAGCCGAGTTCTCCGCCACCAACCGTAAACAGCGTAACCGAGCTCGATAACCCAAGCCCTGAGAGTCTGCCCGCCATTAGAACTATCATTTCACCTTTTTCCACAGCTCCGTTCTCAAGCAATGTCGCTTCTCCCAGTTTGAGCATCTCTTCAGTGGTATCACCATGCGGTGCGATAAAGGATTCGACTCCCCAGATCAAGGCCAGTTCGTTTTGAACTTCCTGGGTGTTGGTGAGTGCTACGATTCGTTGTTCCGGGCGCAGGGAGGAAAGTCTACGGGCCATTAATCCTGACTCCGTCAACACCGCCGTAACGCGGGTTCTCATTTCTTCCGCCGCAAAAGCGGCCGCTTCGCAGAGCGCGCGACTGACTCTTCCCGATTGTCGGCCAGCCAATTTGGTGACTTTCTCGGGGTCAGGCTCTCTTCCCAACTCCGCAGCTTCGATAATCCGGCTCATCGTTTCCACTGCCGGCACCGGATAGAGTCCGCTGGCGGTTTCATTAGATAGCATCAATGCGTCAGAACCATCCCAGACCGCATTGGCCACGTCTGAAGCTTCCGCGCGAGTTGGCCGTGGATTGGTCACCATCGACTGCAGCATCTGCGTAGCCGTAATCACCATCTTGCCGGCCTGCACAGCCTTCTCGATGATTCGCTTCTGATAAACCGGGACCAGTTCAACACTGGTCTCCACTCCCAGATCACCCCGCGCCACCATGACCGCGTCCGCAGTCGCGATGATCTCGTCGAGATGGTCGATTGCTTCAGCCTTTTCAATCTTCGCGACGAGTGGCGCGCTTCCGCCAAACTCACTGATCAGCGCCTTTGCCCGCGAACAGTCTTCAGCCCGGCGAACAAAAGAGAGCGCAATATAGTCAACTCTCTGTTCAACGGCCCACTTCAGATCCTCAATATCTTTCGCCGTGAGTGAATCAATCGGCAGAGGCACTCCCGGCAAATTGATTCCTTTGCGCTCGCCCAGAACCCCGCCGTTAATTACCTTGCAAACAACTTCAGTCCTGGAGGTACTTTCAACAATCAGAGCGATGGCGCCATCATCAATCAGGACCGTAGTACCGGGTTCAACTACTCGAGGAAGATCGGGATAGTTAGTGGCTACTTCCTTCTCGGTTCCGATGATGTCTCGAGTGGTAAGAACGAAGGTGTCACCGGCGTTGAGCGTGACTGGTTTACCATCCTTCAGTTGTCGGATGCGGATCTTGGGTCCCGCCAGATCCGCGAGGATTGCCAAAGGTCGATTCAATTTCCTGGCCACCGCGCGGACACGCGCAACATCCTCGGTTTTTTCCTCCTGCGTGCCATGAGACATGTTAATGCGAATCCCGTTGGCGCCGGCCTTGAGCAGGCTCTCAATCACTTCCGGATCACGAGAGGCAGGTCCGAGGGTCGCCAGGATTTTGGCTTTTCTAACCTTTTTTTGATCGAGGCTCGACATGGTTAAGCTTTAGACAAATTCGGTATTACGTCCGGCGCGTGTCACGAGTGACTTTCAGATTCCTGACCAAAAGTTTCATGCTTTAGACTCTTCTTCGCTCTAAACACGAATAAGTCAGAATTGACTGTCATGCTTCTTCTGCCTCATCCGTGAGGGCAGCTTTCATCATCGTCCCGCGTCGCTTACCCATGATCACGCCATGGATCGACAGCACCACTCCGGTTAGCATGTAAACCAATCCTGCCAACCCGGCTAGTCTCGTTCCCCCCAGGACAACCAACGTCATTGAGAGTAGTGCGATGCCGCAGTTGAGACCGTTTTCCTGAATGCTGGTACGAGTATCAAATATCTCGATCTCACTCAATTGAAGCTCGTGACGCTTGCGGTAAGCGTGGAGATAGAGCAATACGAATACCAGGAAAACCGCGAAGTAGCCGGCGCCGAAGACCAGCATCAGGGTGCCCATTTGGTCATACTCGATCATGGCCACTACGTTTCCGTTCGGCAGTCTGACTTCATTGTGTCCAAAAAAGATTCTTTCAACCAGCGCGGTAAACAGAAACTTCAACGGATAGACATAAAACAACACCACAAACAGCAGCGCGCCGTTCAAAACGATCGTGATTGCATCCTGGAGCCCGTAACGCCGGAAATACTTGTATTGGGTGTACCAGACAATAAACAGGAGCACAAAGCAGATCGCGAACGCACCGAAGCCACGCATCGTATGCGCCAATTCATCGAAGGTCTCCGGCACCTCCAGCGACACCACCAGCAAGGTGATGGCAAACGCAAAGACGGCATCACTAAGCCCTTCAATGCGTGAGATTTCATGGCTCCGCCAACGAAACTTTGAACCGAGGCCAATCTGTTTCTCCACCAGTTTCTCTCTAATCACGGGAGTTCCTCTCAGAGTCGAATGGTGTAACAACCTTCTCGGGTCCGCACTCTCACTGGGTCACTTGTTCGCCACTTCCGCCTCAAGTGTTTTTTCCAACTCCGTGCCTGTGGACGCGTCATATCCGATGAAACGCTTCACCAGTTCACCCTTACGACTAAACACGAAAGACTGTGGAATCGTCTGATTGTCGGAAAGGAATAAGTCAGTCAACGCCTGGTCCGGAAACCCCAATGGATAACTGATGCTTAACTCCCGGGCAAAGCCGGCCACCTTGATCCGGTCATCTGGTCCACCCACGTTTAGTCCCACCACTTCGAAACCTTGCCCCTCATATTGTTTCTGTAACGCACTCAGGTGCGGAATGCTTCTCCGGCACGGCTCGCACCACGTCGCATAGAAGTCGAGCACTACTACTTTCCCCTGATAGTCGGAGAGCTTTGACGTGCTCCCGTCAGGTAAGACCCATCCCACCTGCGAACCCGGTTTCAACGGAGGCATCGGAAGTGCCGATTGCGGCTGACCTGAGAGTACTGGTGTTGGTGCGTTTTCGTCTTGTGGTTCCTGCCGGGTACAGTCCGCCGAAAAGCCGCCGGCCACGAGAACGAAAATCATTAACCTGGCGCGGGCGCAGTTTGGGGACATGATTGGATTTCAGCCGGGGTATTCTACACGCTGAGCGACTGTAGTGAATACTGCCTGCAATTTGCTGTCTGCTGTTTGCTGAATTACGATTCCACAATGGATTTTTCCCAAACCGAACGCACCACACTCAGGCGGCTTCCCAAACGCGCAGTCTATGATCGCAAAGTGGTCTATAACATTCTTGACGAGGGCTTGATCTGTCACGTCGGATTTAACGTCGATGGCCAGCCCTTTGTCATACCCACAGGCTATGCGCGTATCGAAGATCGGCTCTTCATTCACGGTTCACAGGCCAGCAGGATGTTGCGTACGCTCGCGGACGGCATCGATGTCTGTGTCAACGTTACGCTGCTGGACGGATTAGTATTGGCGCGTTCAGCGTTCAATCATTCAATGAACTATCGTTCGGTGGTGATTCTGGGTCGCGCCACACTGGTTGAAGATACGGACGAAAAACTCGCGGCTTTACGGGCGTTCTCTGATCACATTATTCCTGGCCGGTGGGACGATCGCATTCGCCAGCCGAATGACAAAGAACTCAAAATGACTACCGTTCTCGCCCTGCCGCTCGAGGAAGTTTCCGCAAAGGTGCGCAACGGGCCTCCGATCGATGACGAAGACGACTACTCCATCGATGTTTGGGCAGGAGTCCTCCCGATGAACCTTGTCGCCGGCGCGCCCATCAGCGATCCCTGTTTGCCTGAAACCATCGAACCACCGGCGTACGCTGTTTCCCACAAACGTCGAATACCGGAATGACTGACGCCCGGCGAAAAGGCTTTTGGCCATGGCTGGGGATCGCAGCCATTTTCCCCATTGTGGCTTTGGCGCTTCACTTCGAAGGGCGCCTGTGGATCTGCGCCTGCGGTAACGTTCGTTTCTGGGCGGGTCAGATTTGCAGCTCTGACAACTCGCAACATCTTTTCGATCCTTATGCCTTCACGCACATACTTCACGGCTTCCTGCTCTTCTGGCTGATTAGCTGGCTGCCCGCAGGCCTAAGACCGGCATGGCAACTCTGGCTGGCAGTTGCCGTCGAGGCCGGGTGGGAGGTTTTTGAGAATACTAACTTCATCATCAACCGCTATCGTGAGGAAACAGCGGCACTCGGCTACAACGGCGATACCGTCGTGAACTCGCTGGGAGACATCGTCTGCTGCCTCGCCGGCTTTCTGATTGCGTGTCGACTCGGTTGGCGCCGTTCGTTCATCCTTTTCGCGGTGCTCGAATTGATTCTGATCGTTTGGATCAGAGACAGCCTGTTGTTGGAAATTCTCATGCTGATCTATCCCATTGACTCGTTGAAAGCGTGGCAAATGTGCCGGTAGGGGCTGGATCGTTTACAGATTATTCTTGCCAAGGTTGAGAAAGGCAGATTTGACATTTGTCATTTGACATTTTCGATTTGCCATCGAGAAGGCCGCAATCAGCGCACTTAGGTTCGGTCAAAATGACACATGAAAAATGTCAAATGGTGGATTCAAGTTTGAAGTGCAACACCACGGGTCTGCAACTACTTCGTTAGTCTTCTGACCTGACTTGCTTTACCGCTTCGCGGTAAAGCAGTTCAAGTCAGAAATTCTAACGAGGGACTACAGGTTTCGTTGCAACCCAAACTTTGAATCCGCGTGTTTTCACAACGATCTGTTGCACTTCCAGGTTGAATCCCCGATGTCAATGACAAATGGAAAATCGTCTTTTCATTTGTTCCACCCCGCGAGCCCACCCATCTTCCATTTACGGCTTACCATTCACCATTTACCATCCTCCGCATGAAGGCAGTAGTCATTACCGCTCACGGCGGCCCGGAAGTGCTGGAAGTTCGCGACGTGGAGAAGCCAGCAGACCCTTGCGCGGATCTTGTCCGCGTGCGTGTGCGCGCAGCAGCTCTCAATCGCGCGGATGTGCTGCAGCGACGTGGTTACTATCCGGCGCCGCCTGGCGTACCAGCAGACATTCCCGGACTTGAGTTTGCCGGCGAGGTGGATGCGGTTGGAGAAGGAGTACAAACATGGAAACCCGGGCAGCGTGTTTTTGGAATCACCGCCGGGGGCGCGCAGGCTGAGTTTGTGGTGGTGCCGGAAAACTACCTCGCGGAGGTTCCCGCAAATCTCGACTGGGCGGAGGCTGCGGCCGTTCCGGAGGTCTTCATCACCGCACACGACGCGCTCTTCACGCGTGCAAATCTTCGACCCGGCGAAACGGTGCTGGTGCACGCTGCCGGTTCCGGCGTTGGTACGGCGGCAATTCAACTCGCGCGAGCAGCAGGCGCAACCGTGTTCGGCACGTCACGCACCGCCGGCAAACTAGAGCGCGCCAAAGCGTTCAGACTCGATCAGGCCGTGGTGGTCGATAAAGACCCGCAGGTTTTTGTTGAGGCTATCAATGAGTGGACCAGCGGTCGTGGTGTGAATGTGATTGTTGATTTAGTGGGCGCGGCTTATCTCGAGGCCAACCTCAGCGCGCTGGCGAAGCTTGGTTGTATCGTGCTGGTGGGGACGACCGCAGGTTCGAAGGCGACGTTGGATTTCACCGCTGTCATGAGCAAGCGGGCGACCATTGTTGGCACTGTGCTGCGCGCCCGATCTCCAGAGGAGAAGGCGACCGCCACAAGGCTGTTTGCAGAACAGGTCGTGCCATTCCTGGCGGATGAGATCGTCAAACCGGTCGTTGATAGGATCTACAAGTTGAGCGAGGTCCGCGAGGCACACGCGCGAATGGAATCGAATGAGAGTTTCGGGAAGATTGTCCTGATGATTGAGTAGCCGCGTCGCGGCTTTGGAGTGCGGCGGATTGACGCCGCTTTCGCCGGGTGCTACCTGCATTGTTTCTCTTCTTAGAGACTGTATCGGTAAGGCTGAGCCCTACCGCACATCAGAGGGCAGAGCCGGAAAGATCGCGTAACTTCCCGCTAAGACCTCGCGCGTGCGCGTCTCGCTGAGAGCGCCAGCTCGCGTGCGCGCGGCATTGCGTCAACCGCGCGCGTGATTTGAGGATCACTGTCGTTGAAGACTTGCAGCGCAGACATTGTCCCGTAGGCGGCAGTCGTCAGCTCGTAGCGCAATTGTCGTTCGACATAAGGGCGAGCGCGATCAAACTGGTCGGGCGTCACCTTGAACACTGGTTTGCTGGCCACGAATTTCTTCAGTTCGTTGAACACCGCATCGGTGACCGGAAAGTCTGCCGGTTGAATGACGTGGCGAAACTCGATTGCTCGGTTGACCTTGTAGTTCTCAAAACCTGGCACGCGTCCCGTTACCAACTCCATCGAGAAAGCGAAAATTGAATCCGCCAGTCGAGCTTCGGAAGCCTGGATCCTCCCGGGCTTGGAAACCTCATCCGGCGCGATGCCTCCGCCTCCATAGACGGTCCGGCCTGTGTCGGTACGGCTTTCCGGACCGGAAGGTGTAGGCGGCGCGCCATCGGTACTTCCAGACATCCCGCCACGCGTGTAGTAGTCGTAGAAACCTGCGCTCGAATAGTCACGCTGAATCAGACGTCCCGATGGCGTGTAGTACTTAGCAATCGTCAACAACAGCGCCGAATCGTATTCGAGCTGGATCGGAAGCTGTACCAGACCTTTGCCAAAAGTACTTTCGCCGACGATCAGGGCGCGGTCGTGATCCTGCAAAGCGCCGGCCACAATCTCCGCGGCGGAAGCTGTCTCGCCGTTCACCAGCACCACCAAAGGAACCGGGTCGGGGTTGTCGTTCAGTGCCGGGAAAGGTTCCGTGCTGCCTCGAATCCTTCCTTTCTGCGTGACGATCATTTGGCCCCGTTGCAAGAAGGTATTAGCTACGCGAACTGCCTGGATCAGCAGACCACCACGATTTCCACGCAGGTCCAGGATCAACATGTTCATCCCTTTGGAATGAAGATCGTCGAGCGCTTCCTGAAACTCGTCGGCGGTGGTCAGGTTGAAACCGCCGGTCATTGCTACATAACCGACGCCCGGTCGCAGGATGTAAGCCTGCGGAATCGACGGCAGAGGCACCGCATCACGAGTGATGGTTACCGTTTCCGTCTGTCCCGTATGCGGATGTTCGACGGTGACCTTTACCACGGTACCGCGCGGTCCCAGCAGGAACTTTCGCACCTCCGGGTAGACCTTGTTCTTCATCGACTGGCCGTCCACGGCGATGATCTTGTCACCGAATCGCAGTCCGGCGCGGGCGGCGGGCGCATTCTCGAAAGTCGCACGGATGTACGTCGAAACCTGATCGCCAAGCCTCAAGTCGCCGATGGTGGCGCCAATGCCGAAGTACTCTGAACGCTGTTCTGTTTTAAAAGAAGCGTATTCAACCGGATCGAAGTAGGTTGAGTGCGGGTCGAGCACCCTCAGCATGCCACTGATGGAGGCCTTGAAGACCGAGTTGTAGTCGAGCTTTTTGCCGTCGATGTAATTGTCCTGAATGACGCCGAGCGCTTCGTTCACATCACTCTTGACAACTGCGGGGCTTACGCGCGGGCGCGAGGCCGTGGCGGTGGAGGTCGAAGGCGCGACTTCGGACGAACTTGGTTGCCGGCGAGCGGAACCGTTTTGCTGTGAATAAAGGATGCCCGGAAATAAGAGCACTAAAAGAGAAAAGGCAATTGCCGGCGGGAAAAATCTTGTTCTCACACAAACCTCCTAAAGTCCCTGGTTCTCGACCCGACGACACGCGTCGCCCCAAAGGCGGGGTTGCCAGAATACCACGAAGCACCCAACCAATTGCACGGAAGCTGGGCCCGGGGAAAGAAAAAACCGGATCCGTGAGCAGTCGTTCCAGCGCCTGGAAAAACAGCCGCTCGTGTTGGGATCTATCGGAATCCGGCCAATTCTCCTTAGATTTAACCTCGTTCGCGATCGTCAGATATCGGGTCTTCCAATCCGAGATCTCGAATCTCGGGTGAAATTTCCGGTCCTCAAGTCCATGATCCGAGTTCTCCGGGTTAGTGAGTTGAGGCCGATAAAAAGTTGCCCCCCGCTGTCGTTTGGCGATGAAACTTCACAGCGCGGGGCGAGATTTCACTTCCGCGCTTGGCTTTTTGGCTCATTCGTTGATTAAACTGAGCGGCGAACTTGGACTCAACTGAAACGCAAGAAAAGGGGTTGGCTCACTAGAGTGAAGAAAGTGTGTCATCTCCATCCCGATCTCCAACTTTAAACCGGAGGACTGTCTTAGAATGGCGAACACTGTGAATCGCGACCATCTCTTCTCTTTTGCGAGGAATCACCGCGACGAATATGAAGCGCTGCTGAAGCGCTTTGTCGAAACGCCCACGGTTTCAGTCGACCCGGCACATGCGGGAGACATTCGTGCCGGTGTTGAATTGACCGTGCAAACGCTTGAGAAGTTTGGCGGCAAGGTCGAAGTCCACAAGATCAGCAAAGGCAATCCCGTGGTTCATGGCATTTTTGGTTCGGCCAAAAACGTTCCGACGGTGACTGTCTACAACCATGTCGACGTGCAGCCGGCGTCCCGAGAGACGGAACCCTGGACGACAGAACCATTCGTAATGACGAAGAAGGGCGACAGCTATTTTGGACGCGGCACAACCGATGACAAAGGACCGGCACTGGCGGCACTCTTCGGCGCGCGCGCAGCGATCGAAGCGGGAATCCCAATCAATATTCGTTTCCTCTGGGAGTTTGAGGAGGAGATAGGCTCGCCAAATTTCGAAAAGATTATTTCAAAGGCTGGGCGAAGTCTTCGCACAGACTCAGTGGTCGTGTCCGACACGGTGTGGGTGTCGAGAAAGAGACCGGCAAATTCTGCAGGCTTGCGCGGTCTCATGGGCTTTCTGCTCAGGTTGGAAACTGGAACGACCGACACGCATTCCGGGGAAGTCGGAGGTGTAGCGCGCAATCCGTTGGGCGAACTGATGAAGGTTGCGTGCGACCTGTACGATCCCGTTAGCGGCCGGGTGAAGGTAAAGGGCTTTTATGACGATGTAATTCCGCCGACCAGGAAGGAGTTGGCGGATTGGGCCAACTGTGGCTTAAATGTCAGCGCCTGGAAGAAAGCCCACCACCTGAAGAAGATGCGCGCCGAAGATCCGCTCGAGGTGATGAAGCGCATCTGGGGCGAACCCACATTGGAAGTCCACGGACTGACCGGCGGTTATCAGGGTCCGGGACTGAAGTCGATCGTTCCGCCGCGGGGAGAACTGAAGGCTTCTTGTCGCCTGGTGCCTGGCCAGGATCCCAAAAAGATCGCGGCGATGGTCAAGGCGGCAGTAAAAAAGAGCAACCCTGATGTGGAGATTCATTTTGAATCGATGGCGCCTGCCTTCAGGACCAAAGTGGAGGGGCCGCTGCCCGAAGCGTTAAAGCGGGCAGTGAAGTTTGCCTTCGAACGAGATGCGGTGTTTGTGCGCGACGGAGGAACGATCGGCGCGATGACCAGTATCGAAAAAGTCTTGAAGTGTCCGATTCTTTTCCTGGGTCTTTCTCTTCCTGAACACGGCTATCACGCGCCCAATGAGAACTTCGACTGGCAACAGGCATCGGGGGGCATGGTCGCATTCGCGAAATACTTTGACGAGATTGCGAACTTGCCGCGTTAGTTTCGGGGCAGTAGCCCGACCGTTAGGGAGGGCGTTTGGCGAGACGCGAATCTGAAACAAAACAAGTTGGGTTGGCCGGTGAACCACTTCTGCTCGGAAGCGGCTGGAGGTTCCGGGGCAGTAGCCCGACCGTTAGGGAGGGCGTTTGACGAGATTTCTGACCGCCGTTTATTTGCCGGAATCCGCGGCTGATCATCCTCAGCCTTAATTCAACTGACGGCTTCCCGATACTCAATCAAACAGGCGAGACGTTCTTCATGCAGCGGCCTGAACCCGAGCTTTTCATAAAAGCGGCGTGCTTCGGGATTGTCGATGTGAACCGCAACGTCGATTCGGGTTACCGACTCTTTCCTCAGTTGCTCTGACAGTTGTTCCAGCAACGCCGTGCCGACTCCCCGGCCCCGGCGATCGGGCTTCACGGAAACGTCGTCAAGCTTGGCCACCACCGCCCCCATCGAAGTGGAAATCCCATAACAGACTACGCAAATCCCGGCCGCGCCGTTTTCATCGTAAGCCAGCCAAACAAATCCCAGCTCGGGCCTTTCCAGGAAAAGATCCAACGCATTGTTCAGACCACGAAAGCCCCGATCACCGTAGGCTTTGCTGCTGGCAAGGTAGTGTTCGTCTTCATTGAGGAATGCCTGGAGCATTTCAAAAGCATCGGTAACATCAGCAGCGGACATCTTGCGACAGGTAATCATAACGTCTCCGAAAGCCTCCCTAACCTGGTTACCCTAATCATGCCATAGAACCCGGATTATCGGCATTCCAGGTGATGCCATTTCTCTGCTGAGAAACGATGGTCCACTCTAACTCACAACTTGATCTGAGCGACGAGCTGGACAACGGCCTTGCTGTCGACCGCAACAGTTGAACCAAACCGAATATTCCCCCGAAACGTTTGGGGCGAGGTCACTGTGATCGGGTGCGCATTAGATAGAGCGAGCCGCGGATTTCCATGAAGAAACTGTAGTAAGCCATGACATCCTACGTTGCTTTTTGACCCTTCGACCGCGAAACCATCCAACCAGCCCGCGATAGCGGGCGGCATGTCAGTAGCCCACGGCGCAAGCCGTGGGGAGAGGCCCAACGTACGCAGCCCGCGAAGCGGTCGACATAAATACACCTGAAATGTTCGCAGCCTGAATAAGTAAGAGTAGGCAGAGTCAGAAAAGACTGACCGCAAAGCGGAGTCGAGATCGATTATGTCGCCCGCTTCACGGGCTTGGATTCTTTCGCGCCTGACCCACGGCTTGCGCCGTGGGCTACTAATATGCCGCCCGCTATCGCGGGCTGGTTGGGTGGTGTAGAGGGACCACAGTGTAAAAGACGCCCCCGGAAAATTCGGAGACGCCTCTTGACTTGCGTGCTGCTTCCTTAGTTTGGCAGCAAAACGGAGTCGACTACGTGAATGACTCCGTTTGATTGATACACGTTGGCGATGGAAACGGTTGAGGTCCCGCTCTTCTCATCTGTCAAGACAAGTTTGCCACCGTTCATCCATGCCCATAAGGTCCCGCCGCTTACGGTCTTGAACTGCGCCTTGCCACCACCGGCCTTGATGCGTTTGGCAATTGCTTTCGAATCAAACTTTCCTGCCAGGACGTGGTAGGTCAGGATCTTCGTCAGCGCTTCCTTGTTTTCGGGTTTGACGAGGGTTTCTACTGTTCCGGCCGGTAGTTTGTCGAAGGCCGCGTTTGTTGGAGCAAACACGGTGAATGGACCCGCGCCCTTCAAAGTTTCGACCAGTCCGGCGGCCTTGACGGCGGCCACGAGCGTGGTGTGGTCGGCCGAGTTAACTGCGTTATCGACAATGTCCCTGGATCTCAACATGGCCGCGCCGCCGACCATCGGGTTCATGTCACCACCCATCGTCATCTGTGCATAGGCACTCGTGCTGGCGATTGCAATTGCGCACACTGCTGGCAGCAGCGTAAGAAAAACTTTCTTCACTGTTTTATTCCTTCCTGTTTAGAACGTGAATTTTTCGAACTCGCGAAATATACGTTCGCTCCGCAAGCGGCGGATTCTGGCGAAGGAAAAAAATTAATCGGCGGGTTTCAGTTTGAAATCTTTCGGCACGAACTCCAGCGATTTGAGAAGCCCGGCAGTTTTCGATGCGGAGGATGGCAGGTAGCAAACCACCACCCGCTCGGAGTTACGGTGACCGCAAGTAACTTCACCTCTGACGTCCGAGGCAAAAGTCCTCATCTCGATGCGGTTAAAACTGTCCGTCCTTAGTCGTAGCAAGCCGTCCCCGACCTTGACTACGAAAACAAAACCATTCGGTTCGCAGTCGATGCGGACGAGCATGCCATCAACCTGAGTTTCTCCAGCCGCCGGCTTTCTTAATGTGCCTCGCAGGATGAAAGAAGGATCGGCATTCTCGCGATACTCAATAACCCCACCGGCATCGAGACGTTTTGCCGTCGGACCCAGCCTTCGCTCGGCCGCCGCCAGCTCCTCCTCCAACTCGTGAATGCGTTTCATTTCTTCTTCGCGCGCGACCGATTGAATTAGCAGGCTCTTCACCTGCTCACGAATCTGGGGATCCGTACTGTTAGCCAGACTCTCGAGAATCTGACGCCCGGTTTGGAAATCCTCCTGGCGCAGGTAGATCTGCGCCAGGACAAACTGCAGGCTGGCGTTGTTTGGAGAAGTGACCATCACGCGCTGGAGTGCTTTAGCCGTTTCGTCAAGATCGGTTTCAGTCACCAGGTTCACGAACGCCAGCAGGCCATGCGCCTCGGCGAAATCCGGACGCAGTTCGATCGACTTTCTCACTTCTGCCCTGATCTTTGCGGCCGTGTCTGGCGAGTAAGAGGTAACGCTTTGCATGTCGGCCTGTCCTTCACGGCTAAGGGCATAAGCATAGTAATAGTGAATCAGGTAGTTTTGAGAATCTGCCGCAACTGCCCGCTCCAAATTAACCCGCGCTTCTCCGGCTTTACCCTGCCGCACCCGCAGCATGCCAAGGGAGGCGTTGGCCATCGGGAGATCCGGATCAAGAGCCAGCGCCCTCTGCAGGTAGGTTTCACTCTCGGCCCGACTGCTATGCAACAACAAGTCGCCCAGGTAGGCCTGCGCCTTGGCTTCGCTGATTTCTGTGACCTGCATTTGCGTATCGAAATTGATCTTGTTTTGGAACTTGCCAACCTGAAGGGCGTAACGATCATTCTGAAAGTAGTTGCTTAAGTCGCGCTCCATACTTTCGAAGGTCATGCCGTAAGCTTGTTGAAAGGCGTCTTCCATTGGCGTGTTGGCCGCCATCAACTCAATAAACTTCCCAATCTGACCGGCCCGTTGGCCATTGTTGCCGAGAATGAGGTAATGAAGCAGGGCCCAGGATTCCGCATAGAAGATGTTCTGCTTATTTCGCTCGTTGTAATGAGGAGACTTATGGTCGACGGCAAACAACGTTCTGAGCGGTAGCATTTTGTTTTGCCGCAGCAGGAAAACGTGACTGGCGATAGGTCTGCCCAGCACTATTTTCTGATCATCGGTAATGCTGTAGGTGCTGTAGTATTCGGCCAACCCCTCATCCAACCACAGTGGCAAGTTCTTGGTGTGGTTGTTCATCAACAGGTGAGTGTATTCGTGGAAGATCACGTTATACGGATTTTCCTCCCGCTGAATCTCGGAGGTCAGCGCGATGTAATTCACGTCAGGACCCGGCTGAAAGTAGCCGGCAGTGCTCGCGGTCGGCTTGAACGGTTTATACGAGGTGTCGTCTTTGAAAACCACGACTGTCGTCGGAACCGGAGAATTGAAATTCAATTTTGGGAACAACCGAGGGAAGATCTCACGAAACTGCTCGAGCTTAACGCCCACCTGCCTGATCTTCTTTTCACTCGCATTGCCGACCATTAGAAAATTCTTCGAGCGCACCGATACCCAACGGTCATTTGCGAAAACAGGCGGGCCTTCCGCGAAGATTGAGAACAAGCAAACTGTGATCGTGAGGATCCGCAGTAAACGTCTCATGTTGGCAGTTACCCCTCTTCCTTCAAATGAAGGGTTCCGAGCAGAGCGCGCGCCTGGTTTCCGCGCGGAGTTGGGTTTCTGGAGTTGGGGAGTCAGTAAAGTTGAAACACATAGTCGGCCTCAACCCATTGGGAGACAGGTTTGCCGTCTTTCATTGCAGGCTTGAACTTAATTTTACAAGCGGCCCGAATGGCGTTTTCGGTTAGTCCCGCTCGCAGTCCTTTCACTACTCGAATACGCGAAATGTTTTGGTCTGCCGAGAGCAGCAGTCTCAAAGTCACCAGGCCCCGGACCCAGGTGCGGCGGGCTTCTTTCGTATAAGACGGCGGTGGCTTGCGGACAATGACGGCCCGCTCGTCCACGTTTTTTGAACTGATGACCAGTTCAGTCACCGGGTCGAGAAGTCTGGCCAGGCCGCCGTCGGCCGTGCAGCGGTAGTCCTCGTTTCGTTCAGCCGTAACTGGAGGCGGTTCGGGCGGTGAATCGGACTTGGGTTTGGGCTGGTCTGCCTCTGTGGGTTCCGCAACAGCTCGTACTTCTTTCTGCTTCCGACCGGATTGCGGAGAGGCAATCGAAGCAAGAACGAGGACCCCGACCAGCCAGCAAATCAACTTCATGGCGCCCGTATTGTATCAAAGTCGGCTAGCTGACCATTGGATTTCAGCGAACCAAACCTGGAAGAACAAAAAGGGTCGAACGCTTTCGGCCCGACCCTGGAAGAAACTGAAAATCGATCTTCTCACTCTTCTGGACCGGCACAGTTTGGCCCATGCAATGCGGGTATCTTCTGGCTGATGACCGGAAAGTTTGGAGCTTCGGTAATATTGATTTCTGTCCAGTGCGCGTAATTCTCCGGGACGTTACTGTCGGCAAAAATCGCTTCAACCGGACACTCCGGCACGCACGCGTCACAATCTATGCAAGTTTCGGCATTAATGTAGAGGCGGTCAGTTAACTCGTGAAACGCTTCGACCGGACACACAGCAGCGCAGTCGGTATATTTACAATCAACACAGGGTTCCGTCACTACATAGGTCATCAGGAAAGAAGCTCCTTTTGGAAGATTGGCAAATAGTTATTCAGTAACGAGTGGAATGTCAACTGAAAAATGGCAGACGTTGCGTTAGAAAAACTGCCGGTGAAGAGTCAACCCGGTGAAGTCAGGAGCGTAAATTTTTGCGCGTTTCTAAATCTCGAACGAGAAATTGGCTGGCGAAATAGGCGAAGCCAGAAGTTACGTCCTCCTGACTCTTTCTTTTCAACGCTACCTGGACCACTTACGCTTTTGGTGACGACCGGATCGGGTACTGAGATTTGAATTCGAATGGGCTCCACGACCGAGTAGCCGCGAACGTTGTCAATGTGTAGTACGTTATTTGAAACTTCGGTGCTGACGAGCGGCAGGATGTTATCGTCACCTTCAAGCTCCAGACTTTGGGTCTTCTGACACACGACCTCGATCTCAAAAGCTCCCGACGCAGTGATGGAAGTAAACGACGCCAGTTCTCGCTTTTGCTTCTGCCGCGCGCCTGAACCAGCCACTTCGTTACGAAATCGAGCACAGGAGGCTAGGAGTGCGGTAAGCGTCACGAGCGCCAACAGGAAAACAATTCTCTTCAATTCAACTGCTCCTTGTGGAAGGTAGCCAGACGCCTCAAAGCCTGAGTAGTTCGAGGTTCGTTACCGTAAGGGTTCATTGCGCGAGTATTCGAGAGTCCGGGTGGTGTTTTCGGTAACGCTTGGAACCGGTTCCGCAAGCGTACGCGGCTGATGCGCCGGAAACTCATGGGTGGTTGCCTGCGATGGTGGGGCAAGGGCGACCTGTTTCTTCTGGCTGCTGCCGGTAAGCTTCGATAACTGTCTCACGAGCAGGATTTCCGTCGTCGTTACAATGAAGAAGACGAACAACATGAACATCCCGACGATCTCCTCGCCGAGGTTTGCTTCTCTCCTCAACGTGAGAGCGCCGCCGAGCATGATTCCCAACCCAACCAGGCCGATTAAAGTGATGGCGGTTAGAAAAGCACTGATTGCGCCAGTGGGTTTGGCCCCCTCGCGCTCTTTCAGGTTAGTCCCACAGCGGTTGCAGTAGCTGAGACTGGGCGCAACGGGGATTCCGCAAGTTTGGCAATACATTAGGCATTCCTTCCTGTAACGATGGCCGGGACGCTGGATAGTCTATGAAATCAAACGGCCATTAGCGATGACAAGTTCCGCGATTCTAGCCTGTTTCCGGTTGGTTTTCACGGAAACTGCCCGACGGGCAGTGTTCTAACCAGTAAAACAAACTGTTAGTTTGCGATGAATGAATGGAATTCAACCTACGCCCAAACTGAGGTTGCGTTACGCGAGCCAAACCAGGACACTACCGCCTGCATGGGTGAGGTTCAGTCTCGAGTAAGTGAAGTCACTACGGAACCGCTCGGATCAGGCATTCAACACTAAGGTCAGTGGTCTTGGATGTTGATTGCTGCCGAATTACAATCCTGCAGTAAGCAGCAAAAGAGCATCTGACAACTGATAACTCACAACTGACTACATGGCTTTATTCATCGTTCTTATTCGCATCGCGCTAAGTGCAGTCTTTGGCGTTGCAGGAGTAACCAAGTTCCTTGACCAACGCGGCACTCGTGACGCAGTCAAAAACTTTGGCGCTCCCGAAGCCCTCACCCCGGCGCTCGGAATTCTTCTTCCCGTGGCTGAACTCTCGGTTGCCGTCGGACTTCTTTTCAGCAAAACCGCAGGGCCGAGCGCTGTCGCCGGCCTCGTGCTGCTCAGTCTGTTTATTATCGCCATCGGCATTAACCTCGCCCGCGGTCAAACACACGATTGCCATTGTTTCGGCCAGCTCTATTCGCGTCCACTGGGTTGGTCGACGCTGGTTCGCAACGTTGTATTTGCGCTCGCGGCCGGATTGGTTCTCTGGCAGAGTTGGCAAACAACTCCCGGCATCGGCGACACGCTCGCTCAACTCACCTTAGTTCAATGGTTAGTTTTACTCGGCGGTACTGGCGCCGTCGCCGCGGTGATCACTTACGTAATTCGTCGAAATCCACCGGCGGCAGAAAAAGAGTTTGATTCTCCGGCCTTGCCGTTAGATTCAGTTGCCCCGCCTTTCGACCTGATCGCTTACGAGGGCGGCCGGACTTCACTCGCCCAACTGCTCGATTTCGAAAAACCACTATTGCTTATTTTCACCAGTCCCTACTGTCCGCCTTGTGTGGTGCTCTTCAAGGAAATAAAGGAATGGCAAAACGCGCACAGCGATAGGTTGACGATTGCCTTGATTAGCCGCGGAACCATCAAAGAAAACTTCGTCAATGTAGCGCGAAACCGACTCGGCCAGGTGTTGCTGCAGGAGCAACGCGAAGTTGCGAAGCAATACGGCGCTAACGTGACACCGACGGCGGTGTTGGTCACTCCGGCCGGTAGAATTGCGAGTGGAGTCGCCGCCGGCGCCGACGAAATCCGTGCCCTGCTCGATAACGTGGTGGGGAATGGCGACGGAAGGCAGAAGGCAGAAGGCAATGGTTAGTTGTTCAGTTGCGCCCTTTGCAGTCAGCCACTTTGCTGCCGTATGATTTCGAACATGCCTGAACGTCCTGAACCAAACGAATACGCTCCTTACTACCACACTTACATCAGCCGCATCACGAGCGACGATATAGTTGATGTGCTGGAAACCCAGTCGGAAGAAATGCTGGCGCTCATGAGTGGAATTTCAGAAGAAAAGTCTCTTCACCGTTACGCGCCAGGTAAGTGGTCCATTCGCGAACTGCTCAATCACGTTAGCGATGCCGAGCGCGTTTTTCTTTTCCGGGCGCTCTGGTTTGCGCGTGGTTATTCGGAGCCTCTGCCGAGCTTCGAACAGGAAGTCGCAGTTGCGGCGGCCCGCGCCGATGAATTCTCATGGGACAGCCACGTGGAAGACTTTCGTCGCGTCCGTCAGAGCACCCTCAGCTTTTTTCATAACCTGCCGGAGGACGCCTGGCTAAAAACGGGAGCTGCCAGCGGCAACGAGGTCAGCGTGCGAGCGCTGGCATATATTCTCGGGGGCCATGCTGACCACCACGCTGCAATCCTTAAAGAGCGCTATCTGGCCTAGCGTCCGAGACTTAGGCCCACCCCACAGTTTTCGTTGCAACCGGCCGTAAAGCCGGAAGTTCCGCAGCCGAGGGCGGTCCCCAACGTAGATATTGTTCTGGTGGCTACTTAGGTGTAAGCTGGTAGTGCGGATTCTCACCCGACGTTGTCACACCAACTGCCCTAACATCCGCGCCCCAAATTACAAACTCTATTTCAGGAGGGTCGCGATGAAACGGTGCCCACAGTGTGAGTTTATCTATGAAGACGAGCAAAACCTTTGCGACATGGACGGCAAAGAGCTTGTCTCGGAGGATGGATCGCTTCGCATCGCGCCAGACGCCGCGGCCGTACCAATCCCTTCTAAGCGAAAGTCCAGTTTGAAGTTGTTCGCAGTTTTCGCGATTCCGGCAGTGATCCTTGGGGTCCTGCTGCCAATTGCTTTCCAGGGCCAACTGATCGGTACGCAGAACTCCGAACCGATTTCCCGGAGTGCGAACCAATCGGAACCGGCAGAAGCCTCGATTCCACCGGTGGTGATTCCAGAGGTTAGTCCGTCTCCTTCCTCCGACCTCCAACCCACTGAAGAAGCGCCAACAACTCCCGACGAGAGCTCTGATACCGGCGCCACCGAAGAAGAGAACGCGCAGCAGCGTTCCATTGCCAGGGCAAGTGCTGATTCCGTGAGTCGAGCCAACACTCGAGCGATTGGCAACGCCAGGGCCAAAGACGCCGGCATTAAGGTGGTGGAGGTTTCGTCAGATCGTCCAGCCCCTGTGGCCACTCAACCAGTTAACCCGCGCCCTCGACAAGAGAAAAAAACCCAGACCGTGGCTAAAGCGAAACCCGCCGAAGACCAGAACAACTCCAAAATCGGAACCTTCCTCAAGAGAACCGGCCGGATATTGAAGAAACCATTCAAGCTTTAAGGCAGATTGTTTAGCGGTTAGTTGTTAGTAGTCAGTTGTCAATGGTCAGTTGTTAGTTGTCAGTTGTATTTAGGCTGATGATGAAGCAAATCACCAATCCAACTGGTCACAGATCACAAATCATTGACAACTAACAACGGACAACTGACCTCTCTGGGTTGATTACTTACCTCCTCCCGCTGCGTGCTATCCTCGGTACGCAATGCCTGACGATTCGCAAGCGACTCGAATCATGAGTCTGAGCGACCGGCCGATCAGCGCCATCGCTCCAGGTCTGGTTCTGCGCGAGCGCTACCGGCTCGAGAGTGAGATCGGCCGCGGAGGAATGGGGATCGTTTATCGAGCCACCGACCTTGAGCTCATGCGCGAGGTCGCCGTCAAATTACTTCCTGAGGCCGCCTCATCGAGTGAGGCCCGCCAACGCCTGCTGCGCGAAGCGCGTGCGGCGGCGGCGCTCAATCATCCACACATTGTCTCCGTTCATGACGTTGGCGAGGCCGGCGGCATGCCGTTCTTTGTCATGGAACTAGTGCGGGGCCCGAGCTTGTCGCACGCACCGCCGCCTGAGCTCTCTCGCGTGATCGAAATCGGAAGCCAGATTTGTGCCGCGCTCGATCACGCTCATTCTCACAGCATTGTGCATCGCGATTTGAAACCGGAGAACATCCTGCTCTCGACGTCCGGTCAAACAGGAAGTGTGAAGTTGGCGGACCTCGGTCTGGCATTACCCGCCGACGCGGCTCGCATCTCTCGCGCCGGGATCATCGTCGGCACCGCTGCGTACATGGCGCCGGAACAGGCGTTGGGTCAAACCGTTGACGGCCGCACGGACCTTTACGCACTTGGCGTTCTCCTTTACGAGCTGACAACCGGTCGAGTCCCGTTCACGGGCACTGATCCACTGGCAGTAGTTTCTCAGCATGTTCATGCTTCAGTAGTGCCGCCGCGAGTACTGCGTCCTGACCTTCCCCGAGCCCTGGAAGCTGTCATCCTTCGCTTGTTAGCAAAGGACCCTGCTCAACGGTTTGCCACCGCCGGCGAAACCCAGGCGGCCCTGCTCGATTCACTGACCGAAAAGGGAACAACCCTCGACGAAGATACAGCAGATGCGGTCGCGATTCTGGATGCGCTTTCGCGCGGACGGCTCATTGGACGCGCCTCGGAGCTTGCAGAGGCGCGCGAGCTGTGGCGGCGCGCGCGGGAAGGTCGCGGTCATGCGTTGCTTTTGAGTGGCGAACCCGGCGCCGGGAAGACGCGGCTGGCCCGTGAAATCACGATCCAGGCCGCGCTCGACAGCGCTGTGGTAATGACCGGCGGATGTTACGAGTATGAGGCGGCGACGCCTTACTTGCCTTTTGTCGAAGCTTTCAGGCGCTGGGTACGCGACCAGAAAGATGACGCGACATTGCGCGAGCTATTGGGCGATGCGGCCACGCAAATTGCGAAGCTGGCGCCCGAGATCAACACTCGTCTCGGCCCATTTCCGGAACGCTCGGAATTACAACCTCACGAGGAACGCCTCCTCTTCTTCGACGCGGTGGCTGACGTTTTCGCCAACCTGGCACGCAAGCAAGGCCTGCTCTTCTATGCGGACGATTTGCACTGGGCTGACCGCGGCACACTCTGGCTGCTCGGGCATCTGCTGCGTCAAATCCGCGATGAGCGGGTGCTCATCCTCGGCGCCTATCGCGAAACTGAACTTGATCGGGCCCACCCCCTCGCCAAGGCCCTGGTCGATTGGAACCGGGAACGATTGATCACGCGGATTGCCCTCCGGCGTTTCGACAGAGCCGAAACCTCCGAACAACTTGGCGCGTTGCTGGGCGAACATGTGAGCGCTGACTTCGGTGACGCGGTACATCGCGAAACGGAGGGTAACCCTTTCTTCGTCGAGGAAGTTTTGAAAGCGTTGATTGAAAAAGGCTCGGTCAGGCGAGAGAGTGGCCACTGGAAACGTTGCGACGTGGCTGAGCTGGAAATTCCGCAAAGCATGAAGGAGGCCATCGGTAGTCGGCTGGATCGAGTCAGCCGTGATTGTAACGAGGTCTTGCGCACGGCGGCCGTGCTGGGAAAGACGTTTACTTTTGACGAGCTCACCGCGGCTGCCGGCGATCAGAAGGAAGACATACTACTCGACGCGCTCGATGAGGCGGTGGGCGCACAACTAATCACTGCTGACCGCAACGATTCGTTCACTTTCACGCACGACAAGATCCGCGAGGTTCTGTATGAAGAACTGAATCCAATTCGCCGCCGGCGCTTACATCTGCATGCCGCCGAAGGACTCGAACGACATAGAACGACTTCTCATTGTTTTGTTGAAAGGCTCGCCCACCATTACATCCAGGCAGGCGATTACGAGCACGGACTTGCCTACGCCAAACAAGCCGCCGCTGAAGCCGAGCGGGTCTTTGCTTTTGATGATGCGATTGCGGCATACGGCCGCGCCCGCGACTGTGCCCAGCAACTGGGACTGGTAGACGAGCAGGCCGCACTTGAAGAGACGATCGGCAAGGTTTATTTGCTGCACGGCGAGATGATCCCGGCAGGCGAACACTTCGAGCGTGCGCTGGCTATCGTTCATGACCCGAAGGTTCGCGCCCGCCTGCAATGTGAAGCGGCTAATTCGCTCGTTGCCACCGGCGATCAGCGTGGGCTGGCATATTTACGTGAAGCGCTGGCCGTGCTGGATCCAGTTTCAAGTCCACTTGAGACCGCAAGCGCATTGTCGCTTGAGGGACGCTTTCATCACCTGGCTGGCCGGCATAACGAAGCCGTAAGACTGCTCGAGCAAGCCGCGGCGTTGGTAGCTCCGGCGGCCGCCTCGGATACGATCACGAGCTTTGCCGCGGCTGTGATCTCCCAGATCTATGCATTCGCCGCCGGCGCCTATCAGCACTCGGGGCTTTTCGACGACGCTGACCGGTGGGCCAGGAAGGCGATCGAGTTTGGTGAAGCCCACAACGTCTTGTTAGCCCAGGCCAGCGGACTTGAGTTTCTTGGTGAAGACGCAATTCACAAGGGCGAGTACGTTGCTGCTCTCAAATACTCGGAACAGGAACGTGAAATTGTTGAGAGGCTTAATTCTCGTGAGCGCCGCGCCTGGACGCACTTCGTCGCCGGCACGTCGGCGATGTACTCGGGAGATGCGGTGCGGGCTGAGAGAGAATTTAGTGATGGTATCAGACTGGCGAAATCCATTGGCGAGGTCCGTGTGGGCGCATTGATGAAGGGAAATTTTGCGGTCCTGCAGGCTGACCAGGGCCGATTGAAGTCTGATCATCAATTATTGGACGCCAGCTTACAGACCGCCCTCGAAAACTTTGAAACCAGCGAGCGTTTGGGCTTGCTTTATTCGCGTTTCGAGGGCTTTCGCTGCCTGGCCCAGGTTCATTTTCACCGCGGAGAAATTGGTGAAGCCGAGGGGTTATGCGCTGAGGCGATGAAACTGATATCTACTTCGGAATCGCGTGTCAGTCGTTTGTGGTTGGGACCGCTTTACATCGAGGTGCTGCTCGCGGCAGGGAAACGGGGCGAAGCTGAGTCTCATCTGGCTCGTTACACTAAATTCGTGGCCCAGTGCCAATCGCCTCGGTTCACGCAGGATGCTGCTCGCCTGGCAAAGGCGTTGAACGATGACGCTGCCGGAAACCCCGTCTAACTCCCGCGTTATTTTCAGCTCGGACAATTCATAGGGATGGTGACGCTCAACCGTTCATGTATTTCGTGGTGTGTTTGACCGTGGAGTGTGAAGGCTCAAACGAGTCCGCATGCGTTTCTGCCACTTGCTCAGTTCTTCGTCTCCCGCGTCGATCTTATCAAGGGCCGCGCTAAGTGATTCGCCACCAAGTTGACGCATCTTCAGATAAAGGAGTGCCGGCACGATCGACATCAGCGGAACGATGAAGATGTTGATCAGACCAAGGAGTTGTTGAGAAACGCCGCCATCAATCTTGACTCCCGACCTGGGCTCACCCGCAGGGCTGGCACTCACTGCGAGTCGACCTGTGATCGCGCTCACAACCGAGGGAATCAAAAACTGGAGTACGACAACGATGATCACCGTCCGCCAGGAACGAGACGCCAATGAGCGCGCGCGTTGTAAGGCCGCCTTTTTTTCGAGTCCTTCCAGCAAAACTACCGGCGCGAAGAGCGAGTAGCGCACACTCATCACCATTCCCGGAATCACGCAGAGCACCGTGCCAATTATGATTCGGATGGTGACTCGAATAGCCGTGTTCAGAAACGGGCGCCAACGTTGCCTCAGGACAGCGAAGGCGGCGCGGAGATCTACTGGCCGCAAAGGCGCCACCGTCAGCTGGGTGACGAGGATTGCAGTGACCCCGGAGATCACTGATGCCGCAACGAAGTAAGAAGCGAGCTGTAGTAAAAAAACGCACCCCAACGCGACGTAGAAGCAGACCTTCACTGGCAAACTGCCACTTTCGACGCTTTCCTCCGCAAGCGCAAAGCCGACCAGCATTAGCGTGGTGATGATCAAGGGGATGTGGGCGATCAAAGACAACTTGAAAAATGTCGGAAAGTGTTCGCTATACAAAGCGATCGCTCGCCGGTAAAGCGAGCTGATTCCATCGGCTTGGGCCCGCAACGCGCTGGCAAACGCCGCTGCTGTTTGGGGCCGTTGAGCCGGATCTTTTGAGAGCGCCGTCATCACCGTCTCGGCTATTCGCTTCGGCACTTTCCTGGATTTCCCGCGCAAAGGCGGCGGCGACGATTTCAAGTGCTCGCGCATGACGCTGGACGTATCACCTGCAAATGGCGTCTCGCCTGTCAGCATCTGGTAAGCAATAACTCCCAGGCTATAAATGTCGGAGCGGGCGTCGAGAGTCTGTCCGGCACATTGTTCCGGAGACATGTAGAGCGGTGTGCCCATGATCGCACCGACACGCGTCAAGTCGGAAGCCTGGGTGGTGTGTGCAAATAAAGCGGTAGCTTGCTTTGCAACTGTCTGACGTTGGTCAAAAGTGAGAGTTCGACCCTCGTCATCTGGAATCTTCGTCTCAGGGCCAGGTAGCGCATGCGAAGTTGCCGCGGCCTGAGCAAAGAGCTGGGTGCTTTCTTCCTCGGCTGCCTGACCTACTTGAGTTTTTCGATTTTCTACTTGTTGGGTGATCGCCTGGTCTTCATTCGCAACTGCGTTTCCTGACGGGTAGAGTAGGGTGTCGCATTCCAGGTCCTCCGGGCTGGTAAGGGTTGGCGCCGAGGCCGAGTTAATTGCAGTTCCCTCTGGAATGCCCGGAGCAACTTTGGCAATTCCGAAGTCGAGGACCTTGACCCGGTAACCGCCGAGCCGGTTTGGCTCCAACCAAATATTTTCCGGTTTAAGATCTCGATGGACCACTCCCTGCTGGTGGGCTTCGTTCACCGCTGAACAAACCTGCTCCAGGATATCGACCACCCATTCGACCGGCAGCTTTGACTCCTCGGCCAGAATATCGCCGAGGGTGCAGCCATCGAGATACTCCATCACTAAATAGGCCACCGGTTCGCCGTCGGCCTGGGCGAAGCCGAAGTCGGTGACGTCAACGACGTTCGGGTGACGCAATCGCCCTGCTGCCCTGGCCTCCCGTTTAAACCTCGCCACAAACTCCTCGTTGCGCATGAATTGCGGCATGATCAGTTTGAGCGCAACGTAGCGCTCGGTACCAAGATGAGTGGCCAGATACACTTCTCCCATTCCACCTTGTCCCAGCAGGCGTTCAAGTCGGTACTTTTCGTCAAGCACCTGACCGGTGTAATGGCCCTGGTTCATCATGGCTGTTTATGCTACAGGAAAACGGCGGGAACAAAAAAGTAGTAACGGATCATGTTCCTGTATATGTGGGTGCTGAGTGTCTACCGGCAGATTTACCATTTGTCATTCGTGGATTCAACTTGGAAGTGCAACAGATCGTTGTTTGAAAACACTCGGATTCAAAGTCTGGGTTGCAACGAAACCTGTAGTCCCTCGTTAGAATTTCTGACTTGAACTGCTTTACCGCGAAGCGGTAAAGCAAGTCAGGTCAGAAGACTAACGAAGTAG
>JAXIOV010000179.1:0-12092 GCA_045403245.1 Pyrinomonadaceae bacterium | reverse complement strand
ATCGCCGAGATCAATTTCAAAGCGCTCCGCCATACCGAGTGTTTCGAGGATGCGCCAGAGACTTTCAAGACGGTCGAGCGCCGCCCGGGACCGTTCGTTCGTAATTACGCGGCGCGCCTTATCAAATATTTCGTTCCTTCCGGAAAGCTGAATGAGATCAGCCAGAGCCGAGCACTCTTCAGCAGAGGTGTAGTCGGCAAGGAAACATTCAAGATCAGACGCTGCCCGGACATCTACCAGGCGTCGTAATTCATTTCGCGCATCGACATCGAGCCCTAGACTTTCCACAACGCCGTTAAAGATCTCCACTTCGCTAAGAGTGATCACGGCTTTTTGAGCGAGACCGAGACGACTCAGCAGCTCCGCTGCGATAGTCAACATTTCCATATCAGCGGTTTTTGAATTTCGGCCCAGCAACTCACAGCCAATCTGCGTTGACTCTCTTCTCCAGTTTGCGCGTGATTTGCCCTGCTGGTGAAAAACCGGAGCGGCATAACAGAGACGGAGCGGCCGCTCGCGTTCGGCAAATAGTGTGGCAGCCGCGCGGGCAATCGCTGAGGTGACGTCGGGGCGGAGCGCCAGAAGTCGACCGTCGCCGTCCATAAATCTAAAGGCGCGCTGCGCTTCCAATTTACCCATCCCCACTTCGAAGAGTGAGTAGTAGTCCACGGTAGGTGTGACAATCTCTTCGTAGGACCAACCGTCGAAAACCGCCATCGCAATTTCTTCGATAGTGCGTCGCACCTGCGCCACTCGCGAGGAGTAGTAGCGCAAGCCGTTGGGAATTCTGGAGATTGAATCAGACATAAAACTTTGAACTTTGTGCTTTGAACTTTCTTTCTGCCTTCTGCCTTCTGCTTTCTGCTTTCTGCTTCGTGCTTCCTTCCAACTCAAACTGTCTTTACCGCGAAGCGGTTGCGTCTTACAGCCCAGGGTTGCCGTTTCGGCTACCCTGGGTTACAGGGTCGAAGGGTATCCAACCGCAACGCGGTTGCGTCTGCTGGGCGCAATCCCTTTCGGGTAGACAATTGATCTTGACTAACTCGCCCCGAGGTTCGAAACAACACCACCACTCCGCGCGGGGATCCCGGTTCCGCTTTTCGACGTACCCGCTCACTATTGTTCTTCAAACCTGAATCCGCCCCTTAAGCAAAACGAAAAAACCCGCTGCCATTTGGTGTCTGGCAGCGGGTTCTTAAAAGTCCGGTTATGAATTCCTTAGGCTATTCTCGCTTCAGAATCACACCTGACCACGCGCTGCCTCGATGCCAATGATGGTTGGCATGAAGATGCGAGTGATGATGGTGGTGAGTTCTGTTCATATGACCCTTTCAGAGGCGTCTTATACGCCATCACGTCGCCGGCTGTCAAATGTTTCAGGTCGAGAGTAGTGGGGTAATTGTGTGTTGTAACATGAATTGAGTGAGACAGAATTCTCGAGCCAACCGTGCCGCCTTCAGGCGGCAGGCCCTGAAGGGGCGCGTTAGGCCAGCCGTTTTACGGCTAGGTTCACATGTCTAAGTCTATTTGGTCCAGGCCGCTTTAGCGGCCTTTTTCATTCGCCAAACTAAATGGCAAAAGGCCGTTGAAACGGCCTCGCGATTTATCGCGGCGCTAACTCACCAGCCGTAAAACGGCCGGCCTAACGGGCCCTTCGGGCCAGCCTCGTAAACGAGGCATTCCCGTTCCCAGTTCGATTTCTCTTTCGACAGCAACACGCTATTTCCCCACTACCAGGTCGAGGGGCAGCAGCGAACGAGGCTTTCATAACCCCAGGGTCGGCGGTTCGATTCCAGTAGTACATACCGCCAGCGTAAAACTGATCAACAGGAATCTATTCATTGCTCATCCTCACTCGATTTCCTGAGGCTAGCCAACAAACGCCTTTCGCAGGAGCCCTACTTGTCCGGTGTGATAGACGTGATGGCGGACGATGCCTTGCAAAAGAAGCCGCACCGAATAATTCTTACCGGCGACTTTCTTTTCAAGCTGCTCGTCAGATAGCCCTGAAGCCACCGTCAACAACCTTTCATGTTCAGTGTCCAGAGCCGCCAACAAATCCAGCCAGTCCTGCTCACTCGGAGTGTCTGTCGCCGGAAAGTCCCCGGCTTCAGGTTCTGTCGCTTGAGTGTCACCTTCGAGTCTTCGACGAAAGACATTTTCCCAGCCCAAAATGTGCGAGACTAGTTCCCAAATATTATGCGCGTTAGCGATGGGCCTCGCCGCGGCTTGTGCTGCCGTCAATCCATCCAGAGATTGGTGCAAAGACGGGCCGTGCCACGCATCGCCCCGATGGATGTTTTTCAATTCCTCAATAATGGTCGCCAGTTCCGACATTTAGTTCTCCTCCTCAATTTCAGAGTCCACGGCGAAAGAAGTACACAGTTTGATAAACACCGGGCGCGCATTCCCTCGCAGTCGCGTTCGCTGCCAGTCTTTACGTGTAACCACTTATTACGCCGATGCTGGTTACACTTATACAACTAGAACAGGTAACCTGTCAATACGATATTGCCGGTTACAGTGGGGCTATTTATTACTAACGGAGACAGGAAATGATGGCGACTGGTTTAGCAGGTAAGGACTTCAAGCTACTGGGCGGTGACCCAAGTCTTGATTTCGTGAACACAGTCGGAGCCTGGCAGTCATCCAACTAGTCTCAACCATTTGTCTCCCACCCCTCAAGCTGTTAGTTTGCGTGCCATGCTTCCGAGCTTCAACGACATCGTCGCGGCGCGCAAATTTATCAGCCATACCTGCCAAAGACGCCGCTCGTTCGCGTTGCCAGGATTTCTGAGGAATTAGGCTGCGACTATTACGCAAAGTTAGAGAACCTCCAACCGGTGGGCGCGTTCAAGGTACGCGGTGGCATCAATCTCGTTGGCAATGAGATCACTAACAACCGCGGGGTGGTCAATGAAGCAAATGAAAAGACCACACTGTTCACCGCCTCCACCGGCAATCACGGCCAGTCGATCGCCTATGCGGGGCGGCTCTTTGGCGCTCGCGTAATAATTTATGCTCCCACGGAGAAGGTAAACGAATCGAAGATGCAGGCGATGCGTGAACTCGGCGCTGAGGTTCGACTGCACGGCCGCGATTTTGATGAAGCGCGAATGGAGTGTGAACGCGTCGCTCGCGAAGAAGGATTTCGGTTCGTTCACTCGGCAAATGAACCGAGTTTGATTGCCGGAGTCGGCACAATCGGTCTCGAGATTTTCGACGATCTGCCCGACGTTGAGGTGATTATAGCTCCCGCCGGCGGCGGGAGTTGCGCTTCGGGCAATTGCATCGCTGCGAAGCATCTCAATCCCAACATTCGGGTCATCGCCGTTCAGTCTGAGGCCGCACCCGCCATGTGGCACGCCTGGCGCAATCGCACGCTGGATCCCTATCCGACGATGAAGACCGAACATGAAGGTCTCGCTACGCGGGTTCCCTTTGAAATGACAAACAAGATTCTTTGGGAGCTGCTGGACGATTTCGTGCTGGTGACTGACGAAGAGATCAACGAGGCGATCCGCTTACTTGCACGAGACGCCAGGCAAGTGGCTGAAGGCGCCGGCGCCGCTTCGCTCGCCGCGGCGATCAAGTTGAGTGCTCCAGGTGAACAGGGCAGTAGCGCGACCGTCAGGAACAGCGTGCGTGGCAAGAAGGTGGTGGGCATCGTCTCGGGCGGCAACATTACCGTCGAGCGTTTTGCCGCGTTGATGAATCGTCAGCGTCAAGCCAGGTAATTCGCAGTTGGGAAGGTGGGCAAGCGAAGCGCGCCCCCGCACGGTCTCTGCCGAGATTGTTGGGGCGTTACTCCGTGGACGCCCGTTCGGTTGAGTTGAGCACGTAAAAAAATAAAAGGAAACGCCGTAGCCGTATTTACTTGTTAGGTCTTCGTTGTGCAAGGAGGGGCGCCCACACGGAGTGACGCCCCTACAAGGACCGCACGGTCTCGGTCCACATCACAACCAACCACCCGAAAATCCGGCGCGGCGTAAGCCATCACTCACGTAAGAACACCTGCGCATCAGGTCCCAGAAAAACCCAGTGCGATAGTTTTCGATCATGACCACGACTGGACCCTGGTCCAGACCGTAATAGCCTTTCGCCACCCAGCCACGCTCACTCTCAAGCCCTTCATTGAAAGTCGGATTGAAGCTGCACTTAAATCCATACTCACTCGTCATGTCAGGATAGACATCGTTGAAATACTGCAGCGCCGGCAAAACGATCTCGGGTGCGAACGGCAATGAAGTAGCAGCCGCCCACGGAGCGATCGTTCCGTCGTCCGGACCAAAAGGAACACCTCTCGCCTCATAGTCAAAAAAGAACCGTTCAATCCCATCGATCTTCAACACCGCCGGACCAGGGCCATCCGACGCGGTGATTCCCCAGGCGTTTTCACCGTAGCCTCTGAACCCCCGAGGATTGTGAATCGCATACTGTTGCTGCACGTACGTCGCGCGGCGGCTGTTCTCGAAATAGTCGAGTCCCTTCTCACGCATGAATTCGTCCTGGATGCCGCGAAAGTCTATCCACAGGTGGGAAAGCTGATGAATAAACAGTGGACCACCGTAAAGAAACTCCTGACCGTAGATTTCTTTCCAACAATACGTTGAGGTAAAGGCTTTGTAAGTTTCCGGCGGCAACGGGTACGTAGGCGAGGCGAGACCGAGCACATGGAGCAGGATGGCTTCGTTATAGCCTTCCCAACGGTATGGCAGGAAACCGCATTCGGGCTTCCAACCCATCGAGACTGCCAGGCCACCGTTCATCGCCCATTGCCAGTCAACGCGGCGATAGAGTTCGTCTGCCAGCTTTCGAATCTGGCGCTCTTCTTCCGACTCTTGATCGAAGTAGGTGGCAACGGCGAGCGCTCCGGCGATCAGGATAGACGAATCTATAGTTGAGAGTTCACACTCCCACGCGCGACGCCCGGTATCCATGTAAAGAAAGTGATAGTAGAAGCCCTTGTAACCAGTCGCATCCGGTCCATTTCCCTGCGAGCTGTTCCAAAAGAACTGCAGCGTGGTCCGGACCCGCTCGACTGCTTCTTCGCGCGAAATGAAAGCCCGCTCAACCCCGACCGGATATGCCGCGAGTCCTAATCCAATCGCGGCAATGCTGGCATGGGCACCCTTTCGCGTGTTGTCGGGCACCATTCCATTTTTGAGGTTGGTTTCCTTTTTGAAGTAACCAAACGTGTCGCGTTGGAGTTTATCCAACGCTTCCTCACTGATTGGTTTCTGATTCATAGACGGATATCTCGCGCTACTGATTCCTGCCAAATCCTAACGCAAGATTGTTCTGCGCAAAGTTCGCCGCACAATGTCTGTCGTGAACCCATAGACAAGGTGTGACGCGAGCGCATAAGCATGCGTCGAAACCGGATACTCGGCCGGCCCTTTTGAAAGACCGAGCAGCGGCACCGCCGCTTCGTCAACGACCAGCCAGACGGCCGTCCCGAAGGGCATTCCCGCGCCGACCGTCACCTGCGGGACCAGCTCCGCAGCGACACCGTAGACGGCCCCCGAAGCTCCGCCCGTGGCGTAGTGCACGGCGTTGCCGGCTATCCCCTTTTCATTCTTTGATAGTTGGTGGCCGAAAACGTTCTCCGAGATCATCTCCGCCGCTTTCACCGTGGCGGGTTCCTGATCTTCGTCACCACCTGAAAATTGCTCCCCTTCTTGCTTTGAGGATGAAGACTCGTTTGAACCATTACCATTTGAACTTTGGATGGCCTTTGACACTTTCATCCAGGCCACTTGAAACTCCTCCATCACCCATGAAGCGACTAACCCACCAATGGTTCCCGCCGCCAATCCTTTAAGAACGTCGGGTTGGTTGTGGACGGCTGTCTCGCGTCTGTACATCAACGACTTTTTTCCTCCTTGTTTTTACAGTTATCCAGACTCTTGATCTGGGTTACGAGGGTTACAGAGGGAACTTGAATGCGGAGGGATTTCCAAACAGATGTTAGCACCATGCCGGGCAGATTTGTAAAGTGACGGGCCTGAAGCGATGGCATCAGGCGCTACCGCGCTCAGTTCTGTAGTTGACGCCATCACCCGGCGCTACCGCGCTCGGTTCTGTACTCGAGTACAGTCAACCTGGCCCCGCTGACTTCTAAAGATTCGCAAAGTTGCGAGCGGGAGAATTAGGAACAGAGGAGTTAATACCACAAAGAGCGAATGTTCCCAGAAGGCACTTCCCTGACGAAACGCGCCATTAGCGAACGGGACTCCTAACGCGGTTGCGTAGTAGACCAGGAGCGGGAAAAGAGATCGTCGAAACAGATCAGAAGCTTTTACCGAACTCGATGCAGTGTCTGAACCCCAAGCGCTTTCTGAACTGGTCTTTTCACTCACCACAAACAACAACAGCAAGAATCCAAAGTAGATGAAGATTCCTTCGACGCGGTGAAGTTGGTCTGGATCCAACCAGCCGATCTCTGTTCGCCTCCCGTGTAAACGCAGCGCTGTGGAAATGCGGACGGTGTTCGCAATGAGCGTTGCCAGGTAAGCAAACAACGCTGCTGCCGGAATGAATTTCCAGTCAAGGTTGTAGGATCGCTCTGGGTATCGGTTTCTCCACAGTTTTCTTAGAGTGAGCATCAGGAATGCAGTGATCAGGAAATTGATCCCGGCACAGGAAGCAGCAATTACGAAATTGTGCTCGCTGTTCATGTAGCCGGCATGGGATTCAAATTCAAATCGTGAACCGCTGACTAACTCGACCAGCACAGTGGTTGGCCCAAGAATCCACCGCAGTTCGTTGACGCTCGCAGTTGAATAATAGAGCTTGACCGCGGCGGCACACAGCACGACGGCAACCAACTGCGCATTGCGTTTCCAGGTGACCTTGAGGTTCATATTGTTTGGCTCACGCCCCGTCCGTCGCGGCGCCAATTCTCCCGACGAAGGGCGCCCACGGAGGGACGCCCTACATTTGTTTTCACACAACCGCTGCCTCACGTGGTGCGGACAGAGCCGCGCCGCCGCGAACGGATCATCATGACCAGCGCGAGCGCCAGAGACGCAGCTATCAACCAAACGAACTCTGGTTCACTTCCAACTTCAGCGCCTTCACCTATTGCCAGATCGCTGACTCCCATCGGAAGCGGTAACGCTTGCTTCACGTCCTGCGCCGAACCCAATGGGTTTCTCACTTCTTCGCGCACAGCGATGAACGAAGTGTACTGGGTCAACAAGTTGTATTTCAGACCAAGTGAAGTGATCTCTTTAACGCTATCGGGAGAAACATTCCTTGATCCGTAGTCCGAGAGTTCGGCGATTCGAGAACGAGCCCACAAGTATCGCAGCGCGCGATTTGCTTCATCCGGCTGGACGCCGGCAACATCCAGCGTGGTTATGTAATTACCTCGCCCCGTCTTGCCGTGTAACTCAAACGCACCGGCTACTGGCCCGCGCCACTTGCCGTAGAGAATGATGGGTCGCTGGGCCATCAGATCAGGAAGATGGATCGGGTCAACATCGTAGGTGTCAAAACCAACGGACCGTATCTGAATATCGGTCAAGAGCGGCGACTGAATGTATTCTCGGAATTTGGCGGCAATCGCCGGTGCTTCCGATTCCTTAGTCACTATAAAAGGCTCACCCATTCCGGCCTTCGCTACGCCTTCAATCAGGTACCGGTTTACTGATGAGCCGATTCCAAACGAAAACACGTTGCATCGATTGAGATTTTCGCGAATGTAATCGAAGACTCCCTGCTCCCCTGAAATGTAGCCATCGGTTACCAGCACGATGCTGCGCGAGATGTTTGCTTCACGGGGAATGTTCATGGCCTGTTTGACGGCGGCAAGAAGCTCGGTTCCTCCACCACCGCGCTGCTGTTCCAACAGCCGAATCGCGCCGGAGATGTTTTCCTGATTTGCCTGGAGCGATTTTTCAGAAAGGACAGACGCGTCCCCGGCAAACAAGACGACGTTGAACATGTCCGATGGTCGCAACTGCCCGATCAGGTCCTTTAACAGCTGTTTGGAAGTGTTCAGAGGAAACCCCTCCATGGAGCCGGAAACGTCCACCACAAAGATGTACTCCCGAGCAGGTATGTCTTCTATCGTTGCTCGCTGCGGCGGTTGGGCCATGTAGAGAAAGAAGTTTTCGTTTTCACCCTGGTAAAGAAGGAGCCCGGAAGTGATTTGCTCTCCTGCCAGACGGTAGCGCAACACAAAGTCACGATTTCCCTGGAATGGATCCGCATCGTCGAGAGTCAGCTGAGCGACCGTCGGACTCTGCCATTGCGGAGCAATCTCGTGCGACGCGCAGTTTAAGTCCTGGATCGGAATCCCGGCCGAGATTCTGGTTGAAATGTGAAGAGTACTGGTCGGTTTGTTTCCCTGGTGAAGATAAGGACTCTTAACCCAACGATCTTCTTTTGCCGCTGACGCCTCGGGCTGCGAAGCGTAGCGAGGTCCAACCACGGTCGGATAGACCACTTCATAAATTCCATCGGTTGGCACCAGGAGTTCGGTATAACGAAGCTCAACCTCGATTTGATCCTGGGGCATGATATTGGCCAGGCTCATCGAAAATACGTTTGGCCGGTTTTGCTCCAGTAGAGATGCGCTCTTCCCTTCCTTCTTCGCCGTATCAAACTCCCGTTTTGCAGCCTCTCGTTCTTTGATTCTGGCAACAATCACCTGATCGCCTATGCGCATCCGCATCGAGTAAACAGCGGCACGCGTGGATGCCGGAAACACATAAGACGCATTGATTGGCCGCGAACCTTCATTACGATACGTTTGCACTACCCTGACATCCGCGATCACTCCGGAGACATCAATCTCAACATGTGTGCCCTTGAGAGGCAGGTGATCTACGTTGGGGTCTCCCTTGACAACAAAGTAGGGTGAAAGAGTTTTGTCTTCTTGAGTCTGGGAAGAGGCGGAAGAGGAAACGGTGGCTATTGCAAAGAGCGCCAGGCAGATACATCGCACCAAGGACTTGATTTTGTCGGTCGTCATTATCAGCTCCAATTAGTCGGTTGAGGGCAAGGCCCTTCTTAAATCGAGCTGATCCTATGGCGCTTAGAAGATTGGCATAATGTTGGCTACCACAGATCCAGGCCCTACTGACCACAGCCGGCGATTGGGAACGGCCACTAACTGGGCAGGCGTGACGCTGCGGGGCTGGCCCACGACCAGGTCAATTATCCGCAGATTACGGAGAAATCGGAACCGGGAGCGTCTTCAGGAAGAGCGACTCAAGTACCGGCCACTGTGAGATTTGTTGATCCCTTCAGGCCTGTGGCTCAGTATTCCGCAAACGTCTCATCGGGATAGCAATACAGCCAGCGCTCCCCGGGTTCGGCTGATGCGATAACGTGATGGCCGGTGGCGTGGGCGTGTTTGGTGGCGTGATGATTGGGCGAAGTATCGCAGCACAGCGTCACGCCGCACGTTTGACAAGTTCGCAGGTGGAACCATTGCGCTTTGATCTTGACGCACTCCTCACATTCCCGGCGCTGTGCAAGTTTGACACTCGTGATCGCTTCTATGTGCGAACAGTTTCCATTAGTCATGACGTAGCTATTTTAACATTGCAGCCAGGCAAAGAGTTATCGCGCTACGTATCGGAACCGGGAGCCGTAGCGACCGGGTCGCTAGCACGGGCACTGTTCTCGGGTTGCCATTTCCCGGTGAGGCGATCGAGGTCTGACCGGCTTTGTTGGCGCTCAGAAGCCATGTTATTTTTTGCCCGGGCGGAGGACAAACCGTCGCTACCACCTGCCTGAACTGTGTTGATGGTCCGTCGGTTTCAATCCTCCGTCGGCGGTAGCGTTCTCGAGTTTGAAATTCTCGGCGCCTTCTCAGTGTTTACAGAGAACCCTGAAGGTGCACACTACTCCGTCAGTTTCCAATCTCTTTTCAACTGCAGTCACTCGCAACTAATCCCTGGAGGAAGGCAATGTCGTCACAATACGCACGAAGAATATTGATGCCAGCACTATTCTTACTCGCTTTTGCAGTCGTCTTACCGGTGCGCGCCCAGGACAAGAGCGCGGAAGTTGCCGGGAAGCTTCAGGGGTTTGATACCTTCATGGAGAAGACGATGAAAGACTGGAACGCGCCTGGCATTGGCGTCGGCATCGTTGTCGACGACAAACTCGTCTTTGCAAAGGGATACGGCTATCGCGACTACCAGAAGAAACTGCCCATTACATCGTCGACGTTATTCCCGATTGCCTCGAACACCAAACTCTTTACGGCCGTGGCCGCCGGGTTTCTGGTGGAAGAAGGAAAACTCACCTGGGATCGCCCCATTCGCGAATCGGTTCCGGCCATCGAGTTTTACGACAGCGCGCTGAACAACACTGTGACCCTGCGCGACATGCTTGCCCACCGCACCGGCATCACGCGCCACGATTCGATCTGGTACAAATCAGACTTCACCACCAAGGACCTTTTTGAACGGCTGAAATATCTCGAGCCAAAAGAGCAGCCGCGGCAGTTATTCCTTTACAACAACATGATGTATGCCGGCGCCGGTTATTCGATCGAACTGCAATCCGGCAAAACCTGGGCTGAATACGTCCGCGAGAAGATCCTGAAACCGCTCGAGATGAATACTACGGTCTACAGCATCGCGGACATGCTGAAGCAATCTGATCACGGGGTGCCTTTTACCGAGAAGCGCGACTCCATGGAGATCTACCAAATTCCGTATTACGAAGAGACTGGGGGTTTGGCCGCGGCTGGAGCGATCATTTCCAACATCGAAGACATGTCTCACTGGTTGATCGCGTTGATGAACAGCGGGAAATACGCCGGCAAACAGGTCCTGTCGCCCAAGGTAATTCAAGCCACTCTCGAGCCGGCGATTTCCCTTCCGAACACACAAGGCGAAACGCGCGGCTGGTGGGAAATTTTGAACCGCGCTTACGGCATGGGCCGCTGGACGGCCTCTTACCGGGGCCGATTGGTGACATTTCATGGTGGCGACCTTCCCGGCTTTCACTCGCAGGTTTCCTACATGCCAAACGAGCGCATCGGCGTGATCGTGTTCGTTATCGGTGATCACATTGCCCCGCTTTACAATCCGATCAGCTACAACGTGTATGAGCGCTTGCTCGGGATGGACCAGGTTGCCTGGACCGATCGCCTGCTCGACATCAGATTGAAGAACAAGAAAGCAGGCACCGAAGCGCGTAGCAAAGCGGGGTATGGTCGCATTCCCGGCACCAGGCCCTCGCATCCACTTGCGGATTATGTGGGCGAGTATGAGCATCGGGCTTATGGGCTCCTGAAAATCGCGTTGAAGGAAAATCAACTTCAGTTTGAGTTTCACAAGATCCGTTTTCCGATGGCCCACTTCCATTATGATCGCTTTGATACGCCTGATGACGAGCGCGAAGGCAAATGGTCGGTTAACTTTGGTACCAATCCTCAGGGCGATATTGATAAAGCCACCATGTCACTCGATGAGGCAGAAGCCACGTTTGTGCGACGCACGCCGGTTCTCGATAACGCGCTGGCGCAGCGCCTGGCCGGAACCTACGAAACACCGAGTGGTGGCAAGTTTCAGGTCGTGTTGAGGCCCAACGGCGAGCTGTTTGTCGTGTTTCCCGGAGCACCCGAGCAGAAGCTGATACCTTATAAGCCTCTCAAGTTTCGCTTGCCGGAGTTTGCTGACGTGGTGGTTGAGTTTGTCGAAGTGAACGGCCAGATCACCGCGATTAAACAGATCGATCCGTCAGGGGAATATGTTTCGCAGCGGAAGTAGTCGCACGGGGCAGTAGCCCGACCGTCAGGAAGGGCGTCCTGACGGGTACATTCCGCGCCCTCCCTGACGGTCGGGCTACTGCCCCGACCCGGGCCGGAAATCTGAGTCAAAAGTGAGTTCTGTTTCAAAACAACTGCTGCCGCGGCAAACTATCAACATCCTCAGGGCCATCCGAAACTACGCTTACCTCGGTCTTCTGCCGCTCGATTATCTATCTCGCGCGATCAACGGAAAGTCAGACTTTCCACCCTTGCACCTGCGCAGGTACGTTGGTCCCCTGCGAACATTCGAAGCCTCCGGGTCTGAATTCATCGCTTACCTCAAGCTGCTGGCCGGCCTTAAATCTCATGA
>JAXIOV010000047.1:0-84677 GCA_045403245.1 Pyrinomonadaceae bacterium | reverse complement strand
TTCAGGCGAAACATGGGTTTGCGCATCGATCACATCTGGGCGACCAAAACCCTGGCCGAGCGAAGTATTAATACCTGGATTGATATTGAGCCGCGGACCTGGGAACGGCCTTCGGACCACGCACCTGTCATCGCTGAGTTTAGTTGATGAAAAAGATTGGAAGGGCTTTCGGCGGCGAGGATGTGAACTCCAACGCCGCCGAGCGCGAGATGTGTAACTCAGTCGTGGTTCCAGCTAAGGAGTATTTGTCGGAGGCATGCCGTAAGGCATGAAGCTAACGCCAAAGGCAAACTGAATTACCAGACAAAGCAGGATCAACACTGTCCACGCCAACATTATGTTTCTGATATTGAGCTTGGTCGCGTTCATCCAGCCCCAAATGAAGGTCCAGATTCCGCAGGTGATAATCCCGATAATCCCGTGAACGGCTCCGGCGTTCTGAAACTGCTTAATCAGGATCATGATGAAACACACGAAAGCGGCCAACTCTACCAGAATCAGAAGAATAAACATGCTTCGCCTCCATTGAAATTGTTAACTGCCAAGAGTTTGGGTGCCGTGAGGCCTTGACCAAACTGCAATCGTCGCGCGGATGAACATCTCTAATGCAAGCCAGCGGCGGGAACAATAGTTCGCTTTTGGAAAAGTGTCAAGAAAACATAAAACGTGGCGCTGGTTACCCCTCAAAGAAGCTGCCGCTCATTGGAGTGCAGCGACCTACCGCCACTTTTGCCGGTCGTGATTTACAGACTCGCGAACTGTATTCGGGTAGCCAACTGACCAAAGCGACACCTCGCCGTGCTCCGAGGAGGGGCGCTTCAAGAGGAACTCAAGTATCAAGAACTCGTTGAAGTTTCTAGGAGGCATGCCCTGCGGGTGAAAAACCTGATGGCGGCTGCGGCGGTGGAGTACTCAGGGCTTCACTCGACATCAATTCGCTGCTCAGAGTTTGGCGTCTGTCGATCTCCCTGACCACCATGATCGCCAGGATTGCCGCGGCGATGTCCAGGATTCCGATAACCACATCCAGAACCGGTGTCGACTCGTTCGCAAGATTACCCCGCATCATCATGCGAAAGTAGATCTCGTTGGCGAAAGATGAGATCAGCCAGAAGGCCCACCAAAGCGGAAAGAAAGCCGGAGGGCTTTGGTCGACAAACACTCCTTCCGTATTCGGTAAACTCTTCCGCCAGAGTTCCCTAACTGCCCGGTAAGGAACAATTAAGCTGACAAGAGGAATGAAAAAACTTCCGACTGCCCAACCCGAAGAGTACTCAATAGTGGATCTCCAGACGCCAAAAGCAGGCAGGTTCTCGTAAGCGCGGTACAGCCACATGAGGAAAAACACAATCGTGGCCACATAAACGATGAAGCCAAGGATCCATATTCCGAGATACGCAAGGCCAATCAAGATTCCTACAGCTTCCGCAGAACTTAGCTCCTCAGCCTCCGTAATCGGAAACATCGGCTCTAAAGGCACCAGGATCAAAATAGCCACATCGAGCACAATCCCGCCGATAAACAGGCCAGTTACCATGCGGGCACGATCATGAGCCGAAACAAATCTACTCGTAGGTATTGGAAGGTTGTAAGTGAGCGGTGCGCTGATGGCGTGAGATCCTTTCAGAGCCAGACAGTGGGTCACCTGGCTCGAATCGGTCTTGAACGACAGGACGCTCGGCAGATCAGTTTGAGGTTAACTCAGCCGTCTTTTCAGTAATGTCTTTCTGGGCCCATTCGTTGTCCCGGCTTGCTTCGCCGGCCTTGGTGCGTTTTGCCGCCTTCATCTTCTGGACCAGATCCATGTGAGTTGAAAAATATGGCAAGGTCTTGCCGACGATCTCCTGGACTGAATTGAAGCTCTTATCCACCATGAACTTTTCGAGTCCCGTTTTCAGCTCGTCGATCATCTTCACGCCTTGAAGCATTACGCCCGTGCAGATCTGCACGGTGGAAGACCCGAGAAGAAAGAACTCGAGCGCATCGTGAGAGTTTTCGATTCCGCCTATTCCGCTGATGGAGACGTCTTGCGGGAGGCCCAGAGCGAGCTGGCTGACCATCCTGAGCGCTATTGGCCGCACCGCCGCCGACGAGTAACCGCCGGGTACACTATGTCCTTCCACCGTGGGCATTGGCCGCATTGTTTCAAGGTCGACGCCAATCACCGAAAGGATTGTATTGATCGCCGAGATACCAACCGCGCCGCCGCGGACGGCCGCCAGCGAAGGCTCCTTGATGTTCGTAATGTTGGGCGTCATTTTCGCCCAGACCGGAATATTGGAAACTTCAGTTACCCAACTCGTGACCTCCTCGCAAAGGTCGGGATGCTCGCCCATTTCCGAGCCCATCTTGCGTTCGGTCATGCCGTGAGGACAGGAAAAGTTAAGCTCAAACGCATCCACTCCAGTGTCCTGGACCATCCGGGTGAGATCCTGCCAACGGCTCTTCTCATACTCCTCCATGATCGAGGCGATCAGGATGTGCTTGGGGTAGTCTTTCTTGATCTGGCGAAACTCCTCGAGCCAGACATCAATCGGACGATCAGAAATCAGTTCGATGTTTTCGAAACCGATCACCTCGCCGGAAGTCCGGGTGCGCAGTTTGCCGTAACGCGGAACCACGTTGACCACTTTCGCGGATTCGAGACTTACTGTCTTAGCCACCGCCCCGCCCCAGCCGGCCTCGAACGACTTGGCGAGGACTCGAGCGTTTGTTCCCGGCGGGCCTGAGCCCAGCAGAAACGGATTGGGAAAGGTCATTCCGTTAACGGTTATCGATAGGTCCATCGAGTTACTCCTAGTTAAAGACCAAAGACCAAAGTCCAAGGTCCAAGGTTCAAAGTCCGCGCGCTCCCATTCGCCCTGGTCCAAGCACCGAGTTCTGACTCACGCTTCATTAAGAAAGACTTTGGACCTTGGACTTTGGACATTGGACCATGATTAGTCGGCAACCAGCGCCCCGTAAGTATCCGGTCGACGGTCGCGGAAAAACTGCCAGGTGTTGCGGACTTCCCGGATTTTGTCGAGGTCCAGATCAGCTACTACCAGCGCATCCTGATCGCGCGGCGCCTCAGCAATAAACTGCCCACGCGGATCGCAAAAATAGCTCTGGCCGTAAAACTCACCGATGTCCCAGGGCTGTTCGTGGCCGACCCGATTGATGGCGCCAATGAAGTATCCGTTGGCCACGGCGTGAGCCGGCTGCTCTATTCGCCACAAGTACTCTGAAAGACCAGCCACCGTTGCCGACGGGTTGAAAACAATCTCGGCGCCATTCAAACCAAGGGCCCGCGCGCCTTCCGGGAAGTGTCGATCGTAGCAAATGTAGACGCCGATCCGCGCAAACGCGGTATCAAAAGCCGGGTAACCCAGATTGCCCGGGCGAAAATAAAACTTTTCCCAAAAACCGGGATTCACATGCGGAATGTGGTTCTTGCGATACTTGCCTAGATACTTGCCGTCCGCATCGATTACCGCGGCCGTGTTGTAGTAAACGCCAGTGATCTCTTCTTCATAGATGGGAACCACGATCACCATCCCATGGGCTTTGGCCACTTCCTGCATCAGTCGCACCGTTGGCCCATCGGGGATTCTTTCCACCGCCTCGTACCAGCGAGTTTGCTGTTCGGCGCAAAAGTAGGGGGTCGTAAAAACTTCCTGCATGCAGACTATCTGCACGCCCTGCTCGGCCGCCTTCTCGATGAAGCGCAGATGCTTTTCTATGTTCAGCCGCTTGATTTCATCGATCGGCAAATCCGTTGGCGCCGCATTCGTGCACTGAATGAGTCCGCATTTTACTGTGCGTGGCATAAGAGCTCCTCTGACTTTTGTTCGGTGGAATTCCTTAGCTTCCTGGATGCAGCCCTAATCGCTTGCTTGTTTGGGCGGAAATATTCTCATCAACAAGTAATAGATTACAAATCCGAGCGCGAAGGTCACGAACCACGCATAAGTATACAGCGTGTCGAAGAAATTCGGGTGTGCGACCTGACCACCCGGGGTGGTTGCCGCCCGCAAAAATCCTGGAATAACCGGCCCGATCGCCGCCGCCAGAGCAACTATGGCGCGAATATTAAAGCCTCCCTCGTATCGATACGGCCCATCAGTTTCAAACAGGCCGGCTAAGTGAAGGCTTCGCTTTCGGATGACCCAGTAATCGCAAATGAGAATTCCGCCGATCGCGCCCATCAAACCCGAATATCCAATCAGCCATGTAAAAATGTATGAGCCCATCGTGGCCATTATTTTCCACGGCATCATGATGATGCCAATGACGGCAGTGATCAGCCCGCCGGTTACGTAGGAGATCAATTTGGGATTCAGGTTTGAGAAGTCGTTTGAGGGTGAAACCACGTTTGCCGCCATGTTGGTGGTGAGTTGGGCCGCAAAAATTACGGCGGTGGCAAAGAGGATGATCACAATGCTGTCGAATCTCGCCATCAAGTCAACTGGATTTGGGATTGCTTCGCCATAAATGATCAGCGTGGCGCTGGTGACCGCGACGCCGATGAAAGCGAACGCAGTCATGGTGAGGGGCAGCCCTAGCGCCTGCCCAAGCATTTGAGATTTCTGCGATCGGGCATACCGCGTAAAGTCCGGGATATTTAAACTGAGCGTTGCCCAGTATCCGACCGAAGCAGTTAATGCTCCGGGAAAAATGCTCCAGAAGTCGTTCTGCTGTTTTTGCAGCGTTGCAGACTTACTTAGAACGTATCCGAGTCCACCCGCGCGCCAGGATGCCCACACGAGGAGGACCAGGCCACCCGCCAGCAGTAGCGGCGCAGACCAGGTTTCCAGGTGCTTGACTCCCTCCACGCCTTTCAAAATAATGAGCACTTGAATACCCCAAAATAGTAGAAAGGCAATCCCGGTGTGTACCGGGACACCGAAAACTGTGGCGCCATTGAACATGTGTGCCCAACCCGGAGACATGTAACTGAACAACGTGTCGATGGCCGTTCCGCCAATCCAGGTTTGAATTCCAAACCAACCGCAAGCCACAATCGCCCGCAACATCGCTGGAATATTTGCGCCCCTGGTTCCGAAAGCCGCTCTCGCCAGGACCGGAAAAGAAACTCCGTACTTGGTGCCGGCGTGAGCGTTAAGAATCATAGGGATTAACACAATCACATTACCCAGCAGGATGGTAATCATTGCCTGCCACCAGCTCATGCCTGCCTCAACAAATCCGCCAGCCAGCGTATAGGTAGTAATTACCACGCTCATGCCGATCCAGAGCGCGGCGATGTTCCAGATGGACCACGTTCTCTCTTCAATGGTGGTGGGCGCAAGATCCTTATTCCAAAGAGGACTGGAGGAAACGTCTTTGCTAAGTTCTTCGAAGTCCCGTTGCGAGACGGCGATATCAGAAGCTGAGGAATTGGTAGCCATGGTTGTTTGCTGTCGCACAGTTTATTGGAGCCGGAAGCTTACGGTTACCTGCGCCGTGACGGAGATAAAACCAGGCGCGATCGCGCTGTCGGATTCGCTGGCTGAAAGGTCGCCGCTGATGACTGAAGTGGTGTTCTGCATGAAGTTGCTGGAAGATGGGCGACTAGCCCCTTCGGTGATTGAATGAGCCGGACCGATTGTTTGTCCGATCTCTCTCGCCAGCAGATTGGCTTTCTCCTGGGCCGCTTTGATAGCCATTGCCCGCGCCTGGTCCCTGTGTTTGCGAATCTGTGAATCGCGAAATTCCACGTTTCGCACCTTCGTGACTCCTGCTTTCACAACATCAGAAAGAAGCGGATCAAAACGAGAGATGTCCTTCAGTCTGACCGCAAATCGTTTTTGATACATTCGTTTTGGGCAAATGCGAAGCCCGGCGACAGTGCGATGGCGAAGACTCGTAGTGTGATTTTGATCATTTCTTTTGTGATTGGCATCACTCCGGCGGCCGGTCGCCGACTCTCCGCGGAGTGCACTGAAGGGATTTAGACAGGGCGCATAGTAAGCCAACCACAGTAGAGGCGACAAGTAGTTTGATCGGAAATGTATTGTGGTCACCACCACGCGACTCAGGAGAACGGCATCAAGGCAATTCACATCGCCACGCAAGTGCCGCGTTTCAGAAACTGGCCATCGCCGGCCTTGCCCTTGTATTCGCCGTGATTGATAACCACCTTGCCGCGCGAAAGCACCGTCTCAACAACACCCTTGATTTTCTTGCCCTCATAGGTGTTGTAATCGACATTCATGTGGCTGGTCTTGAGTCCAAGGGTTTGTTCTTTATTAGCATCGAAGATAACGATGTCCGCGTCCGACCCGACGGCGATGGTGCCCTTCTTTGGGAACAAGCCAAACATCTTCGCCGCCGCCGTCGAAGTCAGTTCAACAAAACGATTGAGGCTAATCCGGTTTTCGACTACGCCACCGTTATAGATTAGCGGAACGCGATTCTCGACTCCGGGGGCGCCGTTGGGAATCTTGGTGAAGTCGCTTAAGCCGAGTTCCTTTTGTTCCTTCATGCAGAACGGGCAATGGTCGGTTGAAATCACCTGAAGGTCGTCCATCTTCAAGCCCTTCCACAACTCCGCCTGATTGGATTTTTCCCGCAGCGGTGGCGTCATTACATATTTCGCGCCTTGAAAGTCTTCACCGTAATCGTCGATGGAGAGAAATAGATACTGCGGACATGTCTCGGCGAATGCAGGAATACCGCGGTCGCGCGCCTGTCGCACCTGATTCAGCGCATCCGCGCATGAGAGATGAACAATGTAAACCGGCGACTCGGCCATTTCCGCAATCGCGATTGCGCGATGCACCCCTTCCGCTTCGGCAACGGTTGGACGAGTCAGCGCGTGATACTTCGGCGCCGTGTGGCCCTTGGCGAGCGCATGCTTGATGATCTCGTTAATGACAATTCCATTTTCGGCGTGCATGCAGATCAAACCGCCGCGCTCTCCGGCTGCGGACATTGCCCGGAAGATCGTGGCATCGTCAACCAGAAACACTCCCGGATAGGCCATGAACATTTTGAAGCTGGTCACACCCTCGTCCATGGCCGTGTGCAGTTCTTCAATCTGGCTGTCTTCAAGTTCGGTGGTGATTAGATGAAACCCGTAGTCGATGGCCGTCTTGCCTTCGGCCTTTTTGTGCCAGTTGTCGATGCCCTGAATCAACGACTCGCCTTTGTATTGCACGGCGAAGTCGATGATCGTGGTGGTACCGCCGTGGGCCGCGGCGCGCGTGCCGGTGAGAAAGTCGTCGGAGGATTGCGTTCCGCCGAATGGCAACTCCATGTGCGTGTGCGGATCGATGCCGCCGGGGATAACGAGTTTGCCGGCCGCGTCGATGATCACGTCAGTTTCCATCTCGAGTTTCGCCCCGATGACTGAGACACGTTCGGCTTCGATCAGGATGTCGGCGCGGTAGTCGTCAGTGGCCGTAATCACGCGGCCGTTGCGGATTAGTGTTTTCATATTGTTAGTCGAATGTTATTGGTCGAACGGCTTTGCCGCCTGATGCGGTGGAAGGGCCTGGGCCTTCACTCCAGAGGAGCGAGATGTTTATAGACCAGGCCTCAATACAACACCTCTTCGCTCCGCAGGAGCGAAATGTCATTCTATAAAGTCGAAAACGTACTTGTCCTCAAACGCGATGTCAAACTTTCGCAGTAGAGTTAAATACTCCTGTTTGAACGATCGGCTGCGATGGTGTTTTTCCTGGTTCTGAATATAACGGATAATGGTGTCCAGCTGGGAATGCCCATAGGAAAATGCACCGTACCCTTCCTGCCAACTGAACCTTCCGTGTACCCACTTGTTCTTGTTTATGTAGATCGTTGAGTCGGATTTGATATCCCGAACCAAATCCGCCAATGCCATCGACGGCTTGAGTCCAATCAAAATGTGAAGGTGGTCTGGCATGCCGTTAATCGAAATCAGCTTTTGCCCCTTATTGCTGACGATTCCGGTAATGTACTTGTACAAGTCCTCTTTGAATGCAGGTTTGATGAGTGACAGAATGGTCATCATGTTTTTCTTCGCTCCAGAGGAGCGAAACCCAACCGGTTGGAACCACGCACGCCAATTAGAGTGAGGATTGTTGCGGAAAGGCAAAGCCGGGTAGCACAGGAGGTGGAGGAGCAGAAAGCAAGATTTCTTGCACGAGCCACTCGGTTTGCGGGAGCAATAGAGAATTTCGCTCCGCTGGAGCGAAGAGGTTGTCAGGAAGAGTCGGGGGCTATAGACATTTCGCTCCGCTGGAGCGAGGAACATTTCGCAACGGGCGTCAGACAGTGAGTCCAACCAAAGAAAAAAGGGCGGCCGGATTGAAACCAGCCGCCCTCCGCTCTTTAGTTTGGACGCTTGACCCTACTGCGCCAGCTCCGAGGTCAGCAGGGCGCCGCCGAGATTGGGCAATGCCGCGACGAGTTTCACGACCTTGAAAGTGTCTTTGGCGATCCAGACAGTTTGCTTGTCAGCATCATTCTCAGAATCCACTAACTCCACTTTGTAAGCATCGAAAGTGCCCGCTGGAACCGTCACTGATTCGGTGCCAACTAACTTCAAAGCCCTCCAAAGCACCTTCTGCTTCTGCACGTCAAAGTTGCGAAGCGTGGTCGCGTAGCCTGGCGTTAACGGCAGCCGGCCGATGACCTCAAACTTCCCGGCGCCGTCGCCGAGAATCGCTCCACCAACATCCACGGAAACCTGTGTCGCCTGTCCATTGACGGTCACCGTGCCGGTAGCCTTCCCGTCTTTGAAGTCCATCTCTATCACCATTGGACCTTGATTGATCGAGCGGTGCTTGAGGATCAAGGTGCCCTTTTCAATCGTGGAGATATCGCTCAGCATGCCTTGAGGCGTGTCCGCCGTTTGCGTAACAACCCAATCGCCGCCGCTCTCCTTGATTTCGGTTTTCAGAGTAAGCGGTATCGACTGAGGCCCCAGGGCGATGGACGCTTTGTAGTTGTGCGTGCCTGGCTGGAGGTCGCTGGTTGGCTTAGCTTCGGCAGTAGCCTCTGTCTTCTTTGGAAGAGTCACCGTCTTGACGTCAACGGTAATCTCTTTTAGACGTTGCGCGACTTCCGTTGTGGCGCCTTCCTGGAACCGTCCACCAAGATGCTTCGCCAGAAACTTTTCGCTGGTAGCAAACATCGCCATATTGTTAACGGGTCGCGCGAAGCCGTGACCTTCGTCAGGTGCAACGAGGTATTCAACCGGAAAACCTCGATCGCGTAAGGCGATGACGATCTGGTCCGACTCCCGCTTGGTCACCCGCGGATCGTTAGCGCCCTGAATCACGAGCAGCGGCGTTTTGATCTTCGATGCGTGGGTCAGCGGTGACTGGCGCAGGAGTTGGGCCTTGCCTTCAGGCGTATTCGGATCGCCCATGCGTTCATAAAACAGCTTGCGAATCGGTTCCCAATACGGCGGAATCGATTCAAGCAGCGTGATCAAATTAGACGGCCCGACGATCGACACGCCCGCGGCAAAGACGTCAGGCGTAAACGTGACACCAGCAAGTGTGGCGTAGCCGCCATAGGAACCGCCCATGACGCCGATCTTTTTCGCATCAGCGATGCCTTCCGCAACCAAATATTTGGCTGCCCAGGTTATGTCGTCCTGCATCTTGTCGCCCCATTGCTTGTTTCCGGCGTCAAGGAATTTTTTGCCGTATCCGGTTGACCCGCGGAAGTTTGGCTGCAGCACTGCATAACCACGATTAGCCAGGAATTGCGCAAACCCGTTGTAGCCCCAGGCGTCTCTGGCCCAGGGACCACCATGCGGAACAATTATGGCTGGAAGGTTCTTTGCCGTCGCACCTTTCGGAAGAGTCAGGTAGGCCGGAATCTCGAGGCCATCAGACGACTTGAAGCGCACTGCCTTCATTGGGACCAGGGCTTCACGGGGCAGCTTTTCGCGAATCTTATATTGTAGCGTGAGCTTCTTGGTGGCACGGTCAAACAGATATCGCTCGCCGGGCTCGGTATCGCTGTTGGCCGTGATGAGGAAGAGACGTTCATCTTTGGTTGAATCAGAAAAGAAGACTTCTTTACCGCGCAGTTTCTTCTGGAGCAGCTTGTAGTCGGCTTCAAAAGATTTGTCTTTCCAGTAGATCCGATTTCGTTCATCGTTGTACGAAGTGGCAACCAGTTCCTCGGTCACTTCGGAAAAAGAGGCGTTGCCGAAGTCCACGCGGTTCATCGGATCTGATTCGACAAGTTCTTCCTTGCCAGTGGCCGGATCGAAAAGAACCAGCTTGACCAGATCGATGCCGGCGCCTTTGTTTGTGACGAAGTAAACGCGCTGGCCGTCCTTGTGATATTTAACTGGCCCGCAACTCTCGAACACGTTACACGAATAGACTTTGGTAAAACCCTTGTCGTCGATGCGCAACACTTCGGTGTCACCGTTCTCCGCGGAGCGCGACGCCATCCGCAGCTGATCTTTCAGATCGAAAACCCAGCCGGTGATTCGTTCTGTGTTCTGGCGAATCAGGGTGCGTTCGCCGTTTGAGATCTTGACCTTATACAGATCGTGCCAGGCCTTGTCTCGATCGTTTATTCCCACGTACATCGCATCCGGCTCGCTGCGAGGAACCGCGTAGATGGCAGCCCGAATTCCCTTGGCTTCGGTAATGTTGCGAGCCGTGGGCACGTCCTGACCGGAAGCGGGCGCGTCGTCAGGATTGACGGCATAAACGTTGTAGTTCTCGTCGCCACCCTGATCCTGGACAAACAGGATGTATTTGCCGTCCCGGCTCCAGAAGTAGGCGGGGATTGGGCGCTTGGTTTCGGCCGTGATGGCTTTGGCCGAAGTGAACGGGTCTTCGGTTTTCTTGACCCAGATGTTGCGAGTGCCTTTGAAGGGTTTGATAAAGGCAATGAACTTCCCATCGGGAGAAATCTGAGCTCCGGAGATTTCCGGATCTCCAAAGAACAACTCACGATCGATGAGTGGAGCCGTATTGCCAGCTTGCCCGACAACCTTGTTTGCCGGGGCGTTCAGCAAACCGATACAGACCAGAGCAAATGCAAATACCAGTGATTTGCGGGAGAAATATTGACGTTTCATAGAACCTCTCTCGTGAAAATTAGGGTTACAGAATGGAAAACCGAAGGATTACCTGAAACATAGGCCTACTAGTTACGCGCGAGTAGTGTCTGGAGTTTCAATTTAGCGGTAGTTTTGTAACATCCCGCCGGGCTTGGCGTTTAGTTGACGGCGGCAAAACCGGCATCAAGCGCGGCAATGAGTTGGTCAACATCATCCTTACTCGAATTAAGCATCATGCCAGTGCGGATCACGTTGCCGTAGAGTCCACCCTTGCCGATTAAAACGCCCTGTCGCCGGGTCTCCTCAAATACTTTGGCAACCGATTGCGGGGCGGGTTCTTTTGTCTCGCGGTCCTTCACGAGTTCCAGTCCCTGCATCAATCCCAGACCGCGAACATCACCGATCGCCTGGTGCTTTTCTTTTAGTTCATCAAGACGCAGGCGCAGGTAGCTTCCCACCTCTGCAGCATTTCGCTTGAGGTCTTCCTCTTCGATCACGCGAATCACCGCCAGCGCGGCAGTCATTGAAACCGGATTGCCGCCGAAGGTTGAGAAAGTCAAACCTGGATACTTGTCGGCAACTTCGGGCGTGGCGACGGTGATGCCAATTGGCACACCATTACCCAGTCCCTTGGCTGAGGTAATGATGTCCGGTTCGACGTCCCAGTGTTCAATGCCAAACCACTTGTCGCCGGTCCGTCCCCAGGCCGTTTGCACTTCGTCAGCGATGAACAAGCCACCATGATTGCGGGCGATCTCGACGGCACGTTCAAAATAGCCGGGCGGCGGGACAATGAAACCACCGACGCCGAGGATCGGTTCAGCCATGAAAGCTGCGATTTCGCCGGTAGTTGAGGTCATGATCAATTCTTCTATGTCGTTTGCGCAGGCAAGTCCACATTCGGGATACGTTAGTTTGAATGGGCAGCGATAGCAGTAGGGCGCGCGTGCATGCACGATGCCGGCAACCTGGGCCGGCAATGGGCGCCACGGGGCATGGCCCATAGCTGAAAGGGCGGTGGCGGAGCGGCCGCTGTAGGCATGGCGCAACACGACGATCTCATGGCGGCCGGTCGCGGTCTTGGCAGCGTGGATGGCGGTATCGTCAGCCTCTGTGCCACTGTTGGTAAAGAACGACTTCTTCAGCCGGCCCGGAGTGATTTGATGAAGTTTCTCGGCCAGGTCCGACTGCGGCTGGTTAGCATAAAGCGTCGACGTGTGTTGCAGCGTCTTGACCTGGTTGATAATTGCTTCGGTAACCTTCGGATTAGCATGGCCGACGCAGACTGTGAGCACTCCGCCAAAGCAGTCGAGATACTTGTTTCCCTGGTCGTCCCAAACATACTTTCCTTCGCCGCGGACCAGCGCCAGCGGCTCCTGGTAGTAAGTGGCAACTGCCGGAAAGAGAAACTCTTTATGCTTGCGGACGGTTTCGGATTTCTGAGTAGTTTGTTCTGCGGTGCTCACGATAACTCCATTTTTGACGATGCCACACGCCAAGTCGCGCCTGGTCCAATTCCTTTATATCGGTGTTGCCGGTTTCGTTTGGGCGCCGGCTGCTTGAAGGCTACGCCCGCTAAAAGCTGCCGCCGCCACCAAAGCAATTGCGCCTGCATAAGACAAGTCGCGACATAGTTCCATTACCAAGGCAAGGTTGTCGATCGAGGCCCAGGACCAGCCCCGATCCGCAAGTCGCGGCATAAAGTAATACGCAGCTGCAAACGCGAATGACTGAAGTTGGAAGACCAGCAAGCCGGCTATAGTCAATCCTGAAGCTTTTGGATGCCGCTTCCAGCGGATGATGGCAAACACAATTCCTATGAGGACAACCAGCATTACCGGCCAGCGTCTCGAGAATAGGGAGAAAAAGAAATTGTCTTCCATCAGCTCTCTGCGATAGTCAAACCCATCGTTGCTACGGGTTAGACTTGAGAATGATTGTGCCTGGGGTCCCCAGCCTTAGGATGTGCGCCTCCGATCAATGAAAACAGCCGACAACAGCGTAGCCAATGCGATGGCGAATGAAAAACTCGCGACCAGAGCCAGGACAAAATAAAGCCGGCGATTGGCCTCGTAGGCTTCGTAACCAAGCCAACGCGGTAGGGATGTGTAGACTACCGAGAAGAAGAGACCGTAGAAGATCAAAAATACGAAAGCCAGCGAAGCGACAAGCGAAACCTTTGGATGGCGTTTCCAGCGAACTACAGCGATAACCAGGCAAATCAGCAGCGTCAACAAAGAGGGCAACTGGGTTAGCAGTTCGCGCAATAGTTGACGAAGTTCTACGCCTAAGAATTCCATGAAGAGGATACTCCAGGAAGTCAGTACAAATTGCCCTCGCGCTTGCGGCCCGTGTAATCGACGTAAACCACTTTTAGCTCGGTGTAGAAATCCAGCGCCGTTGAACCCTGTTCCCGGTCGCCGATGCCGGTCCCTTTGATACCGCCAAAAGGAATGTGTGCCTCGCCGCCAGTGGTTGGCGAGTTAATGTGCGTCATTCCGGTTTCAATCTCATCCACAAACCGGAAGATGCGCGCTGCGTCGTTTGAGAAAATCGATGAGGAAAGCCCGTACTCCGTATCGTTGGCTACCTCCATTGCTTCTCTGAAATCCTTCACCCGGAGTATCGACAGCACCGGCCCAAAAATCTCCTCGCGGGCAATGCGCATGTCGGGAGTCACGTGATCGAAAACAGTGGGCCGCACAAAATACCCTTTGTCCAAGCCGTTGCCTGACGCGCGTGAACCACCGGTAACCAGAGTTGCGCCATCTTCGCGACCGATGTCGATGTACTTCAGCACCGTCTGAAACTGGCTTTCGTCAACACTTGGACCCATCTCAGTGCTGGGATCCATACCGTCGCCGATTCGCATCGATTCAGCGCGTTTCGCGATCCGCGTCACAAATTCGTCGGCGACATCATTGACGACGACGGCGCGACTGGTCGCTGTGCAGCGTTGTCCGGAGGAACCAAACGCACCCTGTGCGGTAGATTCGACCGCCAGTTCCATATCTGCATCTTCCAAAATCACGACCGGGTTCTTCCCGCCCATCTCACATTGCACCTTGGCGCCGCGCCTGGAAACCTCTTCGTAGAGACGAATACCTACTTGATTTGAGCCGGTAAACGAAACTGCTTTAACAGCAGGGTGGTTGATAATTTCATCACCAGCCTCCGAACCAGATCCCAGGACCAGGTTCAAGACGCCGGGGGGTATGCCGGCCTCCTCAAAGATCTCGACAATACGGACGGCGGTCGCCGGAGTGAGGCTGGCCGGTTTGAACACGACCGAGTTTCCGGCCACCAATGCCGGAGCGATCTTCCAAACCGGAATGGCCACCGGAAAATTCCAGGGCGTAACGCAGGCAACCACTCCGAGCGGTTGCTTGATGGTATAGGCGAAGTTGAGCGGCAATTCCGATTGGATCGTCTCACCATTCATCCGGCGAGATTCACCCGCGCAGAAGTCGGCGACGTTGATGGAGCGCTGTAGCTCGCCGCGGGATTCCGCTACCGTCTTTCCTTCTTCCCGGGTCAATAGTTGAGCCAACTGTTCCTTATTGTCTTCAAACAACCGGGCGGCTCGAGCGACCATTTTTCCGCGCGCCGGCGCCGGCGTCGCACGCCAGGCAGGAAAGCTGCTCGCCGCCGCCTCGACAGCCGCACGCGCTTCGTCGCGCGTTGCCTGTTTGAAGGTTCCGACTATTTCATCTGTATTGGCAGGATTAATGTTTTTTGCAGTCCTCGTCGAGGCAGACTCGATCCACTGACCATTGATAAAATTGCGGTAGTTGTCCATAGAGCAGTATTGATTGAAGGAACGGATGTTTGGGCTGTAGAACTAAGCGAGGCTTAATATATCATCGGAGGTGCGGTGATTAACAGTAACTACCGGGTGAAGCAAACCACAATTGGGCCACACCAACCGCTACGTTAAGATTAGTTTGACCAGGCAGAAGCGCTGACCCATGACAGCTGAAAATCAAACGAATCCGGATAACCTCAAAACGCCCTGCAATCTCGAATCTTTGCTGAAACTACGCGTCGCCGAGTCGCCGCAGAAGCTTTTTCTTTTCAGCGAAACGGATGGACGCAGGTTTTCTTACGCCCAATTCGATGAGGCCGTAGATCGGACAGCGTCGATGATGTTGGAGCGCGGGCTTGGTAAAGGCGACGTCGTCAGTTTGTTAATGCCAAACAGCGTGGAATACATCATCGCTTATTTTGCCTGCTGGAAATTGGGCGCCCTCGCGGGGCCTGTGAATTCGTTGTTAAAAGAGCAGGAAATTGCTTACGTAATGAACAACTCCGAGGCCAGGGCGATCCTGGTTGCATCAGAATTCCTGGAACGCATCGAGCGCATTCGCGACGAACTCCCGCACTTGAGCTCGGTGATTACCTTCGACAACGAGAGTGAGGCTACGGATGTCAGCGCGCGCAGTGTCGTGAACCCATCCAGGAATATTGACCTGGACGACGACGCAATCATCATTTACACGTCAGGGACGACCGGCAAACCAAAGGGATGCTTGTTGTCTCACGGAAATCTCATCGCCAACGCCAGACAAATCAGCGAGTGGCTTGGTTTTACGAAAGACGATCGCCTGTTGACGATAATGCCGTTGTTTCACATGAACGCGGTTTCGGTTACCACCATGTCCGCTCTGTACGCCGGCGGCTCTACAGTTGTAAGTCCAAAGTTTTCTGCCTCGCGATTTTGGCAGATTATTTCTGACTACCAGATCACGTCGTTTGGATCGGTCGCCACGATGTTGTCAATGTTGCTGAGCACTTACCCTGACGGCGTTCCCGAAGGCTTGCAAACCTTACAGCTGCGCTTTGCAATGTGCGGCTCAGCGCCAGTGCCTGCCGAAGTGATGCAACGCTTCGAGCGGACTTTCAATTGTCTGGTTATCGAAGGGTACGGGCTATCGGAGTCAACCTGTCGTTCCACCTTCAATCCGCCCGACTTACGGCGGAGAGCCGGTTCCTGTGGCATGCCTATTGGAAATGAAATGAAGGTCGTTGATGACGAAGATAAAGAGGTTGCCGATGGCCAACTCGGGGAGATCGTGCTGCGCGGTGAGAACATTCTGAAGGGCTACTACAAAAACGAAGAAGCAACAGCAACAGCGTTTCGAACCGGATGGTTTCACACCGGCGACGTCGGCTATCGTGATGCTGATGGGTTTTTCTATATAGTTGATCGCAAGAGCGACATGATTATTCGCGGCGGAGAGAATATTTATCCGCGAGAGATCGACGAAGTCCTGTACGAGCACCCGGCGGTAGCGGCCGCCGCGGCTATTGGCGTTCCGGATCAACTCTACGGCGAAGAAGTCGCCGCCTTTATCGTGCTTAAGGAAGGCAGGGAAGCGACCGAGGAAGAGATTAGTTCCTTTTGCCGGGGCCGGCTGGCCGAGTACAAGTGCCCAAAATCCATTCGCTTTGTTGATGAGATCCCCAAGGGGCCAACCGGGAAATTGCTCAAGCGGCAGCTTGCAAGTTTGTATGCTTCAGGCGGTAACTAAAAAGACCCCGACTTTTATCGAGTGCGCGACACCAATACATTGCTCGCTGGTTGTAAATGAAGTGAATCCTGACCCGTGGCCTGTCCTAGACCTCTCCAAGGTTCACCGTATTTTGGCGAGTGACTCGCAAGCGATCCATCAACCACCCGGCCATCAACCACAGCGCGCACACGGAAATCATCGCCAGTGAAAACCACTTTCCATACAAACCGTCAGGCGATAATTTTTCCGTGGCCTCGTGTAGTACCTCGCTGTTTGGCAAGAGTCCGGCTTCAGAAAATTCGTGGAAGGAATAGATACCGACCTGCGCCATGAAGAGCAACAGGAAGATGCCCGTCACCTGAAAGAATCTCTTGACGTTAATGAGGTGAGAGAAGCGGCTCCAGCCCCAGGCAAACAACGCGGCGGCAAAGAGGCCGAGAAGTGCCCCGGTTATCAGGTTGGAGCTGCGCACCTGGAGTAACATCAGAGCAGTTTCCATTCCCTCCCGCGTAATCATCAGGAAGGTAAACAGAAAAACTCCGGCCGCAGCTGCCAGGCGCGAGCTTCGAGATGACACTTGACCGAGCCGTTCATGCATGCGCTCGCGCACTTTGGAACCCGTGCGCCACATGTGTATGACCAGCGTTCCAACCATTACGACGGCTACCAATCCCAGAACGCCTTCGCGGAGTGCCTCGTTTGCGAGAAAATAGCCCGCATAGGAACCAATGGTCTGGCCGAAGATCGGAATCAGCTGAGTCTCGTCAACGCCCTGAGCCAACACATAGCCGAGCGCAGCGCTTGCTGAGAGCCCGATGGCAATCGCTGCAAAAACAGCCGAACTAAGCCACTGTGCTCCAGACTTCCGCAGGTAAGAGAGGATCACGGCAACCAGCAGAAAGGACTCGAAACCCTCGCGCAAGACGATGATAAAGGAGTTAAGCATTGGAAGAAGGCTTTCTGAGAATGAATTTCCGGCAAATGACGGGAGCCTTTGCGGGGCCCTTTGGTTGCCACCGCACCGGTGACTAAAACAAGTATAGTCTAATTGAAAATAGTTTTCAATTTCAATTTGGGAGAGCGTTCGGCAGGAAGCCCGTCAGGGAAGGCGTCGCCTATTTTACTGACGATTAACTGGGATTATTGCCAGGTCCGCGCGAATGGCGCCGAGTTCAGTGACAGCAGTCAGCCGTAAAGGCAGGCGCCGCTTGTCATCGCTAATCCACGCCCTTAACTGGTACTTGTCGCTGTCCGCGTCGTCAGTGGTAAGGGAAACCAGGATGGCCGGGATTTTCTCTGTTCCCAGTTGAATCATTTCCTTTTTGAGCGCGGTGATGAAAAGCGTCTTGGGTTTGTCGTTAACCAGGATCGATACCGCATTCCGTCGCGGCGGTGTGAGATTAAACGTGCGCACCGCGTAGAAAAATGAAAGGTAGTCGTGAGTCCCTACCGGAATTTCGATCCTGTCTCCGCCTTCTGAGACAGCCGAACCGTGATCCTGATTGATGGTAAGGTTAACCACCATTCGCCGCCTGCCTTCAGTCAACGCCAGCTCCGTGCGGAAGGGAAGCAACGCTTTGGGATCGACATACGAACTCATGTTGTCGTTGGCCACGAAGAGTGCCTGGAGTGCGTTGGTTGTTTGCGCGCTAAGGGTGAATAACAACCCGTCCCGACTAAAATATTTCGAACGCGCGCGCACTTGAAACGAAGCCCTGGCGACTGGCCCCGTGATCGTCGGCAGAAAAACCTGATAGTTAAGCTGCTCACCGACCTTGAATGGTAAATCCTCAAGTGGCGCTTCCTCGGGGTCGCGACTTGGCGGTATCACGAGCGGTGATCGTGGAGCTTGCGCTGTTAGCGTGGGCGTCGGACTAGGCGGAGGTGGCACCGCCGGAGTTGCAATGATTTCAGAGCCGGCAAGTTCAAAGCTAATCAAGCCCGCCGAGATTCGCGCAGTCACCAGGATCGGCACATGTCGTTGGTCGTCACTAAAGAACGCAGTTATCGGGACGGTAATGCCGCCACCCTTGATCCGAATGTCGCAGACGACCGTGTTAAATGAGCCAACGCTCGATTTGACTACCTGGTAGCCACGCACCTTGACTTCGAGTAGGTAGTTCTCGCTTTCGCCGCGCACGCTCAGGTAGTAGCTTGAACCTTGGGCAAGCGGCAGTGCTCGCAACCGGTAGACAGTCGACAGGTAGTCGTAGGTACCGGGAAACTCACTGATTCGCTTCGCCGGTATCGCCACCGTTCCCACCGGTTGGTTGTAGTCAACAGAAGTGTCGGAAGCACGGCTAGCCTCGCGCACGATCTGCTGACCGCGGTAAGGCAAACCCGACGCCGGATCGACGTAGGTTATGTAGTCGTTGTTGATCGCGAACAGCGCGGCATTGACGACCCCGCCACTCTCAACATGCCCTTTTAGTTGAACGCCTTCGCGGCCAAAGAAAGTGCCCCGGGCTGCTGCCAGCAGCTCAATGTGACCGGCAGTGACGAATTGAGAAAAAGAGACGTTGTAGGTTAGACGTTCTCCAACTCGATATGGCGCCGGAGAAAACGGTGTAGAACTAGCGTCACTTGGGTTCTGAGCGGAAGACGAAAAAGCGAGAGCTCCAAGGGCCATTAAGAGGCAAGCTGCGAAAAGTTTCAACCTTTGGGTCACCTTTGAATCATAGTGAAAAATCAGGGTAGAGCAAATCAGGCGTCGCGGCGTCCTGAGTTTAGAGTATCAGTTTTGGTTGAGACCTTGACAGCCAGAAAGCATAGAGGTCGCACCCTTCGGGCTTCATTGTACACGCGCCGTTGCGACTCGGGTTCCCGGCAAATTCAAGAGGCGCCATTTGAACTGCTGGTTTGCATTTCATTGAGTATTTCCTGGGCCGCTTTCAGGGGATTGGGTGCTTCGATGATCGGCCGGCCAACTACCAGATAGTCGGCTCCCTGGAGTACTGCTGCCCGCGGAGTGCTAATCCGGACCTGATCGTGAATCGCGTCGCCTGCAGGACGGATGCCCGGTGCAATCACCACAAACTCCGGCTTTTTCACTGCTTCGCGAACGATGCTAATTTCGAGCGGTGAGGCCACGACTCCATCCATCCCACTGGCGGCGGCAAGACCCGTGAGACGTTGAACCAGTTCTCCAGGCTTCAAAGAAGATCCGATTTCAACAAGGGTGTTCTTGTCGAGGCTGGTAAGAATGGTGACCGCAGTCACGAGCGGGCGCGCAATTCCTTCGGCGAGCGCCGTGGTCTTTACCGCTTCGGCTGTACGCCGCATCATTTCGCTGCCGCCCGAGGCGTGCACGGTGAAGATTGAAACGCCGAGGCGGGTTGCCTCAACTCCGGCTGCCGCCACTGTGTTTGGGATGTCATGAAACTTTAGATCAAGAAAGACTCTTTCGCCGGAACTAACAATTTCTCGCACTAAACTGGGACCGGCTGCCGTGAAGAGTTGTGATCCAACCTTGAACAGGCCGGCAACTCCGCGCAGTTGACTAACCAGTTCAAGTGCTCGCTCTTTGCTGGCGACGTCAAGCGCCACTATTAGTTGGCTCTGTACTTTGTTCTGTTGCGTATCCATCAAAACTTGCTCACTGTGTGTATCGTCATTTGTACTCATTGGCCTGAGAGCCTACAGCTTCATCGAGCGAGACAAAACCTCTGGTTGAAAGAATTCGCCGCAGCCCCTCATTTATCTTTCTCGCTATTGCCGGACCTTCGTAGATGAAGCCAGTGTAAATCTGAAGCAAACTCGCGCCGGCGCTGATCATGTCCCAGGCATCTTCCGCGGTAAAGATTCCGCCCGCGCCAATCAGCGGCATCGATCCTCCGGTCAAATGGTAAAGCCTGGCGACCACTTCCGTAGCTCGGCGTTTCAGAGGCGCGCCACTCAGGCCTCCGGCACCGCAGGCTTCCACTGATTCTGCACTCGTTTGTAGTCCGCGGCGTACAGTCGTGGTGTTGGTGGCAATCAGACCTGAGACGTTGTTACTTTTGGCAACCGCAACGATCTCGACAAGTTCCTGTTCCGAAAGATCCGGCGAAAGCTTGACGAGCAAGGGTAGCAAGTCAGAACGCCCATGTTTAGTGCTCAATTTCTCGTTGGTTGTTTGAAGTGCGCGGAGTAGAGGGTGGAGTTGATTGGCTTGCTGGAGTTCTCTTAAGCCGGGTGTATTCGGCGAGCTCACATTAATAGCCACGTAGTCTGCGACCGGAAACACGATCTGAAAGCTTTTCAAATAGTCTTCGATGGCTTCATCCATCGGCGTGATCTTACTCTTGCCAATGCTCACACCGAGGACGCAGCCGGGCCGGTTCTCTTCGACGCGCTTCACGAACGCGGCAGCGCCTTCGTTGTTGAAACCGGCGCGATTGATGAGTGCTCTATCGAGTGGAAGTCGGAACAAACGCGGCCGTTCATTTCCCGGCTGAGGATGACAGGTGACCGTGCCGGCCTCGATGAATCCAAATCCCAGGGCGGCAAGAGACTGAAGCGCGATTCCGTTTTTGTCAAAGCCGGCCGCGAGTCCGACCGGGTTGGAAAAGCTCAATCCAAACCGTCGCAACTTTCCAAAAGGGCTTTTCTGGTCACGCTCCCCTAGTAACAGTCTTGTTAACCCCGGTGAAAAGGAAAGGGAATGCAAAGCAAATTCGTGGGCCGCTTCAGGAGGCAGGCGAAAGAGTAAGGGTCGGAGCAATGAACGATAGAGCATTCGGTCGGCTTTAAACCATCTCTCGAATCGGAGACTAGCAGAGCACTGTCAGAGGTGACAAGCGCGGGTAGAGCGAGATCGGCGATCTCTGTTGAGAATCCACCCGCGCAAGGAATAGAGGCAACCGAAGTTCAGCCGCGGGTCAACGCGAATGAACGCGCATCCGAAAAGGAAAGAGCGGCCTAAGGAAAACGTGCAACAGACCAGGCGTGGACGTAAGCGATCTTCCTGGTGCTGTATTCCTGCAGCTTCGCGTTCGTTCGCGTTAATCCGCGGCTAGATTTCAAACTGACCCATCACGCCTATGCCGGTAAACTTGTCACATCCAATTCTTTCTTGCTAGTATCCGACGCTGATGGAATTCGTAGAGAAAGCGCGGATTATGGACGGATCGCGGATCAATCGCGCGCTTGCCCGCCTTGCTTCGGAAGTTGTCGAAGAGAATCACGGAACCGGCGATCTTTGGCTTGTAGGCATCCGCCGTAGAGGTGTGCCGCTGGCCGAACGCATGGCCGACAAAATTGCCGATCTGGAAGGCACACGGCCGCCGGTCGGCATTCTCGATATCACCCTTTATCGTGACGACCTCTCCACGGTTGGCGCGAAACCTGTGGTGAATCGCACCGAACTCCCGGGCGACATTGAGGGCCGCAATATTGTCCTGATCGATGATGTGCTCTATACCGGTCGCACCATCAGGGCGGCACTTGATCAGCTGACCGACTATGGCCGGGCGCGGCGCGTGCAGCTGGCAGTCCTCATCGATCGTGGCAAAGAGCATCGCGAACTTCCAATTCAGGCGGACTACATTGGAAAATTAGTGCCGACCAAGAAGAGCGAGATCATAAAGGTGATGCTGCCCGAATTTGATGAAGAAGAGGCGGTAGTAATCGTCGAACGACCAGCGGCCGAAGCGGCCGAAGCAAGTTGATCAAAGCGGCCAGCGATGGCCGCTTTTTTTATGATTTGATTGGTCAGTGGTCAGTTGTTAGTTGCACGCGGCTGTTACTTGTAGGTGACGTGCCAACTTGAGCTGACAACTAACAACTGACAACTGACAACTAACAACTAACAACTAAGAAAATAGTGACCTTTAATCGTAAACATCTGCTGGGGATCCGAGAGCTTGAGGCCGGCGAGATCGTTCACTTGCTTGACACTGCCGAAACTTTTCGCGATGTTTCCAAACGCGAAATAAAGAAAGTGCCGGCATTGCGCGGCCGCACCGTCATCAACCTTTTCTTCGAATCATCAACCCGAACGCGGACATCATTTGAAATCGCCGCGAAAAGACTTTCAGCTGACGCCGTGAACATTAGCGTTTCCACTTCCAGCGTTAGTAAGGGGGAAACCCTGCTCGATACGGCGCGAAACCTGGAAGCAATGGCGCCAGACTGCATCGTGCTGCGCCACTCAATGGCTGGAGCACCACATCACCTCGCCAGGATGGGTCATGCGCCGATTGTTAATGCCGGCGACGGCTCGCACGAACACCCCACGCAGGCACTACTTGACGCCTTGACCATTCGTGAGCACAAGGGCGACATCGCCGGATTGAAAGTTGCAATCATCGGCGACATTCTTCATTCGCGCGTGGCGAGATCAAATATTCACCTGCTGACAAAACTCGGCGCCACAGTCAGCGTTGCCGGGCCGGGGACACTGGTGCCTGCAGAGTTTGGCGAACTTGTGGATGAAGGACTGCGAATAGAGAAGCGCATTGAAGACGCGATCGACGGTGCAGACGTGGTGATGATTTTGAGGATTCAACGCGAACGCCAGGATGCTGCCTTTTTCCCCTCAATGCGTGAGTATGCTGTTCATTACGGGTTACACCAGGGGCATTTGAACCGTGCCGCGGCGGACGCCATCGTGATGCATCCTGGTCCGATTAACCGTGGCATCGAAATATCATCGGAGATTGCCGACGGCAGCCGCTCGCTGATCCTGGATCAGGTCACCAACGGAGTCGCTGTCCGCATGGCGGTGCTCTATCTCCTTGCCGGCGGTGGTCGGTCAGAAGTGGAAGAGAAGGGTCATTGAGTTGAGGGTCCTGATCGCAAACGGCTACGTCATAGATCCTGCAACCGGGGTGAATGCCGGCCGGGACCTGCTGATCGAAGATGGTCGTGTGACCGGTTTACTGGAAAAGGGTGCGGAGATTCCGGAAGACGCGATGATGTTAGACGCCACCGGATTGGTCGTTGCGCCGGGGTTTATCGATCTTCACACCCACTTGCGCGAACCTGGGGCGGAATATAAAGAGACCATCGCGAGTGGCGCCGCCGCTGCCGTTGCGGGCGGTTGGACCAGTGTCTGCGCGATGCCAAACACCGATCCGGTAAACGACTCCGCTGCGGTGACCCGATTCATTATCGAGCAAGCAGAGCGCGCGCAGCTTGCCAACGTTTTTCCGATCGGCGCTTTGACTAAGGGTTCGCAGGGCAGGCAGCTGGCTGAGATGGGTGAGATGAAAAACTCCGGCATCGTGGCCGTGTCAGACGACGGACGCCCGGTCGCTGACGCCGGCATGATGCGACGCGCGATGGAGTACGCGCGGGGCTTCGACTTGACTGTGATTGACCACTGCCAGGATCCGTCGCTCAGCGCGGGCGGAGTGATGCACGAAGGACGTTGGTCGTTGCTCCTGGGCCTGAAGGGAATGCCGGCCGCCGCCGAAGATGTACACGTCATTCGCGATTGTGTGTTGGCAAAAATGACCGGGGCCTCCGTACACATCGCACACATCTCAACGTCAGGAGGGATCGCGGCGGTGCGCCAGGCCAAGCAGGCCGGACTGTCTGTGACATGCGAAATTGCCCCGCACCATTGGACGCTAACGGACGAAGCGGCAGCCAGCTACGATACCAACATGAAGATGAGTCCTCCATTGCGAAGTCGTGAACACGTTGACGCATTGCTGGAAGGATTGCGGGATGGCACGATCGACGCGATTGCAACCGACCATGCTCCGCACCATGCCGATGAGAAAGAGATGGAGTTTGACGAAGCGCCGTTTGGAATCATCGGATTGGAAACCGCCGTCGGTTTAGCCTTCGACCTCGTCCATCAAGGTGTTATTGATTTGGAACGGCTGGTAGCGCTTTGCTCGGTCAATCCGGCACGCATTTTTGGACTGAAGGATCGAGGCACACTCGCCGAAAACGCCCATGCGGATGTGACGATCTTGGATCCTGCATGCGAATGGGTGTTTGACGTTGGCTCCTCAAAATCCAAAAGCCGCAACACACCGTTCCACGACAGGAAGATGACGGGCGCTGCGGTCGCAACCATTGTCGGCGGCCGCCTCGTCTACCTGAACCCTGACTACACTCGCATTACTGACGCAAGGCAACGCGGGGCCTCGGCGAGATAGGTCATGCGTCATCAAGTACGGAACTGGAAGGTTTGCCGGAAACAGAAAACCCGCCGCGCTCTCCCTTCGCGACGGGTCTTCTTCTGGTCGCCTACTTACGTTATTACAGGGACGACCGAACTGTAGGACAGCAATTCCTGTCTGTCCTCTTCAAAACCGAACTGCTGTTCTCTTCAAAGATCCGGACAGGCAGGAATGCCTGTCCTACTGTTGGAAGCCCGCCCGCGCTCTCCCCTTCGCTTGCGGGCTCCCTCCGTATCGGCGGCTGCGAGGCCACCGATCCTGGTGAGCAAACCCACCGTTTGCGACGTAACGCAAACTGTTAGTTTGCGACTTGAAAAAAAACTATCGAGCGTTGCTAGCCGGCAGCGACACCGCTTGGTTCAGTACGACGCCAAACTCACTGCCAGATTTCACTACCGCTTCATGTCCCTTCGAAAAGAACGCTCCGGCGACGCCCAAACCCGCACCAACACCGGCGCCGATTCCAGCTCCTTTGCCACCGCCGGCGATCGCGCCAATTAGCGCACCCGCCGCAGCGCCGCCACCTATGAACACCACGTTGCGCTTCATCGCAGATCGACCTGAAACGTCACCTTCATTGTCGGCGTTGACATCGCTGGACGCGACGTCAGTCAAGTCGCCGTTGATTGCCCTCGTGATGCCCGCCGGCAAACGAAGCGAAATAAATTGAACACCAATAGAACCCGCTTTGCTCTTGCGCGAAGCGCGTTCAACCGTCGTCACTCGTCCGATGACCTGACTACCAGCCGGGATCACTTCCAGACCGCTTGCGTAAACTGGTTCAACTACCGTGGTTGTAAACTGGTCGCCCAATCGCGCAGTTTCGGACGTGATCGTTTCATTCATCCGCACGCGAATCACCTGACCCGTGTTGACGTTGTAATAGGGAATCGTGGCCACCGTCTTTTTTACCGGCACAACTTTGCGTACCGTTCTGCGCAGACGGGGCTTGCGATTGGTTTGCGCGAAAGCCGGCAATGCTGCGGTAGTCAAAAGCGCCAGCAAGATAAATAGACTCGTGAATGTCCTGGTAACTCGTTTGGTTTTGACTGTTCTCATGGCGACCTTTCGGCATTGCCACGCTGGGCAATTCAACGCTCAAACTTTTGCGCGCCATTTGCCACCCTCCATTGGAGTGGAACGGACGCGCCGCTGATACATGAGCAATGACCGTGCCAAGTGGTTTCCCAAATGACGTCGGCCGGAAAATCCAATAATTTGTTTTACTTACGGATGGTGGTTCGAGGCGGGCCGAAATTCAACCGCGGAATGTAGACGATGTGCGATAGAGTGCACGATATGGAGTAGAAGCGCGATCGAATGATAAAACAGGATCGAATGCGAATTAGTGCATCTTGAAAGGGCCACCGCGCGGCTCGGCCGGCAGATCCGGACGTGAAGAATCCTGGACTATCTCGTGCATCTCCAACACGTTTGACTGGAAGAAGGCCTCCTTTGGCAGCGTGCCCGACTGAGCGTGTCCTTTTACAAACGCGTCAGATCGCACCCAATTGAGAAAGTCCTGGCGACTCTTCCATATTGTGAAGACAACATACGGATCGCCCTCATTAACCGGCCGCAGCACCTGGTTCGAGACAAAGCCCGGCATCTGATCAACCAATCCAGCCCGATCACGAAACCTCTGTTCAAAAGCGGCGGCATACTCCGGCGAGACGTAGATGCGATTTGCTACCGTTATCATTACGCAAGTCTCCTTTTCTTTCATCATACACGACTAGCGCTGATTGGTTACTGAACGTTGCGATGGAGCTTGCCGGCGCAGTTTCCGAAACGCCTCCCGAAGTGTTTACGATCGACGCAGAGGGTGAAAGCCGCCGGGCTGAATCTTTACAACTTACCCAGCCTAAAATAGGATCAACGGCAAAAGGAGATTACCCTATGCGCAGGCTATTTCTTACACGCGCGCTCGCCTTGACCCTACTTGCGTCTCTGATCGGATTCGCTATTGCCCTTACGAGCTGTCAGCGCGTGCGCTTTGGCGCTACGACGATCTTCTTGGCTGATGTCAGTCCACGTCTGGAAACGACTCGTACGCCAAGCAGGATCCCGAGCGGGCGCGTGATCAGTATCGCAAGTTCAGCAGACGGAATGCGGGTCTACGCTGGAACTGTGCACGGCGGGCTGTGGCGGTCGAACGACGGCGGTCTCACCTTCGCACAGATCATGAGCGCTCAACCGGGAGATGGTGAGCCCGCGTGCCCGGCAGGCGCTCCCAACCCATGTCGCCTCGCAAGTCGGACCATCGCGGCGATCGCCGTCTCACCAATAGACCCGAATCTGGTATTCGTGGGCACGGCGAACGACCGCGGACGCCCGGAACGCGACGGCATCTACCGAACCATAGACGGCGGACAGACATGGCAGTTGGTCCACCAGCAAAACTGTGCCGCGGGCGCAGGCGTCGCCGGTGTTACGAACCAGCCGGTCGGCCAGATAGTCTTCGCCCCGGACGATCCGACCAAGGTCTGGGCGGCGGTGGGATGCGCGGTCGCCTACAGCACGGTCGGAGGCACCGATCCGGCCGCGAGCAGTAGCGACCCTGCACGCTCGTCGGAGATAGGCGTGCAATGGACGCCTGTGGCTGCGAGCACCGGCCCCATCCGCGCGTTTCACGTTGGCGTCAGTGCCAGTCAAGGCGCGGGGCAACGCGCGGTCTGGTCGTGCGGTTCAGGCGCGCTTTGGTATTCGTCCGATGGTGGCCGGACTCTCGTTGCTGATACCGCGGGGGTGGCTGACCGTCTTCGCTGCGACGCTCCCACCGGAATGCACCAGGCGACGCAGACTGAGGCGCACGTAGTCGCCGTGAATCCCTCGGACATGCAACGGGCTTACTTCATTACCACCGGAGGGACCGATTCCAACGGTTTCAACTTCATGCGTTGTACGCCCGGACAGGGCGGATGCCCGTCTTCCCCGCCCGCAGGCTCAGACCCTTTCGCAGCTACGCCGTGCGGGTCGCTCCAGGGGTGCGATCACGGACTGGGCGAGGTGAGTTTCGACGCGGGGACCAGTGCGTTCTCGCTTACCCAGCGGAGTCATCCGCCAATCATCGCGCCCGTCGCGGCGGGAAGCGGCGGACTCTCGCTGCTGGGCTCGCTCAACTCCAGTGGCCAGTTTCTGCTCTTCATGGTTGACGATCGCACGGTGCATGTGGCGGTGGCCCCGGCGGACGCGCCAGACTCGTGGCATCGGTTGGACGCCCCCGATCCCTCAGCGGTTTGTTCGGTAGTAAGCGCTAGCGCACGCACCGCGACATGCCCAGCCGACGGTACGCTCCTGCCGCACGGCGACGGCACACCACCGGTTCCAATACACGTTGATCCTCACGCGGTCGCCGTCACGCCGCGCATCGAGATGACGCTCTCGAGCACACCCGGCGCGATTCCCATCCATCGCACACTTGAAACCTGCGGTCCCACTGAGCGCGTGCGAGGTTCAAGCGGACACATCTTCATGAGCAGCGACGGTGGACTGGTTGTGAGCACTGACTGTGGTGAACGCTGGAGAGTGAGCGACCGTCTCTCGACGTTGGTGGCGGGGGATCTGGCCGGTATCACGCGGCGCGGGCGCGGGCCCGCTCTCTACTTTGGGGGCCGCGATAACGACAGTTGGTGGACGGGCGATGGCGGCGCGTCGTGGCAAATAGCTGATGCCACCTGTGGCGATTGTGAGGGATTCTACACCGACCAGTTAGCCGGCATACTAACGCACCGCATCCGCACCTTCGCCCCTCCGAATCACCGCATGGCCGTATGGAGCAGTCGGTCTGGCGTGCCTGACCCCAACGTCTCGCCACGGACGGACTACGTGCGAGGCAATGTTCCATACGCCGACGCATACAGCGGATGGCTGCCCCTTATCCTCACGAATGTTGGGGAAACGCCGCCGGCGATGGCGGACATGATTGTCGTTGCGGGCAATGATACCGGCACAGATTCGGTGCGGGCGGTGTGGCGAAACTCGGATGGCAGCAGGTGGACGAGACAGGGTCCGGCGTTGCCGGCGGCAGCGGGTCTCTGGCCTGCCGTGAAAGCCTCGGGCGGACACGGCCGGACGACGTACTACGTCTCCGACCGTACGCTCAATGGGCTGCCAACCGGACAACTCACAGAACGCGTCGGGATGGGCGAGCGGTTGTGGCGGAGCCGGTTGGACTCAACCGGCGCTGTCGCCGGGTGGGACTGCATCGTCCCGGGCCCTTCAGCACCCGGCGTCACTGATGGAAGCTGTGCGCCCTCGCCTGCGCTCGACGAACGGAGTTGCCCTGAAGGAAGAGTTTGCCGCCCGTGGAGCTTCGCCGTTGACCCTTACGATCCGCGAGTGCTCTATATCCTCGACAACGATGGCATCAAACAATCGCTTGACAGCGGCGCGACCTGGCGTCCGCGCGCTTCGCTGACAAACTGGCTCAGTGACGGTGGCCGGGTCGACCCACCCTGCCGCTGGACGTGCGCTTTCGCTGACAGCGATTTCGAGTTCAACGGGATGACCTTCGTGCGCGGTGAACCCGGAACGCGATTCGCCATCGGCGTCAGCGGAGTATTCATGACGATCAGTGGGGCAACACCGGATCAGCCCGACCGGCCTGAGCAATGGCACCGCCTGCTCGACCCAAACTCGCTCGCGTGCCAGCCAACCAGCGCATTTTTCGATTCGGACGGGCTCCCCCCGCGCACGCTCTATGTTGGGTGCGTTCAGCGTGGGGTGCTGTCGTTCTACGGAATACCGTGGCCATCCGAAGCCGCGAGGTTCGACTCCTCGGCAAGGAGCATGCACTTCACCGAGATTCCTACCGATGTTAGGTTCACACCCGGTCCGCAGCCGGGCTTCGACCCAAAGATTATTCCCGTGCCCGAGACCTGGACGAAAGAGCGGCCACAGAGTTCGCAGAAACCTAACTCGCCACAATGAAGTAACCGATGGTCGGTGGCCGAAGCAGTACGCGCGCTCCACAAGTTGATTTTCCAGGCGGCCACCGAGTCTCGTCCATTCCCTGCTGCTTCACTATTCCTGTTGCCAGTTTCCATTTTCAATGGCAAACTTCTCTCCCCAGACCGAACCGAACTTTCGAATACGTCTCCTGACAAGCCGGAATCCAGACGAGTAAGTGTCGAACAGATCGTTATGAGACAGATACTGCTGGTAGCTGCCGTTGTCGCTCTCTACATCCTGCATCAGGATTTTTGGTTTTGGCGCACTGCCCACCCACTAGTCCTGGGCTTCATTCCTATAGGACTGTTTTACCAGGGCTGTTTCTCGGTGGCGGCCGCGCTGTTGATGTGGCTGCTCGTCAAGTATGCCTGGCCCGGTCATCTCGAACGTGAGATTGAGCAGGGCACGTCTGAGGAGGATTCAGCTTGATTCCCGCCATCGTCGTCTTCCTTTATCTCGCCACAGTCCTTTACATCGGGATCTTTGCCTTCCGTCGTGCCAGGGGCCGCGAAAAGGCCGAAGACTATTTTCTCGCGAGCCGCTCGCTGGGGCCCTTTGTTTTCCTCTTCTCGCTATTCGGCACCAACATGACGGCTTTCGCCATACTCGGATCGTCGGGCCACGCCTTTTCGAATGGCATTGTGACGTTTGGACTGATGGCTTCGTCGTCAGGGCTGATAATTCCACTGACGATTTTCTTCGTCGGCACGCGCGTCTGGGCGTTGGGTAAGAAATACGGCTTTATGACGCCGGTGCAAATGTTCAGAGATCGATGGGAATGTGGACACATCGGGACGATAATCTTCGTGGTTCAGGCCATCCTGTTGGTCCCCTACATCGTCATCGGGATAATGGGCGGCGGCACGACATTGAACGCGATCAGCGGCGGTCAAGTTCCTTTCTGGTTTGGCGGCGCGATAGTCGCTATGGTGGTAATGAGCTACGTGTTCTTTGGCGGCATGCGGGGTACCGCCTGGGTTAACACCTTTCAGACTGTGCTCTTTCTGCTCTTTGGCGCCATCGCGCTGATCGTGATCGGCGTCGGTATGGGAGGTTTCACCAGCGCGACGCAGGCGATGCTTCAGGCTCCCGCGCTGGCTCCGTTGCTGACTCGCGAACGCATCTCGCCACTTTATTTTTTCAGCTACACGTTTATCCCGCTATCAGCAATTGCGTTTCCACACATACTTATCTTTTGCCTCACGGCCAAGAAGATGGCTCAGTTTAAGAAGACTGTAATTTTCTACCCGCTTTGCATCCTGGCGATTTGGCTGCCATGTGTTTTTCTCGGTGTGATGGCCAACCGGGTAACTGATGTGCCCCAGATCCGGGCTAAGCAGGAGGCACGCCGGGTACTGGCAACGCAGGGAAGAACAATGGAGCCGGAAGCTCGCGACAAACTGCGGGAAGAAGCCGCAGGGGACGACGTGATTCTGTTGCTGCTGCAACGTTACGCGCCGCTCTGGCTGGCGGGCTTGCTGGGAGCGGGCATCATGGCTGCGGTAATGGCGAGCGATTCGCAAATCCTGGCTCTATCGACCATGTTTACCGAGGACTTCTTCGCCTTCTATGGCGGTAAGCGGCGTTTCGGGGAAGCAGTTCAGGTACAAACCGGCCGCATTTTCATCGTCATTATTACGATCTTCGCGTATGCGGTGGCGTTGCGTGCACCGGAAACAATCTTTGAGTTGGCAATTCAGTATGCCTTCTCCGGCTATGCCGCGCTCTCGCCGCTTCTGTTAGCCGCATTGTTTTGGAGGGGAAGCACGAAGTGGGGCGCGTTGGCGTCGACCGTGTGGGTTGCTGCTGCGGTAACGGCGGTGGCAATCTTTCAGCAGGTTGTGCCCGCCCCGGCGCCTGGTCCGGCAACAGTCCTCTGGGCGCCAGGTGGTCTTGAAGTTCTAACGCGAACGCCCGGCGGCACAGCAGTATTCGGTTTCATGCCGGTGGTGCCGATGGTGATCATCTCGGCGCTGCTTATGATCGTGTTTTCGACGCTAACCAGGAAACCTGAACAGACCACGCTGGAGAGATATTTTCCCCGTCAGGCGAATTAGCGACCCACCATTCAAACAGCCCGCGCGGGCGATATGGTCAGTAGCGCACGGAGCGAGCCGTGGGGCCAAAACGACCAAGCCCGCGAAGCAAGCGGGCGACATAACCAATCCGACGATGTGAGTCGTTAGATCCACTCAGTTCCTGTTTAGTTGCATTCGTTCGAGCACCCAGGATTGTGGCTACTTCTCACCTTCAACCGAAGCAGTACAACTTTCCGTCTTGTGATCCGATAACTACGCGGCCATTGGCAATCGCCGGCGAAGCTGAGAGGGGTGCGCCGGTGTTGAACTCCCAGAGTTTTGCTCCGTTGGCGAGGTTTAAGACGTAAAATCTTCCGTCATTCGAGCCGACAAATACACGCCCTCCGGCGATAGCTGGCGACGATTCAACCCTCGCTCGAGTCGCAAAAGTCCACAGACTCTTTCCGGCGAAGCTGAGGCTTCGAACCAACTTGTCGCGACCGCCAAGAACAACACTATCTTCTGTGACTGCCGCTGAAGAGTAAAAAGGAAATTTTCGATCCGGATCCTGGTAACGCCAGCCAACTTTCTTACCGTTTAGATCCACCATCAACACTTCGTTTTCGAAAGTGCCGTAGAACGCGGCTGTTCCACGTAGTGCGGGTGAGGCTCCAGTGTATGCGTCGGACGACACGCCAAACACTTCTTTGCCGTCAGCTATTCGGATGGCGCGAAACATTTCGTCGCAGCCGGCAATGAAGGCCAGACCTCCCGAGATGCTGGGTGTCGAGTGCACGGGACCATTTGTCCTGAACTTCCAAAGCACGTTGCCATTGCGAGTTGAGAGGCAGTAAAGATGCTGATCGTAAGAACCAATGAGAACCCGATCTCCCGCCACCACCGGCGACGATTTGATCTCATTGCCGGTCTTAAACGCCCAGAGTTTGCGACCATCAGATGCATTTAGTGCGTTTATCCAGCCGCTTGAGTCTCCGATGTAGACTACGCCCTCGCTGTAAGCCGGGGACGACTCACCAATCGGCGAGCCGGTGTTGAATTTCCAGTAGACCGAACCATTCTCGAGATTCAGCGCGGTTAAGTCGCCCTTTTGGGAACCGACGAATACTGTTCCTCCAACAATCGCCGCGGAAGATTCGATCGAATCTCCGGCATCGTAAATCCACAACTGTTTGATCGATCTCGGGACACTCGATTGTGAAACGCCAGTTAGCTGAAGGTTGCCGCGAAACTGGGCCCAGTTGTTGGCAGACGCATCCTGGGCGTAAGCGGAGGGCGGTAGGCAGAAGGCAATAAGCAGAAGGCAGTGAGGAAGCAGACGGCAGACGGCAAACGGCAGGAAACGAGAAATCTCCCCGCTCTCTGCCAACTGCCGGCTGCCGGCTGCCGACTGTCTTTTCAGAACGCGCACTCGTAAACCTCCAACGCTCCCGCTTGATCGAATGGTCGGGGGTTAAACTTTCCTGTCCATTGCTCGGCAGCTTCCGCTGCCAAATCCTTAAGTTCGCCTCGAGGAATGCCGGCACGGCCCAGCGTGACGTTCAATCCACCGGCGGTCGCCAGTTGCTCAAGCCTTTGGGCGAGGACTTCACTTGCGTCTTCGGCGACATCTGCGCTTGAACTACAAATTCCCAGAAGCTCCTGATACCGCTTATCGGCAACGGACCGGTTCCAGCGAACCACCGTCGGCAAAAGCATCGCCAGGGCCGCGCCATGAGCGGTTCCGTAGCGACTCGTGAGCGGATTTGCGCAGGCGTGGGTCGCGCCGAGCATCGAGTTTTCGATCGCTACGCCGGCGAAGTAGGCGCCCAACTGCATCGCTCCACGCGCTTCCAGATCACCGGGGCGCTGGAGCACTCGTTCATAGTTGGCTTCCAATAGACGCCATGCTTCACGAGAATAGAACTGAGACAATCCACTGCGTCTGGTAGTCACAAACGTCTCAACCGCGTGGGCGATTGCGTCGAAGCCCGAAGTCGCGGTGACGCTCTCCGGTTGGGAAATTGTTAGCGCCGGATCCAGCAGGGCAATACGAAACGCCGCCTTCGGATCGCCACACGCCATCTTCGCGTGAGACTGCGCGTCAGATATCAACGCGTATGATTGAGCTTCACTTCCGGTTCCGGCGGTGGTGGGCACGGCGATCATCGGCAGCAACGAATGCGTCAGTTTTCCGTAGCCTAGATAATCACGCATCTCGCCGCCATTGGTGAGCAGGAAATTGATGCCCTTGGCGCAATCGAGAGAACTTCCACCGCCAACACCGATGATTGAATCGACTTTGAGCGGGGCCGCAAACTTTCGCCCCGCTTCAATCATTTGTGTGTCCGGATTGACGTCAAAATCGTGAAATCGAACTACTTCAATCCCCGCCTGGGACAGGGGAACCAACGCCTCGTCCACATGGCCGGAGGCAATCATCCCTCGATCGGCGACAAGCAGCGTCCGGCGAAAGCCGAGTTCCGCGGCAAGTCCTCCTAATTGGGAGATGGACCCGGCACCGAAGATCACGCGAGTTCGAGGTTGGAAATCAAAGTTTTGCATTGCGCTTATTTTGAAATTCCTGTCAGTCAGAACTGCAAACAATTGGCGGCTCTGCCGCTTCCGTGCCGTAGGCTTTGGCTTACCGGCAAGGCCCCCCTCTATTGCTGGAGGCTGTGTCTCCGTCGTTACTTCGCCCACAACAAGAAATTTGAGGCGTAGCCTCAGAGGACACATCTTTCGGTAAGCCATAGACTTACCGCACGGAAAGCGGCAGAGCCGCCCAACAACGTTAACTCAAGCTCCGTGTCTACTTCGCAGCTGCTGTAGGTGCCGCTCCCTCAGCCAACGCGTAGAGCTGGTTTCGATTCGTAATGTAAAGCACTCCGTTTGCCGGAACCGCCGTCGAGTAAACCGAGCTCCCCATGTTAAATTCACCAATGACCTTTTTGGCCTTTCCTTCCTGCATAATCACCACGTCGCCGTCTTCATCGCCAAGATAAAGCTTGCCATCAATCAACATCGGTGAACCCCATACAGCGGCAAACAGGTCGTGAGTCCACAATACTTGTCCAGTCTTCGCATCAAGGGCGTGCAGGAAACCGCTGAAGTCAGGCTCGTAAACGATGCCATCTTTGATGGCCGGCGTGGAGATCGACCGGCGAATCTTGTCGTAGTGCCAGATCATTCCGGTTTTGGTGATGTCGCCTCGTTTAGTGGCGTCTATGCAGTACATGTGGCCAACGCCTTCGCCGTGTTCCGGATCCTGCCCATTGGCGATATAAACACGATCCTCGTAAACAACCGGAGTTGAGATCAGTTCGTTGCGAGTTTTTGGCCACACCGAGTCTTTCGGGTTGGTGTCAAACTCCCATAGCTTCTTGCCGGTCAGCGCTTCATAACCGCGAATCCAACCGTCACCCTGCCCGTGCATCACCTGCACGACTCCGCCGATGGTTCCAACCGTGGGCGAGCCCCACTGACCATGAAGGATGCGCTCTCCAACCGAGTTATCTTCCCAGACAAGCTTGCCGGTGTTCTTATTGACGGCAATGATTGACGGCGCTTTGGGAGATGGAACGTTGACGTGACTCTCGTCCTGTCCGTTTGAAGTGCTGACGTAGATTAGGTCGCCATGCATCACCGGCGATGAATTTGCGAGGTTATGCGGCAGCGAACCCACCTCTTCGATCATGTCAAACTTCCAAACAACGTCCCCATTTGCCTCGCCGGTTAATTTCTCGTCAGTCACTCCGTCGTTTTCCTTGTCGCGAAAACCCTGGGCGTCCACGCACATAAGTTCGGCACGGTTTGAAACGTAGTAGACGCGATCGCCTTCGACCAGCGGCGAAGAGGCCACTCCCTGATACGGCCAATCGTTGACTCTGCCGGCGGCAAGCTTGTCGTGGACCATCTGCCATAGAAACTGCCCATCCGACTCGCGAAACGCCATCAAATTGCCTTTATCACCGGTAATTTTCGGATCGCGCAGACCCTCATTGTTGGTTCCCACGAAAACTATTCCGCCGGCCACAACTACGTTGCCGTAGGTTTGGGAACCCAGCTGGGCCACCCACTTAACATTTTTCTTTGCCTTAACATCCCAACTGCTGGGCAAGCCTTTCATGTTGGAAACCATGTTGCGATCCGGAGTGCCGCCCCACATCGGCCAGTCACCTTTGCCGGGATCGGAAGCCGAGGCAGTCGGCAGTAGGCAGTAGGCAGAAGGCAGCAGACTGCCGGCCATCAAAACGAGAATTGAGATGATTACGGTCGTGCTTACCGCCTTATACTCGGCATATCGTCTAGTCTTAGTCATCATTGATTGGTTCTTTCCTTCTCTTTGCCTTGGGCTTGCTGCTTACTCCCTACTTGTTTGCGTAGACCTTTAGATTATCAAAATACAGTTCCGCCAGCCCGTTGCCAAATATGCCGGGTGAGCCTTGGCGGTTGGGAATCGGATCAATGCGTTCGATCATCCAGGCGGCGGGTTCCGGCTCGGTTGCGAGCCAGGCTTTGCCGCGCGCCCGGGTCTTGCCGTCGGGAAGGTTCTGAACCTCGAGCTTGAGGCGATACCAGGTGTCGGGTTTCCAGGCAAAGGGAACCGACACGGTGCGCTTCGTCTCTGGCTGCCAGGGCTCGATGTGCAAGGTTTGGGCATTTCCATAAATCGTCAGGACATATCTTTGCGCGATTACGCCGCCGTCACCCTGCTGACGGCGTTTTTGGGTCGCGAGCACGTCCGCTTCAACTGTGTAATTAGAAAAGTTCGACGGGCCAAAATAGGCGCGAGCACGGCTTAATAGGGAGGAGCCTTCAGTGGTTTTCACGAGAACCTTGTTGCCGTTAACGTCGCGTACAATATATTTCATGGTTGCGTTGACCCAACTTGGCGGGATGGTGTTGACCGCCATTGCATCGAAATTCTCGGACCAGGGCAATGGCGAGAATACGCGCACGCCGGCAGAACCGGTGACATTCCCCACGGTGGCTTTTACTAATCCCACTTGAGTCCCAGCATCAGCGGCTGAGACAAACTTGCCGTTGTCGATGGTTCCCTTGAGAGCGTCGAGGGTCCAGGTCGCGGTCTTTTCTTCGCGGATAAAACTGCCGTGTTCATCAAACAGCCGAACGCGGAAATCCACGGTCTCTCCCGGGCGAAGAATTAGTTCAGTCGGCACGACCTGCACGTGAGTCGCGGGACGATTTGGGTTCGGCAGACCCTCAACCGGCGGTTCCTGAGTATTTGTGGTGGGAGTCTTCTTTCCAATGCAGTAAAGATTCGAGTCGCTCACAAGGTAAACGCGACCATTGGCGACCGCCACAGACGCGATGATGGCCTCGGGCAGTTGCTCCGTGCCCAGTTGGTCTTCATCGAGGATCTTCGCGCCGGTAGCGGATGGTTGAAGGATGAAAAACTTTCCGTTCTCTGTGCCGACATAAAGCTTTCCATCGGCCAGCACAGGCGAAGCCTTCTGAATGGTGCCGAGGTTTTGCAACCACAGTTGCTTCCCATTGTTAATGTCAAAGGCGGCGATGTTGGCTCCGTTGTCCAACTGGTAGAGGCGATCGCCATCAAGCACCGGCGACGAGAATCCGCCTTGCCATCCATAAATGCTCCACTTGAGTTGTTCTTTCTTGATCTCCCCCTTAGACGCAGCATCGACGGCAGCCATCATGCCCATCTCGCTCGAGTCCAGGTTCTCTTCACTGTGCGTCAATATCGCAGTGGCGCCGCGTACCACAACTCCAGTGTTCAATCCGCGCTTGCTGATCTCGTATTTCCATACCGGCTCGCCGGTTTGCGCTTTGATGGCATGGACCACTCCGTCGCTGGCGCCCTGGACTAAGAGACGAGTTCCGTTGACGTTGACGATGATGGGAGGCGCGTAAGTTGTGTCGTAGGGCCTTCCGCCGGGCGCGCTCACCCACATTGTCTCTCCGGTGCGCTTGTCAAATGCGAGAAAGCGATGAGCGCCGCGGCCGTGTTGGCCCCACATGAAAGTCACACCGCTGACAATCACCAGGTCGCCTTCAATGATCGGTGACACGGTACGACCGCCATGAGTTGTGAGTAGCGCAAAGTCCTCACCCAGAGATCTCTCCCACAAAAGTTTTCCGTCGCGAGTTAACCCCAGCAGGTTGCCGCCGACGCCAAATGCATAAACATTACCGGTGGCGCGATCAGCAGCCGGCGACGCCCAGCCCACCCGGTGCGGCGGCACGTCGCTCAGGTAGATGTTGAAGCGGTGTTCCCAAAGCAACTTGCCGGTGTCTGCGTTGAAACACATCACGCGTTCCTGCAGAGTCTCGCCGTTCTCGGCCGCGTTCTGCAGGTAGACATGATCTCCCAGGACCACAGGCGTCGAGCGGCCTCCGTAGGGAGCCTTCCATGAGAGATTGTCGCCGGTTGGTGACCACTTCACCGGCAACCTGGTTTCGTGCGAGATTCCGTCGCGCGCCGGACCTCGCCATTCAGCCCAATCGTTTGCAGCAGCGGGTGTAGCGAAGATCAAAGCGGCGAGAACGTACGAATAAATGGAAAGTAGTTTCGTCATTTTGGATTTTCCATCAATTGACTTGAACCAGAGAAGGTGAAACGACTATAAAGAAACTCAAGAATTGCAAAAGTGCACGCAACCTTAAAGATGTCTAATACGTACTTTAGCGTTGCAGTGATTCAGTTTTTCTTGCTTGCAGTCTCCTTTTCAAAAGTAAATTTACCATCTAACGATGAACTCCCAAAAGCGGGGAGGAGTTTCATGAAGCTAATCTGCATCACCGTCGTCCTCGGAACCTTGCTGGTAACTTTGACCGCCCCTGCTCAGAATTCTAAACCTGAGCTTAATGATCAGCTGTGGGAGGCGGCGCGCAAGGGCGATGCCGCGGCCGTCACGGCCCTGCTCGACAAGGGCGCGGACGTAAATGCGAAGTTTCGCTACGGAACGACGGCCCTGTTCAAAGCCGCGGAAAAAGGAAACCTCGATGTGGTGAAGGTGCTGTTGGCGCGTGGAGCGGACGCGAGTGTCAAAGATACTTTCTACGGCGCCACGGCGATGACCTGGGCGCTGAGTCACAATCATTTCGAGGTGGTGCGCGCCTTGCTCGAGAAAGACGCGGCGGGCGTGGCCAATGTGCTCATGCAGGGCGCGCGCGAAAACAAAGTCGGGCTGGTTCGCATCGCCCTCGAACGCGGTGGTTTAAAGGCTGAAACGCTGACGGCGGCGTTCGCGACAGCACAGTCCGACAAGAACAGCGCGGAGATTGCTGAATTGCTCCAAAAGGCGGGAGCCGTTCCGCCGATTCAGTTGGACGCCGCGACACTGCAGTTGTATGTCGGTAACTACAAGGCTGAGCAAGGCTCTGACATAGTCTTCAGCGTTCAGGAAGGAAAACTTTTCGGGATGCCGGCTGGCCAGCGCCCTTTTGCGATGATGACTCTCGACAAGACAAACTTCCGGCCGGTCGCTTTTGACGGGATCAATGTGACCTTTACGATCGAAGGCGAAAAAGTAACCGGGCTTACTTTGAAACGAGGCGAGACTTCAACAGTCTATAAGAAGGTGCAGTAAGTCAACTCTTCGGCAGAGCGCTCAACGCCCGCTTTTGTTGTGACTTGCGGTTTGGAAAGAGCTGACTCTGCAGGGAAGAAAAAACGGCGACGAGCCGCCGCGTACCGGAGTCGTAATCAAGAAATGAAGAAACTAACAATCTCCTTACTCTTTCTGTGTTGTCTTGCGATCAACGCCGGCGCGCAAAACTGGCCGCAGTTTCGCGGGCCTGGCGCCGGAGGTGTCGTCGAAGGTCGCGCTGCCGCGGTCAACTGGAACGTGGAAAAATCGCAGAACACAGTTTGGAAAACTGAGTTGCCCGGTCTCGGACACTCCAGTCCGGTGGTTTGGGGTAACAAAGTGTTCATTTCCACCGCGGTCACCAGCAGCGCGAAAGATGAAACCCGATACGGCCTTTACGGCGACGTTGCGCCCGTGAAGGACGATCCAAAACACACCTGGAAGGTTTATGCACTGGATAAACAGACGGGCAAGATCCTCTGGGAACGAGTCGCGTACGAAGGGCTTCCAAAGGTCAAGCGGCATCCTAAATCAACCCACTCCGACTCGACACCCGCCACCGATGGGAAGTATCTGGTTGTTCTTTTCGGTTCACATGGTCTCTACGCCTACAACCTGGCGGGCAAACTTTTGTGGAAACAGGATCTCGGCGTATTGGATGCGGGCTGGTTCTACGATGCTGATTACCAGTGGGAGTACGGCAGCTCGCCAATCATCTATCGTGACCTTGTAATCGTTCAGGCGGACGTTCAGAAAGACTCATTCATCGCAGCCTACAGTCTGAAAACCGGCAAACTCGCGTGGAAAACCCCTCGTGAGGAGATTTCGTCCTGGGGCACGCCAACCATTTACGAAGGGAAGACTCGCGCCGAACTGATCACCAACGGCTCGAAGGCGATTCGCGGTTATGATCCGGCGACCGGCAAGCTGCTGTGGTGGCTGACTCCAAACTCTGAACTCACCACGCCAACGCCATTCGTGGCCCATGATCTGATTTTTGTGACTAGCGGCTACGCCCCGATTCAACCCATCTATGCAATCAAGCCAGGCGCCGTCGGCGACATTTCGCTGAAGGACGGTAAAGAGTCGAACACTTCCATCGCCTGGAGCAAACAGCGAGGCGGGCCTTACATGCCGACCCCAGTGGTCTACGGAGACTTGCTCTACACGTGTTCAAACCAGGGCGTGCTTACCGCATACGACGCAAAGAGCGGCGCCCGAATCTATCAGGAGCGCCTGGGCGGCAAGGGCGGAGCGTTTACCGCTTCACCGGTCGCTTCGGACGGCAAGCTCTACTTGTCGAGCGAGGATGGTGACGTGTTTGTCGTCAAAGCCGGGCCAAAATATGAACTGCTGGCTACAAATCCGGTTGGCGAGGTGATGATGGCGACGCCCGCAATCTCCGACGGACTGTTGATCGTTCGTAGTACCAAACACGTCTTCGCGTTTGGAGAAGGCCCGCCCAAACCGAAAACGGCGAAGGCAGGGAACTAAGAGGGCCTTCTCGCCGGGCGTTCATTCCGAAGATTTGGCTGAATAGATAGTTGGCGGTTACTCCGGATAGAAAAGTTACAAACGTTCAAAACCCTAAGGAACTCAAACATGAAACTAATCCGCATTTCTACCACGATAGCTCTTTGTTTGTTCTCAGTCAGCGCGTTTACCTTGAGCGCCAGCGCCAAGACTGGCGGCAACTGGCCGCAGTGGCGTGGCCCGGACGGCCAGGGAGTCTCGGCAGAGAAGGGACTACCGGTAGAGTGGAGCGATAAGAAGAACGTCAAATGGAAAACAGCGATTACTGGCAAAGGGCATTCGTCGCCGATTGTTTGGGGCAAGAAGATTTTCCTGACGACCGCGCTCGATGGTGAAGCCATTCCCGGACGTAAGCCAGGCGTTACGCACAGGATGGCTGACGGGACCGATTTCGTTCACCCCGACGCTGTCGGCGCTGACCTCAAACACACGTTCAAAGTGGTCTGTGTGGATCGAGAGACCGGTAAGATTCTTTGGGAACGTGTTGCCTACGAAGGGCCGGTCCAGGACAGCCGCCACAAGAAGGCCAGCTTTGCGTCGTCAACTCCGGCCACAGATGGCAAATACGTTTTCGCCTTTTTCGGCAGCGAAGGCCTTTATGCCTACGACTACAAAGGCAAACAAATTTGGAAACAAGACTTGGGTACGATCGGCACCGCCAGCGTCGGTTATGGTGTTTCGCCGATCCTCTACCAGAACCTCGTCATCATGTTATGTGACGATAGTGGCGGTCATTCCTTTATCGCCGCTTTCGACAAGAGGACGGGCAAACAAGCTTGGCGGGTTGAGCGCAAGGTTGATATCACGTGGAGCACACCGGTGCTCGTGCGCAACGCGAAGGGAAGCACGGAACTTGTGACAGGCGCCATTGAGGCAATCATCGCGTATGATCCGGCGACTGGAAAAGAACTCTGGCGTCACAAGGGTCTGGACAGCAATGCAGTCCCGACGCCGGTGGTTTCAGACGATCTTGTCGTGCTCACGTCAGGCGCTCCGCAGAAAGTTGTGCTTGCGATTCGGACAGGCGGCAGCGGCGATGTTACTGGCACACCACAGCTCGTTTGGTCGTATAACAAGGGAACTGCCTACGTACCCTCGCCGATTGCTTACGGCGATTACATCTACCTGATGACCGGCAATGGCTCAATTACTTGTCTCGATGCAAAAACCGGAAAAGTGAATTACGAAGGCGCCCGCGTACCTAAGTCGACCATGTTCGTGGCATCTCCGGTAGCCTATGAAGGAAAGATCCTGCTGACCAGCGAGGAGGGCGACACCTTTGTTCTGAAGGCCGGGACGAAACACGAGGTACTGATAACCAACTCGCTTGGCGAACCTGTCTATGCCTCACCCGCAATTGCTGATGGAAAAATCTTTATCCGGGGAGAGAACAACCTCTTCGCGATCGGCAATTAGCCGCTTGCGCCTGTCCGGGGAACAACTTGCGTAGCAAGATCGTCTAACTGTTAATGAGTCGGTAGCCTGGAGCGTTTTGTTGTTAAGGAACCCTGGCAGGCGTGTCGATAAAAAGAGCGAATCAGAGAACCTCAAATTCAGCCCCTTGAATCACTTAAGGCGAGCCGCTTATCGACGCTTCCCGACTCTGAGATTCACCGGCTTGTGCCTTCCATTGGCGGAGCCTGTAGAATTTACTCCGTTAAGAATTAGTCTTCAGGAGACACGACCATGTTTGACTCGCAAAACTCCACACCCTGGTATCGCTCGTTGATTGGCTTGATTGCCACATCCGTCATCCTACCTCCCGTTGGCCTGGTTCTGCTCTGGATCCGTCGTGACACCGCTACGAGAACTAAGATTCTCGCCAGTGCCTGCATCGTGGTGCTCGCTGCCGGATATCTCTACGTGTTTCGTTCCTGGCGCCAATCGAATTTGAGTGAGGCCCACTATGCGGCCCTGGAGCAACACCGCGCCCAGCAACAAGCCCAGGCTGCGAGCAGCGGTGACAGTTCAGCCGCGCAAACTACGGCGGCGCCGGCCAACGCCACTTCGCCCGTTGCCGGAGCGGCGACGAGTCCTGCCGCCGGCGCGACCGAGACGGCTTCGGCGCATGCTTCAAGAAACTACTGGACGAATTACCGGGGTCCGAATCGCGATGGACGCTACGACGAGATGAAGGTCTTAACCCAGTGGCCTGCAAGTGGGCTCACGCCGATCTGGAAACAGCCGATCGGAGTTGGTTACGCATCGTTCGTTATCGCTGACGGCCGTGCTTACACGATCGAACAGCGACGCGGGCAGGAAGTTGTCACGGCTTACGATGTCGCTTCCGGACGCGAGCAATGGCAACGGGGATGGAGTGCTCTCTACAGCGACTCGACCGGTGATGGGCCACGCGCGACACCCACCTGGGATGAGGGACGACTCTACGCGCTGGGCGCGACTGGAGAATTACGCTGTCTGGATGCCAGAACAGGTTCAGTCGTCTGGGGTCGAAACATTCTTACCGAAAATGGCGGCGCCAACTTGCAGTGGGCAATGGCGGCCTCGCCGCTCATCGTTGACGACAAAGTGGTGGTGTTACCTGGTGGAGTGTCTGGCAAGTCAGTAGTCGCTTATAACAAGATGACTGGAGCGCCGGTCTGGAAGTCGCAAAACGATATTCAGGCCTATGTCTCGCCCATGCTGGTTACGCTCGCCGGACGCCGGCAAATTCTGGTGGTTAGTTCGGCCCGAGTGTTTGCTGTCGCGCCCGAAGACGGTTCGTTGCTGTGGAGTCAAACCTGGGACACAGACATGGGCATCAACGCTTCGCAGCCGATAATCGTTGACAGGAACCGTTTCTTTATTTCTTCGGGATACGGAAAAGGCGCTGCGCTGGTTGAACTCACCGGCAGCGGCAATAGTTTTTCACCGCGTGTGGTTTGGGAAAATATCAACATGAAGAACAAGTTCAACAGCTCAGTTCTTCATGAAGGCCACGTCTATGGTCTGGATGAGGGAATTCTGTCCTGCCTGGATTTGAACACCGGCGCGCGCAAGTGGAAGGGCGGCCGCTATGGCTATGGTCAGGTGCTCCTCGCTAGTGGACATCTAATTGTGATGAGCGACGCAGGGGAGCTGGCCCTGGTGAAGGCCTCACCTGATGGTTATTCAGAAGTCGCGCGCTTTGCGGCGATCGAAGGCAAGACCTGGAACTACCCGGCCATTGCCGGCGGCCGGCTGCTGGTGCGCAATGCGAATCAAATGGCTGCCTTTAACATTGCCTCTCAATAATTTGCTGGTGACAACTTAAGACACCACCGTCAACATCGTAGTCCAATTCCCATCGAAGAAAGTGAATCGGCGCGAGTGACATGCTTGCGTACGCATGTCGTATAACTAGACACCATTTCGTCTAAATGACCGGCCTTCCTTGGTTTCTCATAATAGCTACTGACTGTTGAGCATGGCGCTCGAAGAGCGGCATATCACTTGCTACCTCTACTTGCGGAGGTAGGTTATGAGATCAAACTTGATAACAAAAAGAATCGCGGGATCGATACTGGCATTTTCTCTCCTAATTGGTATTGGGATCGCGTCAAGCACCACGGCGCAAGCGCAGTGGCCAAATCAGCAAGATGATAATTGGCAGCGCGAGCAGATAAGGCGGCAGCGCCAGTGGGAACGTGACCAGAGACGCCGCAACCGTAACGACTATCGCTTCGGCGGTTCCTTTGATTTTCGTCAGACGGCCTTAAACGCCGGCTACAACGAAGGCATCAAGGAAGGTCGCAAAGACCGTGATCGCCGCGAGCGTTTTGAGTATCGTGACGAAGGTGACTACCAGAACGCCACGATTGACTATAATTCACGGTTTGGTAACCGCGAATTGTATCGGCAGTATTTCCGGCAGGGTTTCGCCAACGGATACCGCGATGGCTACCGGGGTTACTAACCGACTCAAAAACTAAACTCACACAAATGAAATGAGAGCGGGACCGGATGTTTATCCGGTCCCGCTTTTTTTCTTGACCGCCGCAGCTGGTTACGCCATTGCTCAAGCTTGCAGCCGAAACCTGGAGACGTGGCTACTATTGCCTGGCGGGTTTGGGCTCAGCAAAGAATGTCTTATTGATGATCTTCCACTCTCCATCGATCTTCAGCAGCGACATGTAGTCGGTAAACTTCACTTGCGGATAGTCGAGAATGCTAATCACTTATTACCCAGGAGGTGAGAGCGTTTTCATCCTTGATCAGGATCCGTTTGCCCATCACCACCGGATGCGCCCAGGTCGGGCTAGCTGCAACTGTGTATTGCGCAACCGGAGCATACTCTTTCGAGTCTGCCGGCTGGACGATCAGCTTTGCTTCATTGGTGAGCATGACAAACGCTTTGTCATTGAGATTCAGAATGGCCGCGTTCTCACCCATCCGCCCGGTGCTTTGCCAAATGGTTTTTCCAGTATCCGCATCAATTGCGAAAAATTGCCCCTTCTGCCGATTAGATAACCCGACCAGCAGGTTGTTGCGCAGAACCGGGGTGCTCATGTAGAGATCCACCTCTTTGTTGCTCCAGATTTCCTGTGGGGTTAAGGCGGCGTCCGTCTTCGTTAACCGGATCGCGAACAATCCCTGACCCTGGCGCGCAAAGATGATCATGTCTTTGTAAACGACCGGCGTAACCGAGTTGTCGTCATATTCACTCTTGGCAGGGAGCCGCCAAAGCAATTTCCCGTTTGTCGCATCAACTCCCAACACATCTCTTTGCATAAAAGTTACGACCTGGCGGGTGCCGGCCAGCGTCACGATGATTGGTGAAGCGTATGCCGGGCCATCCGTATCGTTGGACCATTTGACCGCGCCGGTTTCCAGATCGAACGCAGTCAGCGCGCCCTTGTCTTGCCCTCCGAGGTGAGCGATGAGCAGCCCTTTGTCGACCACCGGGGACATCGCAGTTCCGTACAGCGGCCAGGTCTTTGGATAGAGTTTGGAGAATTCACGTCTCCACTTGAGTTTTCCGGTACGCGTGTCGTGGCAGGAAACAACGCCAGAGATACCTAAAGTGCAAATTGTTCCGCTACTGATGACCGGAGTGGACTTTGGTCCTTTGCCGTGGGCCTTAGCCGCTTCGTGCATTTCGAAGGCGATTGGCTGAGCTGAGCGCCAGATCTCTTTGCCGGAGTTGGCATCAAGCGACAGCAAGACTTCCTCTTCACCCTGCCGCGTGAAGACATAAATCTTTCCATTCGCAACCACCGGAGTAGCGTGACCAACGCCTACCGGAAACTTCCACTCCTCTTTCAGCGTCTTGGGCCAAACTGCGGGAAGATTGGCATCCGCAACAATGCCTCCTCGATTTGGTCCGCGCCATTGAGGCCAATCGGAGCCGAAAGCGGGCAGGGCCGCGAGTGTGACGAGGGCAAGAGTAACTATTTTCATGTGCGAGTGTGTTCCAAACATTCCAGCTTCTCCTTACCTCGGTCCGGCCACATAACGGGGCGGTAGCCTGACCGTTAGGAGGGGCGTCTTTTTGGGTTTTACCTCGGTCCGGCCACATAACGGGGCGGTAGCCCGACCGTTAGGAAGGGCGTCTTTTTGGGTTAACTCGTATAGGCTTTCGAGCGAGACCAAGGCCAAAGCGGCGCCAGGCCGCGGTCCGCCAAAATCTCAAAACAACAACTTCAACCCAAACTGAATATGACGCGGCTCACGCGCCGAAGTAATCCGGCCAAAGGTTGGCGAGCCCAGAAAGTTGTCCGGCAAATTGAAGTTTGGGTGATTGAAAAGATTAAAAGCTTCGGCGCGAAATTGAATACTCACGCCTTCAGACAGCGCTGTATTTTTTAGGATGGAAGCGTTGACGCTCTGGTAACCCGGGCCCTCGAGGATGTTGCGTCCGGCGTTACCGAATGTTCCCGGCAATGGAAACGCAAACGCGTTGGTGTTGAACCATTGGTCAATATTCCGTGCGCCCGCGTTTGGGTCGCCAGCTACATTCGGACGATCGTTAGCGCCAAAGCCAAGTGCTGAAATCCCGGTGCCGCTGTTGTCAAACTCACGGAGCAGCGCGACGGTGAAAGGCCGTCCTGTTTGCAACGTCACGATGCCTGACGTTTGCCAGCCGGTGAACAATGTCGACCATCCACCATTGCCGGCCAGATACTTCCGTCCTTTGCCGAATGGCAGGTCGTAAACGTAACTGACTGACAGGCGATGGGCGACGTCGAAATTTGAGCGGCCGCGTTCGGAGCGCAAGTCATAACTATTCTGCGGGTAGTTTGGGTCACCAGCGCTCGGGAAAAAGTTAGACGCGTCGTCGATCGACTTGGACCAGGTGTAGGACGCTAGCATTGCGAGTCCGTTTGATAAGCGTTGCTGTAGTCGAGCTTGCAGGCTGTGATAGTTGGAAGCGGCGCGTGTTTCGATGGTGTTGATTTCGTCAAACTGCGGAACCGGACGCGGCACAAACGGCAGGCCCGGTGGCAGAACGCTTGGTTGCGGCTGATTGAGATCGCGCGCTGACAGAAGTTTCGTGCCTTTCGAGCCGACGTACGCGATTTCGACTACCCGGTTTCGGCCGAGTTGCTGTTGCACATTCAGGTTCCAGTGCTGCATGTAAGGCGTCCGGAGATCGCGCTGGATCGCCTGCGCCGAGTCAGGCAGCGCAAAGGGAAAGAACGTTGGGAACGGATCGCTCACGGTTAACGGCAGACCGGGAAGTGGAAAGAAAAGATTGAAGTCGAAAAAGGGGCGATTGAAGTAGAGAGCTTCACCCGGCGCCAACGGTGATGTGTCGTAATAGATGCCGTATCCGGCTCGCAGCACGGTGTTTCCTTCATCGCCAATGGTCCAGGCGAGACCAACCCGGGGGGCAAAGTTGTTTTTGTCAGACTCGTAACCGCTCCGCGGCATTCCGGCAGTCCCTACCGGAACGAGAGATTGCGTTGCTGAGTCATATAAATTTGCGCGGTCAAACGCATCCACCGGCGGCGAGTTGTATTCGTAACGCAGCCCGGCTGAAAGAGTCAGGTTTTGTCTTACACGAAAACTATCGTTCACAAAGAAGTGATAGCTTTCGCCACGCAGGTGTTGGGCGTTATCCACCCGTGCGCCTCCGGTGACCGTTGGCAAGCCGAGCAAGAGGTCGGCCAACGCCACGCCGGTGAAAGCAAACGGCGAGAAATTCAGCAGGCCGCGGGACTGAACGTCGCGGAAACCGTTTTGCTGAACGGCGCGAATGTCGGCGCCAAATTTAAAAAGGTGTGGACCGCGAACGTACGAGACCGTCTCCAGAATCTGAAATGTGTTAGTGACAGTGTTTTGTGGGTTGTTGCCCTCATGGCCCAGAGGCGAGTAGCCCGTGATCGTAATGAAACTCAATCCGAAATCACGCGGGTCTCCGGAAAGCTCCGGCATGCCTACGGCGCGATTAACGCTCGTGCCCTGGTTCTCCTGGTTCACGGCAGAGGCGACTCGATTGAAAGCAAAGCGCGCGTCGTTGATCAAGTTTGGAGAAAAGACATGGGTCACTCCGGCCATCGCGTTCTGGCTCCGTCGCGGCACATCGTTGCCAAACCCGGGTATCGCGGTCAGCGTTGGCCCGGCAAATGGTTCGAAGAAACTCCGGTTACCAAAACTATAGCGAAAGACCAGCGTAGTTTGACTGCTCAGGATATGGTCGACGCGGGCGTCGAAGTGATCGTTGTCATCGCGCTGGGTGGGCGAAGAAACGAAGTTGGCAAACTGGACCGGGCGATTGGGAAGCGGATAGAGCGCAGCAATAGCGCGACCTATCGGATGAATAAATGCGTCAGGGACGACTCCGCCGACAAATGGCAGCCCGGTTAGCGGGTTTCGCACGGAGATCAGGTTACCTGAAGCATCGCGCGTCTGAGAGAAATCTCCATTTCGCTCGAGTAACGTCGGGACGTTTGTGACACGCGTTATCCCTTCGCGCGAGCGCGTGCCTTCGTAGTCGGCAAAGAAGAAGGTGCGGTCTCTCCGAATTGGGCCACCAATGCTGCCGCCAAACTGATTGCGGATATATTTCGGATCGCTTTCGTTTGCGAGCGCAAAAAAGTTGCGGGCATCGAATTTTGCGTTGCGATGAAACTCGTAGAGTCCGCCATGGAAATCATTGGTCCCAGACTTGAGCACAACGTTTACCTGGGCGCCAGGGTTGCGCCCGAACGCAGCATCGTAGGTGCTGGTCGCGATTTCAAACTCACGGATCGCATCCACCGGAGGCCGTACTGCAAACGTGTTGAGCTTTGGATCGACGTTGTAAACGCCATCAAGCAGAAAGTTGTTACTGTCTTCGCGTGCCCCGTTGACGCTGAAAGCAAAGTCACCGCGCACCGAGCCGGCCGAACCCTGGGCCGGCGGCACCGCGCCGGGAACCAAAAGATTCAGCTCGTAGAAATTCCGTCCGTCGAGAGGCAGGGTAGGTATGAACCGGTCTTCAATTACGACACTTGCTGTGACTGCGTCCTTTTTCAGGTCATCTGGAGGCTCGACAATCATGTAGATATCGGTTCGCCCGCTTTCTACTTCTAACGAAGGATCGACCCGCAGTTCCTGATTGACATTGAGAGTGAACTGCTGAGGGAAGGTGGCGAAGCCTGTTGCCGCCACTGACATCTGATAATTGCCAGGCGCCAAAAAAGATACCGTGTACTCACCGTCTTCGCCGCTTGTGGCGACACGAGTGGCGCCGGTCTCTTGGCTGGTAATCTTGATCGTGGCGCCGGGAATCACAGCTCCATTCGGATCTGTCACAGTTCCACGGACCGATCCGCGATGTGTTTGCGCGCTCGCCGTGAGTGGCAACAGGGCCAGCAGAGCCAGCATCAGAGTTTTCGCTGCCGTTGACTTCAAGATAAGCTCCTTACAGGTTTTTGGAAGGACTCACGAAGAATTGGGGAGATTCTTTGCTGCCTGAACATTATTACAAGAACCTGCGCATGATCGTAATAAAAAACTTCTGCCCCGTAGATCATCGCGATGATTACTTGCTTTTCATCTGTTAATGTCTGAAATCGATTGCTAGAATACGTTAGTATTAAGACTTGTTAGTCACTCCGTCAAACCCGGAGTCAATCAGCAAACCATTTTTCGCAGGTCGAGGTCTACTACGAGCGAAAGCCAAAGAAGGTTCGTTTTAAGTGAAGAAGTAAATAGTGAACAACGAATCCCCGGTTAACAATTCCTTAACAATTGACTCTTCATCTTGTACTAAACTCTTTTCACCGATCGCGGAGGTCTCCCAATGCTCTGGATAATCTTTGCCCTTGGCGCGGCGCTCGCCTGGGGTCTTTATGGCCCGGCGCTTCATCGCGGACAGGTGGCGCTCGGCAATCCAATGCGCGCGCTGCTCTGCGTTGGAGTTGCTTATTTCTTAATCGGGGTGCTCGTGCCAGTGGCCAATCTTTCTTACCAGGGCCAGTTGCAGGGTTTCACCGCCAGAGGTTCGCTTGGCGCGCTTGCGGGCGGGGCGCTGGGCGCCATCGGCGCAGTCTGCATCATCTTCGCATTCAGATCGGGCGGATTACCGACTTACGTTATGCCACTAGTTTTTGCCGGCGCGCCATTGGTCAATGTGTTTTTCTCGATGTGGCTTCATCCGCCGAAGACTTCGCCCAATCCGCTGCTTTACCTGGGCTTTGTGCTGGCGGCTGCCGGAGCGGGAATGGTTTTGTATTTCAAACCGCAGTCGTGAATTCATCAGTTTCCGTTACGACTGGCGTCAGTTTTTCGAAGGACGTTTGCTCCTAAACCGGCCAAAGACCTTGAAGTGAATTGAGCAACTTTGTCCCGCGGGACGTTCGTCTCCCCCGACGAAAGCAATACTTAATTACAACGCGTGAGTTAATTTCGACGCGGAGCCGTAAGGAGAGAAAAATGAAAACCAGGATCAGTACGTTTGTTGGTATCGCTGTGGTTATGACGTGGTTGTCGGCAGTGGCGATGGCCCAAACAACAGCTTCATGGCCACAGTGGCGTGGACCTAATCGCGATGGCGTCTCAACTGAAACCGGATTGCTCAAGCAATGGCCGGACAGTGGTCCAGCGCTCGCCTGGAAAGCGACCGGCGCGGGAGGCGGTTACTCGTCTGTTTCAGTCGCCAATGGCCGTGTTTATACGATGGGACTGCGCGGTACCCGCGAATTCATCGTTGCTTTTGATGCCTCCAATGGCAAGGAAGTCTGGGCGACGGCCCATGGCGGCGCGTTTCGCAACGATCGTGGCGACGGCCCGAGAGGCACGCCCACTATCGATGGCGACAGACTTTACGCCCTCGGTGGCAATGGCGACCTGTCGGCACTTGACGTTAAAACGGGCAAGGTTGTTTGGTCCATGAATGTGCTGGAAAAATTTGGTGGGACAAACATCACCTGGGGAATCAGCGAGTCGCCACTCGTCGTCGGCGATAAGGTGTTGGTGAACCCCGGCGGCCCTGACGCTTCAATCGTGGCGCTGAACAAGAAGGACGGCACTGTCATCTGGAAGAGTCAGAGCGATCGGGCAGGTTATTCTTCGGCCATGCCGGTCCAGATTGGAAATACGACCCAGGTAATTTTCTTCACCCACACCCGAAGCGTGGGACTCGATCTGAAAGACGGAAAACTCCTGTGGGAATATGCGCGTCCCGCCAACAACGTTGCCAACGCCGCTACTCCGGTGGTTCGCGGCAATCGAGTCTGGATTTCTTCCGACTACGGCACTGGCGGGGGACTGGTGGAGATCAAAGCAGATGGAAAGGCCTCCGAGGTCTATTTCACCAAAGACATGCGCAACCATCACAGCAGCTCAATTCTGATTGGCGACCATCTCTATGGTTTTTCCGGAGGAATCCTGACCGCAATGCGTTTCGATACCGGAGAGGTGGCGTGGAAAGATCGGAGCGTGGGCAAAGGCTCACTGGTCTATGCCGATGGCAATCTCTATGCGCTTAGTGAGAATGGGGTGGTTGGTCTCGTGGAAGCAACTCCCACTGGATATCGGGAAAAAGGCCGCTTCCGCATTCAGCAAGACTCGCTGCCGACATGGACGCACCCGGTGGTTGCCGGCGGGAAGCTTTATCTTCGCGATCAGGACACCATCTATGCGTATGATGTGAAGGCTAAGTAAAGCTCGCGGTGAGTGGCGAGGTTAGAAGGGAAGACGGGTAGATTTATCATGTGACATTTGACATTTATCATTTGGTCGTTGGCGACGATCTTGGCAGGTTGTCAGGGTACGACGCAGTAATGATCAGTACGACGCAGTGATGCTCAGGAAAGTTACGCCGTCACGGATCGTGCTAAGCGGGCACATGCCAACGCAATTCCTAAATGGAAAATGATAAATGTCAAAAGTCAAATGATAAATCTACCCGTTTCTCTTCCTGGCTACGCCACTCAACCTCAAAACTCACTTAACCTTTTTCCCCGGTACTTTTCTTCCGCCCTGGTTAATCACCAACCCGGTAACTTGTCCTTGCTCGTCCTTGCTGAAGGTGAGTCTCGCGTCTACCTCGCGAACGAAGAATCTGTCATCGCCTTCCGCCAATAGTTCGAACGCTGGTTGGCCCGTGGCCTGTCCCATCAACCGTTCTCCGATTTTGAAGACCGTGACTTTGAAGGTTGGACTCACTTCATACTCGCCGGTGTACCCATCCAGGGTTTTTGGTTCTACGGCCGCATTCTTGTTCTCGAGTCTCTTTAGCGTGGCTGTAGCGTTCTCGTTCTTTGGGTTCAACTCGAGAGACTTCTTGTAATTCTTAATTGCGAGTTCGTTGTTCCCGTCAACCATGTAGGCTTCGCCCAGGCTGTCGTAGGTGTTGAAGCCCTGAGGATACGCCTCGACATTGAGCTTGAAGATCTCGATGGCCTCTTTGATCTTTTTGGCTTGTAGCAATTGATAACCGAGGCGATTTAATTCAGGTTCGCTGAAGTCGTAGACTTTCGATTGATTTGTTTTGAAATCCCGGTATTGAGCAATCGCGGCGGCTACTCCCTTTTCGTTGGCCGTTTTTAACAACACATCAGCCAGCGGGATCCTCGGCAGCTCATGAGGCTGGTCGTACAGGATGTTGATGACTTCTCGGGAAATCCCATTGAGACTCCCGGTACCCGTGTTGTCGAGCATCACCACCAGGTGCCTTCCTACCGGAAACCGAACAATGGTGGTGGAGAACCCGTTGATGCCGCCGCCATGCCTGATTCTCGGAATTGGCGCTGCTCCGTTTCCGAATTTGACTGGAGCCACATCCCACCCGTAAGCGTAGTCTTCGAGATTCGGTTTATACATCAACTCTTTCGAGGTGGCTGAAAGTACGCGCTCGGTGTAGAGTGCCTGGTCCCACAAGTAGAGATCTTCAACCGTCGAATACATGGAGCCGGCAGCGTAGGGAAGCGACATGTCGAGGTAGGGCGCATTGGAGTAGCCGTCAGCAGTCTTGGCGTAACCGGCAGCCCGCTTCGCTAAAAGAGTTGCATGATGATCGAAACCCGTGTTTTTCATGCCAACCGGATCCAGGATCTTTTCCTTCAGCACCTGCTCGTAAGTTTTCCCGGTCACCTTTTCTATAACGGCCCCGAGAAGAAAGTAGCCGGAGTTGTTGTAAGAAAACTTGCTGCCCGGCTCAAACTCCAGGTCGTTACTCGCATACTTCTTGATGAAGTCGTCAACCGAATATGGATCGCGACTGACGTCATTGAAAAAACCAGGCAGGCTGGTGTAGCTGGGAATTCCTGAAGTGTGGACCAGCAGTTGGTGGATCGTGACTTTGGCGCCGGTGTCCTTTCGGTACGCGGGAAGATAATCCAAAACTTTGCCATCAAGTTTGACCATGCCTTGTTCCACCAGTTGCAGAATTAGGGTGGCGGTAAATTGTTTGGTGATAGAGCCGAGACGAAACTTCGTGTCAGGAGTGTTCGGAATCTTCCATTCCATGTTGGCCATGCCGAATCCCTTTTTGTATATCACCTGCCCGTTTTCAGCGACCAGCACCGTGCCATTAAACAGGCGGTATTTGTGGGCATGGGTGATCACTTCGTCAATCTGCATGGGCTTGGTCTTTGGAGCGGCTTTGCGACGCTGCCCTACTGCGAGGCCCTGAAGTGCCAGCAAGATGAGGGCGCATACGACCAACAGTCGGGCGTGGCGGATAGGGATCTTGTTCATTTCGAGTCTCCTGTCTAAGAATTTGGGATCATCCGCGCGGGACTGTCGAGCTCGTCGGAGTGTTTATGCTACGAATAATTAGAAAGAATTGTTTCCGGCAGGCGCAGTGCGTTGGATTTTTACCGCTTCGCGGTAAAGACCTCTGGGATGAAGTGCGTCGGTCCTCGCGCTCGGACGCTAAGGCTGATTACTCTTTAAATAATCTCGAGCTTCACGCAGTTCCGGCAACTCTTCGTCAGCTTGTTTCCATTGTTCAAGCAGCCTGGCATAACTCGACGACGCCGCGCGTTTGTCACCGCTTTGCGCCGCCGCCCTTGCCGCACCCAGCAACGAACGCGCCCGGCTGGGTTGACGCAGCAAGGCAGTCTCGAATTGAACCGCGGCCTCCTGCGGTTTTCCGGCACGGAGCAGGATCTCGCCGAACAATTCGTTGGCAGGTTTGATCAGACCCGGAGGACCGGAAGGCGGGCCCATCTGTGATTCGAGGCCGACTGCTTTCGTCATTAACTCGATGGCTTTTTGATAATCCCGGTTTGCTGATGCGGCTACGGCAGCTACCTCCAGTTTACCTATCTGGCTCTGATCATCTCCATTCGCAACCGATGCTTCTACTGTGTGCGCTGTGTCGGGAAGACCTTTGAGCGCGGCGCTCAAACTACTCATGAAAACTGCTAACCGGTGCCTGGCGTTTGAAGAACGCACGACAGCGGTTCCCGAATTCGGGCCTTCGACAACCCCTCCATGCCCATGACTGCCGCCACCAGGTGACGCAGGCGTCTGGCCATCCGCGCGGGAAGAGAAAAGGGTATCGACAAGATTCCAACGCTCAGTCTCGATCACAAAGGCCGCCGCCATGTTTGCGTAGTTGTTTTGGTAGTAGCCAGGGCGAAGTTTGTTTTCGTAGGCCGACTCCGTCATCGTTTTCTTCATCAGTGTCAGCAACTCTTCGGCTTTGCGAAAACGACCCTGCTGCAAATAGACATAGAGCAACCAGTGGAGACTGTGATAGTCGCGGACGCTTGCCGAGAGTTGCTTGCGTTTCATCCACGAATCGGAAGCTTCCCAGGCCGACTCGTTGGAGGCAGCTGCCTCCGGCCACATGCCGAGTTGCAGGAAGATATGCGAGGGCATATGGCGAGCATGATGAGCTTCGGGCGCGATACTCGCGTAGCGCCGGGCTGCGGGCAAGGCAAGGATCGCGTGTTCCGGATCGTCGAAGGCATGAATAATGTAGTGTGCTGCTCCCGGATGGTTGGGGTTCTTCTGAAACACGTCCAGCGCGATCGCGCCGGCTTTGGCCTGCAAGCGATAACTCTTGCTCCCGGAGTCCACCAGACCCAGGAGTGACAGTGAATAAAACGCCGCGGCGTCCAGATCGTCTGGATAGGCGCGATAGACCTTTTCCATCGCTTCAGAGTAGGCGGTGTCGCGGTCTCGCTTGCTGCCCTCGCCGTAAAGCAGCTTGACTGCGTTCAGGTAGGCACGTTCGCGGGCAGTGACTTTGGGTGCGTCATGAATCTTGCGAATCACATCCCGGCCCGCTTGCGTGTCCTGTTCCGACCACAGCGGATGGTTGTGTGACATTGCTTCGCCCCAATAGCCCATCATGAAATCCGGTTCGATTTTGGTTGATTCCTGAAAAGCCTCGAGCGCCTCCTCGAACCAGAAAGAATGCAGCGCTGCTACCCCGCGCAGAAAATGTGCTTGCGCCTTCGGCGAGCCTGAGGTTTGAAACTCGACTTTTCCGAGTTGCGATTCCTGGGCGTTAGCGTTCTGCAGGCTAGCGCCACTCATAAGGACTACCAGAAGAGCTAGTGTCCAACTGAACTGATTTCTCGTCATCCGAAAAGCCTTTCGCGTTTTGGAGTCGACTCTCGATCAGGGCTTGGAGCCTTTACCGATGCAATACATGTTCGCAGACGTTCGTATGAATATCTGTCCTCCAGAAATCGCCGGCGAGCTCAGGCAGTATTCACCATTTAAGGGGTTCTCCGCCAGCACTTCAAACTCGGGACCCGCCTTCACCACTGAAGTCACTCCTTCTTCGCTGGTCACATAAATCTTTCCGTCGGCAAGTACTGGCGAACCGCTGTACGTCCCCAGCTTCAGCCGTTTTTGGCCATAGATCTCAGCACCGGTTTTAGCGTCGAGACACCACATGACGCCGCGGTCGTTGACGATGTAGAAATACTTCCCATCGGTTACCGGCGTGGGCACATCCGGACCGTTTTGAGTTGTCCAGAGCAGATGTGAGCTGGTGACATCGCCACGACCGCCGGCGCGCAAAGCGAGCAACGGCTTGACGCGCGCGGGCGCATAAACAATATCGTTGAAGATAACCGGCGAAGCCACAATGCGATATGAAGGGTTGTTATCCGGATTCAGGCCGTTGGCGCGCCACAGCTCTTTGCCGGTAGCCAAATCGTGGCCGGTGACGCAATCGCCGCCGGTGATTACGAGTTCCGCGGTTTTGCCGTAGCGCAGCAGTCCGGGTGTAGTGTAGGCATCCGGCGATTCTCGTATGGCGTTAGTTGGCCGTTCAACCTTCCAGAGAGTCTTGCCGGTCTTGCGCTCGATGCGGAGCAGATACGACGGCTCGTCAGTTTTCATGCCGTGGAGTACCTGGACAAAAAGCGAGTCGCCAAACAGCAGCGGCGACGATGCGTAACCCCACTGGAGACCAAACTGGCCGTAGTCCTTTTGAATATCGCGCGTCCACAATTCCTTGCCGGCGAAATCGAAAGCCTTGAGAATCCCGGTTCCGGTCATCACGTAGACGCCCTTGCCGTCAGTCACCGGCGAAGGCGACGACATATTTTGCTTCCGCATCTTGACGTTGCCGGCGCCCAGCAACTTCTTCCAAACAACCACGCCCTTGTTTTTGTCAACGCTCCAAAGATAGAGATCGTTGCCCTCAGCCACATTCAGAAAAACGCGATCGTCCCAGATGATAGGCGTCGAACCGCTCAAACCGGGCAGGGCGAGTTTCCAGCTCACATTCTCTTCATTGGTCCACTTTGCTGGCAGGTTCTTTTCGGCGCTCGTGCCGTTGAGGCTGGGGCCACGCCATTGCGGCCAGTTTTCAGCGCGGACCGCGGCGACTTGAACGAACGCGATAATAATGAAGCCGAGAATTCGACAGCGCATGTTCTCCTCCGATGCTGAGCTCGATTTTGAGCCACCCTCCGAATGCGCGGAGAGTGCAAGGTTTATCGCTTCCCAACCGAATGAGTACTCAAGTAGGCTCCGGTGACGACGCGGAGACATTTAGTTCTTTAAAACTCTCCGTCACTTTTCGCAATGTCTCCTCGTTTTGATCGAAACGCGAGCGCAAACTCCAGGCCAGGATTTGGTAGAAGTGGCCTGGGGTTTCGACGACAGTGCAAAGGTATTTGACCTTGATTTTGTCGACCGACCCTTCCAACTGATACTCCATAGCTGATTGCTGGCCAATTTGCGCCGGTATTACACCGGTTAACTGCGCGCCCGCAATGTTTTGCTCGAAGCCTTTGCGGGTCAGCAATGCATAGTCACTCAGCGTTGTATCTTCGTCGAAGTCTTCTTTCCGCTCACGAAGGACTATCACATACATCTCCTGAATGCGATTCGAGGCCTCTAATTCGGCCGACTCATGCAGGGCTTTGTCCTCTTTCCATCCCCCCGGAATGGTCAAAAGAATCTTACCGTCCGCACTCAGCAGAGGTTTTGGTTCCCGAGTCTTGTCGGCAGCTTTTTTGACAACGCCCGCCAAATTGCAGGAGAGCGTCGTCATCAGGAGGATCGTGAGACAAAAGAGATTTCGCGTTTTCAACTAACAGGTTCCTTCCCGCGAAAGCCGACTCTTTGGAGATCAATAAACGGTCAACTCAAATCAAGCGCTGTGATCGATCGCCGGTCACGCAAATAGAGCTTGGTGCCAACCAGAGTCGGCACCGTCCAGGCCAGGTTTTTCAGGACGCTGGTCTTGGAAATCACTTTCAAACCTTCCGGCGAGACCGTTGCCAGCGCAAGATTGCCGTCTTCATCGAGAATGACCAGTTTTCCATCGGCATAGACGAAGTTAGTTTTGGGAAAACTGCGGTCCTGGAATGCGACGTCTCCGGTCTTGACGTTGACTCCGGCGAAAAACGCTGGCCCAAAATCCCCGCTCGAGCCATAGACGTAGTCGCCGATGCGAATGATGGTGCTGTGATGAACGCGCAAACGACGGTGGAACCAAACCTCGCTGACGTTGGTCTTTCCTTCACGTTGCGTCAATTTCAAAACCCGACTGCCACCGCTGTAAGCCGATGAAAGAAACAGGAGATTATCGTTGCCCCAGACGGGCATGCTGATGTTGAGTCCCCATTCGGTCACATGCGGATGACTCCAGAGCAACGCGCCATTGTTAGGATCGAGCCCCGCGATCTCCTTGCCGAGAAAAGCAATGAGCTGGTCCTGTCCGTCGACCTTGATGATCAAGGGAGACGCGGGAGAAAGCATGAGCGTCTGCGCTTTCCAGACAACTTTCCCGTCCGCCTGATTGAAGGCCGCTAACGTTTGTCCCTCGCCGCCCAGCGTAAGGATGATTGTGTTCTTGTATGCGATTGGGCTGCAGGAGTAACCACGGCCCATCTTCCGTCCGCCGAGATCTTTGTAAAGGTCAATGGACCAGACCACCTTACCGGTCTTCTTGTCGAGCGCATGGAGTTTACCTACAGCACCAACCGTGTAAAGGAGTTTGCCGATCAGGAGTGGAGTTGAGTGTGGGCCTAACCCGTATTCGTAGTCGATGCCCGCGGTCGGAGCATCATACCTATGCTCCCAGATCGTCTTTCCGGTTTTTGCGTCAAGCGCGATTACCGCCTCCTGCTCGCCCTGGCTGTACATGGTGTAGAGCGAATTGCCCTCCACGACTATTGATGAATGGCCCTCACCAAGCGGGCGCGTCCAGAGCTGTCGCGGTCCATTCGCAGGCCAGGCGGAGGCGAGACCTTTGGCGTCCGAGACGAAGTTTCGCTGCGGGCCTCCCCATTGCGGCCATTCGGCCTGGGCGTTGGCACGAGCCGACACGAACAGGATCAACGCAAGAGAAAAAAGTAAGCAGGCCCCTTTGAGTTTGATGAAGTGGTTTGCCATTCTGAACCTCCCGATCAACTTGGGTGCGGCTTTGCCGATTGATGTGCGGAAGGGCTTTGCCCTTCCGTTGCTTGTTTCCTATTGGGGCTCCGCCCTCCAATTGAGTGGGCGTAGCCCAAAATATCTTGCTTTCCGGAAGGGTGAAGCGCTTCTGCACATCAGGCGGCAAAGCCGCGCAACATGATTCTCCTGTTTGCGCTTTCTCCGCCTGTTTCAAACTACTCCGTTCTTAACGCGGGCAATAAGGGCGAACGCAAGGCCGCCCAGGTAGCAACAAGGGATGCAGCGAGACCGGATATTAATACCGCCAGCAGTAACAAGCCCAGCGAAATATTTGGCAACCTGCCGCCGCGCTCAAGAAATACCGGCGCGATCGCCAGCAGTGCGCAGAGGGCTCCGGTGATCAATCCACAGCACAGCAGAAAAGCGTTTTCCGCAACTACCATCAGGGTGAAATGCGGCGATTGGTAACCGACAGCGCGCAACAGCGCCAACTCCCGCCGGCGCTCAAACACGTTGCGCAACAGAACGGCCGCCATCCCCAGAGTGCCCAGGATTAGTCCCAGACCACCAAGCATTTGAAACGTTGAAAGGTAGGTGTTCTCGACGCGGTGAAAGTTTTCCAGTCGCTCATTTGTGGGTATGACGTCGAAACCAAAGTCCCCCAGCCGCTCTTCAAGAGTTGCCGCGACCTGCGCTAAATCGTCCGTACCCTGAGTGTCGATCAAAAAGAAACGAAACCCTTCCTGGTCCGGAAATACGCGCAGGAAATTCTTTTCAGACATCAGCAGCTCACTTTGAAAAATGCTGTCAGCTAATGCGCCGACGACACGCAAGCGGACCGGGCCGGTTGGTTGGTCCAGGACAAACTCTTCGCCAAGCCCTAAGTGCAACACGTACGCGAGTGAGTTTGCATCGCCCATTACGGGAATTGATCCGTCAGGAAATTCTTTGTTGAGCAGCAGCCACGGGTTGTCCTTTTCCTCTTTGGTGCTGGCTATCGAATTCTGGAAACTGAAGCGATTGCTCTGGATAAAGTCGCCTGCGGGCGCGACTATTTTGGGGTTTCGGGGCTGGTAGAGATTCAGGCAACTGGCATCGTCACCGGGTCTTACGCGAAACCGCGTAAAAGTCACCGTTGAAAGCTCCTCCGAAGGATTACCGGTTGCGAGATTCAGCGCTTCGCGTCCCGTCGTGGTATTCGGGTCATGGACCAGAGGCAAAAGTGATTCAGCCATCAAGGAAAATCCACCGCTTCCGGATTGCCGGTCCAGTTGCATTCCGCCTTTGCGTCGGAAAGCGTCGACGGAGACGATGATGAATGCGGCGGAGGCAATCAGCGCGATACACAGCACGCTTCGGCCGGGCCGGTAGGTGGCATTCCTAAACCCGAGGCGAGCAACCGGCCACCAGCCACTCCCGTTGATTGCTTTACCTCGATTGCGTCGCAACCAGACGGATTGGTAACAGAGAAGCGCGGCCAGTAACAGGAGTCCGCTGCAGAAAAAGCCCGCAGTCTGATCGATGAAGCGCACTGACGACGCCATGAGAAGCGAAAGGCCGAGGATTGTTAGAGTAATGGCAACCACCAGACGTGCAGACGCGGTGACACGGCGGCGCGGGGATTTCTTTCCAACCTCTACATTTCCCTCAGTCACCTTTTCTCCGCGTCTGACTGTCCTTGCGCTTCCGGCCAGCACACCCATGATCAGGCTACGCGTGGATTCCTTTGCCACGCGCCTCAAAGTCCAAACGATGCAAACCACGGCAGCGACGACACCGCCGATCGCACCCAACAATAAAGACACCGGCGAAACGTGCAGCTTAAGCATCGTGGTGCCAACCGCGTTGACCCACCAGGTGCTTAGCCCTTTCATCATCAGATAGCCGTACACAATTGCGCCAAACAAACCAACGGCGCTCCCGATGATCGACAGGATGACGCCCTCGGCAAGGAACAGTTTCCGAACTTGTGACGCCGGAAAGCCGATGGCTTGCAAGGTCCCGATTTCACGCAACCTTTGCTCGACTCCGAGCTTGAAGAATAGTGCGGTCAATAACAGTGCGGAGACGACCAGGAAAAAACTGAAGTAAAGGAAGTATTCACCGAAGTCGGTCGCTCCGCGCGAGGCCTCCAATCCCTCTTGCCGCACCGGCAGCGTGGCAAAGCCCATCCGGGTCGGGTCCAGCGAGGTCAGCAGTTGCTGCTGGTACGACTCAATCGACTTTTCGATGCTCGCGCCCTCCTGAGGAGCGAGCCGGAGCGAAGTGAGTTTTCCAAATCTTGTTTGCCAGAGCTTCTGCCCGGCAGCCAGCGGGATGAACGCCTTCGGCGTAGTCCGATACTGGTCCCAATAGTCTTCATCTTGTTGACGAATGCGGCTGAGCTCGACAGGAAATGGCGGATCCCAATCGGCAAGGTGCTCCGATCCACTGATGCCGGGGTACTCAGGAACCAGATCTCGGTCGGCAGCGATTCCGGAGATGGGAACCACGGCCGCCAGATAAAAGTCAGCCGTCCTCGTTTCAAGGCGACCGTCTCCATGCCAGTAATAGTATTCAAGAGAGATACTTGCTCCGCGACTCACACCAAGGTCACGGGCGGCCCATTCGTTCAGTACGATCGGAGTAGCATTTTCAGGAGGGGTAGACATACTCACCCTATCGCTGGGTTCCTTCGCGACAAGGTCCGCAAAGATGTTTTCATCGATCGCGGTCACTATCGAATATGGAATTGCGCGCTGGCCGGAGCTGATCATGTTTGCCAGGTATGAGAACACCGGCACAGCGTGCATCGATAAGTCATTGCCGGCAGTAGTTGCGGCCTCCGCCAATGGGTCATTGAGGATCTTGCTGTCTGTCTCGACGGAAATGCTTTTGAAAGTATCCAGACTGCGCAGCGTCACACCGTAGTCTTCAAGAGTGGCCTTCGCCTTGACGATTTGCCCTAAAGCCTCTTCCTTTGCTGCACTCTGTTGCACAGCGGAGTGATTTTCAGCGATGAGTATCAGGTTAACCTTACCTGGCTGTCCCAGCTCCTTTTGTAACGCTGCCAGCGGGATGAAAACGGCGCGGACAGAGCCTTGCTGAGGTTGCACGGAAAACTCGCCCAACGCCTCAGACGCAAGAGCTTCACGCATCGTCAATCGAAGCGTGCTGCCCAGGTCTTCCTTCCGACTGTGCAAAGACTCTGCCGGAATCTCAGATGGCTTTTGCACCCTCAGCAGCAGGGCATCGTCCGGCGCCGAGGCCAACTCCTGGGCGAGGGCATGACTAACCAGGATTTCGCGGCTGACCGGCGCTCGATTATCGCGACCGTGGAACGTCCAAAATCTTTCATCGACCCCGTAAACCCGGACACTGGACGCCAACCGTCCACTCGCTTCATGAGTAACCGTTCCTTCAAGCGCGATTAACGGCGCCGCGGCAACAAAGCCCGCCGACGCAAACTGATCGTGGTTGTGAAGGTCAACGGCGAGCTGCTCTCGAAAGAATCCGGTCGAAGTGATCACGCTATCCGTGTTTCCCAATCGCTGTAAGAACAGATCGCGCAAACTACCTCGCACCGAATCGCCAACCAGCAGCGCTCCGGCGAGCACTGACACGGCCGCGGCTACGCCCAGGACGACAGCCAGATTGGCGCGCCAGAAGTAAACGAGGTTCCGCTTGAGGAGCTGGGCGGTTCGCATTAGAGCTGCTGGAGCCGATTGTCGACTAATTCGTAACGGAGGGGAAAGCGCGCTGCCAGCTCGGCATTGTGTGTGACCACGACCAGAATCGTTTCCTGTTTGCGATGCAACTCAAGGAGTAACGAGGCGACTACTTCTGCTGACTTGTGGTCCAGATTTCCGGTCGGCTCGTCACACAAGAGAAGTTGCGGCTGCATGATGAGCCCGCGGGCAAGAGCCACCCGCTGCTTCTCGCCGCCTGAGAGTTCTGCCGGGCGGTGCTCAATGCGTTCAGCTAAACCTACTTCGGCAAGCAGAGCCCGGGCACGCTGGCTATCGTTACCATTGGCCGTCGAAACCAGAGTCGGAGTTAAAACGTTTTCAAGCACCGAGCATTGTGGGAGAAGGCAGTGGTCCTGAAAGATGAAACCGATCTGTTTATTGCGAAAAGCTGCCAGCTCCTTTTCCTTCAACTGAAACGGGTTCAGATTGTCGAGCGTGATGGTGCCGCTAGTCGGAGGCTCGAGGGCTCCCATCATGTAGAGCAGCGTACTCTTGCCGCTGCCTGACGGACCCATGATGGATATCGCGTCGCCACGCGACAAGGAAAGCGAGACGTCGGAAACTATTTGGAGTGGTCCCCGCGGTGTCGGATATTCCTTGGAGACGTTTTCAACGTTAAGCAATCAGGACCTCCACGAACCGTCGGAAAATTAGCCACGGATTTTCGCCGATTAAACGCGAATCAGCCGGAGAATAAGAGAAGCTGTTGCAGTTATCTGCAATTCTCCGCCAGGCGCAGGCATTTGTGCCGCCATCCATTCGGGTTTTCCTTTCAGATCCGCGTGACTCCGCGTTAGTCCGCGGCTAAAACCTGTACCTCTAAACCACGCCGACTCTTGCCATTGTCTGGCGACTTTGACTTGGACTGACCCTCTCGTAAACCTCCAGTGCGCGGTCAGCCATCTGCGCTACGCTGTAATGTTGGCGCACCTTGTCGAAACCGCTTTGACCCAACTTTTCTCCCAACTCAGGTTCGTTGAAAATCCGCAGGATTCCTGCGGCCAGAGCTTCCGGGTTGTCCGCGTCCACCAGCAATCCGCCTCCGGTTTTCTCAACTATTTCAGTAAACGCCCCGCGTCTCGGCTGAACCACCGGCACACCGCAGGCCATTGCTTCGAGCAGGAATAATCCTTTCGGTTCATTGTACGTTGCGGGAACCGAAAGCACATCGAGACCTCGCAGGAAAGCGATCTTCTCCTCGCGATCCAGCACTCCTCGATAGTTGAATTCCGTCGCGAGTCCGGCGTCCTTCATCTCGTGTTCGATATCGCTAAGATAAGACTTGTGCTCAGGCGCCATGTATCCCGCCACTTCCAGCCGCGCGCTTGTCAAACCACCGGCGGCGCGCAGGCGACGATAGACGTCGGCCAGAACATGCAGCCCCTTTTCCGGAGCAACTCGCGCAAAAAAGCCCACTGTAAATGGCGTCGAGTTTTGAGTCTCCCGGTTCTCAAATCCGCTGAAGTTAATTCCCAGCGGCACTACCCAAATCTTCTCGCGCGGAATGTTGAGATACTCGGGCATGAACGCGGCGTAGTAGTCGCTTACGGAAATGAACGCATCGACATGTTTGATGTTCGCGCGAATCAACTCGAGCGACTGAGTCCGGTAAGGTTCCTGCAGGCCATCGAGAAAGAGATCTTCACCCTGAAGCGTGCAACAGATGGGCCGGCCAAGGGCTTCTTTGATCGGCTTTGCCAATGAAATCAAAAGCGAATAAGGCAGACTCACAACATCCGGCGGTGGTTCGTGAGTGGCCCAATCGGTCAGTTTCGCTACCTCTTTCCGTTGAAATCCATCTTCACCCTTCAACATTGAAACCGTCATCTCGCCCAGCATCTTCGGACTGGTCGAGATCGAGCGTCGAGAGGCCAGCGACAACATTGTTTTCGAATCCCAGAGCCGATCCAGCCAGCGAGGTGAGTTGCGAAACAGCGGGACATATTGTTCGAGATAAACGCTGATGCCGCCGAAAAAGACTTTCTCATTGCTGACATTCGGTTCATCAGTAAGCGTCGGTGTGTAAACAGGCAGCAACGTCACGTCGTGACCGCGCGCAATTAGCTCGGCCGCCAGCGCATTGTCTCGCAGACAACTGCCGCAATACATTTGCCCGGCTCCGCCGGTTAGATAGAGGATTCGCACCGCAAGTTTAGAAAGAGGCTGCACGTTGGAATGCGCGCCTCGCGTAAAGGTGATCGAATAGATTGCCTTCGTGTGGTTGGTCCCAGCTCACGGAATTTGTCGGCACCGGTCCCACGTTTAGACGATCGACATTTGGAGAGGAGACTAATCGCCGGATCAACTCCGGGTCGCGAGTTATGGCCGTCACTACCAGCGTCGGCCCCAGCCTTTCTGTCAGCTGATCCTGGGGAACGCTGACCACGCTGGCAAATGGAAACAGAAACTCCCGGTTCGCCAGCGGATGTTCTGCATTCTCGCAATGAAGAATGGTTGGCAGCAGATATGTGCAACCATTCCGGGTAACCAGCCGTAGGCCTTCGCGGTGGGCAGCGGTAACATCGCGCACGCCGGGTTCAAACAATCCCCGATCGATTATCTGCGAAATACGAGAAGCAACATTTGGGTCGACAAAGGGCGCCAGCTGAGCGCCTTCGTCGTCGGCCGGCCGGGGTGAAATCTGTGCCAGGCGCGCAGCCAGGGCTTCGCTGATGGCTTCGCTGTGGGCCGGCGTCCAGACCGCTGATGCGTTGACGCAGGAGCGACCACCATTTTCAACGATCGAAGCGACCATCACATCCAGGTACTGCTCCCATTCATCGACGCAGTCTTCGCCGATGATGACTTTGCTGAAACCGGGCCCGTGAAGTTCCACGCGCGGGTCGTTTTCCCAGATGCCGACTGCGGAAGCGTCGCCAAACATGATGCCCCGGCCGCAGATGCGCAATATTTCTGCGGCTCCCGCATGGTCTGCCGGATAGAAGCTAAATGCTCCGGCCGGCGCGCCCGCGCGCACCAGCGCCTGAATAATTCTGTAGGGCGTCCACGGTTCGGCACTGCCCGGTTTAAGCACCATCGGAATTTTGAGCGCAAACGCGGGGATCCATAGCGAGTGCACACCCGGCGAGTTGTTTGGCAAAACCAGTCCCAGCGCTTCCGTGCACGGAAAAAAACTCACCGCAAGACCTTCAACCTCACCAAAGCCCTGATCCAATACTCTCCAGTCGACGTTGCGAGTTAATCCGTTTAGCACGCTTTCCATTTCGGCGAGCATGCTGCGAATCTTGAACATGTTTTTCCGGACCATCACGTGCGGCATTCCGGTAGTTGCCGAAACCTGGGCCACGTAGTCTTCCGGAGTTTGGGATTCCTGTCCGAGGTGAAGTGGATCGTTAACGAAATGTTCAGCGGCTTGCCGGCACATCGCCACAAGTTCCGCAGTCGAGTAACGCGCCAGTTCAGCGCGACTGGTGGCCTGGTCGCGGAGATCGCGCCGGATCAAGCCGGCATTGGCCTGGCTCACCTCGACAAACGGCTCGCGGGTCTGATGATGCGGAATGCGGGCAACATCGAGACTTGTGTAGGGAGTACCGTGGCGAAGGAGTGGAATGTTTATCATGGCCTTAGTTTCGCGTTCGTGGTTTGAATTAATCTTCTTGAACCGAGACTCTTAATCCCAGGCAATAGATTTATCATTTATCATTTGACATTATTTGACATTTATCATTCGCGAATTCAATTTGGAAGTGCAACAAGTGGAATGCAGTCTAAGCGCCAAAGTCGCGTTGCCGCCTTCAGGCGGCTGGCCCGCAGGGCCTGAAGGCCAGCTGTTTTACAGCTGGTTTCGCGGAGCCTCATTCTTCCTGGCCGCTTTAGCGGCTTTTGCTGTCAATCAAAAGGCCGTTGAAACGGCCTATGGTCAATAGTTCGCATTTCTACCAGGCCGCAGAACGGCTGGCCTACAGCCCTCCGGGCAGCCTCGTAAGCGAGGCAGGTGCTCCGCGAACTCATCCTACAGTTGCACTTCGAACTTGAATCCACCATTTGTCATTGTCTGTCTCGTTGAGTGTTGTTACCCAAAAAACTGCAGCGCGTTAATCGAGATCCTTTAGTTGCCACCACTCGCGCGCGCTGTCAAATGCCAAATGATAAATCCAATTCCTCTCCGTCAGCATCACCACTCAACTAACCAACTCAGTAAACCCCCTCGACAACCGTTCCCTGCAATCCTGCAAATGGTCTTACGTTACGCACTCCATCCCAGGGATAGAGCTCACAAGGCGGTTCTCGCTCGGCGGCGTCCCGCTCCAAAAACCGCGGCATGAAAAACTCCTTGGTTAAAGTAGTCAAACGCACTCTTCCGGTTTCCCCATAATCCACCACTCGCTCCGGATTGTCAGGGTCGACGACTTCGATCACAGCCCGCGGCAGCGGCGGATAATAAATGATTGCGTAGTTGTCCCTTGGGTCGCGCGGTTTGTGCACCGCGAGGCCCATCAGCGTGTTCCCATAAGTGGGCGCGAAGTAAGCGCCCTCGAGCAATTCCTCAACCGCGAAGCGATGAAACTGCGGCGTCATCTCCGTTCCGCCACAAAAGACGCCGGTGATGCCCAATTTCTTCAAGGAAACTCTTTCGCACAACGCCTCCAGAAGCTTGGGGGTGGTGAACAGGCACCTGATGTTGTCATGCGCCCGCAGAAGCGTCAGCCCCTGTTCGATGACGTGCTGCTTGTATTGTTCGGCCATCTTCGTCTGGCCCATCCTGATCAGCTTGATGACCCAACGCGGATCGAGATCGACCATAAAACAAATACCACCGCGAAACTGGGCCAGGTGTTCTACCGCCAAACGCAGACGACGCGGGCCAGTCGGTCCGAGTGACAGCCAATCCGAACCCGGCGGAAAAGAATCATCCGGCAAGGTCACGCTGAATGCTTCGTAGTCAATTCGAAAGTCCTCGATGTTGATGCGAGACTTCGGAACGCCGGTGCTGCCACCCGTCTCGAAGGTGTAAACGGGACGGCCGGCAAGGCCTTTCGGGACCCACCTCCGAACCGGACCGCCACGCAGCCACTCATCCTCGAAGAATCCAAATCCAGACAGATCCGCATAGGTTTGGATTTCACGGCGCGGGTCCCAGTCAAGACGACTGGCATACTCAAGCCAAAACGGGCATCCGGTCTCCGGATCGAAGTGCCACTGAACAACTTCGCGGACCCAGGCATCCAGACCCTCCTGGGAGTGGGTGGTCGGAGGAGTGAAAGTTTTTGTCGTCGACATTCGTGATCCCCGGCAAAGAAGTTTAGGCACTTCCCAACGCAAGTCATTAGTTTGCAGTTCTGAAATCTTGCGTTCCACATAAAATACCAGAGAACTTTTCAAACGATAACCGTCCGGGAGCCCAAGCGGATGCTTTCCATTTTTCCGTAACCCCAGAGTGTTGCGGTTACAGGCTTCGGCAGGGGGCAGTAGCCCGACCGTTAGGGAGGGCTTCGCTACTTTGAATCCACGCCCTCCCTACGGTTGGGCTAATGCCCCGTTTGCGCAACATGTCGGGGCGGTCCCTTGCAGCCGTAGAACGCGAGACAATGAAGGCAGTTGAGGTTGGACCAGCAAGAAGGAGCCGATTAAGAAACGCGCGACGGCTGTCCCGCAGCGGTCGCGAACTGAGCAGTTAATCGGTTTCTAACGTCACAACGGCTCATCTGCTGCCGTTGCAGGACCATCCTTACTAAAGCAGATACCGTTTTCCGGATCCGTGTAATAGAAGTGTTTGCCCGTCGCGGAAATGCCCTCGGCCTGTTCCGGGTCGGCGTTCACCGAGAACGAGGCAACGCGATTCTCGGATTTTGGGATCAGGGTGATCGAGAAGACGTATCCGCGGATGTGAGGCCGGTCGAAATTAAAGCGCTTGTCCAGATACTGCTCCTCAAACAACTGTTTGAATGTACCGTAGGCGCCTTTGTGATCAGCCTCATACTTGGCCTGGGCCAATTTGATTGCGTTCAGCGTGGTAATGGCAGCAGCCTCATTCGCTTGCCTCACGCTGCCTTTGTAAACGGGAATCACCAGACCCGCGATGATTCCGATGATCGCCATCACGATCATCAATTCAATGAGACTGAAACCCGGACGTCGCTTGACGGTTTCGCAGTTTGTCATCACGTCACCTCAACGTTGATCACGATGTGGTGACGTTTGAGTTCCACAAAAAGATAAGGATGAAGGCGGAAGGATGACGGATGACTGAGTCGGCTGAGTCTTGGTGCGAAGAATGAGGTTCGGTAAGACCATGCGTTTAACCAGTTGGCCATAGCAATTCAAACTAAAACCTAATGGTTCATTTCCTGTTTACAATCAGCCGCCGGCTTGAACACGGCGAGTAATCTGGGCCGAAACTGTCCGCCATCCTTCGCTCTTTTTTACATACACATCAATGTAGCGGCTTATGCCGGTTGATCCATCTTGCCGAGTCCAGAGACCGGTCGCTCGCACCAGAGCTGAATCGCCGTAGATGCGGACGTCCACTTCCTCTAGTTTGTAGTCGGCGACATCGGGTCCTTTAACGGCATTGGTCAAAAACTCGCCTTTGTTGAGGACCGAACCATCAGATTCGATGCAAATAAAGTCCTCGGCAAGATGCTGGCGATACCAATCAACGTCAGCATTCATGAAAGCGTCGACGTATTCCTGATTCATACGCTCGAGCACGTTCTTGTCAGCGCTTGCCAGATCCATTTCAGTTGCCATCGGTTATCTCCCGCTTTCGGATCACGTGGTCTTGATCAATTGTCTCCCGCGAAATGAAATCGTTTCACCAGGTTTCATTTCGTAAAATCGATTCGCAGTTTCTTTAGTTCGACGGCAAAGCCGTCGGCGTTTTGGACAATGCCGGGAAAAGTTCCGAAGTGATGAGGAATGGCCCGCAGGGCGACGGGCGAAGTTAGCCCGGCCTTTCAAGGCCGGGGTAGCCGAGACGCAACGTCGTCGCGTTAGCCGACGATTGAAGCAATGCTCAAGCGTCGCTGACGCGACGCGATAGCGAAATCGGTGTCTCTTACCCGGCCTTAAAAGGACCGGGCTAACTTCAAACCGCCGCTAGGCGGCGAAGACCATAAATCGCTTTCCGCCGTCATTGCACTACAGGGGCGCTCCGTCCAAGCAGAACATCTCGTTTTGTGGAGACGTGTTTCTCTGGTTCGGTGAAAATAGTTTCTTCCGTTTCCTGCCACAGATACATTGCCGCGTAGGATCTCCACGGTCGCCATGCTTCAGCGCGTTTTGTAAGCTCCAGCTCGTGATTCAAAGCGGCGACGCGCTGCAAACCGAGGTCACTCGCAGGAAAGGCATCCGGGTCGCCCATCGCGCGCATAGCGATATATTGAGCAGTCCAGTCACCGATACCGGGCAGTTGGCAGAGACGTGCTTGAAACTCGTCAACGTTGTTTGTTGCGTTAAAAGCGATGCTGCCTTCACTGACCGCGCGCGCCAGGGCGCGAACTGCCTCAGCCCGTTTTCGCGGCAGTCCTATGCGCGCGATATCTGCTTCAGCGAGAACTTCTGCGGTCGGGAACAGATGTGTCAGGGATGAGCCGGCGCCCACTCGGGTGCCAAACCTTTGAACCAGACGGCCGGCCAATGTGGTGGCTCCTTTCACGGAGACCTGTTGGCCAAGGATCGCTCGCACGGCCAGTTCAAATCCATCCCAACATCCCGGAACTCGCAGACCGGGTTTCGCTTCGATTCGGGCTGTTAGCAGCGGGTCGTGGGCAAGGCAAGCTGAGATTTCTCGCGGATCTGCTCCGAGGTCAAACATGCGCCGTATTCGCTCGACGATCAGAAAAAGCCAGCGTGGTTCGGGAAAGAAAATGCGAACTTCAAGAGCTGAACCACTCTGGTTCATAGATGCCGCAAGGCTGCCTGACTGACCTTGAAGAGAAATGGTTCGGGAATAACATCCCGACTCGACAGCTTCTACGCCAGGCGTAACACGGCGGCTTAGAAATTCCAGGAGCGCTTCCCAGTGGTACGGAGGACGGAACGCCAGACGAAACAGGTACTCGGTTTTTGATAAGTCGGATTTTAAGTGTGCAAGCCGCCGCACCTGCGTCGGAGTCCGATCATAAGTTTTGCGAAAAGCGCTATTGAAGCGACGCACGCTGCCGAAACCGGCAGCCAGAGCGATCTGGCCCACGGGCAGGTTGGTCTCATCGATCAATTTCTTGGCGAAGTGCAAACGACGCGTCTTTGCTACCGCATTGGGACTGGCGCCGAGGTGTCGCAGGAAGAGTCTTCTTAACTGGCGCGATCCGATCCCCAGCCGAGCTGCCAGCGCATCAACGCCACCGTCCTCCAGCGCGCTTTCACTAATTAAGCGCAACGCACGTGATACGGTGGTCGAGGTTCCGTGCCAGGCCGGAGTGCCCGGGGCAGACTCGGGCCGGCAACGCAGGCATGGTCGAAAGCCGGCTTCGGCCGCGGCCGCAGCCGTGGCAAAATAGCGAACGTTCTCTTCTTTAGCGGCGCGCACCGGACAGATTGGCCTGCAGTAGATGCGAGTACTCAAGACGGCGATAAAGAACCGACCGTCAAATCGAGCGTCACGAGATAATCGCGCCTGCGAACAGATGTGTGGGTCTGGAAACATGAATCACCTACACCATACATGAAGTCGGGGAGAAAGCTGGACGTTTTCGGACTCGAAACAATCTGCTAACGGTTGTGAAAACTCAGGCCTTTAGCGCGTTGGCGCTGAGAACTTTCTTTCGTTGGTACCATTTCACAATGCATCACCGCAATTTGACAAACTATCGCGAAGCTTGGTGATTATATTGCTGACGGTCCTGCGGGATCAGTGATGTGTGACTTGGAAGAATCTGGCAGTCGCAAATAGGAAGCTGGGTTAAGAGACGAGTTGGAGAATAATATGAAGATCCCTAAATTCAATTGGCCAGTCCTGGCGGGTTTCGTTCTTTGTCTGGTGGCGTTCATCAGCTATCCATTTGTTTTTGTCAGATGGCCCATCACCCGCGATTTCCCCTGGGTAAATCTTTTGCTGTTTGGAATTGCCGTGGTACTTTTGCTGTTTGGTGTGCGGCGTGCATTTGCTTCGGGCCGGCCACTAAGATCCAAAATTGCCGGCGGAATTGTCGCCACCCTGGGTCTGCTGGTCATCGCGTTGTTTGTGGTGTCAGTTTTCATAATCGCAAGACAGTTACCAGCTTCCACCGGTGCTCCCCAGGTGGGCCAGAAGGCGCCAGAATTCAGTCTCGCGGATTCTGCCGGTCAAACGGTGTCGCTTTCGGATCTGCTCTCGACTCCGGTTAGAGGGAAGCCGCCAAAAGGCGTGTTGCTGATTTTTTATCGAGGCTACTGGTGACCGTCATGCAACTCCGAGTTACGGAGCATTGAGGGAGCTTTAGGCCAGATGGAGGAGGTAGGAATTCGTCCTGTCGCGATTAGCGTGGACACTCCCGAGGAATCGAGTAATCTTCGTCAGCAAGCCGGTTACACGTTTACCTTCCTTTCTGATCCCAAGGCAGAGGTGATACGGCGCTACGACCTGCTGCACGCTGGTGCGGGAATCGACGGGCATGACATTGCACGTCCGGGCGAGTTTCTAGTGGATTCGTCCGGCACCGTGCGTTGGGTAAACCTGACCGAGAACTACTGGGTTCGCGCGCGACCCGAACAGGTGCTCGAAGCGGCGAAACTGCTCAGATAGCGATCACTTACAGGCTGAGTTAGATGTAGCTCCGGCAGATGGCGCCAAGATGGAACAGAAACGGATGGACACCAGCGCCGAGTTGTTGGAGGAGCTCGACAAGGCGGCAGCCGTTGCCCGCTCAGCTTTCGAGAAGACTACCGACGAGCACCTAATGACCAACTGGCGCTTGCTTGCTCGCGGCCAGGTCGTCATGGAGGCGCCACGCTTCGAGATGATCCAGGACACGATCAACCTTTGGACGCATCACCGTGGTCAGATGACAGTCTATCTGCGTTTGATGGGCGCCAAGGTCCCTGCCATTTATGGACCATCAGCAGATGCGGGTGCGGCTACGACCCGGTCGCTACGGCTCCCGGTTCTGATGCGGCCGCGGCTGCGACCCGGTCGCTACGGCTCCCGGTTCTGATGCGGGTGCGGGTGCGGCTGCGACCCGGTCGCTACGGCTCCCGGTTCTGATGCGGGTGCGGCTGCGACCCGGTCGCTACGGCTCCCGGTTCTGATGCAGGTGCGGTTCTGATGCCTAACCCTGCATCGAACCAAACACCAGCAAAGTGATCAGCAAGATGAAGAGCATCGCCGCCACGAAGAGCGCGATCTTCCAGACGCTGTAAGGTCGATCACCCTGAATCTCGCCAGTGCGGCCGTTGACGACGATTTGATAGACCTTTTGATTAAAGCGATACGCGCCCGCGTACACCGGCAGCAAGAGATGCTTGAAGGTGATCCCGGAATAGTGTGTCGAGATGTTGTGAATCCTTTGCTCGTCTCCGCCAATACTCGCGCGCACGTCGCCTTGAATCACTCCGGCGGTAACCCGCTTCACCCGTTCAAATCCTTGTGCCAGATCAACCTGATACCGCTGCGCCTTAAATCCCGAAAGAAACGCCGGCTCGTAACGCGTTAGCTCGGCCAGATCCCACGGCTCCAGCGCATCGAGACGATTCTGGGGCAGCGATACGGTAGCCGGCACAAGAATGTCATCGAACCAGCGCGTGACCGTACCGGAAGCTGGATACCAGCGAGTATGTCGCACCTGCCTCGTCTGTGCGACCTGCCGGCCCTGCGAGTCTTTCGTGTAGTAGGTTTCGGTGACGTAGTAGTGCTCGCCGCGCTCACCCCTGTAGTAACTCATCGTGTTTGTGTCGTAAGTCCAGAACGGCAGGTAGACGCCTTGTATCGACTCAGGTTGCGCGAATTTTTTTAATGCGTTTGGTGCGAACCATCTCGACTTAAGCCATTCGCGCAAGCTCGCGTTGGCTTGTGGTTGAGTAATTCGAAAAGGCAGAACGCCTTCGGGCGCCAACATCGGGTCGGCAGACTTCGCCTGAGCGACGATCTGCACGCCGCAGAAGTCACATTGGCGCGCAACTTCCGGCGGCGTGAACGTAACGGCGGCGCCGCAGCTCTGACACTGAACTTCGAGCGCGCCGGCAGCTAGCTGTTTAAGTTGCTCCGGACGGATTTGCAGATACTGTTCAAACGAACGTTCCTGGACCTGCTCCGGGCTGGTCGGGATTGCCTCCTTATGGCCGCAGTAGGGACAAGACAGGAAACCATCCTTCGGCTCATAAAGGAGATCGGCGCCGCACGATGGGCACGGGTAGCGATGAATCCTTTCCGATGGTTGCATGGTTGTTGGATGCTAACTCGTAGATCAAATGCCCCTTGGCGATTGTGACGGCAACTGACGTGGCAAAATCTTATCTATCCAGTCACGCCTCCTGCAGCCTCAGCGCGAGGCTGTTCTTCTTCTTCTGTCTGGGCCACAGACGCATCCACAGCCGCCGGTGGCCTGGCATACTGGTCTAATCCGAAGCCCAATAAGATCGTGGCTACAATGAACGCGGACGAGAAGAAGTAGGGTGACGAGACTCCGAGCGAATCGAATGACCAGCCGAAGAACAGCGGCGCGATGATGCGCGCTACGCCGCCATACGTCTGCTGCATGCCCATGTACAGGCCGCGTTCTCGTGAGCTGATGACTCGTGACAGCAACGCCGTCACGCAAGGAAAAGTGAAAGCTGTGCCCAGGGGAATCAGCGCCACTGCGAGCGCCAGCGTCGGCAGGTTATGTGATAAGGGCATGCCGAGAACGCCGGCCGCCAGCAGTACCAGCCCCAGTCTCGACAACTTAGCTTCGCCCAGCCAATCGACCATGCGTCCCAGCAGCAACACTCGCGTGAAGACGGAGATCGAGCCGACGTACATAAAGAAGTAGCCGATGGTTTGTTCAGTTACCTGAAAGCGTACATTCAAAAACAGCGCCAGCACCGAGAAGCTCCCCTGAAATGCCCCGATGGCAATCGCATAGATCCAGATCAGTCGCGATGACGGTTCACTCGAATGCGTGATCACGCGCCAGCCAGCCTGGCGTGAAGTGCGAAGTGGTTCGTCTGAGTGCGCGTGTTCGGTTAGGTCGCGCGATTCGGTCAAGTAACGCGCCGCAAATCCAATGTTAATGAGGCAGAGCACCGCGGCCAGGATCCCAGGACCGGCGTGGCCCATCCGCAGTGTCATCGCTCCCGGCACCAGATCGTATTTGCCCAGCGTGATGGCAAAGGAACCCAGCACCGGCCCCAACGCAACGCCGAGATTGGTTGTCGCTGAAAGCCAACCGAGAGCGCGCGCGCGGTCTTTCGGATCGGTCGAGTCGGCCACGTACGCCTGAATCACCCCGACCGTTCCCCCGCCGGCGCCTTGAACAATGCGAGAGAGAAACAGCAAGAACAGGGAATTGGCGAAGCCGAAGATGAGATACGCGATCGCCGATGCGGCCAGGGCAATCAACAGAGTGGGCCGGCGTCCCACTCGATCCGAGAACCGGCCCCACATTGGCGCGCTCAGCAGTTGTGCAAACGTGAAAGCCGCGATGATGAATCCGGAGATGGTCCCGATGCCGAAGGTCCATCCCAACACGCTGACGCCCGGTTCGCCGAACGCCTTTACATAAAACGGCAGCAGCGGAATGATCATTAGCAGGCCCACCATGTCCACGAAGGCAGTGGCCATCAGGGTGAACAGCTTCGCCGGAATTTTCCGCACTTCTCTCCAGAGTATGTAAAGCAACCCGCAGCCAATCGCGACGAGCAACACGCGCACGATTGGCGATTGGAATGATTGGGCGATGTTGGATTGGAGCAGAAGCATGGGAGCAGGGAAATAGGTTAACAGGGGAATAGGTTAACAGGGGAAAAGGGGAAAGGGTAAAGGGGAAGAAGACGAACCCGAGGAGTGTGGCGGAAGACTATGGGCTCGCGTCCTCCATTTTCCTGTTCCCCTATTCCCCTATTCCCCTGTTCCCCTTTCTCAAAACCGCAGCGACAGACAACTCAAACCGCCGTCCATTTTCTGAAACTCACTCATCTCGAGCTCGATGGTTTGATAACCCAGTCCTCGCAACGTTCCTGCTAACGCCGGGTAGCCGGCCGCCACCAGCACATAGTCATTGACTCTGATGCAATTTGCCGCGTATTCCTCGGCGGCATTCACTCGCACGAGTTCGTAATTCGAGAATTCTGCGCGCGCGAGTCCTTCCGTGACCACCAACCGATTCTCTCCTACATATGCAATTGCGCTTTTCAGATGCAGCAATCCAGGGATGTTCCGAATATCCACAAAGCTTGTCGAGTAGCCAAACGGCGCCAGCAATTCGGCAAACTGTTGCGCGCCGGATTCATTGGTGCGCCCCGACAAGCCAATGAAGAAGTGGTTTTCGGCTTCACAGATGTCACCACCGTCAAGTGTGCCCGGCGGTTGAATCGAGGGAACAGAACTGTAGAAGTCAGTTAACACGCCGCGCATACTGATCACCTCGCCGAGACGGCTGGGCGCACCCGGTCGCGCGATCACCGCGATATGCTCAGTCAAGACGGCTGCATCCTCGACAAAAGTTGAGTCCGGATAATTTGGATCGGGTTCCAGACTCGTCAGCGCCAAGCCGCAGCGAGCCAGGGCCGCGCAATAAGCGTCGTACTGTTCAAGGGCGCGCTCATAATTTGGCACGCCGTATCTGGACGTGGTGATCCCTTCAGAAAAGTTTCGCGCCGGTGGGCAGACTATGGCTCTAGTGAATGACATTTAGTCGTGATCGTACTCATGGGTATTACTCGTTACTGACTTTGTTTTCCCCTTGAAGCTCGCATTGCGGTTTTCCTCAAGCTTCAACCGTCACATTGTTCTTAACAAAGCGTCAGGCGAAATCCGCGTAATTTGTGGATAGTGTTCGCTTGCCTGAGTCGTCATTGCGCGTCGCGAAACCTGATGACCCCGAAAATAGTAAGCACCACAAAAAGCGCGACGGCGGCGAGTTGCGCTAGCAGAAACGGCGCCTCGGATTGTGTGGGAGCCAGCGCCTTCAGCGCCGGAAGTTTCTGGAAAAGCTGAACGATCAGCACGAACACATTCAAATAGAGGGCTAGCATGGCAGTAACCACATAAATCCAACGCCAGGTGCCGGAGAGCTTGTGTCCGTAAAGCGCAAAAATCGCAATCGCCAACACAACCATCGAGACGAGACCAACCCCAATCGCCGGCGTGAATCCATTAAACGGAAAGAAAAACCCGGTCACGCTCGTCGCCACGGTAGTGATCAGAAAGAACGCGGTCAGCCCGTCGAATCGTTTTCTCGTCAGCAGTCCCAGCGTAACAAAGAACCCTGAGATGATTGCGACCAGGCTGATTACAACATGCACTTTGGTGAATGAGATCATAAGACGTTCCTTTTCTCGTGTTTTCCAGGGTCGGGAATTCCGCCGACCGATTTTGGCGTTGACGATACACCCGTGGTGGATGAGCTGCCAAGAATCCTGCGTGCCACCATTCAGCCTGTCTGCCGCCTTACTGCCTTCTGCTACCTGATCCCATTTACCACTTCCCCTTTTCCCCCGTTTCCCGGTTAACATGTCTTGAAACATGTCCGTCATCCAGAAAGACTTTGATCGCATCGCGCTGGTCTCAACTGACGGTGCGACTGCCAACGACCATTACCACAACTTCTTACTCCGTCATCTCCCGCCGGGCTGTCATGACGCGTTGGAAATTGGCTTCGGTCCCGGCACGTTTGCTCGCCGTCTGGCCGAACGCTCGCGGAAGGTAATAGCTCTCGACCTGTCTCCCGAGATGATTCGCATTGCCCGGTCGCGCTCGGCGCACATTTCGAATCTAGAATTTGAGCTGGGCGACATTCGCGACCGGATGCTTGCGGCGGAGAGCTTTGATTGCATCGCCAGCATTGCTACGCTTCATCATCTGCCTTACCGGGAGATGCTGTTGAAAATGAAAGCGGCCCTGAAACCCGGCGGTGTCTTGTTGATCCTTGATCTATTCGAGCCGGCTGGGTTTTTGGATCCACTCTTGAACTTTCCGGCATTAGCGCTGAGTGTGACCCTGCGGTTGCTTCATCACGGCCGTCTGAGACGACCTCGCGATGAGCGCGAGGCCTGGGCCGCACATGAGGGCCACGATTCCTACCTAACGATGAGCGAGGTGCGCAAACTCTGCGACGAAATTCTCCCTGGCGCGAGAGTCAGGAAGCATCTCCTGTGGCGGTATTCGATTGTCTGGGAGAAGGCTTGAGCCGCTGCTCCTGCCGTCCGCAGTCTGCCTTCGAGCTAGGTCCGAAACAGAATGTTGACACGGCAAGACGCTTTGGCGCGAGCTACCCTGTGTGGATTCTAGCCTTCCAGTTTATAGGTGAGTTGTTAACCGTTACCGATATTCAGTTCGATTGAAAACCGAACCCCAAATTCGTCAGTCGCGACGTTTTCGTTTGTCTTGGAATTAGCCGCCTGCGCGATTACGTCATTCTTGTAATCTCCAATGAACCCCGGAACCAACAATTCCGAGAACCAATACCAGAACGGAACAGCGTTGGGCAGCAACTCTTCAATTGATGCTCGAGTACCTTTCGATTGTTGTGCTTGGACGGCTATTGCCGGGACTACTAGGATGCTCGTAACTTCGGCCTTCTGGTCACCAGTCAGAAAGGAAAAGGTCCGGTCTTCAAAACCGAAGCATCCCATGTTCCATACCGGTGAACTGCAACCGGGCGCGCCTTGGACGAATGCTAAGGGTTCAACAGTGCAGTACGTCTCGACGAAGCTTGGGGGAGTGTAAAGAAAATAGAATGAAGCTGGCGTAATATCGAGCAACAGCGACGACTGCCTCCTACCAGTCGACTTTACGACGTGATAGAAATCTTCCACTCTCCCCTGGCTATCCACACGCTTGCATTGAATGAGCACAGCGTACTTTGCCTTTGATGAGTTTCGATTGTGGTAGAAGTTGCGCGTAAGTATCAAGCCGATGTCAGCTCCCGTGCGATGTTCCTCAGTTGATTTTCGTACAGAAGTGTTCAGATATAGGTTTCGGTCCCTCAAGAGCCCTTTTACGGTACCCCACGCGCTAAGCTCGGATGTGGTATCAAATGCGTCCACAAAGAATTCAGTCAGGGCGCGCTCATCAATGTCTTGACCCATACGACGGCGGTTGTCCATGCGTCGTCCAATCATGCCAGCAGTCGCTAGGCATGGCTTCGCAAGCAACTCCTTGATGTCATCCTGCAGCCATGGATCCATTTCGTGGTGCTCCTAATTCACTCATGGTCGGGCTCGGATCGCGCAGACCGACGTTTGCCAGGCGGCTTCTTTTCCTTCAGCCGACTCAGTGTGTGTTGCAGCATTCTCGGGAATTCCCTCAAGAACATATGTGACTCTTTCCCGCTGAATCCAAATTCCTCCATGAACGGTCCACGCAATGTGAATTCCGAGAAACGTTCAAGCCGGTTCATTTCTCGCTCGATCTCGACAGCGTCGCCAGACTTCACCGCCCTATAGACTTCCATAGCCAACTCATACATCCACGGCGCATCCTCACGGATAATGCTTGCAGCCATAAGAATACCCACGGGGTCGGCAGGGTCTTCTGAGAGATGCATCATTTCCTCGAACATCATTGGGTGGAAACGGCGCATTCGCCGGCGGCGAAACGGGTCGCCTGATTGCTCTAACCGTTCAGCAACACGCGATGGTAGTGCCTTCATCTCCTCAACCAATTTAGCAACAGAGCTGATCTCAGCCTCTTCATCCGCCTCTTTACTACTGATTCCTGTTGAGAGGCTTGTGAGGATAGTAGCTTCAGCCGTTTTGAACGCGGCGACCTGAACCCTAACCACATCAACATCAAGTTCAAGGTCTGGAACTCGGCGTGCGAGTTGATTCACCAACTTCGTTAAATCGCCTTCGCTGTCGTCCATGTTCTGGAACTGATAAAACGGTCCTGCGGTAATGCGGCTCAAGGGAACCCCCAGCGCAACACCAACAACAGGGGTATTTAGTTTTCCCTTTGCGACGCCGGCTTCGAAGAGAATCCAGGGTCGATCAAGACTCCGTTCAGTGAAGAGACAAACAACGTCCGAAGTGGATTGAAGCTTTGCCATCAAACGGTTGTACCATTCATCGCCAAAGTCGATGCCTTCAGTACCCTTTTTGTCTGAGGATCGGAAGGTTTTAATCATTCCGGCACTGACGCTCTTGAGTAACTTGCTGAAGGCCTCAGCGACTTCTGCATCGCGTCCGTCGTGGCTAATAAAGATTAGCGGGCCTGAGGCTGGCAAAACTAAACCATCTGCTTCGGAGGAAGCCTTTGATTTCTCAGATTCTGTCATATTTCTCCTATCGCTTTGGTCAAAACTTGAGATTGAATAGAAGGGTTAATACATGCTGAACAGTCTCCTCGTAATTGTCGATATCTTCGTCTGTAACTTCTACGGTTGCCCGCTCATGAACCAATTTGTTTCGCAATCGGTAGTAGTGCTCGATTTTGCGGAGAGTCACGCTGTCAATGTTCACCTTTTGCCGAACAACCTTGATGACCGCGTCGCGTTTGTTAAAAAGCTCTTCGAAAGTCTTTCCTCCTAGATTTAGTCCCTGAGTGTGAACAATAAATTCCTTTAGAGCGATTTCAAAAGAACTATCCAGAAGAAGCAGTGCGATTCTGTTCTTAGTCTGAAACTTTTGTCGTCGAACTAAATCTACTGCGGCAATTGCCTCAACTAGACCGACTGTCCAGGGCTGTTCCTTAATTATCTGCTGATTGTTGTCTCTTAAGTGATCAATGCGGTGCTTAAGGACTCTAGGCTTGGGTGGCAGATAAGATTTCTTGATGTGTTGTATGTCTTTAATTCTCAATCGCTGTACTTTCCCGCTCTTGTGGGCAAAGACATCATCTTCCCATCGACCTCGAAAGCCTCGAGACAGTGACGAGTAATAGTGCAGGACTTGAATTAGCGTTTCCTGAAAAGCCTTAAAGGTGGGATGTGCAAAACTGACGGCAGATTTAGTACTGTTCCAAGGCATGTCTTTAGCCGCGCCTTGAAGGTGAACAATGACTCTCGCCAAGGACGCGTCAGAGTGCGGAATGCCCGCTCGGCCGGAAATGTAGCCGACGCTCTTATCCTTTATCTCTTTCGCAATCAACCGCTCGTTGCAATAGAAATAAACGCCATAGTCATCACCCCCAGGTTCTTTTTCTCCTACAAGGCCCGCGACAATTTCTCCCCTAACTTTTCCGCCATCATCTGTTGGAAGTTCGAATGTCATATCTTTAGGTCCATATCCTGGTGGGTAAGCCCACTTATCGAAGGTCATGGGGGCTAAACGGGTTGTATTAACCGAAATATGAAATCTCCGACTCATGAGGTAACGCGCGTAAGTCTGGGAGAGGTGAACGCGAAGGGATTCTAGATGCTGCTCGCTTATCGGTTCCCGGAGTATACTCAATTCAATAATGGTGGTTCCTTCTGGTATGGGTTCCGTTTTGTAAGCGGGAATAAGCCATGACTCATCTGTTAGCCAGTCGTTGTCGATGTCGATTCGGAAAGAGCTGTCGTTTCGATGTCGCGAACGAATAGTGACATCTTCAGCAAGGGCAATCACTGCGCGCTTACTACCGACTCCGAAGATTCCGATAATTTCCTGATCACGGTCGTTCGTTGTGCCCCCAGGCCTGATTAATAAATCCAAATCAACTTCTGGCACTCCGCCTGCAGCATCCTCGATTCGTATGACCTGTCGTTCAATGTCAAGGTCAATTCTTATAGAGACTGGGCTAAGTTGTTTGCCTTTAAGATAAAGGTCAAGCGCGTTATCGATTAATTCACAAATCGAGGTCTGAAGTTCATAGTCATTGATTATCGTCCAAAATGAACGCTTGCTCGGAGTACCGTCTAGGAGCTTTGTTTCGCGTTTCATTGAGAGGTCTCCCTGGGTGAAAGGGGTTAGCGAGGATCGCGAGAGCGAAGGTTATACACAACCAAAAGATGGAGTACAAGGCGAAATCTTGTAAATCGCCGTCCGCGAGCCCGCAGGCGCCGCGGCCAGGATCAACATTCCATTCTCTAACTGATCCGAGACCGGGTTGGTTTGCAACCACCGCGTACTATCTCTTCAGCGTGAACACGCCACCCGCTATCTTAAGTAGTCGGGCACAGAGAATGCAGCTTGCTGTGCGGCGCGACTGCGACCGCATGAAACCCGCAGGAAAGCGACGCCAAGCGGAGAGAATTGCGCTTTGTATTGCCACAAGTGCTCGCCAACGAGCACACCTCGCACGTCTGAAATTGGTAACTCAACTGAAAATAATGAGGTTCCTCTTATGCGCAGAATATTAGTCATCCTGCTATTGGCTGGCTGCTTTTCCGTCTCTTTCTCGGATGTGCTTACTGCTACTCGCGGTCAGAACCAACCATCGGAGGAGGCGCTGACCAATCAGGAGCCTCTGACCAATAGTGACATTCTCCGAATGGTGCGTTCGAAAACCCCGGTCGAAAAGATTATCGACAAAATAAAGACGTCTAGATGCCATTTCGACACAACTCCTACGGTATTAGCGGAGCTCGAATACAAGCGAGTTCCGCCAGCGGTTCTTGTAGCGATGTCGGAGGCCCCGTTCGGTGCGCCTACGCAGCCTACGGTGGAAGTTCCAAGGGCAGAGATCGTAAGAAAGGACGTGGGCCAAGCAAGGAGCGACCCGCCGCCAGCCGCAGACAAAACGGAGCACGTTGAACGGACGAGCAGTCCGTTACTGCAAGCGACCGAAGTTTCTGGTGCTGAACATACAGTAGACGTCACATCGCTGACCGAGGATTTGCAGGACGAGATTGCGCTTGGCTACAGTCGAAGGGGCACGCTTCTTTCTCAGTATCCAGCGGTTAGGGGCACGAAGGAAGACCACTTAGCACAAACAGTTTTTGCAAAGCTCAAAGCAACGTCGGTGTTTCAGAAAGCCCCCACGCTTCCTTACAGTGTCACGATCATCGAGAGAAATGACCTTAATGCTTTTACCACCATGGGCGGTCATCTTTATGTGACGCTGGCTTTGGCCAGACTGTTGGGAGATAACACAGGAATGTGGGCAGCAGTCGAAGGTCATGAGATGGGCCACAATATTGGCCGACACGGGTATAAGAGTTATGTCCGCGAGTCACAACTTGAGAGGCAGATTGCGTATTACCGATACAGGGCAGCACTCGGTGACCAAAGTGCAAACTGGACGCTGATAACTCTACAGATCGCTGGCGGCCTCTTGAACAAGAAAATGAACAGAGACGCTGAGAATGAGGCCGACAAGCTGGGGCTTGGAATGATGGTTGAAGCAGGGTACCACCCGGATTTTGCAATCACGCTGTATCGCAAGCTGAAGGCCAGGGAGGGAGATCCCTCCAAGTTCGCCGCTTTGTTTTCGGATCACCCACGCTGGACTACTCGCGAGGAGCGGGCACTCAAGCTGTATGATGAAGCTCTCGTCCGTTTCGAGTCCCGCTGGCCGGATGCAGCATCGTCGCCGGGCGGTGTACCACCAACGATCGCCACATTCGGAAAGATTTCATTTAAGCAAGACAAGCAGGAAAAGAGCGTCGTCATACACATCCCATACAGGATCCGCAATGCTAGAAACGTTGAAGTTGACACTGAAGTGCTTTTCTATTTCAAAGGGAATGCAGTTCCTAGCTTGAATCCGCAGTTCAAAGCCGGGGATGGATCCCTTGTCGCAAATAGGCGTTTCACTCCGCTTTCGGGAAACGAGTCTGGTTCAGTGGATTTGACTGTGCCCACAACGGCGATAGGGATTAAAGAGCGCAAACTCAAAGCAAAGGTTTGCCTTTCCAGCCAAGGTGAGTCCGCTGAATGCAGCAAAGAAATGGAAGCGTCGTTTCCAAAAAACTAGGCCGGTGATTCACACCGGGATCTGGTTGGGCTTAATTCGTTGACCAAAATTCACTTCTGATTCTAAGAGGTTTCTTTTCTAAATCGTTATCTCCGTCAGCCTGTTATATGCAAGAGTCTTTGTATGTCTACGGATTAGTGATGTAAACCGCCTTTCCTCGACTCTCTACGTTCTAAGGAGTTCTCACATGCGCAAAACCCTGGCCGCGTTTCTACTGGTTCTTGTCCTCCTTCTCTCAACTCCCACGGTCATCTCCTGCCAAGGCGGAGGAGGGTTTACACCAACGCAAGGGAACCCAAACGTGAAAGTCTGGGTCAATACTTCCAGCCACGTCTATCACTGCCCGGGTACACGCTGGTACGGGCAAACCAAGGCCGGAGAATACATGACCCAGAAAGAAGCTCAGAATAAAGGAAACCGTCCGGCAGCAGGTAAGACCTGCCAATAACCATGAATCGAACCCACAAGATGGGCATCGTCCTATCGTTCCTTGCTGTGCTGTGCCTGTGTCTTTCAGGTTGCGGTTCAAATAAGTCCAGCGCTGCCCCTGTCAAAGGTGAGGCGTTGAGAGCCAAGTCGTCCCCGAATCCCACACCACTAGCCCACTCAGAGCTAGATGAGACCGAGCCCGACAGCGACGGGTCCGAAGTCGAAGACGAAGGCGACAAAGGTGAGGATGAAGAAGACTCGGATACGGAATACTTTCACGGCTATCGGTGTACCCTTGACTGTAGCGGCCATGAAGCCGGGTACAGGTGGGCAGAAGAACATGGCATCGACGATGCTGACGACTGTGGCGGAAACTCCCATTCATTCATCGAAGGTTGCCAAGCCTGGGCGGAAGAGAATCCCTGAGAGGTTAGTAACCTGGAGTGAATTAGTGCAGACGGGCCGCCGCAGTTGCTGATGACTCGGCGGCCTCTTTCATTGAAATGGAAAACATCAGCCAGCAGCAACAGCAATTAGAACGCTAAGGCTGCTCACCGGCCCTTGGCTGCCCCTCAGGCCGGGGCGGCATCCTCATGCCGCGGAGTTTCGCCTGCTGTTCGGGCGTCAACTGGTTCTTGAGACGAATGCCCAGGCTGAAATGGAGTCGTTTGACC
>JAXIOV010000113.1:0-38998 GCA_045403245.1 Pyrinomonadaceae bacterium | reverse complement strand
ACTTCGCGGCGGTTGAAGAAGCTCGTGTATGGCTCGAGAAAAAACTCAACAGCTTCTAGCTCCGATTGAATTGCAATTGGTATTTATAACCCAATCATCCTTTTGATGGAGGCGCATTTCGTAGCGAAGGCTGCTGGAATGATTTCACCGGGACCGCAGAATACTCCAGGCCAGGTAGACTCCCAAAAGCAACGCGCACCCGAATCCAAAGGCAAATGCGGCCCAAGCCCATCGCTCCAAACCTGGTGGTTGATAGACCGACAGCAGAACCGCAAGCCCGTTGATAAATGCTGCGGCAATGACTCCCAACACGATTCTATTCGCAATGCTGTTAACGCGATTGAGCACCGGCTCAAACCCTTCCGGCCTCATCCCTACTTGCAAACTGCCATTCTCTGCGGCATTCACGATTCTGCGAAATTGCTGCGGCATCTCCACGCCCAACCTTGCCAAATCCAAACTGGCGCGGCCCAGATTGCGAGCCAATCTGATAGGCGAGTATTTACGCATTACGAGCCGATCAGCGTATGGCTCCAGCGCCGACGTTAATTGAAACTTAGGATCCAGATTCACGCCCAGGCCTTCGACCATGACGACCGTTTTGAGCAAGAGCGCCAGGTTTGAGGGTAGATGCAGATGATGTCGCCGCATAACGGCGAAGACATCGTTGAGCAGCGCTGATATCCGAAGTTCGTTTAGAGGAAGACCCCAATAGTTGGTCAGTAAGTGCTGAATGTCGCGGCGAAGCAAGTCCCGATCAACTCGTTTCTTAGTTACACCCAAGTCAAGAAAAACATCAACGAGGCGATCAGCATCCTGATGATTGATACAGATGAGCAGATCTGCCAGATGCTCCTGAGTGGGCTCATCCAGGTTTCCTACCATCCCGAAATCAATCAGGCCAATGGTACCGCCTGGTTCAATGAAGAAATTTCCGGGATGAGGATCAGCGTGAAAAAACCCGTTTTCGCAAACCATTTTCATCACGACGTCCGTGGCAAACGCGGCCAAGTCTGGCCGGTCGATTCCCTGACTGTCTAAACCCGCCAGGTTGTTGATCTTTGTGCCTCGGATTCGTTCAAGAGTAAGCACGCGTGAAGTGGTGGTCTCCCAATACACGCGAGGAATGTGAATTCTGTTTTCGCTGGCGAAGTTTGCAGCAAATCGCTCGGCGTTGTGGGCTTCGCGGACATAGTCAAGTTCCGCGCGCAGTGTTTCGGAAAACTCTTCTACGATGCCTGCCAGGTCGTATCGATCTGCAAACTCCCAATGTCGACCTGCCGCCTCGGCGAGCTCGCCAAGAATCTTGAGATCCTCATGGACCTGCTCGACTACTCCGGGGCGGCGAACCTTGACCACTACCTCTGTTCCGTCCGGCAAAGTGGCCGCATGCGCTTGCCCAATCGATGCGGCGGCCAAAGGTTCCGGATCGAAATGTAAGAAGGCCTTCTCGATTGGCTGGCCTAATTCCGCTATCAAAGCAGCTCGCACGGCTTCGAGCGGCACTGAAGGTGCCGAGTCCTGCAGCTTGCTTAGTTCGGCTAAGTATTCGGGTGGCAGAAGGTCAGCGCGGGTTGAGAGTATCTGACCGAGTTTGATGAAGGTGGTACCCAGCTCTTCGAGTGCGCAACGCAGGTGCTCTGGCCGCGTCAGCGTGCTTCCATGCCCGTTGGGGTGGACCCCGCCAGTTGCCGCAAGTTCTAAGTTCTCACGTAAACACTCCCACCCGTGACCAATCAGGACCCCGGCAATTTCTCGCGAACGCTTTAGATGAAGATCCTTGTGCCAGCTGATTAGGTGCATTGATAAGCCTACTGACTCGATAGTTAGTGCCCGGTTGCAGGGTGTTGAGGCCGCAACTCGGAAACGGAACCACGTGACGAAGTATCCGCACGCAGCCAATTCCAGATTGCGGCCAGGAGCCAACCACTCAAGTAGCCTGTTATCGAAGTGAGTGCGATTAGCGCAATGGCGACTCCGAAATTGAAGGGCATGATGGTGTACGGGGGCTCAATAAAGTGGAGTCGGAAAATCCAGTTCATCAACGATTGGGCCATCCCGCTTAACACGAGCCACGCCCAAACAAAATGCCAGACCCCGAGAAAAGTGCCGAACACTAATCCTAATTTGTGTCTGTTGATCATGATGTTACTTCCTCTGAAAACACAGAAATCTCACCGACCCAGGGTCCTTCATGGATCACCGATTGCTCTTCTCCCAAGCTCAGTTTGAAATCCTGTGGCCACGACAGCCGCCAGCGCAGATCCAGACTGGACCTTTCCGCCGAGATAGAGCATCGACCACCTCTTGCCAACTGCTGTGTCTAGTGGGACGGCTGAAACGAGCTTCTCTACGGCCGTGCTTTTTCCCGTCAGAGCGGATTCCTCAACCTGGAGTTGTGTGCATTCCAATAGGCGACAATCGGCGGGTACATAGTCTCCAGCGTTGAGGGAAATGATGTCGCCAGGTACAAGTTCTTCCGCCTTGATCGTAGTATCTTGTCCTTCTCGCTTCACGCAGACATACATTCGAGTCGCGTGCTCCATCGCATCAAAGGCGCGGGCCGACCTCAGCAAATATGCGAACCCGACGATCGCGCCAAGCACTGTGACAGCAACGAGGGAAAACGCCTCCATGCCATCTGCAATGGCAGAGTTTAGAATTGCGGCCGTCATCAGGAATCCGACAACGATACTCAGGAACAACAAGGCGAAGAGTTCAGTTATGTATCGTGATCTGAAGCTCTCAGTACTATTCGATCCATAACGAAGGCGGCTCGCTATCGCTTCCGATGAGGTTAGTCCTTGTTCCGGAATGACGCCGAGCAATTCGGCAACAGCGCTGACATCCTGAGCGTGCCAATTCTTTACGCCCTTTACCCGGATGTTTAGAGACTGGGACCTTGCCGTTTGAGTCGCGTTTTGCGGTAGTGCTGTTTGGCGAATCATGCTGCTACAGATTGCAACGTTTGTGCCGTCCTTTGAGTTGGCCGATTGCTTGAAATCCTTAGGTTTTCGCGAGGTGTGAAGTGCGAATTTGTAGGTTAATTGGGGGAAAAGCCGTTGACGTGATCAATAATTCGCAGCCTCAACTGGCGTGCTGGTCAAGTCTATAAGAACCCGATGAATCTCGGGGCCGTCGAGGCCGGCATGAGCTAAGCGGCACAACCAAGCCTGCACTGCATGCCGGCCTGCGGACTGGCAGACGTGACCTCCATGGCTTTTGCTCTTGCCGAAGTTGGGGGCTCGCCAAGTTCTACACTAACTTTAGAGTCGGCCCACTAGGACGTCATGGGGCCGATGAAGTACGGCCGCATCATCTCGTGGTCCTCATGCTCTACGATGTGACAATGCCAGACATACAGCCCGGCGAGGTCAAACAAGGCCTTGACCCTGGTGATTTCGCCCGGATAAGCAATGACTGTGTCCTTAAAACCCGACTCCCAGATCTCCGGGTCTCTCGCAGCGTCTCCGAACGGCTCGCGATTCACCACCTGAAACTGCACCTCATGGATGTGGATGGGGTGGGCGTCCTCAGTGAAGTTGTGGATCTCCCAAATCTCGGTGGCGCCCAGGGCCGGGTTCTCCGTGATCGCATCCTCCCACAACTTAGACTCTGGTTCTCCCTCCCCGTCGAATATACCGAGTAAAGCAGTCCTTGGTCCGACACCAGCGAGAACTTCGGAGTCCTCTTCTAAGAGCGACACCTGCCTCGTGTTGCTCGCATCGCCGAGTCCGACCAGGGCGGGCAGACCCAGTAAATTCGGTGGCGTGCTCGTATCCGCCGCAGTCAAGGGCACGACCCTGAACTGCATAACTTGGCCAGTCGTTTTCGGGTCAGCCGTTGGAAAATCTATACCCGGAAGGCCACCGCCGAACGGTTCGTCAGGACCGATGTTCTGCAAGATGATCTCGGTTCCGGGCGCGAGACCTGAAAAGTCAACGATGACATCGGCTCGTTCTGCCGGCGACATGAGGAGTTGAGGGAGCTGAACCGGGGCGGGTAGGAAACCGCCATCGGTTCCTATCTGCCAGAAGCTGAGATTCGGGTCGCTGAATTTCAGGATTATGAAACGCGAGTTGCATCCATTCAAGAGCCGGAAGCGATAGCGGCGCGGCTCGACCTCTAGGAATGGCCAGGTGCGACCGTTGACCACCATAACCTTGCCGAAGAACTCCGGGTTCCAGATTGGCGCAATATCGCTGTCGGGAACGTAAGGGCCTTTGAAGCGGTCAAAAAACCTGCGGCTGTCTGGATAGAATAGCGAGCCGTCCTTGTTAAAAGAGCGGTCTTGGATGGCGATGGGAATTTCGTAGTACTTCAGGCCTGGTGGGTCGCCCAACGCCGGGGCGGGTCCAGGCAGCGTACCGTTGACCGCATCGTCAGGGCCACCGCGCAGCAGGTAAAAACCTGCCGGCCCGGCGTAAACATTCGACCGCGTCATGCCTAAAGTGTGATCGTGATACCAGAGCGTGCTCGCCCGCTGATCGTTAGCATATTGGAATACTGACGTGCCAGGCTCCCATGCCACACCCCATTGGTTGAGGAATTGGGTTCGGAAGGAATCGTAGAACGTACCTTCAGTCGCGAATCCTCCAGGAATGTTGCTTGCCGCAGGCAGGTACCACGCTTCGGGGAAGCCGTCACTTTCCTGCGTGCTGTGCCCTCCGTGGAGATGCGTCACGATCGGAACTGGACCTGTATAAGGACCCGGCGTGTCGGTGAATGTGGGCCGCATGTCTCGACCCGCGATGCCGCCCGGCGGATTGGCCCAATGAAGAGTCGAGTCCACCGGTAACAGATGGGGCAGAAAATCGCCGGACACCGGATCTTTTAGGTCGTTGATCCATTTGACTCGCACTGGTTTGCTCCAACTGGCTTCCACCGTGAAGGCAGGGTAGTTGAACGTGCCAGCGTGGTTGGCCGACCCATAACTCCAAACTGTCGTCGGTGGTAAGGACGGTGGCAAGATCTGCTGCTGAAACTGGCGGACCGCGATCTCATAGTAGTCGACTGGACCACCAACATTCAGTTCGCTCGTCCGCGGCATCGCCGGGGGAATTACCAGCGGCATTTGGTATTTCGAGATCTTGTTGACGTTTAAGGTGCCGCCGGGTTTGTCCGCCAGAGCACTAACGAACGAAAACCTCGTCGTCAAGAACACTCCCGAGGCGGTTGCGGTCAGTTGTAGGAATCTTCGTCGGGTGATCATCTCTTTCGCCTTTCCCGCGCTCACCATTGAGGGCGATAAGCCACAAGGGACTTTGCTGTGCGGCAACTTCCTCTAACACCCGCCGCATTTTGAGTGGTTCGAGAGAGTTCACAAAACGATCGACTGGTGTCTAATGTATCGCTAAGCAATGATTGTTCCGCGCGGATTAGATTGCCGAAATCTGGGTTAACTGGGCGTAGCTCGCAACCCGAGGCTATTCATCGCCGGACTATTTGCGTCAATTTACGCAAGACCCTGCGTGAAAATAGAAACTGCCGTAGCTGCGCTCGCTGCGGTAGTAGCCTTCGCGCTTTTCTTCCTTCTCCTCTTTTCGTTCGGCGGAGATGGTAAGGATGTTGTCGGTCAACTCCACTTTGACATCATCCTTCTTCATTCCGGGCAGATCTGCGCGCACGATGAATTGCCCTTCTTTTGCAGCGCTTCGATCTCAGGCGACCAGGCAACATGTTCAAACTCTCTGGTGAAGGGGAAGAACTCCCTTCCGAAAAGACTCGGGAACTGAAACCCCTCAAACTCTTCGAAAAGTCGCTCCATATCCGTGGCAAACCGGCGCATAAATCCAAAAGGGGCAGAAGCTGTCATCGGCTTCGCTTCCGTTGTGGCTAGTTCAGTTGAAGTTGGTTGTTTCTTAGTTTCTTCTTTCATGATTACGTTCCTCTCTCAATAAGAGGCGAGCTATGAAAACTAATGAATGCCAGCGGCCATGGATACGCTACCCAATCAGCGTTAACAAGTACATCAGCCCCACGCCTAATGTTAAAGCAGTGAGCTGCAACGCTGATTTCCACGGTTTGCGTTCTTTCTGGAGTTCGGGCAGCAGATCAGAGCCGGCAATATAGATAAATCCACCAGCAGTAAAGGGCAGCATGAACTCCGAAAAACTGACCACATACTGGCTCGCAATCAAGGATACGAGCGCGCCTATGATAGCGAGCAAGCCTGATAGAAAGTTAAACACCAGCGCGCGTCCTTTACTAAAGCCAGCGTGAATCAGAACTCCGAAATCGCCCAACTCCTGCGGTATCTCATGCAGGATAATGGCGATCGTCGTTGCCAGCCCAACGGAGATGCTGACGGTATACGCCGCTCCAATCAACATACCATCTATCAGGTTATGAACCGCATCAGCAAAAAGGTTGAGATAGCCGACCGGCTCTATCCTTCGCACGCTTTCGTTTTCGAATTCGTGCGCGTGCCTCCAGCGGAGAAACTTCTCAAGAGTAAAGAAGGTAAGGATACCGACCAGAACATATGTAGACGTCAAAAGCTTTCGCCCCGGTTCTGCAAACGACTCCGGCAGAATGTGGATGAATGCATCACCAAACATCGCTCCTGCAGCCAGGCTTACCGAGATAAAGATGGTCCGTTTGACTGTCCGATCGCTGAGAGAGATCGCGGCGATACCCATCAGCGAAATAGCGCTCACCACAAACACACTCAAGAGCGTATAAGTCCATTCAGCAAACATCGTCTGTTGCTTCGTCCGATCTGAATATCCCTCGCTTTGACAATCAGGCGCGTCGCCAGCATGTCACTCAGTACTGGACCATGGTGTTATAAAGCGCTTGCGGGACATTCTGCTTGTCTTCGCTATAAACCTTATATCCGCCGTTGAACTTGTCAGACCGGATCGCGCAATGCATCGTTCCATCAGTCAGGTTGATTACCATCACGGCGTCTTCGCGTTCAATTGGCACCGAGCGGTGATGTATGGTTCGAGATCATCGCGCCGTCAGGTCACGATCTTTCGGGTTATACGCGCGACTGGATCGGCCACCTGCCGCAATGGGGCGATTACCGAATCAATGTCTTGCCGCCCACTCAAACGAATGCTCCAGCTCCGCTACACACTGGAAGTGACTATTCGTTAGCCGGATCTCGCTGAGGCGGTTGAAGCTGGAGCCGAAGTCTGATGCCGTGGTATCTCGGCATTTCTGACGCTAACTAAAACGACCGGTCAGCCGCTGGGCGATGACAGGTTCGATCAGCTTCCAAACGCCCGATGCGCCGAATTAATTTCATCGAGAAGCGATCTCTCACCTTAGTGAGGCGGAGCAACCGCCTGAAGCGATGTCCAGGCATCATGTGGTACGGTTCCCGCCTCAATGAACGACTTCATGCGCATCAGATCATCGTCCATCTGTTTTTTCGGATCGGCGCCAAACAACGCGGCGACCGCGTGTCCCAGAGCGCCCGCTGGCGGGTTATAGCTCATCTTTATATCGATGCGAGTGCTGCCGTCAGGATTTGAACTGAAGCGCGTCACGCCCTGCTGCTCTACAATTGCGTGTGGCAAACTCTTCCATGCCAACAACTTGTTGAAATCAAGGTCGGTAATCTGCGCATCCCAGTGCACCAGAATGCCTGCTGGCCCACCAACGCTCCAACGATAGACTCCATCACCAATTCTTCTGACCTCATGAACGTGTGTCATGAACTCAGGGAAATTCTGGGGATGTGACCAGTAGGTAAAGACGCGATCGACGGGAGCATTGATACTGATTGTTTTCTGAATATCGATCACTTTGCGATCACCATCCAGACCGAGCAGCCGGCCAGTGTCGAAATTCGTCAAGGCTCGAACCACGAGACCAAAGCCTGCACTGCTCATCACAGATCCGAGGACACCACGCCGCCTGGCGCCATAAACAGCAAGCAAACCTCCAGCGACAGTGGCCACGAGCCGCGTGGTCGGCGACCAGTAGGTTTTCAGCGGACCAAAACGCGGGCCCTGGCGCGTTCGTCCACCCTGGAGTGCTGGTATATCATCCGCCTTCTCATGGAGTTCCAACAGATTCTCTATATTCTTAACCCCGTGAATAGCGACAATAGACTCGAGCAAGGGATGCTGTTCGCTGTCGAGGATCGGACCAGAAAGACTAACCACTCCATCAACGGCCTTAACCGCAATCGCGCTCGGATGAGACACGACACGACCTAATTTTGAACGGACACGTGCCGCCAAAATATCGTCGCCAACTTCTCCTGTCCTGAACGATGATTCGAGTTCAGCGACCACACCAAGCAAGTGATTGCGCACATCGCGACGCGTCTTCCCGGCGGCATCGGCTGCAATCCGACCAAAATGCCCCGCCTGGTTACGCAGCAACGCTCGACGTCGCTTCCCACGATCTGGATCGAACAGATACATCAATCCTGCGCCCACGGCTCCTGGGCCAAGCAGCCTTACAACTTTATTCATGTCTTCCTCCCCGTGAGGCGTTAATCCGTCGCCAATGCAGTTTCCCAAAGGCTCACACAGCTCGGCCCGATTAGGGCCGAGCTGTTGCTCACAAGGCAGCGCGTTTACGCCACCACAGCGATTTGGTTACTAACTTCTTTAACGCCCGGTGCGTTCCACGCAGCACGTGCTGCCTCGACCTTTTCGAACCAGGAACGTACGTTGCCTCTCAACGTCACCTTGCCGTCGGATGCCTGCACACTGATCCGGCGAGCATCGACCTCAGCACTGCGTTTGAGCGCGTCTTCGATTTTGTCTTTGACCTCGATGGTCGAAACATGCGACTTAAGCTTGATGTTGTCAGTTATCCCCTTCACGCCTGAGAGGTATCTAACTGCCGACTCAGCCGCGTTCTTCTGGTAGTACCAATCAACATCGCCCTGGAGCGTGACCCAGCCTTCCTTCACAGTCAGCTTGATCTTCTCATCAGGCACATCGACGCGCGCCTGCAAGGCATCCAGTGCCGCCGAGGCGATTTCGGCGTCCGTCTTCTTAAACAGCGGTTTGACCTGAATATCGTTGGCCACCGCGCTGACGCCATAAGTCCTCAGGGCCGCACGCTCCGCGGCCAGCTTTTCAGCATAGGTATTGACAAAACCCGTCAGTGTTACAACCCCGTTATCGGCCGCGACGCCGAGGTCAGTCGACGTAACTTCGGGTTCCCAATCGAGCTGTCGCTCGACTCTGTCGCGCAGATCTGTGTCTGCGATATTGCTTTTTGCTCTATGAAATAGAATCATCGCGCCATACCTGTTCTCACGAACAAGTGGTCTCGATGAAGCCTTTCTCGAACCGGACAGGCATCTTTCAACGCATCCGGCTCTCCATCGCGCGCGAGCCTCTCTCCATAATCAAGTTTGCCAAAGCATTCTTAATCCAGGAGGCAGCGCGACTGTGGTCCTTCGCCTTGTAAACGGTGTTGCCGTTTCCCTGGGTGGGCATTACTCCACCGACTACTACGACCGCTCTGCCCCTCACCACGACTAGTCACTCAGCCTACCTATCCCTTCGTTTCCTCGGGAAGTCGCAGTTCGGTTCCGGCGTAGCTCGCATAGCAATTTACCCGCCAACTTAGGTCTCCTTCCGATCCTTTACACCTGGACGAACCAGGCTCGAGACTTATCCGCGAGGTCCACGAAGCCCTCGCGGCCCCTTACGACTCGCAACCAGAACCACAAGTCGCGGGGCAGTTTGCGAGATTGCGCTCGCATTCCGCCGATCTCCCACACCACTGAGTTACCGTAGGTGTGTTTTATGGACAGGATCTCGGATTCGACAATAACCGTCTGACCATCTCGGCTTCCGTGGCGGACTCTTATTGGGAGTGTAACTCTCCCGCAAGCCTCACCCGTTTCCCCTGCAAGCTTGATCTCATGCCCGTTCGTTGCGGCTTATGCAACGAACTTCGGCAGGGTTAGGACGCCACTGCTTCGCCAGTGACGGCCGGTTCCAACCGGCCTTGCTATGCGGCCTTTTCGCCGCGCCCTCTGGCTTCCATAACTCAATCCTCTCTTTTCAAACAGCATTCTCTCACCAAGACGCGACTGCGACTCACCGAAGAGACTTGGCAGTGGCGCCTGTTTCCTTTTTCTTTTTTGCATCTAAAATTGGAGCAAGGCGTATGCCTTAGGCACGCCTGAGTTCCTGCTTTCGTTATGTTCAGGGATTCGGCTGGTAGCGCGAAAACGACGGCGAAAAATGCGAGGTTTCGCGCACGAACGTGAGGAAGTTTTCGCAACGGAACCAAGGAAGTCCTGCAGAACCGGTGAGCAACTATTTGGCGGAAGAGCTTGGTCAGAAACCGCTTAGCTGTAACCAGCCAGGCGCTAATGCTGCCTTTTGCTGTTGAACCCGGTCCACTATCGATCACTGCGCGCGAGCGTGCCTGTTCAACCATAGGACGGCCGGCGCATAACGCGGCGAGTTCATTGCCCCCACCCCTAGCAACGTGAGTCGAAGCGAATCAGACAACTGTCTCACCGATCTCCATTTGCATTCCGAATGCCGAGAACAATGAAGCTCTGGGCATTCGGGGTATTTCCTTATGCTGAAGACCTTGAGTATCAAGCCGCTGCTTTTGCTTTGGCCGTCTCTTCCGCTGGTTTGATCTCCAGCCGGCGAAGTTGCGGTTTACTTGCCGGCGCCTGCAAGCTTATTTCAAGCACTCCATCTTTGAAATTGGCGGTTGCCGTGTCGGTCTTCGCGCCTTCAGGGAGTGGGACCTGACGATAGAAACTCCCATAGCTTCGCTCGGTGCGATAATAGCCTTCGCGCTTCTCTTCCTTTTCCTCTTTTCGATCACCAGAGATTGTCAGAAAGGCGTCGCCAAGTTCGACTTTGACGTCTTGCCTCTTCATGCCGGGCAAATCTGCGCGCACGATGAAATCCTCGTTGTTTTGCCGCACTTCGATCTCAGGCGACCAAGCCACATGCTCAAACTCTCTGTTGAACGGGAAAAACTCTCTTCCGAAAAGACTCGGGAACCGCAGACCTTCAAACTCTTCGAAAAGTCTCTCCATGTCAGTCGCAAACCGCCGCATGAACCCAAACGGTGTTGGGGCTGCACCTGGCTTCGCAACCGTAGTTGCCATCTCAGTTGATTCTTCCTTCTTTTCATTCTTCTCTTTCATAATTACTTTCCTCTCCATTCGTCATTAAGCCGACAAGTAAAGCGATTGCCCTTGCTTCGTATCGCCGGCGGATTAAAAGTATGGGTCTATCCGCAGATGATCCCTGATCGCAGAAACGCCCGGCGCATGACTGATGGATCCAACAACGGCACGCTTCTCCTGCCAAGAGTGAACACGGCCGAATAGATCGACGGCGCCATCATGGACCTCAATTCGCAATCTCTCGGCTTCGCGATCAGCGCGTCGCTCCAGGGCGTACTCAATCTCTTCGCGCAATTCTTTCGCGTCGACGACCTTCGGCGCCACAGTGATCTCGTTGGTCACACCGATGACGCCCTCAAGCCGCATTACTGTTCGTTCGGCATCCTCACGCTGGTGCCAGAAATCGACCTCTCCGTCAAGAGTCACCCAGCCATCGGATACTGTTGACTTAATGCGTTCATCAGGAACCAACGCGTCCCACTCGAGAACGTGACGCACCGCAAGTGCGATTTCCGAGTCGCTTCTGACAAAGATGCCTTCTGGCCTCACCACAACATCGTTGGCGACATCCAGGACACCGCTAATTCGATGGGCCGCTTCCTGCGCAGCCAATTTTTGGGGATAGCTGGAAACGACGCCCGTGAGCGTCACTATGCCTTCCATCACTTCTACTCCGATCTTGGACCAGCCGATTCGCGAATCCAATTCCAGCCCGCGAAGCACTTGATTTTTGATCTCGCTGTCACTTTTCCTATTCATGTTTTCTTCCTTTCCTTCATCCGACACACTGACCCCTGAGTCTGGCCGAGCCGTAGACTCTTGAACGCTCGCGTGTGACCCTTCTGATGATTAGCTCAGACCGCTACATTCGCTTGCGTCTTTTGCATCGGAAGGCGGTGCTGGCAGATCGACTTGTAGGTCTTCACGACATCGCCATAGCTCAACTCAGGCGCTTTTTTATTTTTCGCCTCTTCCGCCTTGAGCACGACATCGTTCATTGACAGCACGCCCTGAAGTTTTCCATCAGCAGCAACCACAGGAAGGCGTCGTACCCTATTCTCACGCATCGTATTTAGGGCAGTGTGAATGTCGTCGTCCGGCCTACAGGTGACGACTTTCCCTGTAATTGCGTCCTCGACTGCAATATTCGACTCGTTTCGTCCCTTGATCATCGCCGCCATGCAAATATCGCGATCGGTAATCAGACCGACCACCTTTCCATCCTCGGCCACTACCGGGACGATCCCGCAGTCGGCCTCCCACATCAATCGGGCGGCTTCAGCCAGATTGCCAGTCAATGTGCAGGCCTTCGGATTGTCAGTCATTAATTCTTTGACTTTCATGCTCTCTCCTTCCTTCTGCCCACACTGCCACCATGAATGGCGTCAGCGAAAGCAATTAGCGAATTTTCAGTTTTTATAGTGATGCAATGAACGTACCGGGCGCGATCTTCACCGTTTGCTCCATATCTCGGGAGGCGCGTTCCGCGCAGCTGAGGAAGTTTCATCAACACTGCGGGAAAACCCGCTAATGCTAATCGACAGGCTTAAAGCAAAGCTCCATTTTTCAAAGCCTGTAGAGAACGGCCAGCGGGCACGAGCGTTGCAGTTAGGCATGGTATTGAGGAGAAACACATGGCCTATAAACAAGTTCTTTTTCGCTCCGAGGCGCGTGAAAAGATCCTTCACGGCGCGACCGCCCTTGCAGACGCAGTACGCGTAACCCTTGGTCCGAAGTCGAAGTCCGTCTTGATCGAGAAGAAGTGGGGGAAGCCCATTGTTTGCAACGACGGAGTCACCATCGCGAAGGAATTTGATCTCGAAGACGCCGAAGAAAACCTGGGCGCCCAAATGATTCGCGAAGCGGCGGAACGAACCGGAGACGACGTCGGCGACGGAACCAGCACGGCAACCGTCTTGGCTCACGCCATTCTCGCCGAGGGAGTACGTAATCTCGCGGCCGGAGCCAGCGCCGTTGATCTAAAGCGTGGTCTCGATCGCGGCCTTCGCATCGCTGTCTCGGTATTGAGAGAGGTCTCACGTCCCGTAAGCAGCCGGAAGGAGAAAGCGCAGGTGGCCACTATCTCAGCGCACAACGACTCGACTATCGGTGAACTAGTAGCCGATGCGCTGGAAAAAGTCGGCCAGGAAGGCGTCATCTCGGTGGAGGAAGCTAAGGGAACAGAAACTACGCTGGAAGTTGTTGACGGAATGCAATTCGACCGTGGTTTTCTCTCGCCCTACTTCGTCACGGACTCTGAGAAGCTTGAAGCCGTGCTGCAAGAGCCTTTCGTGCTCCTCTGCGAGAAAAAGATCACTAACCTGAAAGATTTGTTACCGCTCCTTGAGCAAGTAGCAAAAATGAGTGGTTCGCTGCTAGTGATCGCGGAAGACCTTGAGGCAGAGGCGTTGGCAACTCTGGTGGTAAACATGCTTAGGGGCGTTCTTCCCTGTGCCGCAGTAAAGGCTCCGGGGTTTGGAGATCGCCGCAAAACGATGCTTCAGGACATAGCGATCCTGAGTGGCGCGAAGGTGATCTCCGAGGAACTCGGCTTAAAGCTGGAAACCGTGACTATCAATGAGCTCGGCAAGGCTAAGCGTGTAGTCATCGATCGCGAGAACACAACGATCATTGGCGGCGCCGGCTCCAAGGAAGCGATCGAAGCCCGCTGTGGTGAAATTAGAAAGCAAATGCAAACCACAACATCCGATTACGATCGGGAGAAACTGGAAGAGCGTTTGGCGAAGCTTGCTGGGGGAGTCGCCGTGATTCGCGTTGGGGCTGCCTCGGAAACTGAACTAAAAAGCCGCAAGGAAGCGTTTGACGACGCGATTAATGCGGCCAAGGCGGCAGTCGCCGAGGGAATTGTGCCGGGTGGTGGGCTCGCGCTGTTGCGGACGATTGAGGCGGTCGAACGGGAAGCTGCGAACTGCGAAGGTGATGAAAGAACGGGGCTTCTAATTCTTAAGCGCGCGCTTGAAGCGCCGACCCGACAGATTGCTGAGAATTCGTCGGTAGATGGCGGCGTTGTCGTCGACAAGATGAAAAATGGGACTGGCAATTATGGTTTTGACGCAGCTCGCGAAGAGTATTGCGATCTTCTCGAAGCTGGAATCATCGACCCGACCAAGGTTGTTCGGGTTGCGCTCGAGAACGCGGTATCGGTTTCCAGTGTTCTGCTGCTGACTGAGGCTACGCTGACCGAGATACCCGAAAAGAAAGCGGATCGTGCCTCGGCACTAGAACAAGTGCCTCAATAACCAAGGCTTAAGGCGGATTGGAAGGAAAATCAAATGAGAAACAAGAAATTGAACCTAAAGGTTTTGACAGCAGCGCTAAGCGGGGCGGCGGCGTTCGCTGCCTATGCGTTCTTCATTCGCCCCTGGCATCTAAGATGGGGACCGACGGAAGAAGAGGTATTAATGCGGCTTCCCGGCGATGATTTAGTGGAGCATCCAAAGTTAAACGCCACTCACGCCATCACGATTGAGGCGCCGGTTGAAGAAGTCTGGCCCTGGCTCGTGCAGGTCGGACAAAACCGCGGAGGGTTTTACAGCTACACCTGGCTCGAAAATCTTGTCGGATGCGACATGCGCAATGCCGACCAAATCGTTCCGGAGTGGCAGGAGCTGAACGTCGGCGACGAAGTGTGGCTGCATCCTAAGGCTCCGCCGCTTAAGGTGTTGGCCATTGAACCTGGACGCGCGATTGTGCTTGAGAACTCCTGGACCTTCTTTCTGAGCCCAATAGATGATCACACCACGCGTCTTATCATCCGGGGGCGTGGAGACTTCAATCCTGACTTAAAGAACTCCGTCCTGAATTTCATTCTCTGGCGCGGTGTCTTCGAGCCCGCGCACTTCATAATGGAACGAAAGATGATGCTTGGTATTAAGGAGCGAGCCGAAGCAACGATGGCAGTCTGAAGTGTAAGTTATCCAATGAGGATGAAGGCATGGGTTCTGAATAGGTACGACCTGATGAGGATTCTGAAAGCTGCGACATTCTATTTTGCTGTGGTCTTTGGCGCTGGTTTCATTCTCGGGCCAATTCGAATCCTGTTTATCGTTCCGCGCCTCGGCGTGCGCCTGGCCGAGTTGATTGAAGCACCTGTAATGCTGGTGGTCATCGTGCTGGCGGCGAATTGGGTGGTGCGCAAGTTTCGACTCACAATCAACGGATTGCCGGCAGGCTTCCTCGCTCTGGGATTGATGATTGCCTTCGAATTTACAGTGGTTCTATGGCTGAGGGGCCTTACGCTGGCTGAGTATTTCCAGGAGCGCGATCCGGTGGCCAGTTTTGTCTATTACCTGATGCTTCTGGTATTTGCCGTAATGCCTTTCCTCCTCGCCCGCAAAGCTCGCTCTAACTATGATGCCCCTTCACAGCCGATCAATTAGCTGGCTCGACCGCTTCTGAAGACTCAGCCAGCTCGGCACCACTTGTTTAAATCGCGTTAGCTTCGAGTTCTAGCTAACCTTCGGAGACGCCCGTTAATCTATCTATCCGGATCCGAAAGACGATTACTTCCGGAGAACCGCCATCCTCGGCAATAGCCGACTCAACCGGTGTCAGCATTGGAAATCGCTTAAGGAGCTTACTCAGGATATCTTTGCGTTCGCTCGGCTTCGTGATCTCTTCGAAGTTACCGAAAGCGAGGGCACTTCTCCAGCGCAAGTCACTGTCAACCTCATCCACCTGGACGCATGCCCGCGGATTGTTTCTCAGTGCAGTTATTTTCAAACCTGCCAGAGAATGACTGTAGATACAATCGTCTTCAAAGTTGTAATTGATCGGAGTGATGTAAGGTTCGTTAGCGGCAATGCAGCCGAGTCTCGCGACTCGCGCCGACTGGAGCAGCTCGCGTGTCTGAGTGTCATTTAAGGCGGTAATCATTTTAGTGGCACACTTTCAGGTCAAGGGTGCACAGTAAACAGTAAGGAAAGCGGCGTCAGGTTGAACTCTTTCGGACCACTTCTACAGAACAGTGGGCGCGGGCGGCGACGGCCGCGGAAACGCTCCCCAGAACGAATCTTTCGAAGCGATTGCTGAACCCGGCAGAGCCCACAAAGATGCAGTCCGCGCGCCACTCTTCAGCAGCTTGAGGCAATTCTTTTTTCGGATCGCCCCATTTGATTTCAGTCGTGACTTTGACTTCCGTGCAGCTCAACATTGCAGCCGATCGAACCAACATCTTTTCAGCCCAGGCCCGATCCTCTGCGTTGGATTCTTCAATTGTCTCTACTAATGGAGGAATAAGTCTGCCGACCATAGTGGGAACCATGGGATCGTCGACGACGATGAGCTTAACCTCGCTGTTTGGTGGCCAGGTGCGGGCTGCGACCGCGCGCACTGCCTCTTCACTCCCAGGCGAACCGTCGACGCCAACGATGATTCGAACAGGCGTGTCTGGCTCCTCCACTCGCCCTCGCGCAATGCGTACGGAACAACGTGCCTCGGTCAAAACTCGCTGCGAGACGCTGCCAAGCACGAGGCGTCCCAGGGCCGTGCGCCCATGTGAACCAACCACAACCAGATCCGGTTTCCACTGATCGGCGCGAAACACTACCTCCCACGCCGGCGAGCCGCATGAGGAATCCGCCGAAACCTTCCATCCAGGAAAGTTTGTTTTCGTTCGGTCAGTGGCGCGCTCTGCCAGGGCAAGCGCTTCCTTCATCGCGGCGCAGCCCTTTGAGTAAACCCGCTTAAGGTCAGCAGGAACCTTCACCTCTTTCGCCTGCTCCATAATCTCGAAACTCGAAGGCGGGGGTGGTGGTAACCACACCTCAGCGACAGAAATAATTTGCGCCTCCGCTTCCCGCGGGAGCCCAGCACGTTGCAAATCGTCGAGAGCGGCCTCGGCACAATCCGAGCCGTCATAGGCTATCAAGATTTTCATTTCGCTGACCTCAATCCCATGTTTCCCCACCCGTTTGCTTGTCCAGCCACCTGCCGAGCATGGTTCCTAAATTGCTTCCCCATCCGAGCTAGAGTAACGGCAACAGGCATACCGGAACTTGACAGCGATTTTCCTCAATAAAGTGTGTGCCTCCCTTCACTTTCAAGGAACGCAGTGCGGAGGTTCGCGCATCTTGTGGGTATGTTTTCGCAGCCTTCCGGTTGGAGGTCCCGCAGGACCTGCGCCAAGTTGTTCCATGAGTCCGTCGGCAGGCAGGCTCGAATACTGCAGGATTCTTTCAGACTTGACGATGAGGGTGTCGTTTGCTCGCAGGCTGGATTGCGTTGAAGTTCGTCGACCCGACGACTTTGTGTGCACAGCTAACCGCAATTAGTGGCGCAGTGGCGTGCGCATTTCATCAAGCATCTCCTGAATTCGTTGTTTCACCACTGCCGTCACTTTTTCGTAAGCGACTTCTTCATTCTTCTCATTTGAAGTTATCGTTCCTGCTCCGATCGGTTCACCGAACCTGATCTTTACTTTGGCCAGGCGAAAACGCCACGACTTGCGCGGCCAGATCAGATAGGGTCCGTCCAATGCGACAGGCACAATTTGCAAATTCAACTCTGTGGCCAGAATTGCGGCGCCCTTCTTGAACATATGCAGCTGCCCATCAAAGGACCGTTGGCCCTCGGGGTAAATATTTAGAATCTTTCCCGCGCGAAGGCCTGCGGCGCCGGCACGCATTGCTTGTAGCAGTTGCACATCCGGATCGATCGGAACGACGTTAATCAGACGCGCGAGTTGGGCCATCGCAGCGTTGGTGAAGTACATGCTTGCGCCAACATGGAAAATGCTCTGGAGCACTTCGCGCGGATAGGTCGAGCATACAAGAAACGGATCTATGTAGCTCTGATGATTCGGACAGATGAGATACGGGGGTTCAAGCTGCGACAACAATTCCCTGCCCTTTACGTCCATGCGGAACAAGAGACGCGCTGCAACATAAATTAACTGCAGCACGAAATATGCAGTCAACACCAATGCCGGCTTGGGTCTTAGAAGTTGTTCAAGTTCCGGCGGTTCCTCAGATGTTCCAGCCAACACATGGCGCCAATGGAATTTCTCAACGCCGATCCCCAACCGGGTTGCCTCAGGCGTTTTTGAATTAGCCAACTGAACCAGCTCGCCCACTGTTTGAGCAGTCGCTGCTTCCTCCGGTTTCAGTTCAATGGCCAGGCTCTGTTCGATGCTGACCACGCATTCCGCTCGCGCCAGCGAGTCGAGCCGCAGATCGATTTCAAGATTCATCTGCGGGCTGATCAGCTCAACATCGCGAGCGTGCTCTCTGACAGCGGCGACGACAGCACGCCCGGCCGGGGAATCCATCAGCGCCCGATCTGATTCGCTGAGCACCAGGGCTCTTGATTCTCGTCCCGCGAGATCTCTTTGCTGATTAAGCTGGCTGCGCAGTTCGAATCGCCGTATTTTGCGAGTAGTGGTACGCGGTAACGGTTCGGCACGGAGGACAAAATCATGCACCCGCTGGTATTCCGGGAGTTCGCGACCAAGATTTTCCAACTCCCAAACAACCCATTCGCGCGCATTGGCGATCTGCTGAGCCTTAAGGTATTCGAAGTTTGGGACCACGACGGCACACAGCTTTTCAGCTCGTTTAAATTGACTTGATTCGTCCGCGACTCCCAGGACACAAACTTCGATGACAAACGGGGAGTGTTCGTAATGTGCCTCCACATCTTCAGGGAACACGTTCTTGCCGGACGGTAATTTGATCACGTCTTTCCTGCGTCCGACAATGTATAAGTGCCCCTGTTTATCAAACCTACCCAGGTCGCCGGAACGAAACCAACCGTCGCTGGTGAAAGCTTCGCGGTTAGCTTCCGGATTCCGGTAGTAGCCCGACATCACTATCGGCCCGCGAATCAAAACCTCTCCGATGCCTTCGGCGTTGGGTTCATCGATCCTCACCTCAACACCATTCAACGGAGTGCCTACTGAACCGATCCTGTTATCTTCAAAACGCGTAACCGTCGCAGCGCCGCTGGTCTCGGTGAGTCCGTAACCCTGTAAGATCGTAAAACCCAGGCAATGAAAAGCCCGGGCAACGTTCTCATCAAAGCTGGCGCCTGCGGAAACTGCGAGTCTGAGTTGCCCGCCAAAGGACCGGTGAACTGGCTTGAAGAGAAACCGTCCGGCGTTCAGGCCCAACCAATCGCGGAGCCGGCCGTTGCAAGCGAGCATCCCTCGAAATAAAACCCTGACTGCAGCCGGCCGAGCGCGCACGGCATCAAAAATCTTTTTATGAAACAGGTACCAGAGGCGCGGCACTCCGACCAACGTGGTGGCTCCGCTTTCCCTTAGTCCCTGTTCAATCCCCGCACTGCTCAGCTCGGTAAGATAAACGACCCGCGCACCTATTATCGTGGCAAGCCAGAGATTCACAATTTGTGAATATGCATGAAACAGTGGCAGCAGACTGAGGATCACCTCGCGGTCGCTAATCCGCATCACGTCCTGGACTTTGGTGCTTTCGGCATAGATGTTTCCGTGAGTGAGCGGCACAGCCTTTGGAACTCCGGTGGTGCCTGACGTGTAAATCAGAACCGCCAGGTCTTCCGGCCTGGCAGGTGGTGGAGCGTCAGCGAATTCCTTCGGCGTAGACGTGCTTGACCAGTCTTCAAAACGAGCCAGACCATTTTTCTGTGTGAGCGGTCGGAGAGCCACTGCCGGTATGTTGCTGCCCAACTGCTCGCAGGCGGCGCGAAACTTATCTACTGATGCAGGTGAAACAAACGCGAGTTTGGCCTCAGAGCCTTTAAGAAAGGCGGCGAGCGTTAGCGTAGTGGCCGCCGGATCCATCGGTGTGACTACCGCGCCTCGATAAAGGATGCCGAGATAGGCGATGGCCCAATTGGGATGGTTCTCGCCGATGAGAGCGACTCGATCGCCGAAAGCGACTCCCTCCTGCTCAAGCCGGTACGCAACGCTTCGCAACTGATCCAGCATTGAGCCGAAAGTGATTGTGTCCTGACCATCAGGCTCGATTACCGTCATCGCTACCTTGTCACGGCGAATACTTGCCGCCGCGACAATCCGCTGACAGAACGTATCTGGTGACGCACGTGCTTCCATAGCTCTACCAGAACAGCACAGGTGGCTGGATTAGTCTGACCGAGACGGTAGGATACTCCAAAATAGATAAATTCCCAGCGACATGGCGCCGCCTCACATCACACGGCAAAGCCAAACGCCGCCTCCGCAGCTCTTCTTCTGCACGGCCGAACCGGCAATAGAGATACTCCGCCGGCAGCACTGGTGCCACTCGTCTGCGTAAAAGGTTAGGATGTTGGGCAGAAAAGCAGACTCTTTACTTCGAAAGGAAACACGAATTGCAGGCTGAGATTCTCAATTGCTTGAAACGAGCTCTTGAAGAAGACATTGGCAACGGCGACGTGACCACAAACAGTCTGGTGCCGGCGGGAGTCGTTCTTCGCGGGCAAATCATCGCCAAGCAGATTGGCATCATTGCCGGTCTGGATGTTGCCCGAAACGTGTTGCTTCTGCTGAATGACCGGATCAATTTTCGAGCCGTCGTAGCGGAAGGATCGCAGGTCGCGAAAGGCGCAGTGCTGGCCGATGTTGAAGGCGATGCCCGTTCTTTGTTAACTGGCGAGCGCGTCGCGTTAAACTTTCTTGGCCGGATGTCGGGGATTGCAACTCTGACGAGCCAGTTTGTGAACGCTGTTTCCGGCACCAAGGCGGTGATTCTGGACACGCGCAAAACTGCACCCGGTCTCCGGGCAATTGACAAGCTGGCGGTGCGTCGTGGCGGGGGACAGAATCACCGCACCGGCCTCTTTGACATGGTCCTCATCAAAGATAACCATATCGACTATGCGGGTTCGTTGACAGAAGCGGTACGCCGAGTGCGAGAGTCGGGAACAAAACTCGAGATCGAGGTTGAAGCACGCACAATTGACGATGTTCTAAAGGCCCTTGATCTCGGAGTTGAACGAATCCTGCTGGACAACATGTCGATTGCAACGATGCTCGAAGCGGTGGAGCTGAATCCGGGAGGGGCGAAGTTTGAGGCCTCAGGCAACGTTACCCTGGACAATGTCAGGCAAATTGCCGAAACGGGTGTTGACTATATTTCCGTCGGGGCGCTTACTCACTCGCCGAAGGTATTTGACGTGAGTTTTAAAACAGACCAATAGGAAACTCCGAGGCGAGAGAGTACAACTAAGCAGAAGGCATTCAAAAGGTCTTGATTGATATGATTAATGAGACAACGACAAGTGGAATGTACGAACAGCTGAAGGCGCTGCTGGCAGGCACAGTGCCGGATTTTGAGCTGCGAATAAAGGCGGAACAGGCCGCAAAGATTAATCGGTTGAAGCAAGAACGCAACGCCATTATTCTCGGCCACAACTACATGGAGCCGGCCCTGTATCACTCAATTCCCGACTTCGCCGGCGATTCACTCGACTTGAGTCGCAGGGCCGCCGAAACTGACAAGGATGTCATCGTGTTTTGCGGTGTGCGATTCATGGCCGAAACGGCGAAGATTCTTAACCCGAGCAAAAAAGTATTGCTGCCGTCTCTTAAGGCCGGCTGCTCGCTTGCTGCCAGCATCACTGCGGCCGACGTCCGCGAGTTGAAACAAAGATTTCCTGGCGTTCCGGTGGTTACCTACATCAACACTTATGCGGACGTCAAAGCTGAATCAGATATCTGCTGCACCTCGTCCAACGCAGTCGCCGTAGTTGAATCGCTACATAGCGAGAGCGTGATTTTTATTCCTGACGAATATCTCGCCGCCAACATCGCCCGGGAAACTGGAAGACGCATAATTTTTCCGACGCGTGATCCGGCGAAGAAGTTTGAAACTGAACTTGATTATCAGATGATCGGATGGCCTGGCCGGTGCGAGGTCCACGAAAAGTTCACCGTCGACGACATAAAGAACGTTCGCAAGCAGTTTCCCGACGTCGTGATACTCGCGCATCCGGAGTGCAGCCCCGCGGTAGTCCAGGCTTCCGACTTCTCAGGAAGCACCAATGCGATGATTAGGTATGTGGAGCGCACCCGAGCCCCGCATTATCTGTTGCTGACTGAGTGTTCCATGGGCGACAACATCGCGGCGTCCAATCCCGGCAAGGAGATGCTGAGACTATGCAGTGTCCGTTGCCCGCATATGAACGAAATTACGCTCGAAGATACGCTCGAAGCGTTGGAGAAAGACCAGTATGTGATTGAGATTGATGAAGAGATTCGCCGTCGAGCACTTCGTTCAGTTGAGCGAATGCTGGCGATTGGTTGAGCTCTCAGGAAACTTCCCATCTCAGGATAAGAAAATTTGGCCGAAGCTGAAGTCCTAATCATCGGTTGCGGCATCGCCGGCGCCACCGCAGCCCTGCGACTGGCGCGCAATCCGCAACGCCGGGTAAAGATTATTACTCGCGCCGAAGATCCACACGAATCAAACACGCGTTATGCCCAAGGCGGAATCATCGGACGGGGCCCCGATGACAATTCTGAGTTGTTGCTGGCTGATATTTTGGCCGCCGGCGCCGGCGTCAGCTCACCACCCGCCGCAAGGATTCTGGCCGAAGAAGGTCCACCGCTTTTGCGTGAAGTTCTGGAAGAAACCAGCGGCGTAGTATTTGACAGGAACAGCCAGGGTCAGCCGGTTTGGGGCAAAGAAGCTGCGCATTCCCGCCGCCGCATACTCCACGTAGGCGATACAACCGGGCAGGCGATCATGACCGGTTTAATCGGCGCAATCCAGCGTTATCCGAACATCACGCTCGAGCCAAACGCGACCGCGGTTGACCTGATCACATTTCCCCATCACTCGCGCGACCCACTAGACAACTATCGACCGATCTCCTGTCACGGCTGTTATCTTTTTGATCGTGACGAGAGGGCTGTTCACCGTTATCTCGCTAACGTTACCGTGCTGGCCACCGGCGGACTAGGACGAATCTACCGCAACACCACCAATCCGCCGGGCGCCCGCGGTGACGGACTGGCCATGGCCCATCGTGCGGGCGCCAGAATTGCCAACGCCGAGTACGTTCAGTTTCACCCGACCGCCCTGGCCGCACCGGGCGCTGAGGGCCTGTTGATTAGCGAAGCAGTGCGCGGTGAAGGCGGCGTGCTGCTTTCTCCTGATGGGCGACCCTTCATGCCCGATTATGCTCCGCAATGGAAGGACCTGGCGCCACGCGATATTGTGGCCCGGGCCATCCACCATGAAATGGAAATCCATGGCTACTCTCATGTCTTGCTCGACATTGCCTCGCACCTGCCCGCCGAGACGATCAAAAAACGGTTTCCTTACATCTATGCCCAGTGTCTAAAAGTAGGCATTGATATCTCGCGTGAGCCGGTTCCGGTTGTGCCGGCGGCCCACTACTTCTGCGGTGGGGTGCTGGTGGATGAATGGGGACGCTCAAGCATCGACAACCTTTACGCCGTCGGCGAAATCAGCTGCAGCGGTGTGCACGGCGCGAACCGTCTGGCTTCCACTTCGCTGCTCGAAGGGTTGGTGTGGGGCAATCGTACCGCTCAGCACATTGAGGAAATGCTGGCGTCATCATCAGAAAAGACGCAACCCACGCTTGACGATGTGCCACCGTGGGACGAGAGTGATTTGACCGCCGAACCAGATCCAGCCTTAATTCAAGGCGACATGCAAAACATCCAGAACATCATGTGGCACTACGTTGGCCTGGTGCGGAATTCGGATCGGCTATCGCGCGCAACTCGAGAGCTTCGTCATCTCTGGAACGAAATCGAAACCTTCTATCGCACAACAAAGTTGTCGGATGGATTGATCGGACTGCGCAACGCCGTTGAGGTGGCGCTGATAATAACTCAGGCCGCGCAGCACAATCGGCAAAGCCGCGGGTGTCACTATCGCAGCGACTCAGTCTCCTCTGAAGGCGATCGCTTGATTTAGATCCGCGTCATGGGATCGAGCGGCCTGGATCTTCTATCCCAGTTCGCGTGGATCAAAGAGCAGGGGAAAGAACTGCCCACTGAGCTCCTTTCCGGCCGGAATTCGCGGCACACCTTCCAGCAACGGTTCATCCGACATGGAACGGACGCCATCGCGAACGACATTGATCACCGCCGCCCGCCTTGGCTGGTCAGTCCGATTCTCAAACGAGCCGTGGACCATCAATGGATGATGGAAGGAACACTCGCCCTTCTTCAGCTCGATAGCAATGGGATTGAATTCTCTCTTCTGCGCTTCGCTCAGCACTCCCTGGATCGTGTCCATGTCGTTCGCAAAGTCTTCGCGTGGTAGTAGATCCCAGCGGTGGCTGCCGGGCACATAGTGGATACAGCCATTATCACGCGTTGAATCATCCAAACCGATCCAGCACGAAAGGTGGGCCATCGGCTGAGTTCTGGTCCAATAAGAATAGTCCTGATGCCAGATCACAACTCCGCCATGCCGGGCGGGCTTATAAAAAAGCTGGTCATGCCAGAAGCGGACGGAACCCTCCAGAAGTTGCCACGCCGGAACACCGAATGCGGGGTTCCATAACAGATCATGAAAGCCCGGCGTTATGCGCCAGGCGCCTAACGCATGGAAGAGAGTTTTTTCGGGATCAGCCGATTCATTGGAGTTAAATTCATAAAACAACTCATTGCCTTGATGGCCAGGATCGACCAGGTCGCTTAACTCTTTTCGTAGCACCTCTATCTGTTCGTCATCAAGCAGCTTGATTCCCGCCAGGTATCCATTCTCCCGGTAAGACTCCACTTGTTCGTCTGTCAGGCGATACCTGGTCCACTCTTCCGCGGTGGTGGGTTTCTTAAAGAGGTCGCCTATCAGACAGTGACGGGTGGATAAGTCTTCAATCATAAGAACCAGTTGTTGCGAGATATCGAATAATTGCTTTCTTTAGTCCACTACAAACTCCTTAGCTATGATCGCGCCAGGAAGCAATACGTTTTCAGACAGTTTCACATCGAAGGGTATGTCAATCAATACTAGTCAGAAAGCATCTCCGCAGACGGCAAAGTGATCGTGTTCACCTCCGAAGGCATTGAGAACATTCCGGCAGGATGGGGAGCTTGAGAGACTATTAGAATCGTAAACTAGAACGAATTTACGGAAACGTTTGAATTAGCCGAGCCTGGCAAAGAGTTTGTTATCTACTCGGAGAATCACTTCAGGCGACAGAAGTAGCCGAACTCATCCCCGCTCTCAGTCTATTTCTTCCTCGGATGGCACTCCACGCATTGGAACGTCGATATGTCCCCGAGATTTACCGGGTGTTTGAAAGGTTCATTGGCAGCTCTATGGCAGCTGTCGCATTTGCGGTCTTCGAGACCGCCGAGGTCGACGATGTGTCGAAAAGATCCTGTTCTCATGTTTTCAGCAGGCGGCCTGGCGGAGTCATAAATCACTGTGTGGCAGATGTTGCAATCGTTTGAAATCACCTTGCCTGTGTTGCTAACGTGTTCGCCGTCATGGCAGCGGAAGCAACCCGAAAAGTAAAAATGGCCGATATTGTTTGGATGGGTCTGCCAATCGGTCTTCATCTCCGGGAAAAAATAAGTCTGAAAGATCCGCTGAGTTTCCGCGACCGCGTTTTTGATCGCAGGCTGCTTCTGCGAGTACACGTCTTTGTAGTTTGTTTGATAGAACTGAATCAGGCTGTGTTCAATTGAGCTCAGCGCCTGCGGTGTGGTGTCGTATCGGCTGCTGAGAACTTCAACCGCCTTTCGTTTGAGATAGGGTATCGACTGATCCAACCGGCCGGCGACGAAAGCCTGATCTACCGCAACATCCGGTGGCAGATAGACGTGAGCAGGACGATTATGACAATCGACACAGTCCATCCGGCGCTTACTGGAAGCGGCAATCTGTTCCGATGACAAAGGCCGGCTGCGGTCGTAATACTGAGTGACGTTGCCATGTCGATCTTTGATTTGCACCCAGGGAATTATCTGCCGGTGATCGTCGGTGGAGATGTAGCTCACTTCATTCGCAATGTTCATGTGCCAGTGGATGCCCGTGACCAACCCGGCGGCCGGACTGCCCCCGCCCACGTTTATCAGCATGCGTGTTTGCCGCAGCGAGTTCTTTTCGTCATAGGCGTAACGATTGAAGACCTTCATTTGCGCACCAAAAAACTTTTCGGGCCAGTGACACTGCTCGCAGGTTTCGGGAGCAGGGCGCAAGTTATGCACCGGCGTGCTGATGGGCCGCGAATATTTGTTAAAGGTCACTGAGTAAAGCTGATAGGCGCCGGAGAGCTTCGAGCGCGCATACCAGCCGGCGCCGGATCCGACATGACAATCAACACAGCGCACCCGCGCATGGGCGCCGGCCTGATAGGCCATGAATTCCGGTTTCATCACCGTATGACAGGTCTGGCCACAGAAAGGGACCGATTCCGTGTATTCGAATGCGCGATAACTTCCAAAAGCGCTGGCCGAGACAAAGAAGAACGTGACAACGAGAAACGTCAGAACAGCACGGCGCGTATGAGGGTCGTTCAAATCCAGCTTCGGATAGGCTGTGATAAGCTCTGGTGCAACTCGCCGCCGCCTTCGGCGCTCAAAGAACATGCCCAAGGCAACGACAAACAATCCAAACATCAGGATCGATGGAAAAATTATGTAGGTGAGGATCCCAACATAGGGGTTCTCATGAGTTGCGGTTACTTCGATGAAAAACAGGAGTGCGACACTTGCGAGACTGGCGATGACGATCGCTGCCCCGACAAAGCTGATGTAGTTGCGGAAGAGGCTCGGCCTTTTGGGAGCCAGTGGTGCGGTCTCACCCATCGTGTTCTGCTCTAAGATAGACAATCAACCTGACTACCGCAAGGATGATCTCGGCTCTAATCAATTCCCTGGGCTTCACCCGTGGTTGACTCCTTGGTTTTCACTTCTTCTTCCTGCGCTGACTGCTCCTTCATTTGTTCGTATGCCAGCTCGTGCTCTTCCTTGTAGAAATGTTCTGACACCCGCCCATCGATGAAGGCATAGTTAACCGGATAGACGTCGGGGTCGAATATCACCTGATAAAAGTGCCAGACGATAATAGCCAACGTGGCCAGCACAGCTTCGTAAAAGTGCACCGCCAGTGCGATGTCGATCCACCAGCGCGGCAGAAAACCAAAGACGCCGATCTTGAACCAGATCATCAGGCCAGTCAGACCCATGATGATCGTACCCCACACCACGGCCCAATACTCTGCTTTTTCAGCATAACCAAAACGGGCAAATTTTGGCTTTTCTTTTCTGACTCCGAGGTAATAGGCGAAATTTCCGGCCAAGTCCATCACATCCTTCCATTTCGGAAGCATGTCCTTCACCCACTGCCTTCCCTCCTTCGAGAAAGCCAGGTAACAGAGATGGTAGGCACCTACGACGAGCATCACGATGGCGGCTGTGCGATGGATTATTCGCCGCCAGTACTCGCTCACCAACATCCACGCCAGCCAGGAATCGGGATACTGCAACCCAAAACCGCTCAACACGAGAACCATAAAACTCGTAAGCAGCAGCCAGTGTTGCGCGCGCTGATTTACGGTCAGGCGAACAATGCTTCGTTTCTGATGCCGTTTGGCCGCGACCTTTTTGCGCCAAACGAGGGCGTTATGGACCATCATGCCGCCGATTACCAGACCAATCAATGGGAGATAGATCCAACGCACGATCTGGGTCCCCACAACTCCCTGGTCATCAGTCGCGACCTCCGAAACCAACCCAGAAGTCAGATGGATTTTCCCTTTGGTGAAGTTTTCACCTGCGCCGACGTGGCACTGCCCGCAGGTTTGCGGCAGGTTTGCGGCGCTAATCATTGATCGCGGATCGGACGAGGGCAGGATATTGTGGACGCCATGGCAACTCGCGCAATTGGCAACGAGCTTTGATCCGAATTGCGAAGCCAGGCCGTGATAACTGTCTTTATAACTGCTGACCCGCCCGCTTGCGACACCGAATTCCTGCGTCAAGGCCACGCCTTCATGACATTTGGCGCACGATTCAGTCGCCACGGCTACCGAGGCAGTCGCCGTGGTCTGATCAACCGCCATCTTGATGTTGTGAATGCCGTGACAATCAGTGCAAGCGGGCGCCCGCGAAACTCCCCTGGTCACGGCCTCACCGTGAACGCTGCCAATGAACTCTTTGGATTCCGTCTGATGACATCGTCCACAGGTGGTCGGAATGTTCGCTTTCGCGATCGAGGATTGCGAATTCGACGCCGGTTGAATGTCGTGACTGTTGTGACAGTCTGTGCAGACTGCCGCCCTGGTATTCCCGCGAGCAATGGCCTTCGCATGGACGCTCTCTCGATAAGACAGGAACGGTCGATCGCTTATGCCACTTCCCTGCATTACGGACTTATCTCCATGGCACCGGCCGCAGGTCTCGGCAATGTTCGTGCGATTGACTGTCGAATTTGGATCGCCTGGCGGCAGCATGGTCGTGAGGTCGCCGTTTTTCGCGTGGCAATCAACACACGTGGCTCCCTTTTTCCCGCTTTGAACAGATAGCGCGTGGAAGCCTCGATCGTATTCGGTGTGTGGCCCGGTATGGAAAAGAGCGCCACCAAGATAAGGGAGCGTCTTACCTGCAGCGTGACAACCCTGGCATTGCAGCGCCGGTAGACTCTTAACAGCAGTTGGATCACCGCCGGCTACTGAAGGTGTCGGCTGAGGCGTTCCCGAAGCCTGGTTTTGCGCCCTACCGTAGCCAACAAACTGGAAAAGGCCGCAGAGCAGCAGCACAAAGAGAACGATCGTGACCAGAACGAACCGTGGCATGAAGCTTAAGTCGGCGTAAACACAGACAAACGATCCCGGTGCCGCGCTTTAAGCGGCACCGGAGATCGGTTAGCAACCAGGGAGCTAGCGCAAGACCAAGCGCGCCAGCAGTTCATAGAAACGCGTTAATTTCTCTCTCGATCAATTATTGCTTTACTGACTTCATGTAGGTGACCAGCTCTTTCGCCTGATCAGCCGTGATCCCTTTCTCTTCGTAGCCCGGCATGTTCGGGGGCTTTTCCGGCTTCTTTCCTTTTAGCACTGCCTGTACAAGTTCGTCGTCCGCAAGCGTCGGGTTAAATTTCTTTTCCGCTTTTGCCCCGTGACACGCAACGCACTTGGTCTTGAATGTTCCGGCGGCATCGAAATCGTCGACACTGGCCCGGACGGGCACCGAAATAATCATGAATGTTGCGGCCAGTATCAGTCCACCGAGGGCTACCCCCAACTTTGTCAGACTGTTTATCGTTATTTTCACTGCTGCGTCCCACCTTCCTCTAAGGAACTAACTGTTATTTCCGAATCAGGGAGTTCGGAAATAACTCGTAGGGCAATGGCTGTGCCGCATGGGAATTCTTGCGAAATCCGGGACCAAGCCCCCGGCGCCTGCGACCTTTTACCCACGAATACGGAAAACTCCTCAGGTGGAAACCCCTTTCCTTTCTGTCGTTATGAGTAGAATTCAGCCCCGTTAGGACTATCGATCACCTCTTGTCCGTCAAAAAGAACCTAAAGTACCCGCCGAAAATCATCGGGTTCACTTCAAGCCGCAGTCTTCTTGTGACAAGCCACGCATTTCTTCGATGTCGGCGGTGGCGGGGCCAAAGCCGGTCTGGCCTTCACCGCTTCATCATGACAGCCCCCGCAGTTCCGATGAAACGCCTGCTGGTTGGTCATGCTCGTCGGCTCCGCGCTCCCTTCAAACTTGAGTTGAGGAATCTCCGGCAGAAGTTTTGGTTTCGTTTCCGGTCGCGCATGACAGTCGCGGCAGACGGCTCCCACAGCATTCGGATCCTTTTCAAGCAAATCTATCGTCAGCTTAGTCGTGCGGTCCGCGGGCCAAACCGTCTTGTGCGGAGGATGCTTAACCGCTTCTGATGCGGGCTGCGCTGTGTGATGACATTCAACACAAGCAATCGGCTTGGTCCCATCGACACTGCGATTCTTGGTCACGTGATCGGAGTGGTTGAATGTGACCTGCCCCAGCTTTGCCTCCTTCGACATGATGATTGTCTCTGGCAGCTTCTTACCGTCCTGCGCCGATGCTTCAAACGAGATGCGAGACGGGACCGACAACAGCAGAACAAAGAAGAGGACGACTGCAAACATAGTAAAGACTTTCATACATACCTCCTTTAGAGAACCGTAACGTTTCGTTTCTACGTAAGCTGTTAGGTGCGCGCCAAACGCAAACTACCAGGTTTGCAAGCAGCGGATCATGCGCCCTCAGGTCAAAAGCGCCAAGTCGTTCCAGCGTGGCAACGCTTGCAAACTGAAAAGTCATCCCCGCCGAACGCGCGCTTGCCATCATGGCAACTCAAACAGCTTTGCCCGCGACCGGTTGCGTGATGGTTGAGCGGCTCGGGCGCGGTAACTTGCCTTCGCTGCGGCATTCCTGCTCTAACCTGGTGACACTCGTTGCAAGTCATCTTTTGATGTTTGGAATGATTGAATCCCACCCGGAATGCCTGTGCGAATTCAGGGGTTCGCGAATAAGAGCCTAACTTATGACAGGTGCCACAGGAAGAAATATCTCGACCACCTGACTGCGCGCGCGGTGTGTGACATCTATAACACGTCGTGTGCGCATTGAAGCCGGCAGGAATTGATAAGGCAACACCGCCACGCGAAGAGCGATGACAAGTCAAGCAGTTAGCTCCGCCCATCCTCGTGTGAAGCGAGTGATCGAATTTCACCCGAAAGCTCTTTAGTCGTGGAAAGGCTTTGAGCTGGCCCGACTGCACCTCCTTATGACAGATGGAGCATATCGGACTATCGGCGCTGGAGAACTGCTGTGCGTGACAGCCGGCGCAAGGTAAGTGGCCGTTGCTGCCCGGAAGTTTCGGACGCGGCGCATTCGTCTCACGACGATGGCATAACAGACACGGCAATCGGGCGTGATTGCGGCTGTTGTGCTGGAACCTGGAATAATCCAGGCCCTCGGGAACCTGCATTTGCTCCTGACTGGATTCTGTTGCGGGTGATTCAGAACGCAACGGTGACCTCGATCCTAACGCCAGCGAACTCAAAACGATACCGAGACTTAAGCCTGCCACGATGCCCGGGATAACGAATGCGACTGCGCCTGATTGGGTTAACCGAGTGGCAAAGATGCGGCGCGCGTTCGCCGTCTGATGTGTGGTGGCGGCGCAGTCCCGCCCAGTGCGCCAACCAGGTTTTTCCGGCGCTCCGCCCCTGGTCGGGGCGCAGCCCCAACTTGTTTTGAACGGAAGCCGGAAGGTCACAGATCTTCCGCACATCAGGCGGCATAGCCGCTGAAATCTGGTGGCTAAACCAATCATTAACTCTGCTTCTTTTCGGGCATCGGCTTTGGTACCGCTTGCGGGTGATTCTCCGGTATCGCTTCTTTGCCAAAGATCACGTGACACTTCGTGCAAACGAATCCGGGATTCTTTTTCTTCTCATCAATTTCAAAATTCAAGATTCCGCCATCGCCGGTTGTCGCTGTTATGTGACATCCATCGGCGCCACCGCACGACCGGATGGGAACTTTCATAGTTTTCGGATCGACCGTATCGAACGCCGGCACGTTATGACAGCCCAAACAATTCAGGTCCGGATGCTCGCCGCCTTCATGACGAAACGCCCCGGCCGAAAGTCGCCTGCTCCATCTTGCCAGGATCAAGCGATCGGTGACGCCCATGTCAGCTGCCAGCTTCGGATCGAAATCGGCTTTCAGGCTCGCCTCCGGTGAGATCAGTTTATGGCAAAGGTGGCAGTCCTTTGGATCCGGCGCAATTCCTGAATCCGCGCTGTGACAGGTGAAACAGACCGTATGACTGTTCGGGATGGTTTTGAATGTGCCTTTCTTCAACCAAAAATTATCGCCCAGGCTTTTGGGAGGCTTCGTCAGGTACTCTTCGCTGGAATTGCCCTGCGGCTGATACGTCTCATGACAAACCTGGCAACTTTTCGGTGGTCCTTCGTCCTTCTTTTCCTGCAGTAACACAGTAACGAATCGGTCGCGCCCAGTTCCGAAACCGTTGAAGCCGACGACCTCAAGGTGCTTATCGTGAGGAAAGCCAACCCCAAATTCCGAAACGAACTCTCGTCTCTTTTTTGTTGAATCTGTAACGTCGCCAAGGCTGGGAAATAACCAGCGGCTCGTGTCACGGGGAGTACTTGCGATATGGCAATTCGAGCAAATAGCTGGGGCAGGTCTTTCACGCGCAAAAAACTGCGTGCGATGGCAGGCTAAACAGGATGAATGCTCCGGAAAATCAGTCACGTCAGGGAAAGCCGCATCGCCTTTGCGCACTTCCTTCCAATTTTTCGAAGCCGCCTGGTGACATGAACTGCATGCGAGCTTTTGGGTTACCACGTGAGTGCGATGCGAGAATTGGGAGTAATTCACTCGCGGTGGCTTTGGCGCGGCTTTTTTCCGGCGGCTTTGTGAGCGTTTCTGAGGCGCCGTAGTGGTTTCACCGGCAGACGCACTCAGTCGAGAGGAAACAAAAAACACAGATGCCGCCACGATGACGGCCATCACTAACGCACGCCAAAACCTCACTATCGATGATGCCTGTTCAGACTTCACGCGCTGCTACTGCCCTCACCTTGACGGCGTTCGATGTCTCGGACTTTGAGATAGACCAACGCAGCCAGGAAAAGTATGAAAACCAGGGAAACTGCGAGTCCCTGACGCCTAAACCTTCGTTCCGCCAGCGCTCCTAGTCCCGCCTGGTAACCTCTAAGAGATGCTGCCAGGCCCGGGGCAACCACTTTATCGACCTCAGTTGCGGCAGAGGAATGTATTAACACCCTGGCATGGGTCAAGGCATCAGTTGCTTCCTTCATTTCAAACTTCGGCCGGCTCACTTCCATGCCGGCGCGCTCCGCGTGATCCAGAATCTCGTTAGACTTGTCGATGTTCGCGATCAGCTCGTCTATTTGCGAACGCATCCGGCCAGCCGCAACGAAGCCTGTATCTCCTGATTTGTGACAGTGGATGCACAGCGATCCGTTGCTTGTTCCAATCATTTCATCTCCCGGCTTGGCGATGGCGTGATTGCTGTGGCAGGTTATGCACTCGCCGAGCTGCTTCTGATCGAAGGCGGCTTTGTGCGGACTAGCTTGAAACAGCTCGGCCTGGCGCGCGTGACATTGACCGCAGACGTTCGCGACGGACGCGATGCCCGGCGGCGCCGCCCCATGATTGCCATGACAGTCGTTACAGGTTGGGGCCGACAGATCCTGCCGCTCATAAAGGGCGTTCGCGTGAACACTCTGCTTATATTTATCAAACTGATCGCTCGGGATCCCGAATCCCCGCATGTAGTCGGCGTTGGCATGACACCTGGAGCACGTTTCGGCAACGTTTGACGGATAGACGGACGAGAGCGGATCGGCAATGGCCCGTATGCCATGAACGCTGTGGCAACTGACGCAGGTCGCGACTCGCGTCTCCCCGCTCTTCAACAGCTTACCGTGCACGCTCGTGTAATACTCACGTTCCTGATCTACTCGCAGCGAGGGGTTGAATCGCTTCATCAGATTCGCATCGCTATGGCATTTGCCGCAATACGCCGGGATGTCGAGGGTCTTCGGCTTTCCGAGATAACCCTTACGCGGGTCCTTCGCCGCCTCCTTAGTGTCGGCCTTCGGATCGCCGCCGTGGCAATCGTTGCATCCCAAACCGCGCAAATGGTGAATGTCGTTAATGAAGAGCTTCGCTGGAGCGCTTAATCTCGTGTCTTCCAATTTCGAGTGACACTCGACACATGAATTCTTTTCCTGAGCGGATACCACCGTGAATAGCAAAAGAAAGATCGTCGTCTGAAGAATGACCCGAGCCGATAGCCGCATGGTAGTGGCCAAGCCGCGAGGACCGTTTGTTTGCAGATCAGTCCGCATGATGTCAGGTTACGTAACCTATGATTGTCATTACTACGATGTACAGAAGCGCAACGATCCCGATTGAGTTAAAGACTAAACGTCTTGATCTACTTTCCGCTGATCGGTCCACAAATGGCACGACGAATAAAAGCAGTGCAATGAAGTTAAAAACCAGGATCCCAACCACTTCGCCGTCGAATATCCCCATCTTTGCGGGCAGCATTTTCAGCGTTTGAAACATGAATAGGAAATACCACTCAGGCTTGATGCCGGCCGGCGCCGGCGCAAATGCATCTGCTTTTTCCCCCAGCTCCCACGGGAACAGGGCGGCAAGAGCGGCCAGCACGCCAATCGCTAGAATCCAGCCAATGAGGTCGCGAAGGAGAAAATTCGGCACAAACTTCATCTTCTTCATTGGCCGGCCTGCCACGCCTGGCGGCACGCTCATCCCATGTTGTTGAACCAGCAAGACATGGATCGCGATCAATACTGTTGCGCTGGCCGGCAATACCGCCACATGAAATCCGAAAAAGCGAGTTAGCGTGGCGCCCGTGACGTCGTCCCCGCCGCGCAGAAAACGAAGCAGCGGCCGGCCCACTACGGGAATGACGCCCACGATTTCAGTGCCAACTTTCGTCGCAAAGAAAGCGAGTTTGTTCCAAGGGAGGAGGTATCCGCTGAAGCCGAAGCAGATGACTATAAACAACAAAAGAACGCCGCTGATCCAGGTGATTTCGCGTGGCGGGTAGTAAGCGCGCAGAAAGAACACGCTGAACATGTGGATAAAGAGCGTAGCGATCATCAGGTTGGCCGACCAGCTGTGAATCGATCGAATCAACCAACCAAATTTCACTTCCGTGATAATGAATTGCACGCTTTCGAAAGCGTTTTCAGAGCTGGGACGATAATAAAGGAGCAGCAATATTCCAGTGACGACCTGCACACAGAACAGAAATAAGGTCATGCCACCGAAGTAGTACCAGATGGAATGGCGGTGAAGTGGAACTTCCTTCTTTTCAGCCATCGCGGCGAGCGTGCCAATCGAAAGACGCTCATCCAACCAGGCTTTCACGGTTTCGATTCTCACGGCTCGAATTCGAAGCTCTAGCTTGCTTTCAGAAAAACAATCGGAATGACTGAAGCGGCACCAATTGTTGCCGGCTAAGATCTGCTTACCACAACATCATTACCCCGCGTATTGACCTTAAATTCCTCGAGCGGCCGAGGCGGCGGACCACCGATGTTCTTTCCGCTCAGGTTGTACTGACCGTTGTGACACGCACACCAGATTTGCTTCGTCTCCGAGCGATACTGAACGATGCAGTCCAAATGAGTGCAGACGGCTGAAAATGCCTTGAGTTCTCCAGATGCGCTGCGAACGAGAATTCCCGGTTTGTTACCAAACTTGAAAATCTTGCCCGAGTTGACCGGAATTTCATTTAGCTTGGCTGCGATTACCGAGTTTTCAGTTGACTCGACGACTTGCGGCGGTGTCATGAACCTGATGATCGGATACACAATCGCGGCCAAGGTAGCGAAAGCGCTCGTGCCGAGTAAGTAATCCAGAAAGCGGCGCCTGGAGGGTCCGGGTGGAGTGGAGAGTCCGGCTTTACCGGTGTTAGGCTGGCCAGCGACATTACCCAATGCTTCATCCTCCCGACGCGGATGTAAGGTATCGCTCTAGCAGTCGACGTTAAGTAACAACAAGCAAACTCCAGCCGCGGTCATCAGCCGAGCCGGAGTTGCATGAACTTAATTCGAGTTTCGCCCTTATTCTGTTCGGCCAAAGTAAAAGCGCAACGATGTATAAGGCAGATGCGCGTGATAATTCTGGGGCCGCGGTCCGACAAGTGGACTCTCTCTGTAGTTGTAATACTGATACCCAAGATTCCAATCGAGTCGCCGATTGAATTTAATCGTCACCCGAGCTTCAGGCGATTGAAAACTCATCGGGTAGGAAGAGATCAACGTGCCCGGTGATCCGGTCGGATCCGCCAGCCGGTCTCCCTGACCATTGTCCTTATTGATGCGATACGCCGCGTAGAAAGTTACGCGCTTGAGCGGCTGTGCCGTGGCATCGACGAAGAAGAAGTTGTTTCTCATGAAGTACAGGCTATGGCCGAGAGGGTGGCGAATGCTATTGAAAAAATACTCCACCACCGCGTCGCTGTTGACCCAGTTGTAGTTATAGCCTGTGCTAAGTGAGACTTTGGAGGTCGGGGCCCAGTCGACTGACGAACTGAAGATGCGGGTCTTCACGTCCACGCCGAAATCCTGTAACGAAACGCCGGCTATTTCCGACGGATTGGAATTGTTCCTGGTGATGAAGGCGAGATTGAAGGAGAGCTTCTTGTTTGGTGAGTACCTGCTCTTCGCCCGAATATTCGTGTAGTCGTAGTTACCAATGCGGGTGAAGACGTTGTCGGCCGTTCCGCGCTCGGCATCGAAATAGATGGTCCAATTGTTTGCTGGGCGTGCCTTGAACCCGGTAAAGAAAGCATTCGTGTGGTTTTCTTCTATTTCCAGGCTTGCAGTACGAGCCGGCGGTGTCGTCACTGACCCGTTGGAGCCCAGATTGAATCCCTCGAAGCGTTCTTCGATCTGGCGGTTGGCGTAACGATAGCCAAAATGGATGGAGTAACGAGCATTAAACTGGTAGTCGCCTTCGATGGTGTTCTGATACTTGCGATACTTAGTAATCCTGTTAGCGTCCAGATTGCTGAAGCCTACCGTGTCGGTTCTCAGAGTCGCTCCCGTGCCCCGCGTTATTGAGAAGAAGTCGCTGAAGACAGCTACGCCATCGATGGTGAAATCTTCAACGCGAAACGTATTTGAGATTCTGAATTTGTCGGTGGCCAGGAAAGTTACGCCAATGTCTCCCAGCGTATTTGGTCGTTTGGCACTGCCGGTGATGTTGTACCGGCCCAGGTTCAGAGTGTTGGGAGTAGCCGGCAGTGGTCCCGGTGGCCATCCCGTAACTCGCGGATTCCAATTTCGACCGGTGAAAGATTCAACCAGGTCAAAGGTGGACTCGGCCTTGCTGTAGACGATCCGTGCCGTGATATCCAGTTTCTTCGCGACCAAGGTATGCGCACTGAAGCGTGTGTAGTTAACACTTCCGCGCGTCGGCTCAACGCGATTGAAACTGGTCAGCGCGGCTACAGCAGGATTTCGATTAATGCCGGGGGTTGGTCCCAGGATGATAAAACTGTCGTCACGAAAACGACGAAAGCCCTGCAGGAATGAAAAATCAATCGGTCCCACCTTGCCGTCGGCACCGACGCGAAAGTCGTTGGCCCGCGATCTAAGTTCCGATTGAAAATTAAACTCGTTTCCGCCAGCATGATAGTTTGTGAATGCCGGGCCGCTGAGTTTCTCAGGGGAAAATCCGATATTGAACCTAATGGTTTCATTCTTCGGCAAGATTGTAAGGTCGAAATCACCCAACCTCGTTTCTGCATTGTACCCGTGCTCTCCGGTGACCGGATTTGGAGGGACTGCGAAGGCCGCTGGGGAGAAAACCCAGTTTGGGTTTGCCAGGTTATTTAGAAACCTAAAGTACTTGAAGCGGCGGTAGTTGCCGTCAAAGCGATACCACTTTGGATTCTCGACGTTGACTCTGACGTGACCGAACGGATCTCCTCCCCACCCTGTGGAAGTTACCAGTAGCGTTTCAAACAGGTCGACTTTGCCTTGCTTTGTCCGAATGAAGAGGCTTGAGTCAAAGACCCGCGGTCCAGCTTTGTAATTCAAGTCGCTCCGGTATTTGTTCAAGTCGCCAACGACTCGCTGGCCGCGATAGCCAAGTTCGAGGCTGGATATTATTGTGTAGTCGCCCGCATCTTCGCCGGCCTCAACTGCGGGGCCCGCAGTGCTGGCTTCAGGAGATTTTTTGGGCGTCGGGCTCGGTGTCGGCTCTTGCGCTTTTGTGACGGACGCCAGTGCCAGACTCAGAGTGATCAGCGCCAGAATCAATATGGTTTTCCTGTTCATAGCGATTGTCTCGTCAACGGGGTATAGAAGCGCTTGTCAAAAGCTCCTCCAGGACCTCACCTAAAGAAGACCGGACTTGAACGAGAGCCGTGAATTTTCACGTGGCAAGCGGTGCAGTTCGCATATTGCGCGTTCTGGTTATGTTGTGGGCCAGCCGGCTCCACGGCACCCACGTCATGAGCCACACTGTGGCAGGTCAGACACAGTTGATTGACAGCGCTATACCTCAACAACCGCGGGTTAGGCGATCCATGCGGCGTGTGGCAGGCCGTGCAGCCTTCGTTTTTCACCGGAGCATGCTCATAAGTGAACGGGCCCTGTTTGTCGGCGTGACATTTAATACAAGTTGCGTCGGCGCCGGTGGCCAGTCTGGTTTGTTTGAGTTCGAAGCCGCCATGCGGATTATGGCAGTCGCTGCACTTCATGGCCCCTTCCAGGACCTTATGGTGAAACGGTTTGTTGAAGTCGGGCTTCGTTTCAGCATGACAACTCAGGCACAGTTGGGGCTCGCCTGTTGTCAACATTTTGATCGTTGAGAAGCCTGGCTTTTCTCGATTTGCCGGACCTACGAACACGTTCGAACTGGCTACGTTCTTTCTGGATGGCGGGGTCATGTGCGAAGCGTGACAATCTGTACATCCTATATCGTTGCGCCAGTGTTCGCCGCGGCGGAAGTTATTGTGCTCTTCCTTGCCCGCATGGCAGGTGAGGCAAGTTTCAGAGACAGCTTTGGACGATTTGTTTTTGAACGAAACAATTTTCGCCGGATCGCCTTCCTCTATGTGCGTCCTGCCCGGACCGTGGCACGATTCACAACCAGTGACTTTTTGCTTCCAACTGCCGATTGCGGCCAGCTTCGCGTGGGATGTATGAGAGAACGCTTTGAACTGATCTTCGTGGCACTCCTTGCAGGTTTCGCTGCCTACATAGTCGTCAGCATTGTAGCTTGCCGGCTTGATTGCTCCGGGGCTGACCGATTGAGAAGAAGTGCCGGTGGCGACCCACATGACTGTGGCGGTCAGTGAAGCACAAATAAGCATGGACTTGAAGATTTTGTTGAGATTCAACCTCGACCTCCCTTATTGCGAGTCGGAGATAAATCACAGCCCTGGATCGAAA
>JAXIOV010000098.1:0-9670 GCA_045403245.1 Pyrinomonadaceae bacterium | reverse complement strand
TCGCTACCGGTGGCGTTGGCCAGGGTGATGGTAAACGTCTCGTTGCCTTCGGCGTACGAATCATCGACGATTGGAATTGAGATCGTTTTGGAGGTTTCACCGGCGGCAAACTGTAACTTACCTACCGCGTTTGTGTAGTCGCAACGTGAAGATGCATTGCCGGTATTAAGCGCACCACAATTCGTTGCGGCTGTATCACCGGTGGCGTAGTTCACCTCGGCAGGCAATGACGTGTTGCCGGTCCGCGTTACGTTTACGACCGCACTTCCCTCACCTTCTCCAACTCCAATCGTGGTAGCGCCAAGTTGAAAGATGCTCGCAGAGGCGGAGGTCTGAAACTGGCCGCGAATTTCTCCGCCCGGGAACATGGCCGTGTGAACGTTGATATAGAAAAGTCCATTCTTCAAATCCTGCGCCTGCCCGATGTTTAGATCGATGTGGAAATCGCTAATCTGACCAAGCGGTAACGGAAACAGCGCGCCTGCCTCGACACCCACAGCGGCCGGACCGTGAATATGCGCATCAGTCTGCGTGCTCGTTAAGCCACTGAAGTTCAGCGCCAACCTGGCAGTGGTTTCGTCCGGACTCAACACCAGAGTCGCAGTGCCGGTCGCCGGCGAACCTGTGGGCGGCACCTCCTGGGCTCCAGTTAGACTCGCGTAGAAGATGGTGCTCGGTTTCGACTTGATTTCGTAAATTGCTCCGTTCGGTAAGGACACGACAAACACGTTGCCGTTTGGACCAGTCTGAATGTCGGTGGCAATTCCAAAATCGCGACCGGCCAAAAGCATCTCACTTTCGGTCAGGTCAAACTTGTCGATATTGTCGGCGACCAGATCGTTCAACAGGGGATCGGTAAACTTGAAGTGTTTCCGATCGGCTGTGAACTTAAACCGGAACAGGTAGCCGTTGAGCAGGGTAGTCCGTGATGCCCCGACGAGCAGGTCCCCTTCAAACGAGGTTCCAAGTCCTCTTCCCTTTACGAAGCCCATGCCGGCAGGCGCGACCGCATACTTCCAACTAAACTCGGGGTCGGTGTACTGCGAACCCGGCAGGACAAAGAGATGCGACAAAGCCGCCTGAGGCGTGTCGGCGATGTTGCTGGGCGACCAGCGAAGTTGTTGCAGGTTGCCTGACCCGTAGGTCATCTCAATTGACTTGAATTCAGAGATGCGACCGAGCGGGCCCATCGCCTGAATCCAACCGCCGTTGAAGCCCGCGCTCACCCGGTTCATTTCGTCAAACGCGTCATCTCCGTTCTCCTGGGTCCAGAGATTCCCGGCCAGCGGATCGAAGGCTATCCCGAAACCGTTGCGCACGCCGTAAGCGAAAACCTTCTTGATGTTTGCCGCAGCCTCGCCGGTCAATGTCGTAGTCGCGTTGAAGAACGGGTTGTCTTCCGGTGTCGACCCATCATCGTTCAGCCTGAGGATCACGCCGGTCATGTGAGCATCGTCCGGCTCCGGTCCGCCAAACTGATCGTCGGGCACCGGGCCGCCGGTAGGCAGGTTTTGCAGGAACCCGCGGCGGCCGTTGTCGCCAAAAATTACGTAGAGTTTGCCATCGGGCCCGAAACGCAGGACGCCGCCATTGTGATTGCCACGCGACGGCTGGCCGGCATCCTGTTGAAGCGAGCGCAATTTGATCAGGTTTCGATCGAAGGTTAGCACCGATCCATTCCAGACGTAGCGGTCAACGCGATTGCCCAGCAAAGTGATCGAGTCAACGTCAGTCGTGTCAGCGCCTGTGTTGCTTTCACTCCAGAAGAGATAGACAAAACCGTTGGAACCAAAGTGCGGATGAAGGGCGATCCCAAGAAGCCCACGCTCTGAGGCTGAGTTGACTGGAAGATCCAGGACGGTGCTGGTCGTCACCATGCTGGTCAGAGGATCCCTCAACAGTCTCTGTACTCTGCCAGTCGCCTTCTCCAGCACGAAAAACTCGTTTGGTCCAGGGAACGCCAGGCTGGTTGGCTGGTCAAGCCCGGTTGCCAATGTGCCGACAGTAAGATTCGGATCCACCATCGATGGTGACGCGGGCGCCGGCTGAATCAAAATTGAGATGGTCGCGGCATTGTTGGTGTTGTCGAAGTCTGTTTCGGTGGCGCTTGCGGAGACGTTATTGATGATCTGTCCCTGCGCAGAGGGCGTTACGGTGATTGTGATCACCGCCGTTGCATTGACCGCCAGATTTCCAATCGCGCAGGACACCGGACCGGCGCCGCTACACGAGCCCACCGTCGAGCTCGCAGAACCGAGAGTGACGCCGGCTGGTAATGTGTCCACCGCAACCACATTTGTCGCAGCAGCGGGCCCGTTATTGGTAACCGTAATGCGATAGGTAAGACTGACTCCTACCTGACCCGGATTTGGGGACGCCGATTTGCCTACCGCCAGATCGATACTGCTCGGGTTGATCACTTTCAGCAGCACCTGCTTCGAGTGAACCAGAAGCGACTGTGATCCAGTCACGTCGATCGAGAAATCACCAAAGGGTGTAGATCCATTGGTCGTAATCGTCAGTGTGCTGGTTTTAGCCAGGGGGTCAGTGATGTTGATAGAAGTGGGATTGAAACTGGCGTTAGCGCCCGCAGGTAGTCCGGTGGCACTGAGATTCACCATTCCCGTAAAGCCGGCCGAAGGTGTGACTGTCAGCGTGTATTGCGCGCTCGCGCCCGGCGTGACTGCTCGCGACGACGGCGCAACCGCGAGGTCGAAATCAGGCGTGGCTGAGAACGGGGCGGAAGTCACAAACGTCTTGTAGATGTGATCTCCAGATGTGTTGCCGTCATTGTTGGCATGATTGCCGGCGGCGTAAAACGTCACTATGCCGATATCGGTCGGAGGCGCGGTCCAATTGAAAGTCCAGGATGCGCCGTTTTGTTGCCCAGCAAAAGTTCCCGCAGCGGTGTGTTCAACGTATTGGCGGGCGCTGCCGGGGCCGGCGTTGTTCAGGATCTGTGTGAATCCGTCAGTGCTTTGAAGGTCGCCGGCCTTCTCGTCAGACGTGTCGAGCACAGTTAATTCAAAACCCCAACGCAGTCTGGTGAGATCAGGATTTGAATGGGCGACAGTGATCTGATACGTCTGCCCGGGAACATACGTCTGAGGTGCGGTAATTGAAATGTGACCGGTTCCCGCGTCGGGAGGGACATGACATTCGGCACAAGCCTCTGGTTCTTCTCCGGGGGCCGCGGTATATCCCGGCGGTGGGCCGGATGAGAAAGCGTGGACGGGTGGTAACGAAGAGTTGGACGACGATAGGAACCCAAGGATCGCGGTGAGCAGCGCCGGAAGCAGTATGAGTCGATCTCTCTCAAACCTATGTTTTTGGTTGCGCATCCTTAGAATTCAAAACAGATATTAATGAGTGCCATGCATTGGTCAGACTATTGGGTGCAGAAATCAATATTCGTTACAGAACCGAGCGCGGTAGCGCCGGGTCCTAGAGTCCTCTGGATGTTATCCGTCCCGAAAAGACGCGAGACTACGAAAACCGCCCACCATAACCTGCTTCGCCTACAAATTGATTTCTCGCATCCGGCGCTACTGCGCGCGGTTCTGTAATGATCTCGCTTACGCGAAACTGACCCCACCATCAAGAGAATATCATTCAAAAATAGCCTGGCGACGGAATCGCCAGGCTATTAACTCGCGGCCCCTGTTTATTAATCGGCATCTCTCAAGCCGTCCCGCCGCACGAGTTAACCGAGGAACCCAAGGTTCGGCGTGGCGAAGCGTCCGATAAGTGGAAACACCGCCGCCAAATCTGCCGACGATAAGCCGTACCAGGTGGCAAGCGTTGCCGCATATTGTTCGACTGAAGTCGTCGGAATCCAGCGGCCGCGGGGATTCGAGCCACCATCAGTGTCGTCAGGTCCACCCAGCGCGAGAGTTGGGTAGGTGCCATAAAGGGTATGCCCGAGAACGGCGCCGCCAACGATCAGTTGATGATTTCCCCACGCATGGTCACTACCTACTGCGGCTCCTGAACCGGCCGGTTGCAGCGTGCGACCAAAGTCAGACATCGTGAACAACGTAATCTTGTCCTGCAAACCGAGTTCGACTGTCGCATTGAAGAACGCGTTGATCGCCTGGCTAACTTGCGTCAGCAGCGTCGTCTGTCCGTTGATTTGTCCGGAGTGCGTGTCGAAGCCGCCGATCTGAACAAAAAAGATTTGCCGCTTCATGTTGATGCCGGCAGCAGGATCCGTACAGGCCTTAATCAGGCGGGCCACTTGCAGAAGTTGCCGGCTGATTGAGGTGCTGGGGTTTGGAAACGGCGTTGTCAGAACAGGATTCACATTGGACAGGGCGATATCCGTTTGAATTGCACTGGAACGCGTGTCGCTGGCCGCCTTGATCAGTTTGAAGTTGTGGTCGAAGGTGCGAATCTCATTGAATGAGGTCTTGCGAGAAGTGCTCTCACTCGCGGTCGCACCCGGCGCATCACTCAGCACGAGGACGTTTGCCAACGTGGTGTTTGAATCTGCGACTGCAAGCTGGCGCGCATCGACGCCGGTCAGGAAAAGATTCACGCCGGCGATCGAAACGTTATTCGGAAACGTGGCCCCCCCATTTAAGCCCACGGTCTTGTCGGCTACCCGACCCGCCCAGCCGGTTTGGCTGACCGTATTGGCGATCGCTGTCTGAAACAATCCAACCTGATCAGAGTGTGAAAAAAGCTGAAGCGGCTTTTTGCCGCTGCCATTTTGATATGTGGTCTTGGTCAAAGGTTCAACCAGAGGCCCGTTGTTGCAGAGCACCGCAAGTCGTCCGGAATTGAATAGAGTCTGCATCTCCGCCATGTTCGGATGGAAGCCAAAGGACCCACCGCTTACCGGCGAAACGCCAAGGAAGTTTGCCTGAGGAATAGCAAGACCCGCGCCGTTACGAGCGCTGGAGTAACTCGCGTACTGATCGAGGGAAAGGAACATGTTAGTGCCGTCGTTCCCGCCGTTCATGAAAAGGCATACGAGCGCTTTGTAGTCCGTCGCCGCTTGTGGAGTCAGGGTGTGGACCACACCAAAAGTTTCGAGGCTGGAGGCCAGCGCCACACCGCCAAGCGCGCAGGCACTATTGCGAAGAAAATCTCTGCGTGATGTTGCCATTGTTTTTATCTCTGTATGTCGTACTGTGACGATGTGGCGACCAGGTAAACCGCAACCCGCGCGCGCTTCTGGTTACGAGTCGTGGTGTTGACGTCGTTGATTGCGTTCATCGCGGTGATGATCGAGGTCCTCACCTGCGTGGACATGGTTCCGTGAAGCAGGAGCGCGTTGAGTGCGTCAGCAATGTCGCCTGGATTCGCGGCCAGCGCCTCGAGGTTAGCGATATCTATCGACGTGCCGCGCGGGCGGTCGGGATTCGACGCGATCGGATTGTTATTCACCGAGACGCCGGTATACACCAGCGTGTTGATGTCGTTTGCCCTTCGCAAGGTAGTCGAAGTGGAGAGGATACCGAACGCAGGACCAAGTAATTTTGTTCCCGGCACTTCGTAAGCCGGCTGGTAGTAGCTAAACACCGTGGGCGGTTGAAAGATCGGTTGATCCAGAGTGCCGGTGAAGTTGACCGAAGATCTATTGCCCAGGACGCCGTCACTGGTAGAAGTCTTATCAAACGATTTCACGTTGAAGGCTCGCAGGAACCCATTTATGTACTGAGCTGGTTCGCGAAGTTTTCCGTAGTTTGCGGCCGTCTTCAAATCGCCACGAGCTTCCGGATCAAGCAGGATGGCCTGAACGACTGCCTTCATGTTTCCACGCGCACTGGTGCAGCCCTGCAACGGGTAGAGTCCCTGGCAATCATTATTGAAGGCGGCTGCGACCCGTCCTACATAGGCGGGACTGGGATTACTGGTGATAAGATGTTGAATCAGTTGCTGGCTGATAAACGGACCAACGTTTGGGTGGTTGAAAATATTGTTTAAGGCGGCGGTCAGATCTGACTGTGCGCAAGCGGTGTTCGTACCTCCACACGCCGGAACCACTTGTCCACTCAGCAGCGTTTTGGCATTCACGTCGTGAGTAGTTCCGCCGCGTGGAATCATCGGGTCGCGCCAGTTGGCAGTGCCTGGGGCGATGGCGCCCGGCACGAAGTTCCAACCGGTGAAGACACGAGTGAATTCATTAACCTCCGTTTGTGAATATGAAGCCAGTGGAATTCCCTGCCCGTCGAGTTGCGGCGTGCCGTCCGGGTTCAGCACCACCGTCCCGATCGAGAAGAGTTGCAAAATCTCTCGCGCAAAATTCTCATTCGGGTTGGTGCGCGTGCTGAGACGCATGTCGAGATACTCGCCCATTGCCGGCGTCAACGTAATTTCCCCGAGCAGGTTTCGGTAATTACCGAACGCGTTGCGATCGAGCGCTTGCAGGTAAACCGTCATCCAGCTCGGACGATTCACTTCACTCTGAGCGGAAACTACCAGGATCTGGTGTAGTGCAAACGCAACTCGTTGACGCAATTGATCCGGACCGTAGAGCGCGTTGGAAAAGAAGTTCCGGTGCAGGGGATAGATGGAAAAGTTGTCGCGGTTGCATGCATCCTGATTGTAGTTTGGATCGGTGCTGCTGCTTGGACACTGCGTGCCGTCTTCAGCAGGAAATGCTAGATCGGGGTAATTAGAGCCCTTGGCGACGTTGATTACGGGAGCATTAAACTGCTCATCAAGATAAGCCTTGAAACCGATCGCCTTGATATGCGCAATGTCAGTCGAGGTCGGACCCCAGGTAGCTTGCTCGAGAAAACGGACGGCATCGCCATCGGAAGCCGGACCCGCATAACTATCAAGAACCAGCGGTGGATCAGCCGGCGGCGGAGTCAGCGGAGCCGGTGTCGGTACTGCCCCGGCGTCGTCAGCGGGCCCACCACCCACATGACCGATGCCCACTCGCACGCGATTGCTGCCCATCCCGTGCAGATTTAGTTGCAGCAACACATCGCCGACATCTCCCATTTCATCAGCGAGACGAATGATAAACATCATGATTCCCGGAAACCCGGGAACTGGCGCGGCGTGTTCGATCTTGAGTACGTAGCGTTTGCCGGCGCCGTCCTGAGCGTCTGCGCTGAATGCATTGGCGCCTTCGGCTGGGAGTAATTCGAGGTCCATCGCGAAGACACAAATCCGCGTACGCGTGTCGGTGCTGAACTGAACTGTGGATGTCAACGGAAACGGCTCGGCCTTCATCGTGACTGATTCCAGCGCGATGGCCCGGGTTGAATTGGAGTCGCTAATTAGCTTTGGCGCCTTGAAGTTTGCGGCCTCGGTTGCGACGCTCGCGCAAATGATCAAGAGAAGGGCGAAAGAGAAAGACGTAAGAGTATTCTTAAAGGAGTAGGGCGGGCCGCTGATTGTCATAGGACAGGCTCTCCAACAACAGGTTTACGCCGAAAACACAAAGCGCCGAACAGGCAAACTGTGAGGCTGATTTCCCAATTGGATTGGTGGAGGGGCCACCCGGCCAATAACCCAGGCTGGATTTGAATATACCATTTTCGCCTTTTCCCGGGTCAGGAATTTAGACGAACCGCGTACTCGGAAAGACTAAGTTTTATCGAAGACAAATTTTGTCAACCGGAGGCTACAACTCCACGGAAGTTTTCAGTGAGAAATTCAACGCGGATCAAGTTTCTTCGCCAGGGGACCACTTCCCAGGTAATTGGTCATTAAACCGGGCAACCAGCTGGCCCGGTCCAACGCCTCCCTGGTTGCCTCCCGTGATGTCGATTCGGTGGCTAAGGTATAGACAGTCTGCGCAGGCCATATGTGACAGGCGATGCCGAGATCCTGATTCATTTTCACGCGTTGTTGGTGGGAATGATCTGCGCACCACCAGGCACATCATCCACACCAAAAAGGCCACTCGTGAGTGGGGCCCTTATTTTTGTTTCGGAATATTTTGGTCGGGGCGAGAGGATTCGAACCTCCGACCTCACGGTCCCGAACCGTAGGCCCGACAAAAACCTAAGTTTTTGTCTTTTCTAAAGTTGCAGCCACCAAAGAAAATCAAGGGTTTTGCAGTTCTTTCCCATTCGTTGCCAGCGCCTCACTGCGCTGTGCTGCGAATTCTGTCCACAAATTGGCCACAAGTTTTTGGGGTGAGTCCAACTCTTGAATCTGTGGCACCTCAAGTGATATAAGCCCTGCCTGCCCCCGCCTAGTTTTCAAGCTACGCCTGGAGACTAGTGCCATGAAACAAATAGCAACCGTACTCCTCGCGCTACTTTTCATTCCGATTGCTGTGCAGTTTAAGCGGCTTGCCCTTGGAGGCTAAGAAGTAGGAGGCAAAACTTATGAGGCTTCAGGTTCTGTATTACAGCTTTCTAGGGATCTTTGTTGTCACCGCCCTTGTGACCCTCCTCGGCGTGCTAAGCGTTGTTCCGATTAAGGACACACACCTGAATCTGCTCTTGGGTGCTTTCATCCTCGAACTTGCAGTCGCCGTCATTGGTCTCTTCAAGCGCACAGACTTCTTCACGCAAAAGGACACCTCACTTACCACGTCGCTCAGTTTTGCGGTTGACAGCTTTGATCGTCTGTCCGATGAAATCGAGGCAGCGATTACGAACAACCCCCAACCGGGCGATACTCGAGCTCACCACTACATCATCCAAAGATTCGGGAATCGGATTGTAGCTTACCAAAAGATGCAGGAGTTCTCCGAAGAACATTTCGATCAGCTTCCCGCCGACGTCCGCCGCCAAATAAGGACATACCGTCGCTCAATGAAGACCCTGGAAAAAGATTGGGAGGCAATTAAGCGGAACCAAGCAACCTCACAGCTTGATCCGCAAGTTAGGGAAAAGCAGCTGGCGCTCATCAAGGCGATGAAGAGCGATCTCATAGGTATCGTAGACGTACTAGAGAAGGCGGGGTTTTACCTTGATGACCATTACCTGAACGTGCGGAGTCTAGTCTCACAACTGTGAGGCTGAGAGTCTAACGCATAACGCGACCTGACTGGTGGTCCTAGTGCGCATTTTTCCTAAAAACATTGGCTCCCCACAGTGGACACTCTTCGCAACTTTTTTTTGGAAGCCAACGACAAAAGCTCAGTTTATTTCAACAACCGTCCTGAGCCACTGATCACACACCCCTTTGCCGCAGCAGAACGAAGGGAAAGCGGAATCGCGAGATCCCAATGGATGTATTGGACGAGCGGGTAAAACCGCTTCTAATGTCACTTTGCGGCACGAAGAAGGCGGATGAGTTTGTATTCGTCAATAAAAAGACAAAGAAGCCTTACACCGACATCAAGAAGGCGTTTGCCAGCGCATGTAAGAAAGCGGGCGTTCGCGATCTTGAATGGCACGATTTACGCGCCACGTTTTGCACTCGCTTGGCATTAGCTGGTTACGACGCTTTTACGATCAAGGCGATCATGGGACACAGAGATATGAAAACCACCGAGCGATAAATTCGCGCAAATCGGTTAACCAAAGAAGTAGTTTTTCAACGTGTCCACAAATTGGCCACAAAACAAGAACGGCCACCTTTAACGGTAGCCGTAAGTAGTTGATTTTAATGGTCGGGGCGAGAGGATTCGAACCTCCGACCTCACGGTCCCGAACCGTGCGCTCTACCAGGCTGAGCCACGCCCCGACAAGGACTTGAAAGGCGTTTGGATTCTACGTGTGCTTTACGCTCACGTCAAACAGGCGACTGT
>JAXIOV010000215.1:0-16251 GCA_045403245.1 Pyrinomonadaceae bacterium | reverse complement strand
CTCCGATATACTACGCGCCCGATAGAGCGGTCGCTGCGCCCTTGACGGTCATCCTCCCTCCGGCTTGTGGGTGGACAACTGCTGGCAGCCTTAGTCAGATAGTTCGCATCTTTCGCAACACGAGACAACGACGATTCATCTTCGAGCTTTGCTACGATTCGACCGCGGTAAAGTTTGTGGAAAGGCGATAGAGAATCAAACTAGGGAGGGCAGACAAGATAGAACGCGATTTCAAACTTTATCAATCCTCTAAGTCTCGTCTTTTCAGTAGCTTTAGAATAGAGCAAATCATACGAAGAAACTTGGGTAACTGGGAAAGTCACTCAACTTCGCTGCGCTCTTAAGTTTGTGGCTTTATTTTTGCTCTCCGTGCGTCATTTCGATAAAGCGGAGGGCATATGACTGTAAGGCCACGAGGAAGGAAAAGAACGCTCTCAAAACATGTCTCATCCTTCAACATGTGGATGGATCAGGTCTACCAGGTGCGGGCGATCATGGAAGCGACTGGAGCCGTCAAAGATGCGCCCGTGATTCGCGAGTTGCTTGATGAGGCGCTTGGCGCGCGACGGCGAAAGGCAGCCGGAATTTACGATGCCGAAGAGCCGCCAGGCCAAGGAACGGCGGAAACGCTTCATACGCTGCAAACCCTGTTGCTGAGGCTAATTAAGCACGAAGACTTACTACTTCGAAATCAAAGGGTTGGGCTCAAACTTCTGCTTGAGACCTTTGTAGAAGCCCGGACAGGAAGAGATGTCGCGTGGGAGGAAGTCGTAAGGCAACCTCTGCTAAATAAGGGAAGGACTGAGCAAGACCTGGCCAATTACTTCGACATGAAAACCCATTATGCAAAAGAACATGCTGTCGAATTGTTGGAGAAAATCAAGCAGGAAGAAGCCGAAAGGCGCTAACCGGCAAGGCCGAGGTGTTGGATTTTACATGCACTTTTGATGTTGTGTTTTACAACAGGGGTGATCGACGAGCTTGGCTAACCCTGCAGAATTCAGAGTCAAGCTTTCCGGTTCTTTACCATTCAGTCCCGTCGTTTCCTCTCTTTTCTCATTCCCTCCATAAAGTTGCGTTTTGGCACATTGATTGACAGAGAGCTGCTACATGATGAATTTGCCGCAACAGTCGAGCCTCCCTTTCGGAAAGGCCGATATGAATTTGAAACAAGCTCAGGAATTACCAATCTACCTGACGTTGAAGGAAGTGGCAGCTCTGCTAAAGGTAAAGCCACGAACTATCTACGCCTGGGTCAGCGACAAAAGGATTCCATTCGAACGCAAGGGCAGTCTCTTACGGTTCAGGCTCGATGTCGTTCTCGCCTGGAACGAGCCGACGCGGTAACGAAACAATCTGGCTGAAGCCTCTAAATAGGCGGGTGTGCGCGTGTTAGAATGCCTCCGCTCCTGCGATGGCTGCAACCGGAAAGGAGCACGATGTCAGTTTACAAGCGAAGGGGCAGATGGTTCTGTGACACCACGATCGACGGCCGGCGAGTGCAGCAGGTTCTAAAGAAGGCCCGCACCCGAGCACAAGCCATAAAAGCCAAGACCGTGATCGAGAACAAGCTCTTTGAAAACCGATACAAGGTTAAGAGGAGGCCGGAAATTAGCTTTGACAAATTCGTCAAGGATCGTTTCCTGCCTTACTCAAAGTTACACAAGCGGACGTACCCAGACGACGTTAAGATTTGCGACATGCTTAAGGAGACGTTCGGGCGGATGATGCTTTCGGAAATCGATCCGCCGACGATCGAGAAGTGGAAGCAAAAACGTCGTGAGGGAAAGACGATGTACAAGCGGCAGCGAAATCCGGCAACGGTAAATCGCGAGTTGTGCGTGCTATCGAAGATTTTCTCTTTGGCGTTCGATGCTGAATTGATCGAAATCAATCCTTGTCGCCGAGTGCGAAAGTTTCGCACGAACAGCGGAAGGATGCGTTATCTGACTTTCGATGAGGAGGCTAAGCTCTTCGAGAAACTTCACGGTCAGGAATGGGTACAGCGGATTGTTACGATGGCTATTAACACCGGAATGAGGCAAGGCGAGATTTTCGATCTCACCTGGTTCGACGTGGACTTGCTGCGAGGGGTGATTCACATTCGAGTCACGAAGAACGGCAAAGATCGATTCGTTCCGATTAATCAGACGGTCCGTACAATGTTGGAAGGACTGCCACACACCAACGAGCATGTCTTTCCGAGTCCAAGGACGAAGGGACGTTTGGTCGACGTGAAGCGTCGATTTGACTTTGCGAAGAGCGAGGCAGGAATCAGAGATTTCCGCTTTCATGACTTGCGTCATACGGCAGCCACTCGCATGGCTGACTGCGGAGCGGATGCTTTCACGCTTGCCGCGATCTTCGGTTGGTCCGACGTTCGAATGGCTTTGCGCTACACCCACGCCACCAATGAGGCGAAGCGTCGAGCCGTTGAAAATTTGGTGCGTCCGGTCGCGTCAAGTGACGAATCGGTGACAAATGAAAAAGGCAAGGTCGCTGCCTTGCCCTAAGTCGTTGATTTGATTGGTGGAGCAGAGGGGGATCGAACCCCTGACCTCCGCATTGCGAACGAGGTTCTGCTCTTTTTGTTAACTGACTGGCATCACAGAGGTTGCAGCCATGGCGATTTTTCCAGGGTCTTATACGTTTCTATATGGAGTTTGACGCTACCACGGCGGATTTATCTTTAGTCACGTCACAACGGCGTCACAAAGGTGGGCTGTGCATTCAAGAAGCACTGGCGGCTCGACTTACTGCGTCTGTCGCGTAAACATTTTCGACCGCAGCGCGCAGTAGCTCGGCGACACTCCAGGCCTGGGCAACGCAACCTCGCGGTGTGTGTGGTGCGTCACCGTCGAAGATTTCTGAGACCTGGCCCAAACAAGCTTCGGTTAGATGTCCCTCAAAGTCAGTAAGCCATTCGGTCGCGAACTTCCGACGCGCCTTTTCACCAAATGTTTTTGCATACGCTGTCATGTATGAACCCATCAACCACGGCCATACTGTGCCCTGATGATAAGAGCCGTCGCGACTTCGCGGGTCACCTTCGTAACGACCGATGTAACGGGAATCGTTCGGCGATAGCGTGCGCAGGCCACGTGGCGTTAGCAATTCCCGCTTGACTACACGCAGGATGCTCTTCGCACTCGTTTTTGAAACCATCGAATTCGTTAGGCTGATTGCGAGAACCTGATTGGGCCTGATTGAAGCATCGCGTTCGTCGCCGTTCACTACGTCGTAGAGACAGCCTGTCTGCTCGTTCCAAAACTGTTGATTGAAACTCTTGCGCGCAAATGCCGCCATTGTTTTGTACTGCTTTTGATTTGCTTTATCGCCAAACTTTTCTGCTAGATCCTCCATTACCCGGAGCGCGTTGTACCAAAGGGCTTGAATCTCGACAGCCTTACCGGTGCGTGGCGTGACCACCCAGTCACCGACTTTCGCGTCCATCCAGGTGAGTTGTACGCCGGGTTCGCCGGAAAACAACAAGCCGTCTGAGTCAACGTGGATGTTGTGTCGAGTACCTTTTACGTGCCAGTTGATGATGTCAGTGAGCACGCTGTATAGAGTCGTGCGAACGAAATCGTAATCATCTGTGTATTGCACCAGCGCACGTATTGCTTCAAAAAACCAGAGCGTCGCGTCTACAGTGTTGTATTCAGGAGTCTCGCCTGCATCGGGAAAACGGTTCGGTAGCATTCCCTGATCGACGTGTGCGGCAAACTCAGCCAGGATGCTCTTCGCAATTTCGGCGTGGCCTGTCGCCAGTGTCAAACCCGGCAGGGCGATCATCGTGTCGCGGCCCCAATCAGCGAACCAGTGATAGCCGGCGATCACAGTCTTGCAATGTTCTCGCGCAACGATGAACTGATCGGCTGCGCCCGTGAGCGTGCTGATTAGCTGATCGGCCTGGAGTTTCCCACTTAATGAATTTCTGCGCGCTCTCTCTGCTTTGCCGTAAGCGTCTGCGTTACCGCCAGCGCACGGCTCAGTTGAGGCGATAATGCTGACATGCGGACTCTTGGTCAGATCAAAAGTAAAGGCGCATGGACTGAAGAGATCTTCGGCGAAGTCGAGACCGCGTTCCTGTTCAACCGCGTATTGAAAGTTGTGATACCAAAAGCCGTTTACATCGATCTGGGCAGGATCGTGTGCAAAATGTAACGCAGGTAAGTCGCTGTAAGGCTTGACCGTTGTCAATCCGTCTTGAGTTTCCACGTTTGAATTAAGCGCGCCATTTTCATGCGTCGTGCTGTGATAATCGCGAAACGCGATCAGCGGGCGAACCTCTAGAACGATCGGGACAGCAGCCCGCCCCTCACGGGGCACCGGCACTTCATACTGCACAACCGTCGCGTTCTCTCCCTGCACCATGAACACACGCTTTTCCAAACGCACTCCTTCAACTTCGTAGGTGAAAACCGGGAAGGGATGGAGGCGAAAGCCGATTTGATACTTGAAGCCCTCCGGATGAACGACGCCCGGATACTGATTAGCTGACAGTTCGTGGCGCCGACCACCAACAATGAGTGTCTCTTCGAGTTTCGAAAGCAAGACTAGTCGCCCAACTGGCGGCTTTGTGGCGGCGGTCAGCAGGCCGTGATAGCGGCGTGTGTTCAGTCCTGTGATCGTTGAGGACGAAAAGCCGCCGATGCCGTTGGTTTCGAGCCATTCGCGCGACAGTGCCGTTTCAAGATTGCGACAACTCTCCTGATCTATTTCAATCATTGCTTACCTTCTTTCTGAGAACGCGGCTAAGCTGCGCGACTGTCAGAATCATCTCCCGCGACTTCGATCACTACTGGCCTATCAACTCGCGTACTCGCATCCATGAACTGCACGAGGTCCTTCGAAAACAAGAGATCCAGAAACCAATCGAGCGCGACTCGCACTTTCTTTTCGAAGCGCGGGAGCTTGCTCAGATAAATCGTGCGCCATAACCACCAGGCTATGAAGCCGGAAAAATTCACACCCATGATGCGAGCCACACCTGTTCGTTTGCCGATCGAAGCCAACGCACCGATTGTCTTGAATTCGAAACGTCGCCGTCGGCCACCATTGATGGCCGCAACGACGTTCTCAGCCACGACCTTCCCCTGACGTATCGCGTGTTGCGCGGTCGGCGGACAAGATTTGCCCGTGGTCGGATCGGGCACCGCAGCGCAATCGCCGAGCGCCCAGACTCCGGGATAATCTGTGACTTCAAGAAATTCATTTGTGACCAACCGACCGCGTTCCTTGGAACAATTCAACCTGTCGAGCAGTGGGTTCGGAGAAACACCGGCCGTCCAAACCAGCATGTTGGTCTTAAGCGAAGTACCATCGCTCAGATTAACGCCATCATTCGAGACACTCTTGACTGCCGTGTTCATGAGAAACTGCACCCCACGACGGGCGAGTTTCTTGCGCGCATAAGCGCCAAGTTGTAGACCTAGTTCTGGCAAGATCGCATCGGTTGCTTCGATCAGAACGATGCGCAGCTCTTCTTCGGTGAGCTTGGGATAGAACTGAATCGCCTCGCGCACAAAGTCATTCACAGAAGCTATCGTTTCAACGCCGGCAAAACCGCCGCCCGCCACCACCACGGTTAATAGCCGCGAACGATCTTCGCAGGCGCATTCAAAGTCTGCGTCCTCGAGGTTCTTGATCAGGCGGCTGCGCACGCGAATCGCATCGCTCAGCGATTTCATTGTCAGTGCGTTTTCGGCCAGGCCCGGCAAATTGTAGAAATTCGTAACCGAACCAAGCGCCAGAACCAAATAGTCATAGGACAATTCGTGATCGTGATTGTCATCGGCATGAGCAACGATCACGCGACGTTTCCTCAGATCGATTCTCTTGATGTCGCCATTGAAAAAATGTGTACGGCGCAACAGCTTGCGAACGGGGTTGACGATGTGCGTCAAGTCCAGATCGCCAGCCGCTACTTCATGCAACATCGGCGTGAACAGAAAGAAGTTCTCGCGATTGACGAGAGTGAGTTCAACCTCAGAGTGGCGACGAAGTTTCCTTTCAAGATGCAGAGCTGTATAGAGGCCACCGAAGCCGCTTCCGAGAATCAGGATTCTCCTACGTAGTTTTGAATTGCTGGCCATTAGGTCAGCTCCGCAACTTCACAGAAGACTTTGATAGCGCCGTTCGGATTTGTAAGCTTCGCGAACAGTTCCCGATAGTTTTCCAAACCCTTGACGGGATGCGTCAGCAGCCGTGAAAGCCAACCCGGATATTCGGCTTCGGCTTGCGCCAAGTCCTTGACGCCCATCTCGAAGTATTCCCGATTCGCGTTGACCGTGCCGACCATAACCTTGTTGCCGAGCACGAATTCCAGATTGATCTTGTCCGCCGGCACTTCGATCTTGCGATCGCCGCCTGTAACACTGGACAAAACCAGCACGCCGTTTTTGCCCAGCGCTTGCATGCTGTCGAACACGACTGGCGAAAATCCGGTAGCTTCGAAAATGATGTCGAATGGCCCGTACTTCTTTGCGCCTTCCAGAATTGAAAGCTCGTCCGTCGATTGATAGGTCGCGCCGATCGCTTCGATCAAGTCCGAATTCAAATATGGTTTTGGTGTCTTACCAAAGGTTACTACCTGTAAACCTTTCAAACGCAGCACCAGAGTCGCCAGCAAACCGATCGTGCCCGCACCCATTACAGCAGCGCGTTTCGGCTTCCAAACCCGAAGACGACGTTGAATCTCATAAGCCTGAGCGATGCCCTTCTCAACGACGGTCGTCGGTTCGAGCAGTACGCCGACTTTCCTAAGGCCTTGGGGGATCTTGACGATAAATTCAGCATCATCGACGTAGTATTGACTCATGTAGCCGTGGCGCAGATTGATGCCGCGCTCAAAGTACGTATCATCCGTCGTCATGTCGTTGGTGCCGATTAGGTCGTAGATGCTCGACCCGGGACGACGGACCGTTGCGACCACATAATCCCCCGGCTTCACTTCCGTTACGTTCGGACCGACAGCTTCGACTTGGCCAAAACCTTCGTGCCCGATCACCAGAAAATCGTAGCCCTCGGGTGCCTGCCCATACTCTGCCGCATTGATTTCCTTGTCGGTGCCGTCAACGCCAACACGCAAGACTTTGACTAAGACGCCCCGACCGTTCGGCACGTCGGTGACTTTCGGCGCCGGTAATTCTGCCAGATGAACTGTGTTTGGTATTCCCGGTTTGACTGCGATTGCTTTCATGATTGCTCCTCGAACTTGGTTTCAGGCCTTCGATTTTCAACTTGCTGACATCGCCATTTCTGCTCGAACCCCCATGCTTGCCAGTGTCGCCAGGACGCGCGCCGGTTCGCCAAGATCGCTCCAGCCAACATCGCCGACTCTCATTACTGTGAGATCCTCGGGCCGCGCCGCCAACACCTGATGAGAGAAATTGCTCTCGGGAATTTCCGAATACAGCGCATGCAGCGCTTTCCGCTCAGCTAGAGTTTCAAACGCAGGCATGATCGAGGCGAACTGTGAGACCATCTCAGGCAAGGCTGTACGCGTCATTTTCAGTAACGCCTCGACCCGGCCGACCATCACAAAGCTGTTCCACAGACACCCTTGGTCCATCAGAGAGCGCGCCACGTTTGCGTCTGGCTTTTCCCAAAAACGACTCACGCGAGTAATTGAGCGGGGCAAACTGCCGAGAATCGATCGCTGCGGCTCGATCCATCCGTATTCAGTTTCAGGGCCACTCGGCGTAATGCCCAGCAGAGTTACCGTCTCAGGTTGTAACTCCACGGCTTCGAAAGCCAGATCGACATGCGACATGAACTCTTCGTCATCGGCAAAGTAATGATCGGAAGGAAATAATGCGACGATGGCTTTCGGCGACTTCGCTGCCACGCGCATCAACGCATAAAGAATTGCCGGTGCGGTTCCTTTGTTCGCTGGCTGCTCAAGCAGAAGATTTTGCGAAACACTCTGAGTCAAAGACCGATAAAAGCGTCGATGCTTTTCGGTTACGACAAACAAGGTGCGGCCTGGCGAGACCGATAACGCGACGCGAGAGCGAGTCTGATCGAGCAGCGTGCTGCCGCCGATGACAGGAACAAATTGCTTCGGCCGATCGTCGCCGGTAATGGTGCGCGTCATTGATTGCAGACGCGTGCCGTCGCCACCGGCCAGGATGACTGCCCAGCGTTCGCTCCGGAGCAGCCCGCTCGCAGGAGAATGATTCGAAGGCTTTTTCGAAAATCGTTGCTGGAGTGACTTCGCGTTCATGATTGTTGGTCCTTGTCTGGATTGGCCGAACAATCATGAGTCGGATTGAAGGGGGATTCCTTACAGACGCTCGCTTATTTTCTGGAGGTTTGTTTGACGAATGCCATGAGTTAGGGCAGCGTGTCACTCCCCGCTCTGCTGCAGGAGCTTCGCAACCAGTCCCGTCCAACCAGTCTGATGGCTGGCGCCGACGCCTGAGCCATTGTCGCCATGAAAGTACTCATGGAACGGAACCAGGTCGCGCCAGTTGGGATCAGTCTGAAACTTTTCCGTCGCGCCGAACACCGGTCTTCGCTCGCTACCATCGCGCAGAAAGATTCGCGAAAGTCGTTTCGAGATTTCGCCGGCCACTTCCCAGAGCGTCATCATCTGCCCTGAGCCCGTCGGACATTCGACCTTGAAATCTTCGCCCAGATAGTGATGAAACTTTTGCAGCGACTCGATCAGTAGATAATTCAGCGGAAACCAGATCGGCCCTCGCCAGTTTGAGTTGCCGCCAAACAGTCCGGTGCTCGACTCGGCCGGCTCATAGTCCACCCGATGCTCTGTGCCATTCACCGGTAGCACATACGGATGGTCCTTGTGGAATCGCGAGATTGCACGAATGCCATAAGGCGAGAGAAATTCGTTTTCATCGAGCATGTACCGCAGCACACTACGCAACTGATCCTGGCTGACAATTGACAGCAAGCGCCGCTCGGCATTTCCCGGTGTGCGCATGCAGGCGACGTTCTGAATCAAGTCAGGTCGATTACCAATGAACCACTCCATCCGTCGTTTGAAGTCCGGCAGACGATCGAGCAGCTCCGGCTCCAACGTTTCGACTGCAAACAGCGGAATCAAACCCACCATCGATCTAACTTTCATCGGATAGGGTTTGCCTTCAGGCAAGTGCAGCACGTCGTAAAAGAACCTATCCTGCTCGTCCCACAATCTGATCTCGTCATCGCCGCGGTTGTTCATTGCGTGTGCGATGGAGAGAAAATGTTCCCAGAATTTGCTCGCGACATCTTCGTAAGACGGATCTTCTTTGGCCAGTTCCATCGCGATTGCCAACAGATTCAGCGCGTACATCGCCATCCAGCTGGTGCCGTCTGATTGCGCGATGTGGCCGCCGGTCGGCAGTGGTGCGCTGCGATCGAACACGCCGATGTTATCGAGCCCGAGAAAGCCGCCCTGAAAGATATTCATCCCATCGGCGTCTTTGCGATTGACCCACCAGGTGAAATTCAGGAGCAGCTTCTGGAAAACTCGCTTGAGAAAAACCGTATCGCCGACGCCGCGCCGCTTCTTTTCAATCTTGTAAACGCGCCACGAAGCCCACGCATGAACAGGCGGGTTGACGTCGCCGAAGGCCCACTCGTAAGCCGGCAACTGACCATTCGGATGCATGTACCATTCGCGCAACATCAGCACGAGCTGCTCTTTGGCGAACTCTGAATCAACGAGCGCAAGCGGTACGCAATGGAAAGCGAGATCCCACGCGGCGTACCAGGGATATTCCCACTTGTCCGGCATCGAAATGACGTCCGCGTTGAAAAGGTGTTTCCACTCGTGATTGCGGCCGTTTTGTCTTTCCGCCGGCGGCTTCGGCGTATCTGGATCGCCGTCGAGCCACTGTTCGATTACGTAATGATAGAACTGTTTTGACCAGAGTAAGCCGCCCAGGGATTGACGCATAACCGACCGGGCATCGTGCGAAAGGTGTTTGGGGATTACGGTTTGATAGAACTCGTCGGCTTCGCGAATTCGCTCGCCAAAGACCTCTTCGAAATCAGCGAATTGGTTCTTTTGCTTCTTTAGCGATTCATCTGATAGCCGCAAGCGAATCGTTGCAGTCTCGCCGGGCGCGATTGTCAGTCTGTGGTTCGCAGCAGCCTTAGTTCCCATTTGCTCTGGATTCACTGCCGACTGATTGCCATGAACGATGTAATCGTTGATGCCGTCTTTGACGAAGTGGGAACCATTCGTGGCGTTGAAAAGGCGCTGTGTGTTGGTGTCGTTTTCAGTGAACAGTAACTCGGGCGAATTGTCGCAGTGTAGCCAGCGCTTGCCTAAACCGCCGACCTCCAGTTCGATCATGCCTTCCTTAACCTTACGCAGACTGGGTTTGGCAGTGCCGTTCTGATTCCATGACCAGGTATTACGAAACCAGATCGTCGGAAGCAGATTTATCGAGGCCGCTTCCGGCCCATGATTGGTCGCAGTAATCTTAATCAGAATGTCTTCGACATCGGCCTTGGCATATTCGACGACCACGTCGAAGTAACGATCTTCATTGAAGATGCCGGTGTCGATCAGTTCGAACTCGGATGCGAGTTTGCCTCGGCTACGATTCTCGTTAACTAGCTGGCCGTAAGGAAACTCGGCCTGCGGATACTTGTACAAGTACTTCATGTACGAGTGTGTGGGCGTTGAATCGAGATAGAAGTAGTATTCCTTGACGTCTTCCCCGTGATTGCCTTCGCTGCCGGTCAAGCCAAAAATGCGTTCTTTCAAGATCGGATCTTGGCCGTTCCACAACGCCAATGCGAAACAGATTTTCTGATGACGATCGCAGATGCCCGCGAGTCCGTCTTCATTCCATCGATAGGCGCGCGACCGCGCATGATCGTGTGGGAAATAGTCCCAGGCGGTGCCGCCCGCGCTATAGTCTTCACGCACAGTGCCCCACGCGCGCTCGCTGAGATATGGCCCCCAGCGTTTCCAATGCTTTGTACGTTGACGCGCTTCTTCCAAACGCTGCTCTTCGGCAGTTGGCTTTTGTCTTTTGTTTAGGTCTTTCACCATAAATATTTAATTACGCCGCTCTCATCTCAGTGCGCCCGCATTCGGGACAAGTCATTTTTGCTTTAGACATCGCTGTCCCCTATTGTTTAGCCTGTTAGCTTTTCAAGGTGATCCTGGAAATAACTTCGCCAACTCTCGGGCAGTGCTTCCACCTCAATGGCCCGCCGAAGCAAAGCCGCATTGCTCTTCTCACGTGTATATAGTCGGGTGACATCGGAAACCCTTACACCATGTGCGTCTCTAGCCAACGGCTCGAACTCGTCGCCGGTGCCCACTTCACCTTCATTCAAAACCGCGAGATAGAAGCCAGTGCGCTCGCTTTGCAAGAATCTCTTGATGATGTCGGTACGACCGAAACGAATGCCGAGTTTGTAACAGGGCATGCGAGGTTCTGTGACCATCACCTCGGCGGCGCCAATGCGAAACTTGTCACCAATGTTTGTTTCAGTCTCCAGCAAGCCCGTGGCCGTAAAGTTCTCGCCGAACATGCCCCACGGCAGATCCATCTCTGGAAACTCGCGTTTCCAGAAATCGTAGTGCTCCGCGGGATAGACATAGACGGCTTTGCTCGGCCCTCCATGAACTGATAGATCAGCCTGACGGTCGCCGTCGAGATTCAGTGTCCGCATCATCACGCGCCCGTCGATTGGTTCCTTAAAAATACTAGTAGACACTGGTTCGCCGTTGCGCAGGACCAGGCGTGGCTGACCAACATTCAGGGAAATAATTTTCACTTCAACCTTAGATTGAAACGTTTTCGCGACCGTAACGCAGGACCTTGCTCATCCAGATCAATTCACCGAGGAACTTATCGACGCGCTTGATGTACGTCGCTGCGTCCAGAATCTTCCCCTCGGCATCGAACAACTTTTGGGTGCCTGAGAAATTGCCGTCCCAAAAGATTGGTACCAGCCCCAGTTCTCTCAACACAGCCAGCAACGCCTCGATCACGCCCGTGCCGCCAAAACCTCCAGCTGAGACGCCGCAGACACCTACCGCTTTGTGAATGTATTCCTTCAGATTTGAATCGAGCACTTTTGCGACTCTTCGCGGCTGGATCATTTTTCGACGAGCGCCATCACATGACCATCGGGATCACGCGCGAGCAAGCCTTTGCTGAATCCTAGTCGCCCATCGCTAATTGATACGACGCCGGGTGAAACAAAGCGAAAGTTCTCAGCGAGCAGATTCTGCGCAAACATGTCTGCCGCATTAACGACGAGTGTGGTCTGCCAATGGAATAGATCGCTCGCCCGCGCATCGCTCGGCACGGGTCGTCCATCGCGCGGCGCAAGGTACTCGAGAAACTCGATGCCCGGCCCCCCGCTGCCGGCTCGAAGACTCGTAATGCGTAACCTTGCGCCGAACACGTTGTTCAGATGTTCCTGCTCAGTTCCGTAATTCTCACTCGTGCCCGCAACGCGCAGACCAAGCCCGTCGCGATAAAACTTCAAACTCGCTTCAGTGTTGCTGACGACAATCGCGGTGTGGTCAATGCCGAGAAACAGGCGATCCTTTCGCTGCCATTTCGCATCGCCCTTTCCTTCGGGAAACTGTAAGATCTCAAGCCAGTGCTTGTCGGGGTCGCGAAAGTAAAATGCCTTTATGCCGCCGGCATTCTTGTTCCAATCAGGCAGACGCTGCGGACCAGTCGAGGCATGCTCGACCTTGTTTTGCCGCAGCAGTGCGTACGCCTTATCCATGTCGCTGGTGATAATTGCTATGTGTTGGAACCATCGGTCGTTGCTGCGTGAATCGACCGGAACCGGGCGTCCTTTAGGCGCCAGATATTCAGTCAACTCGATAGACTCATCCCCCAGGCGCATTCGCACCACGCGCATGCGCAGGCCAAAGACCCCTTGCAGACGTTCGTAGTCTTCGCCGGTAACTTCCACATCTGACACTTTTTCAAACGACAGAACGCGCGAATAGAAATCAATCGAAGCCTCCATGTCGGAAACGGTCATCCCGATCGCGCCAACCTGTTCAACCAAAGGAACGGTTTTTGGATTGTTTGTAGCGAACAGGAAGGGGACGCGCGAGCTATTGAGAGCACGCGCGTCCGTCGGCAGGTATTCAGCATGCGCTGAGGGGAAAAGGGAAAAGGGGAAAGGGAAAAGGATCGCGAACAGAATCCCAGGAAGAGCCAAACGCAGTCGGTGACGTAAAGTGATTCTCATTTCCCTTTCACCTTTACCCTTTCCCCTCCGTCTTATTTCATTCGCTCCAACAAGTGATCGCCGACGCGCAGCGCATTCGCCATGATCGTCAGCGCCGGATTAACCGCGCCGCTCGATGGGAAGAAGCTCGCATCGACCACGTAGAGATTGTCGACCTCGTGAGCCTTGCAGTTGCGGTCGAGCGATGAGGTCTTCGGATCATTACCGAAGCGCACGGTGCCGTTCTGATGTGCGACCGCTGCCAGTGGCAGACGCTGACCGAGATACAGGTTCCGCGCAAACAAGCCCTGGTGACATTCATGCCCGTGAATATCGCAGTTGGTTTGCTTCATTGCTTTTTGCAAATGGGCTTTCAGGCGATCGTGGCCTTCGACGTTGTTGAGCTTGTAGCTCACGCGGATCTCACCATCTCGATCGACAGTCACGCGGTTCTCCGGGTCAGGCAAATCTTCTGAAGTCAGCCAGAAATCCAGGCTATGCTTGGCCATCAAATCCAGAGTCCAACCGGGCGCAATAGCGGGCGCGCCGGCCTTCAAAGTGTCAGCGTCGAGCTTGCCGACAAACGAGATGTGGCCCATGGGATATTCCCAGTCTTTCGAGCCGAGATAGAAATCATTGATCGCCAATGTCTTTTGGAAGACGGTCGGGTTCGGACACTTTGATAGCGCCATCAAAACCGAATTGATATGTCCCATGTAGTGACGCCCGACCACGTCCGAGCCGTTAGCGAGTCCGTTTGGATGGTTGTCATTCGCCGATCGCAGCAACAACGCGGAGGAATTAACCGCGCCGCAGGACACGACCACGATGTCGCCTGAATATTCTTCGCGCACACCGTTGCGCTCGACGATCACCTTGCTTACTTCGCGCGCATTGCCGTTCGTTTCCAGGCGCATCACCTTGGCGTTGGTGACTAGCGAAACGTTCTCATGCTCAAGCGCCGGATCTACACAGATCGTTTGCGCATCAGCCTTAGCGCCAATCAAACACGGATGCCCGTCGCAGGTATTACAGCGAATGCAGGCGCTGGTGCGCGGGCTCTTTTCATCGATCCGAATCCCAAGCGGCACGTGAAAAGGCTTCAGTCCCGCTCGCTCAAGATCATCGTGAAGATGCTGAATCCGTTGCTCGTGACTGACGGCCGGATATTTGTAGGGCGCGCTGGCGTAGGGTTCCGTTGGATCTTCGCCGCGGTTACCGTGCACCTGGTAGAGGTGTTCAGCTTCGGTGTAATACGGCTCCAGCTCATCGTAGCTGATGGGCCACGCTGGCGAGATCCCACCGTGATGACGAATCTCCCCGAAGTCTTCTTTGCGCAAACGAAACAGCGCCGCGCCGTAAAATTTGGTATTACCGCCGACGAAATAGTTCGTATGCGGGTGCAGCTCTTTACCGTCAACATCTCGCCAGGCTTCCTTCGTGTTGTACTTGCCTTCGAGGTTGACAGCGCGCGTGCTCCAATTGTCCTTCTCACGCGGGACGTAGTCGCCCCGTTCAAGCAGAAGAATCTTCTTACCGGAGGGCGCGAGTTTGTAGGCGAGCGTGCCGCCGCCCGCGCCCGTGCCGATAATAATTACGTCGTAGTGGTTGTTGTTTGACATGATCTGCTCCGCCTACTGACCAGGTTGATGGAGGCTGCCTGCCCGCCACAAGCAATTAGCGATTCATCGATTGCATGGAGTCGCTCATCAAAGGAGCAGTGCCAAAGTTGACGTTGAATCGAGCGCACCAAATCGTCGCGGCGCGATACTTCGCCAAATCAACATTCGCCGGAACCTCGTAGTTCTGGTCGCCGATGTTTCCCTTCAAAGAACCAAGGTCAACAAAGCCGGCATTCTTCACGGTATCGTTGTCCTTTGCGTCCGCGGCAGCCACGAGATAAACGTGCACGTCGGGACCGTTTGAGGTTGCGAAGTTGGTCAAGCGCAACGTCCTCTTGCCGTCTGCCAGCTTGAAGATCGCTGCTGTGCCTTTTGTTTCGTGTGCTCCGGCATGAAATTCACCTGACGCGAGCTTCATCGGCTCCGCGTTGGCTGCCGAGGCGGTCGGAAACTGTTCGTTCACTCTTTGATTGAGGAACAGCCGCTCGGGACGGAATGCGTACCACGCGCCGGCGCCAACAACGACGAGAACAACGAGAGCAATTACTGACTTTTTGGACATGATTTAGAATCTCCTTTTCAAAATTCCGTAATAAGAATGAGCAAACTTGCAGCTCAGGATTCGCGAACAACTCCCTTGAATCCGCTTCTATTACTGAGCTGTCGTGGATTCGGTACGGTGTGAAAATTCCTCTTGGTTCTGGCCGCCCGATAACCTCTAACGCCTATTGGTCGGGGCCAGGACCAAATCCTTACACGCCATTCACGCGGCGACCGCGCCGCAGGTAAACTCCGACCGGACCTCGGTAATGTCCAACGGCCGCCGCTCAATATTCTTGCTGCCTGCAGGCGAAGCCGGATTAACTCCCTGGAACCATTCGGCTTCGAGAAAGTGCCTAAGCTTGGCGCGGCTGCGATGCAGAATGACCCAAAGATTATTTGGGGTAACGTTGAGTATTTCGCAAATTTCCTCGCTGCTGAGACCGTCGATTTCTCGGAGCGTGAACGCGACGGCCATCTGCGGTGACAAACGTTTCAGACAGCGATCGACGATCTCCCAAAACTCGCGGGACTCCAATAGCTTGACGGCATCAACCGGCCAACTGACCGGCGCTTGATCTTCCCGCCAGTGACCACGCCACGCGCCCTCGGTCTCAAACCAGTCCAAATCGTTTCCTTCTTTATTAGACAACTGGAACTCAGGAGTTCGGGCAAGCCGCCGAAAATAGTCGACGACCTTATGTCTCATTATTCCCACCAGCCAGGTCCGCTCTGAGCTGTGACCTTCGTGAGCTTGATACGAACCCATCGCCGCCAGCAGGGTCTCCTGCAGCAGATCTTCAGCAGCCGCCGCGTCGCGCACCCTCATCAGCGCGTATCTGTAGAGATAATCGCCATGCTCATTCAGCCAGAGAGCTGGGTCGAGAGTTGTCTTCTTGGCGGCGGATTT
>JAXIOV010000212.1:0-29344 GCA_045403245.1 Pyrinomonadaceae bacterium | reverse complement strand
CCCTCGCCCCTCCGGTTCTGCCTTGGGGGGCGCCGCCCCCCCCCCCCGGGCCCCACCGGCTCCCGGTTCTGATGCGATTCTTCTGTTTTGTGAATATACCCGAAGTAGACGCAAGCATCCGGCGCTACCGCTCTCGGTTCTGATACCTGAGTTGCCAGGCGCAATGGCAACCGTTAATCTCGGCAAGCTCATCGTAGCATTTGTCGTATCCGTTAATGCTGACCAATGGGCACACCTGCAAGCGTTTGGTCAGTGACTTTATCTGCCACAGGGTCGTTTCTGACAAACCGGGAGAAAACAGTGCGAGCGAAAGCGTTTTGCCTTTGCGTCATTTCCTGCATTAGCCTGCTTGGGGTGTCAATCGATGTTCTGGCGTTCGGCCAGGATCGTGGCCGATCGCCTCGGGGTTTTCCCACCAGCAAGACGACGCCACGACCCACGCCTGAACCCACTCCTGAAGCCGTTTCTGACCCCTCGACTGAACCAACGTCCGCCGCCGAACAGCAAAAAGAGGAGGTCCTGAAGACAGAAACAGACCTGGTTACGTTACCTGTGATCGCCACCAACCGCGACGACCTGTACATCCCTGACCTTAGTAAAGAGGAACTGAAAGTGGTAGAGGATGGAGTCAAACAGGAAGTGGCATTCTTTTCCACGATCAGTGCGCCGTTTCATGTCGTGCTGCTTTTGGACACGAGCGCGAGTACGCGAGACGCGCTGGGACAGATTCGCCGCGCCGCCATCGCCTTCGTCAAACAACTACAGGGAGCCGACGCCGTTAAAGTGATCTCCTTCGCTGCCAGCGTACGCGAGCTCAGCGAATTCACCACCGACAAAGCGCTCCTGGAGCAGGCCATTCTGAAGACTGAGTCGGGGCAGGGAACCAAGTTATATGACGCTTTTGATTTGGCGGTTGTCTCGTTGAGGCCAATCTCGGGCCGCAAAGCGATCGTGCTTTTTAGCGATGGGGTGGATTGGCACAGCGACCGGGCGACCTTTGACCAGACGGTACACAGACTTGATGAGGAGGGAGTGATTGTTTATCCGATCCGGTTTGACACGCGGGCAGAGTCGGAGCGAATCGCGCGGGAGGCGGCAAACGAGCAGAGCCCGTCATTGCCAACCATTGGAGTGATTCGCGAGCCATCGCCGTCAGGGACCACGCCCCCGACGTTCCCAAGCGATGATCCAGACTCAGTGCCGACCGCCGGTCAGCGGACGAAGACTGGTCCACTGGGTTTGCCTAGTGCTTCAGAGATATTTCGACAGCGTCGAGAAGAGCAGCGCCGCCGGGACGAGCAACGAGACCGGCAGCCGAGCGAGCGAATTCCGGCACCAGGAGAGCGGCGCCCCCAACCGGACGAAAGAGTTCCGCAAACCACGCCTGGTCGGACCCAGGACGATTCGATCGGTCGGATGCTGGATCAACTGTATCTGACTGCGGACAGCTATCTGAAAGTGCTGGCAGAGAAAACCGGCGGACGCCTGGTCAGATCAGATACGGTTGGATCATTGCCGGCGGCCTTTGCAAAGATTGCCATGGAGTTAAGAACTCAGTATTCGATTGGCTACTATCCCACCAACAAAAAGCGCGATGGCGCGTATCGCAAAGTCAAGGTAACAACCACCCGCAAGGACGCATTGGTGCGTTCGCGTCCAGGCTATCGGGCTCCAAGCGGCAGATAGAACAAACCGACCCTGCGATCTCCCAGTAGTTGGCATGAGTGAAGCAATAAACGCAACGGATTGGGTTAGCCAGTAAGGTCAACGACTGATTCTTCCCCGGTTTTGGCTGACCGTTCACCTGCCAAACGGTCGTCTTGTTTGCCGTGGTCAGTCGTGCTAGTTTTCCCCAGTCAAACCAACTAGCTCGCAACGACATCAGTTTGATTCCTGTTCATAAATCATGACGACAGGGACAGGATGAAGGACTTGCGCTAGTGCCCGGAACTCAAATCCGCAAGAGTGAGATTATGCCTGACCGTAACGATGCGTGGGAATTGTTGTGCGAATACACAAAGGGCGACAGTTTGCGCAAGCATGCGGTGGCAGTGGAAACCGCCATGCGTGCCTGCGCCCGGGAGTATGGAGCCGCCGAAGATGACGAGGACGAATGGGGACTGGTAGGACTGTTACACGATTTTGATTACGAAATGTTTCCTTCTGCCGAACAGCATCCATTCACCGGCGCCAATATCCTTTGCGGACGCGGGTACACGGAGCGGTTCATTCGCGCCATCATGGGCCACGCCACCTACACCGGAGTTCCGCGCGACACGAGAATGGCGCAGGCGCTCTTTGCGACGGATGAACTTTGCGGGTTCCTGGTGGCTTGCGCGCTGGTAAGACCTTCAAAGAGCCTTGACGACATGGAAGTTTCTTCGGTGAAAAAGAAACTCAAAGACAAAGCCTTCGCGCGCTCGGTAAACCGAGATGACATTCGGCAGGGAATTGAGGAATTGGGCGTAGACGCGGACGAACACATCCGCTTTGTAATCGACGCCTTGCGATCAGTTCAGGAACAGATCGGTTTGAAACGGGTCGTCGCGCAGGACTGAACGTGGATTCGACACAAGGCTTTCGCGAGGCATGCAATTTCGTTCTCAGCGCCAAAGGCGCGAAATGCGAAAGCCTGGACCAGCGGCCCAGGTCAAGATCATGCTGTTGGAAAGCGCTGAAGGCGCGAAATTGCAAGCTTCGGCGAGGGTGTTTGAATGCGTTACCTTCAGGAGAAGTCGCGCTTTAACGAGTTTTTGGCGTTAATACGATTTGCAAGCCTTACGACCCGTCTCCAGATTTCAGCCAACGTTGTGCGGCAAGCCGGGTTGGGGTTGAACGGGCTCCAGGCGCGCCGTCAGGATCGAGGCCAGCATGAAGATGCTAAGTGACAGCAGCAGCGTTACGAGGGCAGTGAGTACCGCCTGTAACTTCCGGCGGCGAGCGGTGTGACGGTAAACGAATATTGATGCTAACAGAGTTGTAAGCAGGGGAAGCAGATAGGTTGAAAACGCCAGCACGCCCGGAGTACTTAGTGGTTTGAGCGACGCAAACGCGGCCAGAGTGACGGCGATGGCAGTACCTGCCCCGGCGACGGAGGCGATGAGCGAGGCGATAAGTACCAGCTTCAGGCGCATTGTCAGGAAAACTTGCAAGGTGGCCCAGAAGGCCAGGGCTCAGCCGGAGCTATGCCCGAAATTGCGCGGCAAGGATACCACATCAGGCTGCGGCACCATCCGTCGGGAGCGGACCGTAGCAGCAGCCGCGTATTTCTAATCGTTCCCGATCCCATTTTGGTTTTGATCTCAGGCTAATAAGGCGACGCTTAACGAGCAAAAATGCTAACTAGAAGCGCCCTAATCTATCTTTCGCGGCAAGAAGGGCTCAAGGAATATGCCGCCCGCTTTAGTCTCTTTAAGAAACTGACGACGCGCTTTGTCGCCGGTGAAACAATTGATGAGGCGGTCGAAGCCATACGCGAATTAAACCGGGACGGTTGCACCGCTTCATTCGATCACCTGAATGAATCCGTGTCTGGGCCAACTGAAGCCGGCGAGGAAGTCAAAGAATATCTGCGGATTCTCGCGCGCATCGAGGAGACTGGAATCAAGTCAAACGTATCGATCAAGCTTACGCAGTTTGGACTGGAACTCGATCCGGAGCTGGCCTACAAAAACGCCCGCACCGTGGTTGAGGATGCAGTACGGCGTGGGAACTTTGTACGGGTGGACATGGAGGCTTCCCAGTACACTCAGGCAACCATCGACGTCTTCAAGCGGCTGCGAGCCGAGTTTGGATTGAACGACGTGGGAATCGTCCTGCAATCTTACTTGCACCGTACTTACAACGACGCGGAGGACATGTTGAAGCTGCCGGCTCGTATCAGAATTTGCAAAGGAGCTTACAAAGAACCGCCGGAAGTGGCGTTCCCCGACAAGAAGGACGTAGACGAAAGCTACATCAAGGTGATGCGTTTGCTGCTCTCGAGTGGTGTCTACCACGGCATCGCTACTCATGATCCGCGGATGATCGATGCGACCATCGACTTTGCCCAACGCGAAGGCATCGGTAAAGAAACATTCGAGTTTCAAATGCTCTACGGCGTTCGCCGCGACCTTCAAAGGCGGTTAGCCAGGGACGGATACAACATGAGAGTGTATGTCCCTTACGGTAAACACTGGTATCCTTACTTCATGCGGCGTCTGGCTGAACGACCGGCCAATATCTGGTTTGTGCTCAAGAACCTCTTCAAAGGCTAATTGGGATGGACAACATTTTCTGGATCCTGTGGTGCATTCTCGGCGCGATCCTGATCGTCGCCGAAGTTTTTACTTCCGGGTTTGTCCTCTTGTGGTTTGGAATTGGGGCTCTGGCCGCGGCGCTGGCAGCGATGGTCGGCGTTGATAACCTGGCCATCCAGTTTTTGATCTTTGCCGTAGTTTCGATTGGACTGACGGCGGCCTCGCGCACAATCTTCGTCAACTATTTCTCGCGAGAGAACACGGGCGACTCGCTTCGCAGTGGCGTTGATTCGCTACCCGGAAAGATCGGGACAGTGGTTTCATCGAGTCGCGGTTCAATGCAGGAAGGGGCGGTCAAAGTGTTTGGATCTACCTGGACTGCTTACCCGGCCGAAGGAGAGTCAGCGCTCGAAGCTGGGGAGCGTGTGCGGGTGGAGAGCGTTGAAGGCGCTTCGATTTATGTGCGGCGGATTGATGAAGGCACCGACTGGCGACAAACTCTGCCGGTTCATGACACGGACGTTCCTTCTGGAGGCGAGCGTTAAGGAATTGGATGCCGAGGGGGGAAGCGCGAAGTGTCGAATTTCAACCAATGTCAAATGAAAAATGACCAGTGATAAATGGCAAATCAGATTTATCATCTGGCATTTGACATCCGTGGATTCAACTTGGAAGTGCAACAGATCGTTGTTTGAAAACACGCGGCTTCAAAGTCTTGGTTGCAACGAAACCTGTAGTCCCTCGTTAGAATTTCTGACTTGAACTGCTTTACCGCGAAGCGGTTACGTCTTACAGCCCAGGGTTGCCGCTTCGGCTACCCTGGGTTGCAGAATTGATTAGACGATTCAACCGCAAGGTGGTTGCGTCTGAGTCGCGGGACCTTCTGAGTTGCTAATTGATCTTGACTCCCGGGGGTTAAAAGGAAGCGCCCTCACTCCGCGCGCCTGCCCGGGAATGCGCCGGCGGGCGCAACCGCGTTGCGGTTGGACATTTATCATTTGAAGTTCCCGAGTTAAAGCACGAGAAAACCTGCCGCCTGCTTCTTGTCCTATCTTGGCTCGGTGTCAGGTTCGTAGGTGTCGTCGAGGGTTTTGTCTTCTTCCATCGGAGGGAGTTCGACGGTGATGCGGTCACTGGCAGGTTCTTCCAACTCATCGCCGGTAAAGCGGGCAAGTATCACGGTAATGTTGTCTTCACCACCCCGGTTGTTGGCTTCAGCAATTAACTCATCGCAAGCAATTTCCAGGTCTTCATTGCTGTTAACGATGTTCTGAATGTCCTCTGAACGCAACTTGCCGGACAGGCCATCGCTACAGAGGAGCAGCGTGTCACCTTTTCGCAGACGAATTCGACCAGTGACCGGGGTGATGTCTCCCTGCGCGCCGAGCGCCTGGAGGATCACGTTGCGAAACATGTGGGTCTCCGCCTCTGCCTCGCTAATCTGACCCACGTCTACCAGCTGTTGCACCAGTGACTGATCTTTTGTCGCCAATCTGATTTGATCCTTGCGTATTACGTAACCGCGGCTGTCACCCACCTGCACCAGATCCAACAGGTCGCCGTGAATGGCGGCGCCGGTAAATGTCGCTCCCATTCCCGCACATCGCGAATCTTCCTGGCTGCGATGGTGAATCGCGAGATTGGCGTAGACCGTGGCGTTCTTCAGGCATTCGACCAGCGGGGTTTCGGGATCGCATCCTTCCTCGGAGTTGCTCCCCAGGATCATGTCGCGGACAGAATCAACCGCCATGCGGCTGGCGACATCGCCAGCCAGCGCGCCGCCCATGCCATCAGACACGACCAGCACCAGGCCCTTTTCGCCCAGTTCAAATTCCCTCAAATCCTCTGGAGCATCCGCGCTATCGGTGCCGGTCCACGTTTGCTGTTTAGAGAGTTCGAGAACGAGAAAATTGTCCTCGTTACCCCGGCGAACACGGCCTACGTCCGACTTCGCATGCAGTTCAACATTCATATGGCGAGTGAAGCTGTTCAGGAAAAGACGAAAATCTTCTAAATTCTAACCCGTTCGCGGTTTGGCTGTCACTTCCGTTTTATGTAAAGCAAACTGTTAGTTTGCTTCCTTGTAAGCGGAATTCTCCGCGCCACGCAAACTAACAGTTTGCCTTACAAACTATTCAACGCCTGATCAAGATCGGCGATTATGTCGTCAGTGTCTTCAAGTCCCACCGAGATTCTAACGAGCCCGTCCGTGATCCCCAGCCGGTTCCTTTTTTCAATGTCAACTGATGCGTGAGTCATTGTCGCAGGATGCGAAATCAGAGTTTCAACGCCTCCCAGGCTTTCCGCCAGCGTGCACAACTTTACCGCTTCGAGCACGGCGCGCGCAGCGTCAAGTGAGCCAACATCAAAAGCGACCATGCCGCCAAAGCCGCGTTGCTGGCGCTTGGCCAGCATGTGTTGCGCATGCGCGGTCGAGCCGGGATAGTAGACTTTCCTGACTTTAGGATGCTCTTCGAGAAATGCGGCCACCGCCCGTCCTGACTTGTCATGCTGTTCCATGCGCAAGGCCAGCGTCTTGGTGCCGCGCATTACCAGCCAGGAATCAAACGGCGAGAGAATCGCGCCTGCACTGTTCTGCACAAACCCGATCCACTGCGCATCTTCTTCGTCGTTGAGCACAACGATTCCGCCAATGCCATCGGAGTGACCATTCAAATACTTGGTCGTCGAGTGGACGACGATGTCCACGCCAAACTCAAGTGGTCGCTGCAGGTACGGCGACATGAAAGTGTTGTCGCAAACCACTCGGGCACCGGCACGGTGCGCCACTTCCGACACTTCCTTGAGATCGGTAACGATCATTACCGGATTTGTCGGCGTTTCGATAAACACCATTTTCGTATTGGGCCGCATTGCCGCCTCGACGTTGAGGGCATCCGACGTGTCAACAAAGTCAAACTCAATATTGTAGTTTGCCAGGATGCGCGTGAAGAGCCGGAAAGTGCCGCCGTAGGTGTTATCGGAGACCACCACATGCTCGCCGGCTTTAACCAAACGCAAGGTGGCGTCAATGGCTGCCATGCCTGAAGCGAAAGCAAAGCCGTAACGGGCGCCTTCGAGCGCGGCGATGTTTAGCTCGAGCGCGCTACGCGTTGGATTTTGGGTGCGGGCATATTCGTAGCCTTTGTTCTTGCCCAGGCTTTCCTGCGCGTAGGTTGACGTTTGGTAGATCGGAACCGTCACCGACCCGGTCGTGGGGTCTGGTTCCTGTCCGCTATGGATTGCAGTAGTGGCGAAGCCCATGTTCGTAATCGTAAATCGCGAACCGAGAATAGTAAAACTGCGACAAATCAATGACGACGTTTCAGCATTTGATGAAGCGAGGCATGGTAGCCCGCGAGTATAGGGCTGTCAATCTGCTCGGTTGATGACCAAATGCCTGTAAAGAAAACTGTTAATTTGCCTCGGTTCGGCAGATGCGAAGAGTGATAAGAGCGAACCTGCCGGTAATCCAGTAAGCAAACTAACAGTTTGCGTTACAAAAAGCTGGTAGCGAGGCGGCTTTAGTGGTTTTCTCACTGAAAGCGTTTATCGCATATTTGTGCGGGCAGTTCATGAGATATCGCTTTCGCCCCGATCGATGAAAGGACTCGCACGCGACGCTGCGAACGCACCCGGAAGGGACCTGGAAAAGGACGTTACGCCGGGGCAGCATGTCTTCTGACAACCGCAGTCACCGAATGGGCCTGCGCGGTTGAATTTGCCCGAAGGCACTGCCGGCAAGAATTCTGTGTGGATCCGCAACCCTTGAGTTGTTTTCTTAGGCTAAAGACCAAATTGATTTCTTCCACTGGCGACACATTTTGGTCCGGTGAATTTTGACGGGCCTAAGGCATTTGCAAAATGGATTACGTTTACCTCCCGGTAGGCTCTCTTGTAGTTCTTATCGCTCTGTTCAAAAGGGAACTGCTGGTCGAAAAACAGACCTTCTTGATAATCCTTGTGGTCAGCATAGTCCTCGCGATCGCTGGAATTGTCCTCCACTTCACAGAAGGCGATCCAGATTCCTCCAATGGCGCGCTGCTGGCCCCCCTCTTGTCATTGGGCCTATACCACCTTTTGCGCAGTTTCTTCTTTCGTTGGTTTAAGCACGAACCGAGAGACACTTACTTGAATTGGAGCCCTGGTCTCGGGGCAGACCGGATTTTCAACATCATATTTTTCATCGGCGCTTTCCTGCTCTCCTTACCGTTGACACTAAGTAGAGCGGCAGGCTAAGCTGTTATCCCGTGAATTACACGGGTCAAAATCCTCCAAACGATCCTCGAAACAATCCCAATACAAAAGCTGTCGCCATCATCCCTGCGCGGTACGAGTCTGTCCGCTTGCCGGGCAAAGCTCTGTTGGAAATCGCCGGAAAGCCAATGATCTGCTGGGTGGTCGAGCGTGCGCTCGCCGCGCGAAATGTAGTGCGTGCGATTGTCGCGACCGACGATCAGCGGATCAAAGATGCGGTGGAGTTGTGCGGTTACGAAGCGGTGATGACCAGCGGCGAGCATAAGAGCGGCACGGATCGCATTGCGGAAGTGGCGGCGGGCTTACCTGAGTTTGAGATTGTAGTGAATGTTCAGGGTGATGAACCGTTCATTTCGTCAGAGACGATTGATAGCGCCGTAAGCGCGATTGGGGAAAAGGGGAACAGGGGAATAGGGGAAGGGGTAAGGGGAGACGCGGAGACGCGGGGGCGCGGGGGCGTCGGGAATCGCTCAGGAGAGGCAGAGGAAGTGGGGATTGTGACGACGTGGGAACCGATGGAGTCGACGGCGGATGTGCTGAATCCGGATGTCGTCAAGATTGTGATCGATGAGAATCAGCAAGCGGTGTATTTTTCACGCTCGCCAGTTCCTTATCCAAGGGATGCGGTGAGACAACATGGCAGCCTTGAAGCAGCGCTCAAAAACGACGCATCCCTATTGGCCCGGTTTCGCAAGCACACCGGGCTTTATGTTTACCGGCGCGATGTTTTGCTCACATTTACGAAGTGGCCGCAGACGGAGTTGGAAAAGATGGAGTCGCTGGAACAGTTGCGCGCGCTCGAGCATGGTGTGAAGATCAGAGCGATTCAGGCAAGTGCTACGTCGATTGGGGTTGATACGGTTGAAGATTTGGAAAGGGTACGGCAACACGTTTCGAGTTTGGCGTTTCGGGTTCCGAGGTAAAATTCGAGACTCTCGACTCACGACCCCAGACTCCAGACTAATAGATCATGAGCGATTGGATCGGATTAGGCGTAATTGGTTTTCTGGTGCTGTGCGGGCTGTTTGGTCTGTGGTACCTGTCGAAGCCTTACGAGGTGAGCGTCGAAGAGTTTGAGAAGCGTGCGGCTGAGGCGCCGAGTTTGTTGAGTGCGGGGTTTACCGGGTTGCAAAAGATGCTGGACCCGGCGACGAAGAAGGCGGTTGAGGCGCAGGAGGATTTCAAGCAGGGAAGGTTTGATGCGGAACAGGCGAAGGGTGACGGCGATGAGGCGGGAGGAGCAGGGGCAGACGGCAGTCGGCAGGAGGAGATGTAGGGCAAGATGGCAGCCTGCGTGGAGGAACTTGTTCGCGCTTCCGGCGCTCGTTGCGGGCGAGATGCCCGCGGTCCCAGTAAGGGACGATGCTCGAGGGATGTTCGTGCGATGAAGGTGGCCTCAAGGTTGGGCGATGTTCGTGATGCGAGGTTTTGATAAAGGAGTAAACGATGCCGAAATATATTTTTGTGACGGGTGGGGTGGTTTCAAGCTTGGGGAAGGGCCTGGCGGCGTCCTCGATTGGGTGTTTGCTTGAAGCGCGCGGCCTCAGCGTCTCGCTGATCAAGCTTGACCCTTACATCAACGTCGATCCCGGAACGATGTCGCCATTCCAGCACGGCGAAGTGTTTGTCACCGACGATGGCGCGGAAACGGATCTCGACCTGGGCCACTACGAAAGGTTCACCCATGCACCGCTGTCGCAGGCAAACAACTGGACGACTGGCCGAATTTATCTTTCCGTAATTGAAAAAGAGCGTCGCGGCGACTACCTCGGCAAAACCATCCAGGTCATTCCCCACGTTACGAATGAGATCAAAGCAGCAGTGCGCGCGGTGGCGGATAAAGACAACCCCGATGTGGTGATCGTTGAAATTGGCGGCACCGTTGGCGACATCGAATCGCTCCCGTTTCTTGAAGCCATTCGCCAACTCGGAAACGAAGAGGGCGCAGGCAACACACTCTTTGTTCACGTCACACTGGTTCCCTATATTGCCGCGGCAGGGGAGCTAAAAACGAAACCCACGCAACACTCGGTAAAAGATCTGCGCGAGATCGGTATCGCTCCTCATATTCTCCTGTGCCGATCCGATCGCCCTCTTTCTCACGATCTTCGTTCGAAGATTGCGCTGTTCTGCAACGTTAAGGAATCGGCGGTCATCAGCGCGCAGGATGTCGACACCATCTACGACGTGCCTCTGGCCTTCCATGAACAAGGTCTGGATGAACTGGTCGTTACTCAACTTGGTCTCGGAGACACGGCTTCTCAATCGAATCTTTCGCAATGGCGTGATCTGGTCGGAACGATTCGCCAACCCTCCGGCGGCCAGACGTCGATCGCGATCGTTGGCAAGTACGTTGAATTGGAAGACTCTTACAAATCCCTGCGGGAAGCATTAACGCACGGCGGCGTGGCTAACAACCTGCGTGTCGATGTGAAGTGGATCGAGTCGGAAGATTTGATGGACGACGACTACGAGTCGCGTTTGCGCGACTTTGACGCGATCCTGGTACCGGGCGGCTTCGGTAAACGTGGCATCGCGGGAATGATCAGGGCAATCAGTTACGCGCGGAGGAGCCGCACACCGTATTTTGGTATTTGCCTGGGAATGCAGACGGCATGCATCGAGTATGCAAGAAATGTCTGCGGCCTGAAGGATGCTGATTCAACCGAGTTTGACAGCGAAACACCTTACCCGGTGATCTTCAAGTTGCGCGATCTGGTCAATGTTGATGAACTCGGCGGCACGATGCGTCTCGGCGCGTGGCCATGCAAACTCGCGCCCGGCTCACTGGCGAACGAGGTCTACGGCCGCGACGAAATCAGCGAACGCCACCGTCACCGTTACGAATTTAATCCGGAGTTTGGTGAGACTCTGGAACGCTCCGGTCTAATCTTCAGCGGAGTCTCGCCTGATGGAAAGTTTGTCGAGATGGTGGAGCTTTCCCGGGATGACCACCCGTGGTTTTTGGGTTGTCAGTTTCATCCGGAGTACAAATCAAAGCCGCTTGACGCCCACCCGCTGTTCGCTTCGTTTGTCCGCGCCGCTCATGAGAACCGCCTCCAGAATGAAACGTCGATGGAAAAGAACAGCGAACCGGAGCCACTGATTCCAGAACGCGTGAGTGTGACTAGTGCGGACTAAAATTAGCCACGGATTTACGCGGAAGAACGTGGATCTGAGAAAGAAACCAGTCAGCTTGCTCCAATCGGTTGAATCTTTCAGACCCGCGTTCTTCCGCGTGAATCCACAGCCAAATAACTCGGTTTTTATTACAGAAGTTTTTGCAAATCCGTTACCTCCCCTCCCAGTGAGTCGCGCCCGAGCCGCTTTTGCGGGATAATCCAGCGGCTTCTCCCCAGTAATCGAGTTTTCATATGCTTCATTGCCCGAAATGCGGACAGCACTACACGGCTGACTTCGAGATTTGTCCAGCGGACCAATCTCCACTTCAGGCTGATTCCACGATGGCCAATGAGGCTCCCGTCGACCCGCTCCTGGGCCACACCCTCGACGACAAATACCGGCTCGACGAGCGACTCGGCATCGGCGGCATGGGGACAGTCTATCGCGCGCGTCACGTCCTGATAGATCGTCCGGTCGCTGTCAAAGTCTTGAATCAACGCTTCGTTGAAGATGAAGCCGCACTGGTTCGTTTTCGCAGAGAAGCAAAAGCCGCCGGGTGTCTGCAGCACACAAACGCGGTTACCGTGACTGATTTCGGGGAAACCGAGGACGGTTATGCGTACATCGTCATGGAGTTGCTGGAGGGCCGCACCCTGCGCGACGTAATTGCGAAAGAGGCGCCGCTCGACTCAGCGCGTTCCGTGGCGGTGATGCTTCAGGTTTCAGCGGCCGTCGCCGCCGCTCATGAGGCCGGGATCATTCACCGCGATCTTAAGCCGGCCAACATTTTCATTGTGCAGCGCGCGGAAGTCCCTTCGTTGGTCAAGGTGTTGGATTTTGGAATTGCGAAGCTTGCCACTGAATCTCTGGATGAGGACGACCGGAACACGTTGACCCAGGTCGGGGTGATGATCGGAACGCCCCGCTACATGTCACCGGAACAGTGTGCCGGCGGCGAACTGACTCCGGCAGCGGATGTCTACAGTCTTGGCTGCATTCTCTACGAAATGCTGACCGGCACAGTGCCTTTCAGTGGTTCAAGTCCGCTGTCGATTGCCTTGAAGCATGCCACCGAACCCCCACGCAGCCCGCGGGAGTTTGTGCCGTCGATTCCGGAGCCGTTGGAGCAACTGGTGTTCCACGCGCTGCAAAAAGATCCTGAGGATCGATCTGCAAACGCGGAGGAGTTTAGGCAGGAGTTACTCGAAACGGCGGATCGGCTTGGGTTTGAACACGCGGCGGTAAGGAGCGCGCCGGACCTCGAGGCGTTGCGCAGCGTCGGCACCGAATCGCCTTCGGGTCGATTGGTGATTGATATTTCACGTCTGCGTGAGAGCCGCGCGACCGATATCAACGATGAAACGGTTGTTGGTTCCGGTTTGCGGGCGGAGCAGGGCACGGGGCCGGAAATGACAACCCCGCAATCTTTTCCCAGGGTCTCTGTCAGTCTTACCGGACGGAAAAAACAACGCCTTGCGATCGCCGCTGCTGTTGTTTTGATGCTGATCGCAGGGTTAACGCTGGCGATACGATCAAGGAACGCTGCGCCGGTGAACGCGCCCGTCGTCGTTGCCACGCCAACCCCTACGCCGGAGCCGACTCCCTCGCCGACACCGACGCCGACCCCGAAGCGTGAGGTGCAAAAACCGACACCAACTCCCAGGAAAGATTCGAAGGCAGCTTCCGCTCTGAAGAAAGTTAAGCGTATATTCAGGAGGCCGTTTTAGAAGCATCAACCTCTTATGAAAGACGCTTTTGTAAAGCCATTTCAGGTTGGCAACACTACTTTTGGCGATGGGCGGTTGACGATCATCGCCGGGCCGTGTGTTGTCGAGTCGCGGGAACATGCATTGATGATGGCCCGCGAGTGTTCGGATCGCGCTCGCGAGGCCGGACTCGATTTCGTCTACAAGTCGTCGTTTGATAAAGCAAACCGCTCGTCGATTCAAAGCTTTCGCGGATTGGGGATGGAGGCTGGACTCGATGCCCTGCGCGAAGTGAAAGAAGTGACCGGCGCGCCGGTGTTGACCGACATTCACGACGTATCGCAGGTAGCGCCCGTGGCAGAGGTCGCTGACATCCTGCAAATACCGGCCTTCCTTTCGCGGCAGACCGATTTGGTTTTGGAAGCAGCGCGTTCGGGGCGGGCGGTTAATATCAAGAAAGGGCAATTCCTGGCGCCACATGATGCGCGCAACATCGTTGATAAGGCGCGGGCGGTTGGTTGTGACAGGCTGATGCTGACCGAGCGCGGGGTGAGCTTTGGTTACAACAATTTGGTCGTTGATATGCGTTCATTTCCGATCATGCGGGAGTTTGGCGTGCCGGTGGTTTTCGATGTTACGCATTCGCTCCAACTGCCCGGCGGGCTCGGACATGCAACCGGTGGCCAATCCGAATACATCGAACCGCTCGCTCGCGCCGGCGTAGCCTGTGGAGTTGACGCAGTCTTTATGGAGGTCCACGAGTGCCCTGAACGTGCACCTTCGGATGGGCCAAATGCGCTTCCGCTGGATAGAATGCGGTCATTGCTTTTAGTTCTCCGCGATATTCATAAATTAGTTAGCTCGAATGGATTCTAGCTGCATGAAGCTCCCCAGTCGTTTTCATCAACTCATCAGAAGTACACAACAACCAGAGATGAAGATCATCGCGATTGTTTTTGCAACAATCTTGTTCATACCTACGGGAGTGGCGGCGCAGGAAGAGGCTCGCGCGGCCTGGCAGGTCACAAATTTTGAGATCACTGCTAACCCGCAACAGGCGCAGCGGGCCCTTGATGCAGTTGCAATTCTTAGCGCTACCAATGTTGGTCGAGGAACCGGTCTGACTTTTACGTTTCGGATCAACGGCAAAGCGGTGATCAAGACGGTCTCGGTTGGAGGGGCTAACGCAACCTTCCGCGCAGTTCCTGAAAGCTACGGCAACCTGCAGCGGATTACCGTGACCCTTCCCGGTTCGGTCGCGTCGAATGGTTCTACAGTATTGAACATCAGTTACACCTTGCCGATCGAAAGTAACACCGGGCTCGCGGCGATTTCACCAATGGGAACCCAGTTTCTGCCCGCGTCGTTTTGGTATCCGTCGCCGAACACGATGTTCACGGTGCGCGGCGCCGACAGTGCCCCGGTGCGCTTGATTGTGAATGGATCAGGAGTAATCAGCTCGGGGACTGAAAAGAGCGGCGCGGCCGGAACCAGCGTTTACGAGCAATCGCTAAACTCTCAACCATTTTTCGTGCAGGGAGACTGGGAGAAGGTCGAAGGCGGACCTGATCGCAAGAACATTGTGGCGCTATTGCCACGGGGAGGAACGGCTGAAGACAAAAAGCAGGCCGACGCGATCATCGCGTTGACCGCCAACGCTCGCGCTTATTTCGCCACTCTCCTGGGTCCGGCGCCTGATATTCCGGTTCGCCTGGTCTCGGTGCGCCGTGGCTCCGGCTTTTCCGAAGGAGGGACCATCCTGCTTGAGGCTGGAGCATTCCGGCGGCAGAAAATTGATTCAACTACGACGCTGCTAATCTCCGAATCGATTGTGAGGCTTTGGCTTGGTGGGCAAACGGCGATCAGAGGCGAAGGCGGTGGATTGCTCCGCGAAAGCCTGGTACGTTTTCTGGCAATCTTGTTTATTGATAAGCAACTTGGCGCCGAGGCTGCCAGGGAAGAGTTACAACGCGGGCGATTAGCCTACAGCGCCGTGTCCAAAAAAGATGGGCCGCTTTCGCGCGTGACACCACTGGAGTCCACTTACTTCAACTCCGTGCCAAACAAGGGAGCCATGGTGTGGCGGCTTCTCGATCAAATGCTGGGGCGCGAAAACCTCATGGCCACCGTAAAAAGTGAGCTTGAAGCAGGGAAAGGGAACCTAAAAGGAATCACGTTTGGCGACTTGCGCAACGCGCTGCAACAGCGCGGCGGCGACCGAACCAAGATCCTGATGGAACAGCAAATGGATCAGGTTACCGATCTCGACTTGATGATTGGAGTGCCGCAGCAGCGCGGCGCGGATTGGGTTTCGGCGTTGAGAAACACCGGATCGACCGACGCGGTCACGACGGCGAGAGCAACGACGGCGACCGGTGAACAGGTTTCAGTGGCGGTGACAGTGTCCGCGAAAAATTTCGGCGAAGCGGTATTCAAGACGCCGGCCAGGGTTGTTCGAGTTGAAATTGATCCAGACAAGCTTTACCCACAATTGGATTATTCCAACGACATCGCACCCAAAACGCGAGACCTGCAGGAAGCGCTGGGTGAGGCGGCGCGGCAGTTTGGAGCGCAGGATTATGTGAAGGCGGAATCGATTGCCAGAGAAATTCTGATTAGCGCGCCACACGTTCAGGAAGCGCAGGTCATTCTCGCGAGGGCGTTGCTCGGCCAGAACAAGAATGATGAGGCTGAAAGGCTTTTTCGTTTATTGCTCGATGAGACGCTGCCCACGCCATCAACGCTGGCCTGGGCCGGCATCGGGCTCGGCGAAATCAGTTTGAAGAAAGGCCAGGCGGCGGAGGCAGGGAAGCGATTTAATGACGCGGTACGCGCCGATGCTGAATACGCTTCCTCGTTGGCGGCGCGAGCCGGCCGCATCCGCGCGGAGACAGCTGCAAACTCGTTGCCAATCGACGCTGCCGCCCGGACTTTCATTGGCCAATTGGATCAGGCAATCACGAGCGGCAAAAAAGCTGACCTCGAACAGCGCATTGTATCCGGTGAACTTGTGCGGTTTATCGGAGGTGTGGTTGGAACGCAGCCCGACGTCTGGCAGACGCGGGTCTTGCGGAGTGAACAACTGGATGCGAACACAGTGTCAGCCGACGTGGCGATCAACGCGCGAGAGTTGGGACGTGAACAATCAGGGACCGCGGTGTTGATTCTTTGGCGGGGCGAGGGCGGCTGGAGGCTGGCGGGGATTGATCTGTTTGAGGTTCGCTAGTTGTCAAGTCAGAAGACTAACGAGGGATACGACAAGGTTCCGTTGTGTTTCGAAGTTAAATTTCACGAATGTCAAATATCAAACTTCTTTTCCTGCTCGTTGACGATCAATCGAATCTAGTGTCCGTCTAACGTTAATCATGGAAGACTTCGAACGAAGAGCCGCCCACATCAAGTTGCTGCTGTTGGATTGCGATGGGGTGTTGACTGATGGGCGGTTGTGGTTGATTGGCGATGACGACGAGCAAAAAAGCTTCAACACCAAAGACGGGTTGGGACTGGAGCTGCTTCATCGCGCAGGATTGAAGTCTGGAATTATTACCGGACGCACGTCGAAGGCGTTGGAACGCCGGGCCCGCGAACTCGGCGTCGAATACTTGTGCCAGGGCGATGAGGACAAGATCTCTGCTTTCCGGCAGATCTTGCAGCATGCTGGAGTAATCGAGGATCAGGTCGCCTTTATCGGCGACGACCTGCCTGATATTCCGTTAATGCAACGTTCAGAACTCGCCGTTGCCGTTGCTGACGCGGTCGAAGAGGCGCGTTCGATCGCCCATTACGTGACGCGAGCAAACGGCGGCCGCGGCGCGGTCCGCGAAGTCGTGGAACTGATTTTGAAATCTCAAGGCCGCTGGAAAGATCTGGTTGAAGACTACCTCAAGAACCGCCGGCACTGATAAGGGGAGTAGATGGCAAGGGAAGAGGTCATTTGAGACAATGAAAAATATCAAATCACAAATGCCAAATCTGCTTCCGTCTTCCGCTTCAACCAAGCTCATCGGCATCGAATCGCCGCCGTTGACAGTGACCGGGGCGTTAACTATCTTTTCACCGAGGCGCGGATGAGATGTCTTTCATCCTTCATCCTTCCGCCTTCATCCTTCTCTTGAGCGGGTGTAACTCAATGGTAGAGTGTCAGCTTCCCAAGCTGAAAGTTGCGGGTTCGATCCCCGTCACCCGCTCCAGTTTTCAAACGGCTAACCTTCAAGAAAGGCAGTACCAGTTCCCTAGTGCTGCCTTCTTTATAGCTTCCGAAACTACCGGAAGGAAAAATGCAGTTATTCCGATGGCGGGCACTCGAACTCCGCGCGCACTGCATCAAGCGCTGTAATGAGGCTGCCGCAGTCTCCCTCCCCGCCGCACAGAAGCTGGTCCGCCCCGAATAGGCTCTCGGTAGTCAAGTCTACATACTCCTGACTGGCGCCGTTCGCGATATTCAGCCTGGCAATGATTACCTGGTGCAAGAGGGCGGTGGTGCAGTCGCCCTCATCCGGTGTTGTGAGAAGAATAGCCTCCAGCTCGGCGGCAGTGTACGTGGTGCAGCCGAAAGTCAACCCTTTCGCCAGGACGCTCTCGGGCCAGGCGTCCTCCTGACAGCCTTCACTCAAGTTGCAGAACATTGAGTGTGTCTTCCAGAAGTCCAAGCCCTTGACGTTGGAATCGCATTGGACGGGGCAGTCTGAGGTGGAGCAACTCAAATTGTCCGTGAAGAAGCTTCGCTGCCGGGTGGAGTCGCCGTGAGCAAAGGCCCGGAACACGTAGTTGTGACTGCACCGGAGACTCACATCCGGGCAATCAGTGGACGCGCCGTTATCAAGCTGGAGATCGCCGATCCGTACGGTAACCGATTGACCTGCCGCGAGGTTGTAGTTCGAGAAGGCGGCATTGCCAGAAAACGACGCCTTGCAGAAAGACTCACCGCATGTCGGAACGCCTTCTGCGTCGGGTGGACAGCTTGAGTCAGCCGGCCATCCAAATTGTGAGTAATCGCCTGTTGTCTGCCACTGGATGGTAAACCCTGCGGGTGCGCCGGTAGGAGACCCGGCCGTGACGTTGATGTCAATGTAGTCTTGGCCCGAACCCGCGCACGATAGGATCGGGGTTGACATGGGTGGCTTCGCGGCCGCGGTACCGAGCGTGCTGCTGAGAAACATCGTAGCAAACGCAATCAAAGCAGACCCAAGTATCGCGAAGGCAAGCGTCTCGCGCCTAACGTATTTCTTCATCGTCTTACTCATTACTTTTTTCCTCCTTTTCAGAAACGGTTTATTCCGACCAAAAACGACGGGTGAAACCCGATGAGTCTTTTTGCGACTGAAGCTTTTGGAAACCTTGAAAGCGAGGAAGCATCCCTGCTTGTCGCTACTTGCCGCGGAACTGAATGTTCTGGGCGTTGGGCGAAGTAGGAAAGCTAGAAATCCCGGGCAGATCAGGGCCAGGACGCCGTTTTGCGTCACCCCCCTTGTAGTGTTTACCAGCGACCGAGCTGGCTCGTCAAAATCGGTTTACGCGAACCTAGAAGTTCACGCGCGCCGCAAACTGGAACGCGCGTGGCCCGCCGGTTCCGAACACTCCACCCGCAGTTTGGATAGCAGACCCGAACCTTGACGAACGCAAAAAGCCTGGGTCCGCAGTATTCGTGCTATCGCGGAGCAGGGTGTTCTGAAAACCGGAGAAGTTCACATTATTCACGCCGCGAATGTTCGTGACATTGAATAGGTTAAATACTTCGGCGATAGCTTGGAAGTTGAAATGCTCGCTGAAGCGGAACGTCTTGGTCAGCCGCAGGTCCAACGACTGGAATGAATCACCGAGCTTCAGATCATCTGGTACGAGTGGGAGCCGGCTGACAATTGGGCGTCCTGTGTTGAACTCGTTAATAAACGTATTCAACTCAGCCCCTGTGCGAAATGTTCGTCCGCCAGCGTTCCGCTGAAGTTGCGGAATGCGCGTGCCGCCAATATCGGGCGGTAGCTGAATATCAAACGGCACTCCGGAGGCTAATGTGTAGATCGGCGAAAGCTGGAATCCGTAGGGCATATCGACGACCGCATGGAAAGTAAAACGATGACGCTCTTCATTCGGCGGCGGGCCTTTGTCCAGCAGCAGGTTGTTCGGATTGAGAGGTGGAACTTGAAACGGGATCTGATCATCATTTGAGAAATTGAAAGACTTCTGAAGTGTGTACGATGCATTGAAGCTGTAGCGATCTGAGAAACGCTTTTGCACGTTGACCAGCAAGCCGTCGTACCAGGTCTTGACTGACGACTCGATATTTACCACGTCGTCATTACCTCCAATGGACGGATTGAAGACCGAGCCTATGAAGCGCCCGATGATGAACTTCGACCCGAATGAGTGGATGCCGTCAACCGAGATAACTAGATCACGTGTGAGCTCGCGCTGGAAGCCGAGGTTGAACTGTTGCACGTAAGGCGTACTGAGGTTTTTGTCCAGAATGTTGATACCTATCCCAACGCCTGAAATAGGCGTGCCCGTGAACGGATTTGCAAGCGTTGGGGTTCCAGGCACAAAGTTACCAGCTGCATCCAGCTCTGAACCGAGGCGCACTTCGATGCCGAGCTTGCGGCCGTCCAACAATCTTTCCAATAGAGGCACTTCGAGGACGATGCGGTCATAGTAGATGCCGTAGCCGCCATGAATTGAGGTGCGGCCATTGCGCCAGGGATCCCAGTTAAAGCCGATGCGCGGAGCGAAGTTGTTGTACTCACGGCTCCGTGAACTCCCGACGAAGGGAATCAGGATGGGATTAATCTCATTGAAGTGCTTCAGGTTTTTCGCGTCTGTATCCACCTCCCATCGCAATCCGAGGTTGAGCGTGAAGTTTGGCCTCACCTTCCAGTCATCCTGTGCATAGAAGGCGAAATAATAGTTGTCCAAATCATCCACCGTTGGCGGGCGCACCGGCGCAGCGGAGCGAATCGTATCCGCAATCACGATGTCGAGGTCGTTGACTTGGCCATCGCCGTTGCGATCGCGCGTCGCGAAATCCTCCGTCGTTTCGATTGTCCCAGAACCAAACAAGTCGAAGAGCGCACCCGCGTCTATCCGCTGAAACTCGCCGCCGAACTTCAGCGCGTGAGCGCCTCTCGTCCAACTCAGGTTGTCGCGGAACTGCACCCGGTTTTGCGGCGTCTGCTGCGGAACGCGAAAGTTACCGCCGTCCTGGACAGAAGGGAATCGGATCTCATTCTCATTCTCTACAAACGCTGGAATGCGGTTGAGAAATTTGTTTTCCTGAAAGATGAAGTCGTTGAGTACGGCGGGTGAGAAACTGTGCGTCCAGTTGTAGACAAACGAATGATACTTGTTGAAGGAGTGTTGCCGGTTGTCCGCCGTGCCGATAGGTCGCCTAAGGCTGCCACGGTCCACGTCGTCTTCGCGTTGCAATGAATAACGAAACGCCATTCGGTCATTCTTGCCGGTTTGCCAATCACCGCGGGTTGTGAACAGCAAATCGTTCAGCGCCGCCGGCGAAAAGCTGGTGACCACGCGCTGGGCGGTCAGGTCGCGCACACCTGTAATTACCACGCCGTCCTGGTTGCGGTATTCAAACGCGCTAAAAAACCAAGCGCGGTCCCGCTTGATTGGGCCGCCGATTGACGCAGCATACTGCTCGCGATCGAACGGCGGTCTGCCCTGAGTGCTTACCAGGTTCCGGTCAAGAGTGGGCAGCACGGATGACAGTCTGCTGTTGCGGAAAAAGAATGCGCCCGACCCATGAACGTCATTCGTTCCGCCTTTGGTTACGATATTGATCGCGGACGAAGCTGAGCGGCCAATCTCGGCAGTGAACCGATTGGTGGCGATCTGAAACTCCCCGATGCCGTCCTGCGGAAAGTTTTGCAGCGTGCCGCCAACAACGTCGTCATTATTGTCAGCGCCATCGACTGCGATGTTGCCGCCTCTTCCCAGTTGCCCGGCCGAAGAAACTTCGATGGTCGTGGTCTTGGTCGGGTCATAATTGGGCGCCGGCGCGTTGCCGGGGATTAGAAAGGCGAGGTCGAGAAAGTTGCGACCATTGAGCGGCAGGCTGGTCAGAGTGCGCTCATTTATTACGCCGGCAACTTGCGACGTATTAGTGTCCACATTAAGAACATCGGTAGCGGAAACCACAACGGTCGCCTGAGCACCGGCAGGACTGAGCGAAACGTTGATCGCCGGAACCTCACCAACGTTAAGCGTTACAGTTTCAACCACGGCCGGAGCAAAGTTGGTTGCTTCAACTCTGATCTCATAAGTGGCGGGCGGAAGGTTTTGAAAAGTGTAGATGCCTTCTCCGCTCGCCGTAGTCTCGCGTGTTTGTCCGGTGGCTTTATTCTTTACCACCACTCGGGCATTGGGGACAGCGGCGCCATTGGTATCTGTTACGAGCCCACTAACGCCTGCGGTACCGAGTTGCGCGAACACAGATGCCGACCACAATAAGGCCAGCGAAGTCCCCAAGACCACTGAGAAAATCTTCCGTGAGATCATGATCTCCTCCTTTGTTTTGTGAGCCCTGCCAACTAACGAGGCCGGCTGGGCTGTCGGATTAGTAAGACTTCAATCAGGGCGCATTCAGCATGCGTGTCGGGGTGCCTATTTTCAAATCGAAGGGTAAGCGGGGGCAGCAGTTTGTCGACTTTATCTGGACTAGGATCCGGAGATTATCGAACTGAGGCGGCGAGGATCGTCAAACTGCTATTACCTAAACACGGCGAGACTATACCGCACGGAAAACTGTGTCAACAGGGCCAGCAAACTTTGATGGCCTGCAATAAGTTGGGTAGAAATCGTGAGGAGGATAAAAGGAACTCACCGATTCAAGCGCATATAATTCACTCCCTGATGCTCCAACTCATAGCAAGTGTTAATGGTTGGCTACGTGCTCCACTATGCGCGCTTTCAAAGGTGGGTTCGAGTTCCGTCGCCTGCTCCAATTCTTAACCCCCAGGTCATAGTTACTTCTCAGCATCGCTGCTTATCGATTGTGCCGCCGTGCCCATTCCTCGAATCGACTAGTATTTTCAATGATTATTAGGGCGTGTGGATCTGCTGTTTCTGAAAATCCCTTTTGCCCAGCCCCTTCATAAACATTCAGTGTCCAGTCAAGAGCATATCCCTGGCGCGTGGAGTACTCGATAAGCACCGGTCTTGGGATTTGTTTGCTCTGGAATGGGGTATTTCACTATTCGCTTCTTAGTTTTTCGATGTCTTTCAGCGTTCTCTCGTCCGACTCGTTTTCAGCGAATGTCTCAAAGTTGCAGGACTATCGTTCAATTGAGATCCAGGATGCGATGTTTTAGCGACACCGCATCCTGGAATGGGACAAATTACCGTTGCACCGTTGGCGTGGTTGTAGTTGTGAACTGCAACGGGCCGAGACTGAGATTCACCACCTTGATCACGTAGACACCTCCAGGCGTGACCGGCCGGCTGATCGTAGCGATGCCCGCGACGGAGTCCACTGTTTGCAACGTCAGTCCCGACGGATTCACCAGCACCAACTTAAACGGCACGCTCAGACTCGACTCCCCGGTGACCGAAACCTCACTCGAACCTGCCGGAGGTTGATAGTTGCTGCTTGAAGTTTGTCCAGCCGACGCATTACCCGACTGGTTAGTCGTACTCCCCGGCCCGGTCGTTGGTTGCGCACTCGAGCTGGAGTTTTCCAGAGAGAAGCGATCCAGATAGACCACCCCGCTCATGTTCTTGATCTCCAACTTATGAGCACCGGCTGACAGCCCATCGATCTGCACCTTGTACTCGGGTTTAAACTCAGGAGCCTGTGTGGAACCGGCGCTGCCCGCAAAGTTAACGGATTGTCTCAACACGCCATCAACATAAACGTCAGCAGTGCCTCCTTTCGGACTTTTCGCAAATGAGTAACCAATCGAACCCGTGTTGCCTGCCGGCACCCCGAAGTCGAGACTCGCGAAATGAGACGGACTGTTGCCAGTGTGATAGCGGAAGTGTCCGGCGCTGGCACCCGAATTGTTTACGAGGTGCCAACCTCCCGAGTAGGCAATCCGTGAATCGTTGTCCTCGATTAACTCGGGAGTTGGAGTTGGTGTCGGCTCAGATCCTTCGACATCAACTTTGAACTGAGCGGTGTTTGAACTCACTTTACCGCGTGAGTCCGTGACCACCAGCCTGACCATATACTCGCCTTTATCTGTGAAAGCGTGGGTGATAGTCGGCGTGTTTTGAGTCACATCATCGTTTCCATCGCCAAAATTGAAAGTGTAACTGGCAATCGTGTCGATGGCGTCCGCGTCAGATGAAGCGCTCGCGTCGAAATTTACCGTTAGCGGCACTACGCCCTCGCTCCGGTCGGCGGTAAGCATCGCCAGAGGCGCGGTGTTCGGCAGGCAAAGATTTGCCGAACGCAACGCATAACTGCCGGTACCCGTGCTATCCGGGATCGTCTCGTTCGTACCACCTGTTCCGGGAAGTGCAGAAGGCACGCTTGCCCTCACGCTGCCGAAAATGCTGGTGATGGCCTGTCCCGGCTGAGGGTTACCGATTGCTGATTTTGGCAGAACCAGGGTGATGGTGCCGTCTGGCGTGACGTTACTGGCGGGATCCAGATTGCCGATTGTCGAAAAGACCCTGGTTGCGTCCTGGAAAACCCCGGTGGTTCCATAAGTAAACGTTGGAGCCGCACCATCAGAAGTGATCATGGAAACGAACCAGTCCTCCTGCGGTCCAACTATCGCGTTGTCAGGTGGCGCTTGCGGCGCGCCGAAGCGTATTGCCCAGCGCCATCCCGGTGGCACAGTAGAAAGATTGGCTACTTTCAGAGTGAAAACGATCTTGCCGGCCAATGCTTGCGGTTCCGAAAGTGAAACTGAAGTGAGGTCATGTGCTGCTTGCGTGTCGCTCGCATCACCCGTGGGATCGACCAGAACCTGAACACCGGGCAGCATGCAGGCGCCCGTTGGCTCCACACGTGGGCCAGCGACTAAGGCCACCAAATTGCTCGGCTGACCCTCACCCTGCGCGTTCATGGCCGAGATCTTGTATGAGTAACTGGCGACCGAGGAATCTGCGCTGCGGTCACTGAACGAAGTCTTGCCGCCCTCGGTTTGTCCGATTTGGACCATATTGTTCGCCGTAGTGCCGCGATAGATCTTGTACGCGGTGATGGCAGAACCGCCATTGTCGGGCACACGCCACTGGAGGAACGAGGCCATGTCGTCGCGTCTCCCGCTTAGACATGGACGTTGTGGAGCCACCGGCTCAGGCGGATCGAATTGCGCGAACAGTCCCTTACCACCCGATTGGCGAGCGATGGCTGATTTCGCGCTGAACGAATTTGGCGGGCCGGATTCGCAATCTCCAATGCAACCATCGGCATAGGAATAGATCACGCGACCCCTGTTGTCCATGGTGATCCCGTTGAAGTCCAACAGATTGCGAAGCGGATTACTCCCGCCCTGATTCCAGATTCCTGCTTCGCGTTGAACCGGGTTGCCGGGAGTAGCGTTGACGGTCACCCAGGTTTGCCCACCATCGTAAGTGTGAGCCACAAAGACATACCACGTACCTCTAAAGTCGGCCGACTGATGATCGCCTGACGCGGTTGAACCAAGGAAAGCCACTGCCGCACGGTCCGGATCGCCGGCGATGGCGGTAGCGAACACCGCATTGTGAATGCCCTGTGCTGCACCGATGTCGCGATCATTGATCCAGGTGAGGCCTTTGTCGTGGCTGACCGCGACCCGCGCATGACCGCCATCCGTCTCGCCGCTGATGTAGGCAAAATACAGGGTGCCATCAGACGCAATTCCCAGAGTTGGGTCGAGGATTCCCGGAGGTGCTTTAGCAGCGAATCCTTCTCCCTGAACTTTTCGCACCTTCCATGTCGTCCCTGCATCCTCTGAAACCGAAACCGCCTGAACATTGTTACAGCCGCGCACTGGAACATAGACGGTCCCGTCGGCTGCAACTTTCGGATGACCGTGAATACCGCCACAACCATCAGTTAAACCGAAAATGGGCACTGAACGATTGAAGGTTAAGCCGCCCGTATCGCTGCGAGAGCAAAGAGCGTTAACGCCAATCTGTGAACAGTAGTAAACGGCACTGCCCTTGTTGATGTCGTTGGATAGCGGCAACGATGCTGGATAAGGCCCGGCACCGACACTCTGGTGATCGTAACTACCGTCAGGAGGATTGATCTGCGCAGGCGTCCACGTCGCGCCATCATCGTCGGTAAACGCCATCAAACTGTTGAGGCCGATCAGAACCGGAGATGCCGGAGGCACGACGCTATTCAGTTGCGAGACAAACGTGCGTCCAGTTCTCTGGTCGGTAAATAAGATGGGATCAAGAGACTTCTTGCTGGTAAGGACATACGAGACGTCTTCCCACTGGGCGTCGCAGGCTCCCGCGACGGAGCCGGCCGGAGCAATGTCTTCCGGCAGAGTAAATCGCAGTGTCTGCAAGCCGGAGATGAACATTCCTTTGCGTGAAGTGAGATTAAATCCGACGGTCGGCTCGCCGGCGTTTTCTCCGACTCCTGGACCAGGCGAATAGTTGTAATACCGGGGCGCTATGCCGGTGAAAGGAGTAGGAGTTGGCGTTGGTTCGGGAGGAGAGACGAGCGAAACTTTTCCGGTGTAGCCCTGGCCGGTACTGATGAAGGGAACGACGCGAACAAAATAATTGCTGGTCCCGGCCGGAATGTTGCTTAACGGAACTGTGAAGATCTCCGGGTTTCCACCACCGTTTGCCGCATGTGCCGGATAGGTGCGGTCATCGGGGTTATCCACCAGGAAAATATCGAGATCCTGACCACCGCTGGAATCGGTCCAGGACACTTCAACTCGAATCACATCCTCGGCGTGGCTGTCTTTGTAATCCTGCGGAATGTCAACAGTCAAAGCAAAATCTTCACAAGGATTAATCTCATCACAGTCAACCGGGCCGGCGGCGCTGTCAGTCGAATTCGTGGGGATGAGGAATGGTCCGCCGATGTAAGTGATCGATTTATTCTCCGGTGAAAGTGTGCTACCGGATGGCGTCTGCACGGGCGACGAGTTGATCGAGAAATTATCGCGTGGCCCACCACCTCTATTTCCCATCGAAGTGCGGTGTGCTTTAAGTTGACTGTCTGGGATCAGCTCCCTCTGCGCCTCGGAAACGGCCAACCGTGATGGGCTGGAACTGGAGGAGACTCGCTGAATTATCTGCGTGGACGTGACCGCCAGCAAACAGACAGATATAACCAACAATGTCCTCAGCGACAATTTCGAAGTGAGAATGGAAACCTCACAACACAAACTTTTCAAGCGATGCATGATCTCTCCTCTGTTAATGAAAGTTGGTGAACAATTGCTCCTGGAGACGGGCTGGGAAGCCGCCTCAGTGAGCAACAGTTTGGGAATGCGGATCTGGCCGTTTAGCACGGTCTAGAGACTACGGAAGCGGGTTGAGGAATACTTGAGGAATACTTGAGCGCAGCAGACCAGGGAGGGGGAGGGATTTCGGGCCGTATTCGTGACCGAATCGAGCGCGGTTCGCGCCGGATACCAGGGTCGTGATTTCCCATCCGGGGCTACCGCGCTCGGTCCTGAAACGATCTCTAACGCCCGAAACTGACCCACACCACCTCATGGCCGACGCAACTGGACTCAGCTTTTATTGGTTGTAATACACCCTGAATCAGGAGCATACTTTTGATACCCGGGTTTGAGTCCCGTCGCCTGCTCCAGTTTCTCCCCGCGCTGAGAGCCGAAAAAGTCCAGGTCGTTAGTAACTTACCAACTCCCCACGGCCACAAATCTGCTTTCGACAGGCGGTAAAGGCCCGCATTCATGGTCAAGGAGACAAGTCATGAGAACCCTTTTGTTGTTGTTGCTTCTCGGGCTGGTAGTTTCTGCAGGACAGAATCCCCTTACGACTGATCCCGACTCCCCGGTGGCCGTCGTTAGTTTTAAGTGGTCCAAGACGAAACTGACCCTCGAGCAGGCCACCACCACCACCCAGGGCCCCGCCCCGGCGATGACATTCCTTAACAAGAACTTCGAGCGAAACCGGCGGGCAAATACGTCGCCCGGCGAGCGAGATCCAAACCTCGACACCGTTGACGGTCGCGCGGCCGCTCTGGAAAGAAGCGTCCAGGAGTCACGCGCGCCCAAGCCTGTAGACGGTTTTATCTATCGAACCAAAGTGAAAAACGCCGGAGCCAAAACGATCGAAGTGCTGTTTTGGGAGTACCAGTTCCAGGATCCGGCAGAACCAACCAGTCTTCGGCGTCACCAGTTTCTTTGCGGCGTCAGTATGAGGCCTGAGAAAGACAAGGAATTGCTTGGCTTTAGTTTGGCAAGCCCGAGCGAAGTAATCAGTGTGGAGAGTTTGAAGAAGAAAACGGCCAACGCATTACAGGAAAAGGTTGTGGTTAACCGGGTGGAATATTCTGATGGCTCAATTTGGCAGCGTCAGGGTTGGAGCTTTGGTGAAATCAAGTCGACGTATAACCGAGCGCTGCAAACGCCATGGGCGCCGGACATGTGCAAGGGCCTCTGATTCTTGGAGCTGGTGAACGTTTTCAATTAGGCCTGGTACTCGAACCGCGCCACGTCTGACTCACCCAGGATGACGGTATCGCCAGGCGTGAGTGTTACTTCAGTGATGCGCTCGGATCTCGGGTCGTTTAGGAACGTTCCGTTGCGCGAATTCTGATCCTCAATCCTGACCACTCCTTCACGAACGCCGATCCAGAGATGTCGTTTGGAGATTCTCGGATCGGAAACAATTATTTGCGCAAGACTCGTTTCGCGGCCGATGTACTCGCCTTCGGGAACCACCTTAAACTCCTGCCCGGCCAAAACACCCGATACGAATTTTATTGTCCCGTAGCTGATCGTGACCGTGTTCTCACGCGTAATAGCCACCGTGCGCGACGGATCGAAATCTGCCGTGCCTGAATCATAGGTCACTGGCCCTTCAGAGGCGGGCTCCGGCGATGGAAGCGGAGATTCGACTGCGGGTGGAGCCACTTCCATGGACGGTGAAATCGGCTGGGCTTCCGGTTGCGGCAGCCGCTGCGGAGCATAACCAGGCTCCGCTGAAAAGGCAGCGGCGGCCGGCGTGCGAGCCTTACTTCGTTTTCGGGCTATGAAAAAGATCGTGAGCCCTACGCCAATGATTACAACGATGAAAAAGAGAATCACCAGAACAACGGCGATAATGACCCACATAGAAGAGTCAGTCACGGGTTCGGCCTCCTGAAAGACGAGAGCCAGGACTTTTGGGATTCATCGAATGCGTTCCCTGACACTCATACCAGTTCTCGGAAAACACGTCTTACAAATATTAGCGCAAAAAGCGATGCGAAGGTTGATAAATCTGGAGCGGCTGGGGGATCGTCAACTGCTTTTGCCGGACACTGCTTCTAGTGGAATTCCAGGTGAAAGTCAATATGAGCGTTGACTGGGTAGCGGGTTAATCTGGGTTTGCGGGAGAGAACGGAAGTTCAGCCGCGGATTAACGCGAATGAACGCGGATCTGAAAAGGCGCCAAACCAGAAGATTGCTCGCCACCCAGCCCGCGTTAGCGGGCGGCATAATGAACGCCTGGAACGACTCTGGTTTGGCCGAATGGTCTGCTGACTACCACTTATGGATGGTATAATATTGTCGCGAATCATTTCTGAACCCAATTGGTTTCGAGGTTGTCCATGGCAGACACTACACGGTTTACGATTATCTGTCCTTGTTGCGAAGCGACTCTGACTGTCGATGCACAAACTGGCGCCCTGATTTCCCACGAAGAGAAAAGCAAGCCCCTGGCTTCATTCGATGAAATGGTGAAGGGCCTGGATAAGCAGAAACAGGTGCGTGAACAAATTTTCGCACAAGAGTTGAGATCGATGAAGGACCGCGATCGCATCTTGGAAGAGAAGTTTCAAGAAGCGATGAAACGAGCGGAAAAGGACAAAGATAAGCCCTATCGAAACTCTTCCTGGACCACTTTTCGTTCCGACTGAAAATTAGGCTCGTCCAC